>DAOVER010000035.1 GCA_030668875.1 Candidatus Heimdallarchaeota archaeon
TCAGTATCAATGTGTGAGGTCCTCCTTCAACCATTCTAGAAAGAGGAGTGTTTATCTTGTCAAGTATACAAATAACTGGAACTTCGTGTTCATAAGCATACATCAGTTCCATTCCTACACCATGTGAAGGTTCATTCACATCAGCAATGATAATACTAGATTGTTTTAACCAATTAAGATCCCTCTCGAAAATGGCTTTGGATGGAGCATCATCCATCTTTCCTGGAACAAATGGATTATAACCTTGTCCTTGTGTGTATTTTATTAAATAATCCAATAGGGAGAAATCTAATTGTTGCGCTTTGATCATTGAACAAGCAATGTACGCATTTTTTTCCATGATATATCTAACCTTTCACTTAACTTAGGATAAAAAAGTGTTATGAGCCGAAGCAAGTTATGCTGCTTCTTGTTCAGCCATCTTCTTAAGAACACCCAAAGCCCTTAATGCAATTGTTGTTTCTTCAATATTTGCTCCCCAAAGACCTCCTTTATCTTGAATTGCCAACAAATAAAGAGCAGCTTTTTTCAACAGCAATGAATCAGCTGTTTCACTTGGAGCTAATGCTTGAATGACATATCCTGTTGTTCCAATATTTCCTGCCCATGAACCTTCAATGAATTGAGTCCCGCCAATAGCTTGAGTGAATTGCTGTCTTTTAGTTGGAGCTCTTCGTATATCATGTAAGGCAAGCATTAAACGGGCAAACATTTCAATAGGTGTTTTACCTGTTTGTGAGGTTGAGAATCTTGCATATCCTCGTTTTACTACAATTTCAATACAAGCTGAGAACAATGTTGCTAATCTATCTAGCAACTTTATGTTTCCTGTTACATCAGCGACATAACTCATTGTTACATGTAGTGGAGTAGTTCTTGATCGTAAGTTTGGTGTAAATCTATTTAATTTATTTATGAAATCCCATTCAGTATCCTCAAAAATAGAATTTCTGAACTCTTCGATATCATTTACCCTTTTATCGAATATTGTTGGGTCGTACAAGCTTACCGCATACATAATGTAAAATTGTTCATATGACATTTCCAATGCTTCTACGGTTTCGACAATAGCTGATAAGTTCTCTATAGGTTTATGTAAGGTTACAGCTACTTTGCCTTCTTTTGTAGGTACAATCCATTCTGTATCAATATTGTACCCAAGGCTGAAGAAGAGTTCCAATACAGTAGCTGTTTCATATATAGGGTTTATCTCACCCCAATACCCTTCTTCATTTATCCTTTTCTTCAAGGCATTGATTCCTTTGTCAAATGCTTTATCAATTGGTAAATCGCCTAATTTCTTTGATTTCAATGTTTCTTCAAGTTGAGAAAATTGGTACTCCAATCCAAATACCTCTGATCTTGCCACACGAGGATTGGCATATAGGAAATAAGCTGTTTCTATTACACTTAATAAGAAAAGTAAAACGATAAGAGCAATGTTTAAACCGTTTATTTCTTTTAGAGCATAGAGACCTGGAATTGTTGCATATAGTATAATTACAATTAGAGAAGTGATACTCATTATTGCTAAAAATTTGTTCGTATTTTCCCCAAAGATGTCTAAATGATAGTGTGCTTCAATATAACTCAAAATAAGCGCAATCTCCACAAATAAGCCTATTGGAAAAAGTATGTATTTACCTGCAGGTGAGAATGCATACTGTGATTCGTCAGGACGTGTTAAAACGAATAAATACACAAAAGTAATAGCGAAAATTGTCATTCCAAATAATACTGTTTCGAAAAATCTTCTAATTCCGATTTTTTGACCAAATTTTAAAACTCTAGTGTAAATACGATATGTCTCATAGGTCATTAGAAAAAATATTCTTTTCAAGATATAAAAAAATTGCTGATAAAACAATAGTTTTTATGCTATAATAACACCAATAATGATAACAATTATAGCAATTACTGTAATTGTCACCATTATCCATATCCAGTCATTGAATAATTTGGCAACTGATGCAGGATCTTCTCTTTTTCTCATTCTTGTAAAAGCTGCTACTCCTGAAACAATCACTGGATAAAGTATGAAAACAATATTTACAACATTGAATTTGCCACTAAGATACACGGTAATGAGTGAAACTATGAATAATCCAAAACCAGTTATTGATATTAAATCCAATATTTTATCGCTGAGTTCAATCTTTCCGTATTCCTTTTTGATGTTACTAAATGTATCGCGTATTGTTTGTTTAATACTCATGATAGTTACCCTGATTTGGCTTTCGTTCTTATGACGGAAAATCTATTTATAAGCGTTTTTGTTTCTAATCAAAATTATTTTTGAATTGACTCGATTCTAACTCCTGAAGATCTTTCAATTTTCTCAATCAACTTCATATTCTTGGTGATGAATCCAATATTTGCAACCTTTAGATCAAATCTTGTGTCTGCTAACAATATAACAACTGCTTTTGATCGTGGATCGAAAATTATGTCCCCTTTCTTACCTAAACTAACAGGTTTTTCAGCTGTATAATAAAAAGTAACGGGAATTATGAAAAGATTCTCTCTCTTCAATGCTCTCGAGTTAACAGGTAAGTTTCTATTGAAGATTTCAGTTAAGTGTGGACCTTTAACTCGAATAAGTTCTCCTTCAGATTCTCCCTTGTTTGGAAAAATGAATTTGATTTTATACAATTCACCAGTCATTGCGTTTAGAAAAAACCACCCATATTTATATCTATCTCATGAAAAAAAAATTTGCCAAGGCATAACTTCCTAATATTTCTCGGAATTGGCTTAATTTTCTTGAAAAAAAACATATATTAATGGGTCTGTACAAGATAAATATATACTATTTGTACTGAAAGGTGAAAGAAGTGTCAAGATACATCACTCCTAAAATGGATCCAAAGGAATTATTGTTAGTTTCAGAGGAGGAATCGGAAATAAAATGTGGAAAATGTGGGAAACCAATGAAGTATACTGTATTTTACAAAGACAAAGAATCCCATGATTTTCTGGTTTGCAGTGATTGCGAAATATACCTTCAACGAATAATTGATGAAGATTAAATGCTATATTTCTAATAAATTTTTAATATCTTGAAAATTACGTAGGAAGGGAAAAATTAAATAATTATGTAAAAAAGAAGGGTTGTGGAAGCACAAATAGCTCTGTAGTCTAGCGGTCAAGGATACGGGACTCTGAATCCTGAGACGGGTGTTCAAAACTGTTTAAATTGCGGTTTTAGCAGAGAATTTCACCCCAGGGCTACCACTCTTATTTTTCTTCTTACAATTGACTTAAGCTTTCAGAATTTGTCTCAAAGAATAATTTACGGATTAAGAAAATTTATTAATGCATCTTTACCTCTTTCTCCTAATAAGGAGGTGTCATAGACAAATGAATGCTGGAATAGAAAAACTAGAACTTTCAATTGTTTTCAAATCAACTGTCACAATGGCACCTGAATCACTAAGCTGATTTTCTTTTCCATTCCTTTGCTACTTCTTTTGATGTTTTAGTTTACATTTCTTTCTTTTGTCTATCTCCTCTTTGTGGAAGTGAAACAAAAGTGTTAAACGAAAAATATTGGAATAAACGAGAACAAAATGAAGAAATTCACGAGTTATCTGAACAAGAAGCTTTAGCGGAGGCTATCGAGAATAATCTTCTAGTTGAAGCTCGTCAGATTATAGGACAAGGAAAAGAAGCTTTTGTCTGTTGGGGTAAAGATCATTTAGATAGGTTAGTTGCTATTAAAAGTTACAAGCTCTTCAGAACTACACATAGAGGGGTTATACATGGATCACATCGTACTTCCCCCTATGAAGTCATAAAACAATTCGCAAAGCTTGAATATTTCAAAAATCTCTATGCCTTCGAAGCTAAACTTCCTGTACCTCAACCATACAAATGGGCTGGGTATAGTTATTCAATGGAGTTAATCGGAAGTGAAGAAGGACCAGCTCCGTTGCTCGCTGACTTGAATAAAAATTTCTTTGATGATCCTTCTGAAATTCTAGAACGATGTGTAGATGTTCTGCATGACATGTTTCAAGCACAATTTGTACATGGTGATTTCAGCGAACATAACATTCTTTGGCACAAAGGAGAAATTTATGTGATTGATTTTCTTCAATCAAAGAGGTTTGCTCTAAAAGATGCTGTTCATAGAAGTTCCCCCATTATACCTTTGACAAGAGCTTATAGAATTCTTAGAAGAGATTTAAAGGCTTTTCTCCCATTCTTCTCAAGATTGTTCCGAGTCGAAGTAAATTTTGAGGAAGTTCTGGATTATATCTTGGGAGATATTAAGGATGAAGTGGACAGAGAACTTGAATTAATCAACGAGGTTCCATAAAATTAGATATAGGGAAGTTTCTTCCCATTTTTTTTAAAAATATTTCTGAATTATTTTTCCAACAGTTTCTAGACCATAATTATCCATGAGAGCATTAAATTCTTCTTGCACTTCTTGTATCATCTCAATAGCTAAATCGCGTTTTTCAGGAAAAGAACTAAAATAAAACTTTGCTATCATCAATCTTGTCCAAGTATCAATATCCTTCTCAGTAGGTTCTTCTATTGCTTGTTTAGCAGTATCTTCTAGAGTTCCCAGAGCCTTATCAACATCACCCTTAATGAACTCACTAATCCCTACTAACCATTTTGCCCACAACATTGGTCCTTTTTCACCAATTTTCTTGCGGATTTCATAATCTTTGACTGCAGCAAAATAACCCGGTTCAATTAATCTCTCATCTACACCATCATCCATATTGGGGAAACAGAATGAAGCTTGGTTATGATATAAAATCCCTGCTGTGAGTTTGTTTTCCATTTCAAGTGCTCTATTAACTGCAATTTCTGTAAATTCTATTATTTCATCTATGGTTTCTATCTGCTTTCCAACAGGGGGATATCCTCCACCTATTTCCTTTAGTTGAATTTGAATACTTATCAGAGCTTTTGGAAGCTGAATATCTTTCTCTAAGTTGTCTGAAATGAACTTTATAATATTATCTTTTTCATTATTGTGAATCATTTTTAGAACAATTTTTGCTAGTTCTTTTATTTTCATCTTACTCAATGAAAATCAGCTGTAATCAAATATATAAGTACTGTTTTCACACAAATAAGCTCATAGGAACCAGTAGTATAAAGCAAATAGAATATTCCCAAGAAAGATGTTTAGAATATATCCTAATAAGAGAAATACTATCCCTGGAGGAAGTACTTTCACCCAAATATTCTTTCTTTTTGTCTTTTCGATTTTTTCTTCAACTTCTTGCTTATACTTTTCTTCCTCTTCAATCTCAGGGACTTGCATAAAATGCTTGATTTCCCATTCTTCATCTTCCTCATTATAAACTTCAGAATAAACAATATCTGTTCTATTCTTAGCTTTTTCTACTGGTATAAGATAACCAGAGATCATCATCAAAAATTTACTAGCGAAATTTGCATTAGTGTTCTCAAATAATTTTTGTTTCTTAATTTTCAGATAGATATTGTAGAAGAGTAACGGTAGAGGATAGATTAAAACAAGTGTTAGAAGCCAGTTAAAGAAAGTGTTGAAGATTGGTGGTACATAAAGCAACGTATAAACATCCAAATTGGTTAAATCGTATATGAAAGGATAAATTGCAGTATTAAGTGATAGGGCCATAATAGCTTTTGCATCAGCTCCACCCATCATTCCAGTATAATACAAAACAAGCCCTATTGCAATACCTACAGCAAAATTGATTCCGATCCTAAGTCCATCAGACCCCTTATTTTCAGAAAAAACAATGTAAATAATTGTTGTTATCAAACCTACTACAGCCATAATAATCCAAGGTATGTCAGATACTTCCCTTTTCCTTAAATCCATATATGAACCAAACAATAGGCAAAGAATCACAGTTCCCATTTGTATAAGCAGCATTATGAATGTTGTAATTTCAGCCATAAGTATCACTTGTTCCTTACTGTGGTATATCTATCACATTCTCTCTCTTTTATAGATTTTGCGTATAGGTAAGATTGAGATGTAATGTAGCAAGATTAATATTCTCTTATTTAGATTCTAAAAATGTAAAACATCTCCTTGAGGGCTACAATTTGAACAACAATAATTTTGAACAACTACCTTTAGCTCCTATTAATTCTATTGTTAAAAAATTGAACTTGGTTGTAGGAAACAAAATGATCCTTATTGCTGGTAGATGTAAAGCAATTTTTGATGGAAGAATAAAATCAACTCTAGCAGAGGGAGATAGATTTCTTATGATTAAGAAAGATCTTTCTATCGTTTTGCACGGACCTATAGGCGTAAAACCTCTTAATTGGCAAAAACCATTAGCTGGACCAATTGAGTTCAAAATTTCTGATTCTTTATTAGAGATGGTTACACATCGAACAAAAACAAAGGAGACTTTGATAATTACTTTCACCAATTTAACAAATGTTTCAACATGGCATGCAACAGATGAATCTGAGTTGGAAATATATGGTGACGAAAGTGACCTTGTAAAGTTTCTCGTAGCTAATCCAGATATGATCGAGAAAGGTTTTCAAATATTACGCACTGAATATGGTACAGATGTTGGACCTGTAGATATAAGGGGAATGAGTGAAAGTGGAGAGGCAATAGTAGAAGTGAAGAAAAGGAATGCTACACCAGCAAATGCTCATCAGCTTAAAAGGTATATAGAATACTTTGAAAACACAGAAAAAAAATCTGTGAGAGGAATATTAGTAGCTCAAGAGTTCCCTAAGAAAGTTTTAGAATATTTGGAAAAAAATAATCTCGAAGCAAAAATAATTCATTGGAAAGAAATTTTCCCGATGATTAAAAGACCAAAAAGTGCTAAATTAGAAGACTTTTTTGATAAAAAAAATGAACGAGCATAGATTCTAATTTCTCTATTGCGCGGGAGCACAAGGAGCTTCTGGAAGAACTGCCCAAAGAATAAGGTAAGCTATCCCCATGGTAGAACCAGTCAAAAAGAATATTAGCACCGCAAGCAAACGAGTTGTACTTGTATCCATGTTGAGTTGCCTTCCAATACCGGCACATACTCCACCTAATACTCTATCATTTGTACATCTAACTAGTTCCTTCCTTGGTTGTTGAGGGGGCACTTGTTGATTCTGTGCCTTTGCAGATGGTACGGATTCTAAATCAGCACCACATTTTCCACAAAACCTTCCATGTTCAACATTTTCTGTTCCACAATTATAGCATTTCATGTAATCTCATCGAACAAATAACAAAACTAGTTTTAAAACATATTCATTTCATTTTTAATGGAGAAAGACTGTGAAACAGATTAATTTTATATACTACTTTTTATTCAAGATGAAAATATGTCTTCAGATCCCTACATTATTGTGAATCCCAATGCAAACACTGGTAAATTGGGTAAAAAACTAGACACCGCTTTAGCATTAGCTAAAGAGTATATTGGCGATTTTGAATATGCGGTTACAGAGAAACCACAACAAGAGAAAGAACTTGCTGCAGAAGCAATCAAGAAGGGCTTCAAAACATTAATAGCTTTAGGTGGAGATGGAACTGCAACCAACATGGGTGATGCCATAATAGGCCATTCTGATGTCACTTTAGGCTTACTATCAGCTGGTTCAATGTGCGATTGGCACAAGACTCACTCAATCCCTTATGGTCTAGAAGATAGTCTTAAGATTCTTGTAGAGGGACATAGTGAGAGATTTCCAGCAATCAAATGTTCAGGAGATACAACAAACTATGCTTTTGACTTGACAGATGGTGGTTTTACAGCAAGAGCAGCTGCTGCAGCACATTACGAAATGAAATGGATGAAAATAGGTTTAATCAAATACAACTATTTAGCATTAAAATATGTCTTGAAATCTAAGAACATTCCAGCAAAAATAACTTTAGATGATAGAGACCCAATTGTTATTCCTGAACTTACAAATGCCTTTGCAGGTGTTGGTGATGAAATCTCCGGTTTTCTTGTGATGCCAGGTAATGTTGAATACAGTCAAAAAAACAAGGATCTAGGTGTAGTAATTGCACATGGAATGAAAGGGTTAAATCGTGTAAAAATGCTCATAAAGGCAATTCCTGGTAATCATGTAGGGATGAAGGGTATACATTTTGATCGTTGTAGAAAAATGATTGTTGAAACTGAAGAACCATTATGCTGGGAAAATGAAGGCGAGATTTACAGTGAAAATAGTGCTAGAATAGAAATTGAACTAATCGATGATGCAATTAGTGTTATTGTTCCAAAGAAAAGGACAAACAAAGTAGATTACGATGAAGAAATCTATCATCAAAAATTCGAAGAATCTTATACAAACAGAAAATTCGAAAAAATTAAATACTAATCCACTGTATTGTTCCTAAATTATCTCTCTATTGCTTTTTCTCCATTTTTTCTGCTTAAATTTTTTTTTGATATGTTTTACAATGTTCTAAATGAAAAAAGAAAATTTAAAAGTGAGCAAAGCTATATCTAAATAGTCTCAAATAAATGGTGAGCTGTAAAAAATGTCTAAAGAAATAAACGCTGTCTATATTGGACGTAAAAGAACTATGGATTACTGTTTAGTTGTGGTAACTATTTTTAACAAAGGTGAAAACCAATGTACAATACGTGCAAGAGGACGCTCAATTAGTACAGCAGTAGATGTTGCTGAAATTACTAAAAGAAAATATCTGTCAGTGATAGAAGTTTCTGATGTTAAAATTGGTTCAGAAGTACTGGAAGGTGATCATGGACCAAAAACTGTTTCAACTATAGATATAACTCTAAAACGAAAATCAGACAAATAATAAACAAGCAAATTGCTTATTTCAGTTAACCTTTTTGTATTGTGATAGGTATTCTAAGAAAGTTAGATTAATGAAATATCTGAGTTATTGCTTTATCTAATTCCGAATCTTTTGGGCTACCATCAAATGCTATTACTTTGTTTATACAGACAATTCTGTGGCAATATGCTCTTAGAATTTCTATATTATGTCCTACGGTGATGATGGTGATTTTGTGTGTATAATTGAGATACTCTAAAAGTTCCATAATATCCTCTGTCATTCGGAAATCTAAAGCGGAAGTGAATTCATCTAACAATAATACTTCAGCTTCAGCTGCTAATGCTTGCGCGATGAGGACCCTCTGTTGTTGCCCTCCACTAAGGTGCCCAATGGGTCTTTCAGCAGCATGTTCCATATCTACTAATCGTAAGGCATCCATAGCTTTTTGTTTGTCAATTTTTCTAATCCTGCTTACTAATCCTGCTTTTGCATATCTTCCCATCTCCACTACATCTTTTACTAGTGCTGGGAAATTTTTGTCTATAGTAGTAATTTGTGGGACATATCCTATTCGAAACCTAGTATGAACTGGAACAGTATCAATTATCTCTTCCCCATACAGTGTCATTCTTCCTGCAATTGGTTGAATCAAACCTATCATTGTTTTTAGTAGTGTTGTTTTTCCACTTCCGTTTGGACCACAAATTCCAATAAAATCTCCTTTTTTTACATCTAAGTTTATCTCATATAAAGCAGCAAAGTCACCATAAACGACACTTATATCCTTCATACAAGCAACTATATCGCTATCAGGTGATATATCATCGACCGTCACTCTTCACCCTCCATTTCATGTTTGTGTTTAGAAGGAGTACTTTTTTCCTTCAAATCTTTCTTATAAATAATCAACTCTCCCTCACTATGCTTGTGTGGAATTTCTCTGGCTATACAGCTTTCCTCTAAACAGAATTTTCTACCATCGATGGATTTCGCGCAATATTCACAATTCTCAATATCCTGTCCTGTTCCAGATTTCCTTCTCTTCGGAGACACAATAAATGATAAAGCAAAAATTAATGTTGCAACTCCAACAATAGTTGATCCAGAAGGTAGATCCCAGATAAATGAGAAAAATAATCCTAGAAAAGCTGAAATTACACCAAATAGTGCTGACAACAAAAGCATTTTGTTTAGCTTAAATGTCCATTGATAAGCTGCTGCAGCAGGTGTAATTATCATTGCAAAAACTAAAATTGCTCCTATTGCTTTCAATGAAACATCAATTGTAATTGCTATAAGTATTAGAAAGAGATAATTAATAAATCTTATTGGAATACCTGCTACTGAAGCCATTTCTTCATTAAATGTTATCAAGTATAATTCCTTCTTTAGAGCAATAATGATGACTAAAACCCCTACAGCCATACTAATAAGTAAAATGAAATTTTCCCAAGAAATGAGGAGAATATCTCCAAATAATATTGAAGTTACGTCTGTTGAGTAAAATGGCATTAATCCTATGAAGAGTATAGCTAGAGCCATGAAACTGGTAAATACTACTCCAATAATTACTTCATCTTTCATAACCTTCTTCTCATTAACATAACCAATACCTACAGAAGCAGTGACTCCAAAAATCATAACTGTAATAAGTGGGTCTATACCTAAGAGTATCCCCAATGCAGCTCCGGCAAAAGCTGAATGGGCTATTGCTTCACCAAGAAAAACCATGCCTTTTAACAGAACAAAAACCCCGACAATCCCCCCTAAAACTCCAATGATTACAGCTGTAAACAAAGCTTTAATCATTAACGGTGTTGCTAAAGAGTATATGAAATCAAGAATCGATGCCATGTACTAGAAGAGTTAAGTGAAATATAAAATGATTTTGGGTATGTACAAAAATTAATATAAAGAAGAATCAGTTTTTTTACTTGATGTGTTCTAAAACGCAGAAAATAGTTGTTCTCATTTTTGCTATGTTTCTCTTTCTATCACCATATTCAGTTATGGCTAGTACGTCTTATAAGCCAGTTATAGTTTCTAACATAAATGAAACTAGTGGAGTAATTAGCGTTGTGACGACATTATCAATAATAGCCGATTGGGCTACTCAAGTGGGTGATACACTGTTCACTCCAGCTTCTGTTGTTACAGGTTCTGAGGATCCTCATACTTATTCCTTGACTTCAAGTGAGATTCAGATGATAGGTGAAGCAGATTTGTTTGTAAGACTGGGTTTACCTGGAATTGAACCTTGGGTTGAGAATATTTTAGACGCATTTCCTTCTCTGAATGTTCTTACACTAGCCTCAGAGGAGATGATGGAAATTGATCCTGTTTCAGGATATCTAAATGCACATGTGTGGATGAGTCCTATAATTGCTAAAAACTTTGTTTCAAACATAACAGATAGTATTATACAACTGGACATTGCAAATAGAGAACAATATGAAACAAACAGAGACAATTATCTATCTGATTTAGATGAGTTGATATTTGATATCGAAGATTATTATTTCAATAAGACCAACGGCTTAAAGGTAGTCGTACAACATCCTTCATTTTTCTACTTGTTAAATTTGCTTGGTGTTGAAAGAGTAGGAATAATTGAAGAGCATGAAGGTTCAGAACCTTCAGCACAACACATTCAAGAAATTATTAACATTATGATAGAACAAAATGTGTCCACTATTATCACCCAACCACAAATTGAGGAACAATTAGTTATACAGATTGCTAGAGATACAAATTCTAAAATTGCTATATTAACACCAATGTTGCTCGATGATGAAGATGCCAATTATATCCAAATGATAATAGATGATATTAACGCGCTGTTGTCCCCAGAAGATATCGAAGACAATCAATGGATTGTAGCATCTTTAGCTATCGGTGGTGGATTTTTTGTGGGTAGTATTCTACTGCTTGTCTATCTACGTTTTAAGGGGAATATTTTCAAATTCAAGAAAGAAAAAATTAAACCAAAAACCAATAGGGAATGATTTTGTGTCAGATAAAATCGCTCTTATAACTGGAGCTTCAAGTGGAATTGGTAAATCTTTTGCAGAAATTCTCGCAAAAGAAGGATATAATTTAATTTTAGTTGCAAGAAGAAAACAGAAGTTAAATGCATTAGCTGAAAATCTTACTAAGCAGTTTTCAATAGAATCTAAAGTATTGGTCGCAGACTTAGCTAAACTAGAACAAGTAAAAGTGGTGGAAGAAACTATAAAATCGTTAGAACATATTGATATTTTAGTGAATAATGCTGGTTTTGGATTATATTCTAGTTTTACTGAAGATAATTATGAACGGCAGCTAGATATGGTAAATGTTCATGTTGTTGCAAGTTATATGTTCTGTCGTGCTGCAGTTCCTATCATGCTTAGAAAGAATGAAGGAATAATAATCAACGTTTCATCAATGAGTGGATTGATGACGAAGTATGGGAATGTGACCTATACGACTACGAAAGCTTTTCTCATAGTACTTTCAGAATCACTACAAGAGGAATTGAGGAACACAAATATTAAGATTCAAGCTCTCTGTCCTGGAATGACTTATTCTGAATTTCATGACACCAAAGAACTTGAAGAATTCGACCGTTCTACAGTTCCAAAAAGACTATGGATGTGCTCTAACGAAGTTGTTACAAAATCCCTGAGAGCAGCTCGTAAAGGTAAGGTTGTTTATGTACCCGGTTTCCTGAATCGATTATCCTTGCTCTTCTTCAAGCTATTTTTAGTCAGGAAAATATCCCAATGTTTTATCTCGAGAAATGAAAAAAAGGCATAATGTTTCAGTGTTCAATTATTCTAGCAATGGTTGAAATGCATTGGTTATTTGTACTGTTCCATTTTTACTAATTACATATGTATTTTCTGAACCTATAACCATCTCTTTCGGATAGATCAATTTTGGCTCTAACGCGATAACATTACCTACTTTTAAAATATAATCCGATTTTCTGGTGATAACTGGAGGTTCACTTAGTTCTAAACCAACTCCGTGTCCCAAGAAAGGTATTTGCCCACCAAGCATTAGTTCATTTTTAACACCGAGTTCTTCAGCGAAGTCATATGTTTCATGATAAAGCTCACTAACTTGTTTCCCTTTTTTCATCTTGTTACTCATGAATTTCTCAAATTCCAAGGTTTTTTGATACCTGTCTTTGATTTCTTCTGAAGCTTGACCTAGTACATGACATCTAGTTTCATCTGTAATGTAACCTTTGTAAGCAAGTGAAAAATCAACAAAAATAATTTCTCCTCGCTTAATCTTCTTGAAACTTGGTCCAGATGGGTGTGATTGATGTATCCCAGGACCTGCTGTAGCTGTCAGAGTATAACTACTAATTGCAGTATTATTACCAGATAAAATAAGTCCTATTCCTCCTGTTTCTGTGTAAAAATCTCTACTTCTAACTGTGGGTTGAGCTCCTCTAATTCTCATTTCGGAGTTAAGTTTCGAGCTAGCTTCAATTTCTGTTATACCTTCATAAATTATGGAAGGGAACAGATTATGGATTTCGTCTAGAATACTCGCAGATTTTTTCAAAACATCAATTTCATTTTCACTTTTAACAGATCGTATCTTCCGGAGCAAAGGACCAATAGAAATAGCTTGTTTTGTTGGGAATATTTTTTCAGCTTTGTGAAACATATCCGCAGGGAGAATGTCTCCTTCAAGACCAAATTTACCTCCTTTTACTCTAACCCCGCGATCATTTAAATGTGAGAAAATTTCTCTAGTATTTTTTATTGTAATAATATTGTCTAAAGCTGTTTCTTGCTTTATTCTATTGATGTCTCGCCTTCCAAAGAGTAATGGATCACTTTCAGCTGGTATCACTAGTATACAAGATTGACCAGTTCCTGAATAATAATAGAGATCGGATTTATATTGAATTATAGAAAAATCTATCTTAGATTCTATAATCTCTTTTTGATGATTCTCTATCCTACCCAAAAACTCTTTGTTAGGAAAAAAATCCTGTTCTAATATCATCTAAGTGCGGTAAACAAAGGAAATAAAATATTTTGTGATGAGTGAATATTTCATACAACCTGTACCCATCTAGGTTCAAATTGATTTTTAGCAAACTTGATTCTAACAAGCTGTTGAGGACCAGTGGGTTCGTCTGTTCTTTTTGTTTCAGCTAGAACATCAACTATTGTATGGAGCGTCTTTTCTGTTTGTTCGTCTATAACTCCGGAGTCTAATAAGAGTAAGATAGCTTGATTCCTTTCTCTACTCCTTGCTGCTAATGTTTGAAGGAAGTTCAAAACCTGCATTGGTTGATTGTATAATGTTAGGAGAGCAAGTTGATCAAACACAATTCGTAGCTTCGACGCTTTTTTAGATTGCTCGTTCAAGGTTACAGAGAGAGTGAGTAAATCGTTTGCATTGTCTAAAAAGAATGTTTTAGGAGGTTTATCCTTTGGAATTGATCTATAAGAAATAGCATCTATGATGTTAAGCTGACCTTTCTCAAGGCGTTTTTCATTCTTTTCATCTCGTTTTTTCAATTCCTCAAGATAATCAGTAGCTGAGTGTGCGAATAGGACTGCAATAACATTTTCTCCTTTCTGAAAACCATCCTCTACAAATCGGAATGCCATCTCTTCTTTTGCTGTTCCTGATTCACCTATCATTAAGATTACTGAACTTTCAACGCTATCAACCAAAATATCAATACTAGTTCTTACTGACATACATAATCCTCTTTTATTTCAATTCAGCAACAACTTTCTTGCAGAAGGCTAATGATTTAGGAATGAAGTCTTTTGTATCAAGAGTCTTTGCTGCTAGCCTTAATCTGTGACTAATTTGCATGGGATCAATATCTATCTTACTATTGTATTTATCTTCAAAAAGAATTATAGCTGAACTTCGGTAAAATTCTTTTTCCCCATGGTAGTAGAGATATGCACACCCGCATCCAAGTACTGCTTCTACTGTTAAGTATAGTTTGTCATAGTCCTCAATCTCATCAGTCTCAATAATCTCCTCAAGTTGTTCTAGATAGACACTAGCCATCTCTTTAGCAGATATTTTGACATTTTCTTCGCTAATCTTAATCTTTGCAAAAGGATTGTCTCCTATTAGTGTTTTACCTCGCTGAGCTACCAACACTTTTGTCCAAGGATAATCTGTTTCACCTTTAGTGGGTACATCATTTGCTCCTAAAACTTCAACATCGATTATTGAACCATACAGTGGCTCTTCTAGATATTTGAAAACAATCTCACTAATTGCTTCCATGGATTTTTGAAAATTGTCTCCTGATGCTTTTTCATCTAAGACTATAAGAAAATCACAATCAGATTCACCAGCAATGTGCTCTTTTGAGACATAGCTTCCGATTAAAAGAAGACTCTTAACTTCTTTGGACAACTCTTTTTTAACATCTTTAGTAAATTCATCAACCAGATTTTTATATTCATCTCGCATAAACAAAGGACCCATTGGTTTTCCGTCAGGACCAAGTGGTCTGCCATCAGGGCCAACAGGACGAATACCAGGAGAACGAGCTGGAGGTTCAGCAGGAGGTTTAGAGGGAGGTGTGCTCATTGTTAATCACTTGTAATTTTATTTTCGTTTGTCGCTAAACAAACAATTGTTGATACTCTCTTAAACTTTACTTAATTTGTAAAAGAAGTGTTGATTGTTAAATATTTCTCAACAAAACAGCTTAAACTTTATATTACTCGGTTTTGTTTATTTCTTACAAATAGCTGGTTGTATGTTCATGGGAAAAAAAACCAAGCAAACAGATTTTTTAACTCAAGAATACTTATGTCCTCATCATCTTTCTACAGATAAAATAAGCGAGGAACTCAATACCGATATTAGATTCGGATTACATGATGAAGAAGCAACTAAACGATTAAAACAATATGGTCCTAATATAATTCCTAAAATCAAAGGATCAATTTGGGAGATATATCTAGCTCCATTATTCAATTGGTTAATCAATATTTACTTGATCGTTTCTTCTATTTTAATATTCATGTCACTATTTGTTGAAGGCGTTATTGGGCAAATTAGCTTTTGGTTGATAATAATTGTTTTCAATATTGGTTTTACAATTTTTCAACAAATAAGAGCTCAATTCAAATTGGATGCATTACACAAGTTAGCTGCTCCGAGATCTACCGTAATACGAGATGGTGTCCCTCGACAAATAGTTGCTGTAGATTTGGTACCTGGTGATTTAATCGAATTAGATCAAGGAGATAGGGTTCCTGCCGATTCAAGAATAATCTATTCAAGTAATTGTCTAGTAAATGAAAGCGCATTAACAGGAGAATCGGTAGCTGTTGAAAAGATTCACAATCCAAAAAATATTCTTCAAGAAGATACTCCCATATCGCTTAGAACTAATATGCTCTATACTGGTACATTTCTTGAAGTAGGTAGAGCAAATGCTATAGTAGTAAACACAGGCATCTTTACAGAAATAGGAAAATTATCAACAGAATTACAGAAGATAGGAACGACAGATATCCCGATTCGAGCAAAAGTAAACAGATTAGCTAAATGGTTGGGATTAACTGTTCTAGCTTATCTAGTAATCTCAATAGTATACAAAACAATCTATTTTTGCACTATTGGAGGAGATACACCACTAGAGAATCAGATCGTAGATTCTATAACAACTTCAATGGCAATTATGCCAATTAGTATCCCATTATTGACGACTTTGATATTACTTACTGGAGTATTATCGATGGCAAAAGACAGAGTAATAATTCGGAATCTTTCTGCGGTAGAAACATTGGGTAGAAGTTCTGTTCTATGTACCGATAAAACAGGAACTATAACCACTAATATGATGACAATCCAAAGGATTTGGGATACAAGTCAATTCTATGGTGTATCAGGAATAGGATATAGCAACAAAGGTGCAATAGTTCCTTTTGGTGATGAACCAGAAAATTTCTCTGAAGATATGTATATACCTGACACGATTAAACCTTTTGCAGAAGATTCAAAATTAGAGTATTTGCTTGTCGGAGGAATGTTAAATAACAATGCTCATTTGATAGTAGAAGAAGTTTTTGAACCTCATCATCAAATTTCATGGAAAACTACAGGGGATCCAACAGATGGGGCATTTTTAGCTTTATTCAATAAATCAGGATTAAATGAGAAGGAAACAAAGAAACAATATGGATACATTATGGAATACAATTTCGATTCAACATTGAAACGTATGAGTAAAACATATCAAGATAAGGAAGGATATTCACTTTTTTGTAAAGGTGCAACAGAGACAATTTTACCTTTATGTAATAGGATTGGTAGTCCATCGGAATATAAGGAATTAACAAAAGAAGATACAAAGAAAATAGATGAATATGTTAGTGAATTTGCATCAAAAGGTTACAGAGTAATCTCTTTAGCAATAAGACCAATGGATAAAGATACACTATTGAGCCATGATAGAAAAGAATCAGAACAAGAATTAATCTACAATGGTTTTGTTTGTATGTTAGATCCAGCTCGTTATGGTGTTGGTGATGCAGTTAATATGTGTTACAAGGCTGGTGTTACTCCAATAATGATTACTGGTGATAGCCCTCTAACTGCAAGAGCAATTGCCAAGGAAGTAGGAATCGTTCAAAAAGATGAATTAGTAGTAGAGGGGAATAACATAGAGAAACTTTCAGAAATGGATTTCTTCAATACAAGGATATTTGCTAGAGTTTCCCCTCAACACAAACAAGTGATTATAGAGAAATACCAAGATAAGAACAAGATCATTTCTATGTGCGGAGATGGTGTAAATGATTGCTTGGCATTAACAATGGCTGATGTTGGGATTTGTATGGGGATTGCTGGAACAGAAACCGCTAAACAAGCTTCTGATGTTATTATTGCTGACGATAGCTTTACTAGTACTGTTCTTGGTATTAGAGAAGGAAGAGGGTTGTTTAACCGTATTAGAATTATGATTTTCTTTTACATTTCTCTAAACATTGCCGAAGCAATTCTATATTTCACAAGCTCATTTATTCCTGACTTTGCACTAGTTACCAGTTTTCAACGAGTTTATATTTTCTCTACTGCTCACTTAGTCCCACCCCTTGCCTTTATTTTTGATAGTATAACTCAGGAAATAATGGATTATCCTCCAAGAGATGATGAAGACATTTTCAACAGACGATATATAGGCGCTCTTGTAGTACTTGCACTTTCTTTAGCATTTGCTGCAGGATTAGTTTACATGTTAGCTTTATACGGTATTATACCTACTATTCTAAATGGGGCAGCTGAAGCTGGTATTCAAGCAGCTTTTCAACAATCTAAAGCCAGAACTATGTTTATCTCAATAATCGTTATTTCGGAGAGTTTAGTAGTTCTTATGCTTCGCAGATTAAACAAACCTGTTCATAAATCTATAAGAGAAGATTGGAAATGGGTAGTTATGATACTTATAATAATTGTTCCAATTTTACATATTATCATAATGTACTCTAGTTGGCTTCAAGACATCATTCTCATGTTTTTTGATGATCCTTATGTTTTTATGCCACTTGGAATTACTGATTGGTTGATTGTTATGGGTGCAATAGCTATTCCTCTTACGGCTATAGAGATTTACAAATGTTTCGTTAGAAGGAAGAACAAGTACTTCTAGTTCTTTCTGTTTCTCTCTTTTTATGTAAGTCTCATAGTGAAAATTTATATTTAGAATAAACCTTTCCCATTTAGATACTTTCTGGTGGATAAATGAATCTCAAGGACCAACGACGAATTATTGATCATCCCATACTCACAGAGCAAGAGTATAAACTAGTTAATTTCAAATTTGAAGGTAAAAAATATCAAGCAAAAGAAAATGAGATGCTTTCTTCTGCTTTGATAGCAAATGGTATACAAATCTTTGGTTTTCATGCTAAAGACAATGCCCCCCAAGGGATTTTCTGTGCCAATGGACAATGTGCTCAATGTACTGTCCTTGTTAACGGTGTTCCAGTAAAATCTTGTATGACACCAACAAAAGAAGGGATGATTGTTGAGCAAGTTCAAGGAATACCCTCTTTACCTGAGGATGATTCTGAATTACAATCTGGTAAAATACCTATTTATGAGACCGATGTATTAATCATTGGTGGTGGTCCAGCAGGGTTACAAGCTGCTTTGACCTTAGCTCAATATAAAACTAATATTATTCTTATTGATGACAAAGATCACTTGGGTGGAAAACTCTTACTTCAAACTCACAAATTCTTTGGTTCAGTTGAAGATTCTTATGCAGGAACCAGAGGTAATGATATTGCGAAAAAACTGGAGAAAGAAGTTGAAGAATACAAGAATATTGACGTGTGGCTATCAAGCCCTGCAATTGCTGTTTATAATGATAAGTTAGTAGGTGTCCTTAAGGAAGAAGAGTATGTTCTTGTTAAACCAAGAAAATTGCTAATAGCTACTGGGGCAAGAGAAAAAATGCTATCATTTCCAGGAAACACACTTCCAGGGGTATATGGCGCCGGTGCCTTCCAAACGTTAGTTAATAGAGATTTGGTAAAATCGAGTGAAAAAATTTTCCTAATAGGGGGCGGAAATGTAGGGTTGATTACAGGCTATCATGCTATCCAAGCAGGTATTGAAGTAGTTGGTTTAGTGGAAGCTCTACCTGAATGTGGTGGATATAAAGTTCACGAAGATAAACTGAGACGGTTAGGAGTACCTATTTACACTCGTCACACAATCTTAGCAGCTCATGGTAAAAATCATGTGGATTCAATTACTATCGCACAGATAGACGAAAATTTTAAACCTATACAAGGAACAGAGAAAATATTTGCTGTAGATACAGTTTTGATAGCAATTGGGTTGGATCCTGTTAATGAATTCCACCTTAAAGCTCAAGAATTCGAGATGGATGTATGGGCTGCAGGTGATGCCTTAGAAATAGCTGAGGCTTCTTCAGCAATGTTTAATGGTAAAATAGCTGGAATGGAGATAGCAATCAATTTAGGTTTAGTAGAAGAAGAAATACCGGTGGAGTGGAAAGAGAAATCTAGAATACTTAAGAGTCATCCTGGTCCAGTCATTGAGAGAAAATGTCAAATTGAAAAAGTAGGTGTGCATCCAATTATTCATTGTAATCAAGAAATACCGTGTAATCCTTGTACAACGGTTTGTAGTGAAGGATTAATAAATATTAAAGGAGGAGGTTTGCTGGGTTTACCGCAGTATGAAGGGTGTGAAAATCTTGTTACATATACCTCATCTTGTATTGGGTGTGGTCAATGTGTGGCAGTATGTCCGGGTCTAGCAATTACTTTAGTAGATTATAGAAAAAGTGAGAATACTCCTAGAGTAACACTCCCTGCTGAAATTTACAATAAGAAAATAGAGAAAGGTGAAATATTAACTGTTGTTGATGAGGATGGGAATGAATTAGGCGATTTTGAAGTTTATGGATCACGAATTTTAGCTCGCCATCCAAAAACACAATTGGTCACTTTCGAGCTTCCTGCAGATATCGCTACAAAAGCAATATCTTTCAAAGTTCAGAAAACTATAGAAAAAGCAATTGAAGAGCAATATGAAGAAATCATTCCTGATGAAGCTATTATCTGTAGATGTGAAAGAGTTACTGCTGGAGAAATACGATCTTACATCCATAAAGGAATCAAAGATATGAATGAGTTGAAGTCAATTACAAAGGTTGGAATGGGAGCATGTGGAGGAAAAACTTGTACTAAATTGATTGAACGAATATTCAGAGAAGAAGGAGTACCTCAAGAAGAAGTAACAACATTTGTGCAACGACCACTATTTGTTGAAGTACCTCTCAAATATTTCTTAGGAACTAAGGAGGAATGAAGATGAGTTACAAATTCGATGCGATTATCATTGGTGCTGGAAGTGTAGGTGTTCCTTCAGCCTTAGCTTTAGCAAGAGATGGAATTAAAACGCTTGTTATTGATAATACTCCATCAGCTGGTCAAGGGCAGAATAAGAAAGCAATAGGTGGGATACGCGCAACTCATACAGCTCCTGCAAAAATTCATCTTTGCCTTGATTCAATTAAGATTTTCTCAACATGGGAAGAGAAATATGGTGACGATATTGAATGGTTTCAAGGAGGATATACCTTCATTGCATACAATGAAGAACATGAACAGTTTATGCAAGATAATCTGGTAATTCAGAAAAAAGCTGGTTTGGAAATTGATTGGGTGGACAAGGAAAGAATCCAAGACTTAGTTCCAGGTATTGTTGCTAGAGATTTAAGAGGAGGAACCCTTTCCTCTAAAGATGGTAATGCTTCACCGCTAAAATCTATCTATGCTTTTTACCGTCAATCAGTTGTGGAAGGAGCAGAATATCGTTTTAAAGAAAAAGTTACTTCCATTATAACAGAGAGCGGCTTTGCAAAGGGAGTTAAAACTGACAAAGGAGTTTATGAAGCTGATACAGTTATCAATATTGCAGGAGCAGGAGCAAAAGCTGTTGGCAAGATGGTGGGAATAGATTTGCCTGTTTATCCAGATTCCCATGAATCAGGTATTAGTGAGCCAGTGAAAAAGTTTATTGATCCTTTAGTTGTTGATTTACGACCCGGCACTGGAACCAATAACTTCTATTTCTATCAGAACCAAGAAGGAAAGTTCATTTTATGCTTAACACCCGAACCAATTATCCCCGGTACAAATGAAATGGAAACATCTGCTTTTCTACCTCAAGTAGCTGAAAGAATTGTACAGCTAATTCCTAGAACAAAACATCTGAAAATGAGAAGAACGTGGAGAGGATTATATCCAATGTCTCCAGATGGTTCTCCGATTGTTGGTAAAATCAAGGAATTAGAAGGATATATCAACGCAGTTGGAATGTGCGGACAAGGATATATGCTAGGACCTGGGTTAGGTGAATTGATCAGCCGATTAGTTCAAGATAAACTAACTGAAAAAGATGAACGAACTTTGAAAGAAATGTCAATGTATCGAGATTTCGGAAAGGTAGAAAAACTCAGATGAAAGCATAGTTCCTTGCTCATCAATTAGTTGCACTTACAAATAGCTTTATAATCAAAAATCGTCATAAGTGGCTTTAAGGGTTCAATCATTTTATAAGCTGGTTGCTAATGGATTCAAGTAACAAAAAGAAACTACTCATTTGTCGAGAAACTGACATTATTTGTACGGGTGGAGTGGTGTTCATTGGCGATGGAGCAGTTGGAAAGACTCATACAGCTTTGAATTTGGCTAGTTATAGGAAAGGATCATTCCATACTGTTGATTGTGCTAACTTATCCAAATCCGTTAATTTGGAATTCGATTATTTCATCCTATATTCAAATATTGAAAAATATAAAGTAACTATAAGCTCACAATTATTCATTATGCCTGGACAGAAAGGGAAAGCTGAAGTAGGCGAAGGACTAGCCTTTGAAGATGCTGTTGATATGTATTTCAACGTAAGAAGCATCAATGATGTAATAGCTTTAATCTTAACTTACAGTTTAGCTGAAATTAAAACCTTCCAGAATCTGGAATATTGGCTAAACAGAGCAATTGATCATGAACTAATATCAGATTATACAAATGTCATCTTGCTTGGAACACATCTTGATTATGTTATTTCTTCAGATGTAACTGATAAGATGATTAGTGATGGAGAAGAGTTTGTAAGACAGAGAATAAATGATAAACTAGGCATAGAAATGAGTACAAATCGAATAAGTTCAGTGAAAATTTCTAATTTAAATAGAACAGGAATTGATGAACTACAAGATAGAGTGTCCAATGCCTTCTTCAGAGCATTTGAGATAGAAAAAGTTGTAAATAATAGCTTAAGTCAGAATAATTGAAGCTTGCAAGAGCAATAATCTTTATTATTTGCGCAACTTATTGTTGAATATAATAAGAGCACAAAATCTTAACTGTCATGGTTTAGGAAATCTTGCGATATTAGAAGAACAAAAAATCAGGCCTAGAAGGGGATATCATGTATAAAAATAAATCAAAACTATTTTCAATTTTTATTGTTACATTATTCATCAGTTCACTAATCTATTTTGAACCTTCATTAAATGACGAAAAATTAACCGATACAGTTTTTCCTAATAAACCAATTCTTCCAGACACTGATAATGAAACAGATGAAAATATAAATAACCAAGATGATAGTGAAAACGCTCCAATAAAGAAGACAGAAGAAATTCCAGGGGACTACGAAACTTTTGCATTTTTCAGTGGTGGAACGGGATATATCTATGGAGCTCCAAGGGTCGGTGAATCGCTTATATTAGACCCTGCGGATGAAGATCCTCTACATCGTCGTAATGTCATTGAATGGGTATCTTATGATGATATTAAAGATGATGGAACATTAGCAAAAGAGCTATATTGGAGAGCATTAAGTGTTGAACCTATAACTTGGCCTAATGATACTAACTGGTTTTATCTACGAGAAAGGGGATACCCAAATGAACCATCAAAAATGTATAGTCCAACTTTTACAGAAGAGTTTGAGATAAGTGGAAGAGTACATTTCCTCTCCTATCTTGAGTTAAATAATGGTGCTACTTTTTCTGAAACAATAGATATTGGTTATAGATTAAGTCTTTATCTTTTTAATCCTGCTGACCCAAACAATCCTACATTAATTACAAGCAATACGATCATCGAATCAACATCCTCAATGACTGTTGGGCAAAGGACTTTTTCAGCAGATATAGTTTCCCCTGTAACAATACCTGTAGGGTATAGATTAAGAATGGATATTGAGGCTAGATTTAGTACAGTACCAGTATCGGGTTCCTTTCTTCAATATACAGGGTGGTATTGGGGAGGTGGTGGAACTAACACTTGGACAATCACTGATGGTATTTATTCTAACATTTATACGATTAATAATATTTCTAGGATGGCTGGTCTACAGCTTTACATGCGATCGAAAACATACCCCGAAATACAAATATTCAATGCTGTAAATGAGACTGTTTATTCTTCAGCAAGAGATATAACAATAGATGTAACGGATGGTTCAACGAGTAGCTTCAGATGGAATGGAGATAGTGTATGGACGCCAATTTACGATAGTATTCTGTCTCCATTACTTACAGAACATGGGTGGAATACTTTAGAAGTGAAAGCAAGTGATCCAATTTACAATAACACGATAGTAGAACTTTATCAGTTTGGTTATGATGAATCTCCAGTAAATGTTGTTTTAGATAATGCAATCAATACTTCAATTATTCCCAGAAATTATGATCTACAGTTTAGCGTCTATAATATTACTTCTGCAACGTTTGAGTGGGATAATAGTGGTTCTCCGACGTCGTTCATATCACCCTATAATATTACCGCAGAAAATTATGAGGGTTTACATAATTTAACGATTATCACAATTGATTTCTACACAACGGAGTCATATTATTACGAGTTCACTTTTGAATCTTTACCACCAACAATCCTGTTAGACTCACCAGATAACAATACACTACAATCTCCAGGAAAAAATATTTACATACAGGTTAACGATTCATCAGGTATTGATATTGTGACTTATCACTGGGATGGTGATATAGAAGAGGTAATGACATTTCTAGGTGGACACATATATAGAACAAACTTACCCACCGCAGGAGGTTGGCATCAACTATATGTCACAGCAAATGATACTTATGGAAATCAAATCTCGTCACATTATACTTTCTTTACAGATCCTACCATACTTAATGTTGAATTAACAAATATGATAGATGATTCATATTATATGGGAGGTAATGATGTTAATGTAACAATCACGTCTTCCAATGATACTATAAAATACAAATGGGATAATGGTGTCTGGAAAGATAAATCTGACGCGGAATGGGATGGGGCCCTACTTAAACTTAAGGACGCTGAAGGGTTACCTTCAACTCTTGGGGTTCACATTTTGAAAATTCGGACTGGTACTCTTTTACATGTTGAAGAAACTTTCACTTTTACATTCACAATAGATCAACAAGCACCAGAATATGATTCTTCTGTGTTAGATTATAGTAATTTAAGATATCTGGGGGAGGAAACACTAACATTTACTGTTACAGACAATTTTACTCTTTCTGCTGAAATTCTACTAAAAATCTCCATTGATGGAGGTTTTAATCAATCTCTATTCTTTCCGTTTATTTTACCACTATTTTCTTTCTTTGATGGTAATCATAGTATTGTGATATATGTTTGGGATATTGCTGGAAATGTAAATGTGACTACAATATATGTTATTGTTGATAACACTGCTCCTGACATAGATTACCTTATCCCAGACTTAGTTAATTATATTCATGTAGACGGTAATAGATATGTAAAGGCTGATGCTCTAGTTGATGTCACATTAACAGACGACGACACTATTCTTTTCAGCTATTATTCAATTAATGGAACAGCATTTACTTCATTCGTTTCCGATTTTAATCTAGGGTTTCTTGAAGGTTATCTTGAAATAACTATACGTGCAAATGATAGCTTAGGCAATATATATGATTTATATTTTTATTTAATTCTTGATAATAGTCCACCAACGTTGGATCTCATATTTCCATTTAATTACATCTCGGAAATAAATGATTTAACCCCCTTACAGTTCAATACACAAGACCTTTCTGATAAAACTATCAATTCAGTTGAATATGAATGGGATGTTTTTCCAGGATTCACTGCAAATGCATTTCCTGATATAAATGGTGACTTCGAATTCAAGCTGCTCTCATTTATACAAGATTCTTATGTATCAGGTAGTACTGCACAATTGACATTTTATCTTGAAGATATAGTTGGAAATATTGCTATAATTATGTATAATTTCACTGTTGATTATACGGCACCAATTGCTGCATTCTATATTTATAATGAAACAGTCGTATACGAAGATATTAGTCTATTTTATTATGTAGAAGGAAATACTTCCATATTTTATAATAATACTGAAAATGATGATTTGATAAAACTAGAATATTACTGGGATGGAAATATATCAGAAGGATCAATTGTGACACTTATAAATGGTACAAACCCATTTCCGTGGTTCATAAATGTACCTCCAATTGACGGTGAACATAATTTAACAGTCAAGCTCTATGATGATGCTGGAGAAAAACTAAGTCAAAATATCAGAACTGAAACATATTTCTTAAAAGTTGATGACATCTTGATTAGCCCAATATCTCCATCAGATTTATCAGATGAGTACCATACAACAATCTTGTATAAAGACAGCTTCAATTTCAGAATAAATGTTACAGATATTTTAGATGGACAACCTCTAGATAATGTTGATATTACCTATAACTATGATTCGACATACAATCTCAGTATTGAAATTGTTCAGATTGATAGTATAACTTATGATTTTACAATAACAGCATTCAACGTAACTAATGGCTTAGAAACAGCTATTGAATTTTATATATTTCAATTTGCAGACAAAAAGGAAATGAGAGTTATATATCTTACAGTAGATACTAGAGAAGGGAATTTATTTGTCTTACAAGGAGGATATAATAGTCTCTACTACAATGACATAGTTAATTTCACACTGCAACTGAATGATCATTTGAATATCTCTGCTCAAGAAATTCTAAGTATAACAATTAATGGTACAGAAGTACCCTACCTCTATTTTTCAGAAAATGGAACTGCGAGAATATCCCTCTTTCTACCTGATTTTGTTGATAGTAAAGGGAACTATACCTTTGAAATTTACGCGGAGTCTTCAGAATATTATGATACTTTTATTGATTCATCTGTTATTTTGATAGAAGTGAAACCGATGCTTGTTTTATTAGACGTATGGGTATTAAATTCAACAATTCTAGAAGGTACTTCCGTAATAATTTATGCTAAATTGACCTTAGAAGATGGCACTCCCATAGTAGGTGCAGAGATTTATTTTATTATATATATTTACCTAAAAACTGATACAGAACTTCCATCTACAGTTGTTCGGCTATCTTTTGCAGATTATAATGAAAGTGTTACTAACAGTAGCTTCACTGGATCTGATGGTATAGCCCTTTTGTCTTATACACTAAACTCCAGTATATCTTCAATCGAGATAGAAGCTAGTTATCTAGGGGATGACATTCGGGATCAAACACAATTTAGATTTGATGGCATAGTAATTACGTTTCCACCTCCTCAAGCTGAAGAGCTTCCTGTATGGCTCTTAGGTTTGATAATAGGTGGAAGTATTTTAATCGCAGGAATTATCTCATTCATCATATACAAAGCTACACGACCTAAACCTTTTGAAGAATTAATGAAGAAAATTACTGATGAGGAAATTGTTTTGAATTATTCCATTCTCTCTCCAGGTATTATGTTGTCAATATTTGATCAACGTAAAGGTCCGATTCCCTTGGTAACTGATCATTCATTGAGTATTGGTCGATATATAGGAAGGATGCAGATTGGTATAGAAAATTTTCTACTTAAAATTGCTGATCAAGCTTATTCCAGCTTAGGTTTTGAGGAACATACCGATGAGAGAAGAGTTGGATCAATAGTACTACCTAGTGAGAAAATGGTCGGTTTCTTACAAGGGTTACAGTTAAAGAATCCTCAAGCTCGAGGAGGTTTTGAGAATCTTTCTCTAATTATTCTTGCTGATCGAGAGTACGGAAACTTACTTCTTAACTACCAAGAGTATCTTTATCCAAAAATAGACGAATTGGATGTTGCACTCAAAGGCAAAGATTCGTTGAAGAAAGTAGAAATGTTGATAAAAGAAATCCGTAAAGAATCTGTTGTAATTATCCTTGCTGCACAAAAAGTTGAAAAAGCTCAAGAGAACGGAAGCAGCTCTTAAGCAATTTTCTTTTTCTCAAGCCTTTATCGATAAATTGATAATTAAATAGACCGTTATATTCATAAAGAGGTCAAAGACGCTTTTAGGGGGCGCTATATATGTCATACTTGTTCGATGAAATTTACGGTAAAAACGAAGAAGCTCCTGCAATAGAAGATAAGATTCTACTTATGGGTCTCCAAGCTGCAGGGAAAACTGCAATAAAGGATGTGGTTTTCTTTAACAAATCTCCAGAAGATATGGAAGATTATATGGCAACAGTTCACTATCAACGTCATTTCATTGACGAAGAAAAAAAAAGTATGGTTATTGATTCCGGTGGGCAAGAGAGTTATTGGAACGAAGCTGTAACGCATTTTCGACATCTTGTATTCTCAAATGTCAAATTGCTCGTCTGGATTGTTGATGTTACTCATCCTGAGATGTTTGAAGAATCGGAAAGACGATTCAGTTTTACAATTCGACAATATAAAAAAGAAAACCCCAATGGAAGAATAACTGTATTGTGCCACAAAGTCGATCTTGTACAACCAGAGAGAATGGTTGTTATTCATCAACACATACGTGAGTCATTTAATGATCCAAAATATGAAATCGATTTTGAAAATACCAGCATCTATTACAGAGAAAGTTTAAAGGAATTAATTTTTACGATTATGGCTGAAGCTGGAATAGATACTAAACGATTTGAGCTAATTTCCAACTTAGGTCAGAAAGTGGAGGAAAGTGATGAGTTCCAAAGCTATCTCATGGAACATCAAGAAGACCCAAGAATTGAACAACTTCTAGATTTTCTCAAACCTGATGCTGAAATTACTTTACCCACTTTTGGTAACTTGGATTTACAATTCGACTTAACAGATTATGGTATTATAGAAATTGTTCTTATTGATAAGGATACATTTTCTCCTATAATAGGTGCTTCATCCAAAACAGATGTTACAACACAAAATTCAATGGATTATCTTATTGCACTTCACGACTTCAAACGTTATGTGAAGGAAAAAAGTCAAGAAATTGACCCCACAGGTACTATTGTTAAATCTGCTGATGAGAAAGTTCATGGAATGGTTTTCAACCTTGCAAAAAATTTCTTGCTTGTAACTTCTTTCTCTGAAATAACAAAAGAAAGGAAGAAGATGTTTTTTGATCTTATACTCAAGTTTGCAAAAGCAACTACTGATTCTGATGAAGCTGCTAAACCTGAACCAGTCCCTGTTCCTTTAGTACCTCAAGTTCCATCAGTTCCCGTTACCACAGAAACAGTTACTACTGAACCTGAATCATTCCCTGAAATTGTTGATGAACCAATAGTTATCGTTGAAGAAACAGTGGAAGCTCCTCAAATAGAGATAATGAAAACATCGTTAGTTGTAGAAGAAACAGATATCGTTGAACCCGAAATCATATTGCCACCTTCACCTGCTTCAGTTGAACTTGTTACAGAGGAACAAAAAGAAGAGATTGAACAAGTTACACCAGAACCAATCGAAATAGAGCATGTAGAAGAACTTACTGAGCTACCAGAAACCCATGTAGAATCAAAACCCATAATTGTTGAAGAAACTCCAGAAGTTTTAGCTAAGTCAGCACCTCAAGTACCTGTCCCAACTGTTCCAGAGTCCACTGCTGTGCCAGACGTTCCAGATACCAAAGTAACAGAAGTACCTCCAGAACAACAAATCGTACCCGAATTTGTTGAGAAGATGGTTATAGAGTCAATCCCTGAACAAACCGAACAAATTGAAACAGCTGTTGAAGACAAGATTGAACATATTCCCGATACAACTGAACCTATTGCCACATTAAATGGTATAGGAGATTCAAGTGCAATAAATTTCAGTGCAGATGATATCTCAAGTTTTGCTAACTTCTTAGTTCAGAAGAAAGAAACAATACTTGAAGGCATATCATCAGATGACATTAAAGGTATGTCTAACTTTCTTACAAAAGGATCAACTGCAGAAGTAGAAGAAATAAATGAAGAAAGAGAAGAACAAACTACAGAGTAGTTTCTTTTAATCAACAATTGTATTTATTGCTTTTTCGTACAACTTCTTGAATATACCATGTTGATTTAAACTGGACGACTGTCTCCATATCTTCTATATTCTAGTTGCGAATCTAGGAAGATTGGTATCTCTCGCATCTCTGTAACACATTCGTGGATAGGATAAATCTCAATGGATGTTGTACCAAATCCTTTCTGAACTTTAATACCTCTTTCAAGTTGTTCAGAGTTTTCAACTGCGACATCAAGCATTGATTTCTGTAGATTTCTCCCACAAACATCACATCTAAAACTGATGTTCCTATCAACTCTTCTTTCAACAACCTCGTCTTTTGGAATGCCATTTTTTGCTAAATAGTTAATGAGTGTGTCTCTCATCTTGATTTTAGCTCTTCCAAGAAGTTCGTCAGGTTGGAATAGTTGTTGCATTTCAACTGCTAAGGTATTGAAATATTCTTTTTCATTTACTTGGTCAGCATCTGGAGGAAAAACTGTTGTTAATACTAAATCTTCGCTTATTTCTTTCATATAGACTCTGTTTTCTTCAAAAGAGAATATAACATGATCTAAAACTAATGTTGGTGAAAACATTTTTGCAAGGTCATTTTTCAATTTAATGAAATTATATCCAGCATACCTTTCAGGTTGAGAATATAACATTAAACCTTGAGCTGTTGATAGTGCGATAAAAACTAAATCCTGTTGTTTGAATGTTTCTTTGATTTTAACTGATTTAGAGTCATCTTTCGGATAAACATAGGCCAATACTTGTTGCATTGCATCCCATATTGTTTCTTCAAAAATTGATGTCCCAATAATTTCGGCATTTGGAAAATTCTCAATTTCGAAAATATCTTTAATTGATTGTAAAACAGGCTCTCGTTTATTTGGAGGTACTACATCCATCTTATGTGCAAATAC
>DAOVER010000089.1 GCA_030668875.1 Candidatus Heimdallarchaeota archaeon
TATCGTGATAACGAATCTTATCTCATTGTAACCATTATATAGATTGATATCACCAGTAATTTCTGCTTGACCTGTCTCCCTAATTGATTTTGTAAAAGCTATATTGCTTCCCGATTTAACAGTAATCGTGATACTGTCAAAATTTATATCAGAACTGATGAACATTGAGAAATTACAACTGTAATAAACAGCTGAATCTTCTAGATAAACTACATCATAGAAACTTTTGCTAATAGCTCCTATCATGGGAGTGCTGATTTCTGTTTCAGAGACTAGTTGTTTCTCATATGTTTCTTGATCGAAATTAATTATCTCAGATATGCTAATAGATGAAATATTGTAAAGAAATATAGTTCCTGAACCAGAGTTAATTGCACTTAAATGTAGAAATAAGTCTGAATTATAACTTTCTGTATAAGTTATGATTTCTATAGTTTGTTGAGAACTACTTTGCTTACTGGCGGTTATGATTCCAGATTCCAAAGAAATACTGTTTTGAGTAATCTCAAAGTCTATACCAGAATAGATTGTTGTTCCTTCAAAACTGAATACTAACTGTAAGTTTAGAATATTTGCAGTTTGAATTGAAAAGGGTTTGAAACTGGATATGTCAATGGTAGAATCAATTGCATCTTCCCAGCTAATTTCTTGAAAAACCTCATTTGAAGGAGTTATCTTTGGTACTAATTTCCCAGTAGATTTTAGATTAGAAATTTGAATTATATCAGTTGAAATCTCTATGTGAAAAATGAGTGTTATAATATTGATGCCTTCTTCTAATGACAGAGTAAAAACAAAATCGTTTTCTTGATCAGAATCAATTGTTCTTGTATCTTGAACCTGCGAGTTAATGGATACAGATAATTCTTCTACAAAAGAGTTGAAGTCATTTGTTGTAAAATTTATTGATAATTCTAAGGAATAGGTGACATTATCGGTACAATTAACAGCTGATAAAATCGCATACTCTGATGTACCCAGCATCTCACCCTCGAACATGAAATATTCTGGAAGAAATGTTATGTCTTGGAAAGTGGTATTTAGTGTTGTAAGAGGTAGATTTTCTATATTACTAGTAGAGAATATTTTGATAACTCCACTTTTTCCATATGAAGCTAGTCCTGAAATTATCACAGTAATGTTTACGTCACTTGTTAAATCGGCTTCAGAATAGAAACCTTGGGTAATTGAATGATTAACATTGTCTTGGTAAATTCTTTCAATAGTAAAATCAACTTCAACGTCTAAGATTTGAAAAGTAATAGCTATTCCAGCACTAGTGGATTTGTCTCCTTCAACAACAAAACTAAGATTGAGAACATTCAGAGCTGAAAGTGTAAGATTAGTTAAAATAAAATGTTGAACGCTTTCGACAGAGCTATCATTGAACTCGTATGATATTTCTTGATTTATTGTCTGTGAAAGCGTTCGAGTGTGTGATGAGTCAGTTGGTGAGTTCGACAAACTTAACCCACTACCCGCTAGCATAACCATTAGAGTGATGCAACTTACTATTAGTAAGTTATTGTAGTGTCTAGTGAATGTGACCATGTCTGTCAACTATCTTATACTGAAATTACTATTTATAGTCGGTAAAAGTTAACTGAAAGTTATTGTCGGAATTTAACAATAGCTTTTAACGCCCTAGTAGTACCCCGTCTCAGCGGCTATAACACTCTTTGATTAAATATTCAAAAGCACATCCCAAATAATTAATAATGATTAAACAATTATTCTCAAGAGACTTTACACAAGTGAAAAACATGAGAGACGAAAAAAAGAAGAAAAGAAAGAGAGAAAAGAAACAAAAATTTGATTTTAACAACTTTGTTGGAAAACAATTAGCACGATTGCGTTTTGGTGTAACTTATATTCAGATGTTGTATTATGCAGCTGTTATTTTAGGTGCAATAGTCTTAGTTATCGATAATATTTTTGGTGAGGGTATAATAGGTTGGTTAGATTCAATTACTATCCTATTGATAATATTCATTTTTGAATGGTGTATAGGATACTACACAGAAAAAACAGGTATTGTAAAAAAAGACAGAACACTAGGAAGCTTACAAAACATACCCGCTGCAAAAATTGTTCAAAGGGAGGTTTCTAAAGAAGTTTACAGAGAAGTTATTATCCCTCAAATGGAAGAAATGTTCGAAAGAGTATTAATGAAAACCTTGGGCAACATAAGTATTCTGAATAAGGAAAACTTGATTAAAGAGGTAAAACGATCTATTAAAGAGGAAACAACGAGGTAAAACTTATTTCAATAATTCGTGCAACAACTCTATGAAATTCATTTATGTAAATGGTAAGAATCAAATGAAAGTCATTGTTGGGATTTTGGCTACCCTTTCTTGAATTAGAACGCAACTAATACCACTAATATTTAGGTAGGAAGTAAAATAGACACTAAAGTGTTTGTAATTCTTTAAATATAATGATGTGATTTTTTATATATGAATTCTGAAGAAGAGAAGAATGATTTTGTTTCTTCTTCTAAAATAGAAGAAATGGGGAAGGAGAAAGTGGTTGTTGACTCAAAAAAAGAGAAAGTCTTAACTCCATCTGAAATCAAAGAAAAGAAAACGTTTGGTGTAACTTACTTCATCTTGGAAACGCTAGTAGTCATTGCAACAGTTTTTGTTTTTATAGTACCTCTAATTGATATCAATACTTCTAGTTATTATTTCTCCGATATTGCTGTCATTTTCATGGTTTTTCTGGCTGCATTTGGTCTTCTTAATACTTACTTCTATCTGTTTAAACTAGATTCAAAATATAGGACTACAGCTTTCGTACTTAGATTTAGCTTAGTAATCATCTCACTACTCATGTTTGTGATATTAGCTTATTATTCCTATATGTCAGATATACATGTTACATCTATGTTAATTTCTATCTATGCCCTTTCTTCACAAATGATACTGAAAATCTACCTCCTTACTTCAAAGAAAACCATCAAGGAGAGATTATTCAGAAGAGCTGTTGCTGGTTCTCCTTCCGAGTTAGAATGGAGAAAATTCGACGTATTGTCAGGATATCTAGCAATAATTCTTGGTATTTTTGTTCTACAGATTTTCTGGCTCATTTATCATGGAATAATCCGAAAACCTGTTATTGAACGAACTAAGAAGAAACTAATTGTTGAAAGCCTAGTATTTGGAAAAGAGGTTAACCTTACTTCAGTTGCTTTGGAAATAGGTGTTTCTTTAGAAGAAGTTATTTTCAAGCTTAAACAACTTTCGCTTAAAGGACATTTGAGGATAGAATTCACTCGATATGGGGCAGTTCTTAATGAAATTAGATCACCCAAATGGTATTCTAATGCTATGCATGAAAAGTATGAAAATTTTCTACATGGGCAGAAGGAATCTGAACTAGAAATTAAAGTAAACAAGTTTATCGAGTTGGCTGCAAGGGATAAAATTACAGGCAGTGATTTCAGAATGATAATGGGAATAAATCCTGATTATCCTATTAAAAGCCTTGAATTGCTCTTGCCCAATAAAGTTATAGATGTCAGAAAGCCGATATTTTCCAAAATGTCCTGGGTCTATATCAGTCTAGAACACGCTATGCTCAAAAGAGAGAAAATAGTCAGCATTTTCATTGATAACAGTGAAGAATTATTTGGTTAAATTCTGAACATTCTGTTTTTTTCTTTTTTTCTTATGATTTACCGATATGAAATATATTTATATTAAAGTCGGGAGAATAATATTATATGAAAAGAAATAATTCTGTTCTTTTAGTATTCATTTTGCTTGGAACACTAAGTTTTTTCCCTACTCATGATTTTACTAAAGGACTTACCTATGATGATCAAAATATCACTTCTTCTTTAAATAATGGTAATGATGCTTTTAATCAAATTTATGGGAATCCAGGGTATACTGCTTTGGCAATTAGCGAAGAAGATAATCTAATATTCACAAACTCTTACAAAGGTTTAGCACTCTTTCAATTGGATGACCTATTAAACTCCTCTCACTATGGTATAGAGATAGGCTTATCTGAAGCGACAATTTTTGACTTAGAAATTGACGAAGACCTCAAACTCTTGTACATCTCTACTATTGGTAATGTGGATATCCTAAACTATTCTGTTTTCCCTCTACAAGCAACATCTATCGCCACAGGTAATTTTGGTGTTTTCGACTTAACAAAAAATGTTGTAGTTGATCACAATACAAACATAGCCTGGATTAGTAGCTATGATGGCTTAAGTGCTTACGACCCAATAAAAGGCTCTTTTCTTGATACATCTGGTTATCCTGTCCCTTCATCTGGAATTTTAACTTTGGATCTATATGATAACTATCTGTTCATTGGTGCAGAAGATGGTTTTTACTGGATAGATATGCTAACAAACACCTCACAGAAGTATACTACAACTGAGGGTTTACCTTACAATAAAGTCAGTTTAGTGAAATACTATCCAACAGAAAATAGGACATTTATCACGACAAAAGATCCAACACCTAATACTGGATTAGCTGGAGGATTAACTGTTATTTTCGAAAATGAAACCGTAGAATCATATAACTTGACAGAAGTAGGTTATAACCCTCTTCCTGTTATTGATATAGCATTTGATTCTAGTAGAGAACTTGGATATATCGCTTCATTCATTAGTGCTAATACCGAATGTGGTTTATATATTTTCAATGCTTCTTCGCTAGAAGGAATAGCTCGTTCTGCTCAAGGGACTGGTGGCTCTTCTAGTTTACCTTATATAACTGCAGATTACTCGGTTGAGGGACTTTTAGCAAGTGTTGAGATAAACGAGTTGACAAATGAAGCAATACTTGGTACAATACAAAGGTTACAAATATTGAATTTTGTTGATCCCCTCACTCCTGCAAGTAACACTGTCATAAGTGGCCCAATTCTAGGTATGTATCATAATATGGCTTCTGATGTTCATTACGATCCTATCGATGAAACTGTTTATGTTTCTACCTTACTGGGTCTAAACAGATTCAGTATATATTCCGCAAATGAAGATAACCTTGAATATCTGTTGAACGTTCCTGGTGCTGGTGGAAATACTGCCGGTGAATTATTAGTTAATTCTCGATTAATGTTCCATCATCGGTACCTATACAATATCTCTGATGATGGTGTAACTGATATGAGCACAATTCTCCCATTAGATGAGTACAATCATATCCGTGACATATCTTCTTCCCCTAATGAATCTGTGATTTACTATTCAGTTGGTAGAGATGAAAATGGTAACGGTTCTCTAATTATCTATAATTGGCAAACTGGTAACTATTCAGTTCATGATTTGGGTTACGATAGAACTGATTTGGAATTAAACGAAGTCTTGCACGACCCAACAAGAGACGTTCTCTACATTGCAACTAACAAAAGCCTGGTAATGTTCAACCTTACAACTCGTGAAGTTATTAAAACTTTTGGAGAGGTTGAAGAGTGGGATATTCGTTCATTAACATGGATAGATGGTAAAATATGGGTAGGTCTAGAACAATCTCCCCATGTAAAAATCTTTGATCCTATTTCAGAAACTTTTGAGGATTTCACTCAAGCTGCTTTATGGATACCTACGATCAATGATATTGTACATATTTCAGAAACTAATGAAATTATGTTCACGTCTAATAGAGGTGTTTATCTTTATAACATGACTAATGAGCAGATTAAGTTTGAAGGTGAATCAGAAGGTTTGTCTAGCCTCTTCGTTGCCCGCGCAGACTATAGCCCAATAACAGGAAAAATGTACATAGGAACTTATTTGGGTTTGAATGTTTATGATCTCAACTTCGATGACAAATTACCTGAGATAGAAATTGATCAGTTTGTTTATGTCTCTGGAAATTTTGCTTTTGATGTAGGAGCAAAAGATTATTCAGGTATCAAAAATATAACTGTGGAACTGTGGAACTCAACTTGGAGAGCAATTTGGGTGGCGATGAGTGAAGTAGTCCTTTCGATAAATATTGATACTACTCAATATGACGATGGAGATTATACATTAACAGCTTATGTTACAGACTGGAATGATCTATTGAATACATCATCCCAAATTATTCAGATTGAGAATGTAGTCATAGGAGAATACTCTGCTCTAACTGCCTTGTTCATATTCCCAGTAATTGCTTGCATTGTTTATTTAAACAAAAGGAAGAGATAAAACACTCTTCTACTACTTTCTTTTTTTAAGCTACGTTTCTCTGTTTATCCTCGTCATCTCTCTTCACTTTTCCAGAAAGAAGCTCTTTGATGACGGAATCTTGCCGTCGAATTTTTCTTAAGATAAAGAAAGTTGCAACACCAACACCTATAGCTAAAGCTCCCCCTACTCCTACAATCGTATAAATCAGCTGACGTTTAACATTAATATCTATTCTTCCTACTTCGTCGTAGTACTCAGCTAAACCAAGGTAATCAGTTATGAAAGCAGAAACATCATTTGAAGCATGGATTTCAATACGACATTCAGTTACATAGACACCCTCTAGATCAAAATTAAATGAAACAACGAAATAATTGTCTTCTGCAATAGTACCAGTACCGTCTATGGTATCAATTCCTTCTTCAGAGAAACTTATACTATAGATAACATAAGAATCATATCTATCATAATCATCTGTTACTACTCCTGTATTGTCAATAACAAGGAAATAGTACCCTTCCTCTATGATGCAATTAGATAAACCATAGCGCCTATCTTTAATTAACGAACCTGGAACGTAGCTAAAAGAAATAGCTTGACCAATATGAGGTGCTAATAGAAGCATTAGAAATAGACAGAACACAAGTGATTTTTTCTTCATTTCAACAAACCTCAAATTATAACAAATTTTTTGGTTATTATGACTCTGAATTAAATCTTTATCAATATTGTGTAATGAAAAGAATATTTGTCGTCTATCTTTTTTACTTTTAACTATCTTTTTTCTAATTAGTTTAGATGGAAAAATAGGGGGAATAAACCCCCCGGGTGTGAATGAAGGTTTTGGGTTGGGGGAATTATCTTCCCCCCTGTGGAAGAGAGGTCTCTAAAAAGAGGCTTCTCTCATTTTCCTATAGGAGAATTGAGTATTTAAAGTAGGCAAGAGAGTCAACTGTGTAAGTGAAATAAATCTAGGATAGAGACAATTTATAAATTATATTCACTTATTCTATCATGAAAATAAACCCTTGTTGATTGAATGAAATATCTTAGAATTGTATGTGTCATCCTTGTCATGTCCTCTTCCTTTCACCCTTTGTTTCATTTTGCTACAGCTAATTCTAGTAGTTTTTGGGGCGAGTATCAAGATGAATATGAGTATGATTATTTAAAACAATCAACTATTTTTGATATATTTGATCCCGAGAAAGAAAGTAGATTGGAGACTAAGGAAGATACTTATTCTTTCTATAACTTAACAACTAATGGATCTGATTTATTTTTTAGAACTTCAGAATGCAGGAGTCCTCTAGAGTTCATTAAATGTTACGATGAAGAGTGTTATAATTATACAATTTACAAACAATTCGATTATGATCCCCAAACTGAAACAATTAAGTTAGGTTTTAGATATAATGAAACAACTGGATGCTACGATGTTTTAGATGGGGAGGAAAAGATTTTTGCAGATATTTACGATTATACTATGCCTTTCGATATGATTAAACTATTCTGGTCAAATTACTTCTGGCATGG
>DAOVER010000055.1 GCA_030668875.1 Candidatus Heimdallarchaeota archaeon
CTAAATCGAAGATAGCATTATTGTCTGTTGCTCGTACTTTCAGAGTGAACTGAGTAGAAGTATCTTTTATTTCTTCAGAGAATGTAATCTCAGGATTTTCATCATCAACTTTGGATACAGTTTCAAGATCTTCGTGATTAAGAACTAACGGAAAGAACAATGCATCCTTTAATACAGGAAATGTTATCGGGTCAAAGAACGCTGTTTCTCCAATTATTTCTATATTATAATCAACAGTAGGAATATCATAAATTAGAGTATATATTTCACCCACTACCGAAAGATTCAGCGAACTCACTCTCAAGTATAAGTTGTTGAACTGTAATATTGCATTGGCATTACATATCGCTTCACTACCACCTATAGCAGCTGGATCAATAGTATCAGTTAGAGTGACAGTTTCTCCAGGTTCATCTATAATAAATGATGCAGTATTATCATTTACAGTTGCTCCTGAATATGTCATGGTAACATTTGACTCTAAATACACACCTATCTCAAAAGTAACGTCTATTTGAGCTGCTAGATTAACGTAGTAAATAGAATCTGCTCTTGTTAAATTCCCTAGATAGTAACTGGTTGTATAAGTATAGATAGTAAGATCTCCAAATGGAGCAGTGAAATCATAATAATAGCTTTCAGGTTCCATTAGAGGGATTTTATAACCATATACTGAAATCTCACCAAAAACCTCTGCACCAGCATATCCTTCTTCAGGAGTAATAGTAACATTTGACTCAATTCCATCTCCAGCTTGAACATACTTCTGTGTCTGTTGTTCGAATATAATAGGTACATTTAGTCCTGCATACATCCCTAAGGAATAATTAACATGACTAAAACCTCCGGTCAAAGTTTTGAAGAATTCTTCTTGTATCCCTAGGTTCTGTCTAACAAGGGTATACACAGGAAGATTTTCTACAGTATAAAAGACATAATTGTCACCATTGTTATTGTCTACATACATTTCTCCATCATGATTCCAAGTTATCACATAGTACTCGTAAGCAGTGTATGGTTTAAGATTGAGTAATGTATAGCTGTGAGATGTTTGATAAAATCCTGGAAAATCAAAACCACCAAAATTGCTTACACCTATTTCTCTATAATAAATTCCCACATATGAAGAAATTGGAGTATTGAATTTCATAACACATTCAGTTTTAGTTGGTATTACTTCATATCTATCTGGAACAGCAGGATAAGTTATGTAATATTCAATAGTGAAGGTAACATCAGATATGGGTATAATTTGAGTTTGTCTTACACCATAAAGACCTCTATACCATTCTGGGAAGAAAACTGGGTTAATATCAATGAATCCTCCTAAGTCGTCATCACCATCTATATCCGCTTCAAAGCAAATGATTATGAGATCAAAACTGTCATTAAAGATTCGACCTTGATATAACAGCAAATCTGTTGTAATTATCTCTCCATCTTCAATATCTTTGTATTCTTCTGTACTCATAGCTGCTCCGTATATCTCATAGGAGAAATAGATTTCACCATTACCTTTTCCAACTGCCTCATGTTTATTGTGTATTTCAGCACTGACTAAAGTTACTGTGATATATGGAGTTTGTTCTTTTTCAGGAGGAATAGAAGGAGCTTGATCTATACTTACTTCAAGATAGAATATTGCATCTGTTCCTGTAACAACAAATGTTTCTGAAAAACCATATAATGCGATGAAATCACCAAAATCTATAGGAAGGAGAGTGAAATTGTATTCACCTACATAATCATCAGCATCAGCATCATCTTCTTCCCAACATTCCATAAAAAGGAAAAGGTTACTTCCCTCTCTAACTAAGCTATCAAAGAAGACATAATTCAAAGTGACGTTCTCACCGTCATCAATTCCTTCGTAATTTGCTGTACGGAATTCTGAACCATTCATATTAAACTTAAAGTATATTTCTCCATCTCCAAGAGGAAAACTTTCGTGGTTATCGATGATTGTAACATCTTTAAGTTCAATTCTCATGTATCCTATGTCACCAGGTGCTGCATTAACAACAAGCATCGAAAAACTACTGGTAATAAGGACAATTAAACATATTATAGTTATCAATTTTTTATTCATGATCTCACCTAAGTGATTCATGTAAAAATGCCTTAAAACATATTTAAAGTTGTTGCGAAAAGAAATAAAAGGTAAAATTCTAACCAATTTTTACTAATAAAATGATTTTCTAGAATAAGTGTTGCAAAAAAAATCAATCACTTTTATTTGTGCGATGATTTCTTCAGTTGGTCACATAGTGGTCACTTCTTCTCGTCATGTTAAAATCATGTGACCAGTCATAGTATACTTAGGTGCAAAAAATGGCTCAAAAAATAAATCAAAACAGAAAGACAGAAAACAATCAAAACAAATGGTTCTACTTACACGAAGCTAGAAAAGTTGAGAAGAAGGGAATCTCCCACTTTAATGGTCATGTTCTTATCTACTAATTTTTCTAAATTATTTGTTTTCTTAAACTCGTGCTGAGATCAATTTCTTTACTTGCTTCTTTTCTTGATTGGTTTCAACCCAGGTATCCATTTTGAAACTTTCTTTTGATAATCACTATACTCCTGCCCAAATTGTTTTACGAGTAATTTTTCTTCATAAGTTGCAACATATTCATAGAATATTATAATGATTATACATATTCCAAAGGCTAATAATGACCAAGCCAAAATAGATAAACCCACAAACAACAGTATTGACCCAAAATACACTGGATGTCTGCAATAAGCAAAAACTCCAGAAGTTACTACACCTGGTTTGTCTCTTACTTCTTTGAAAACTTTTCTTAATCCAGCAAAAGCGAAAAATCCAGAAATAATTAGAACTATTACTCCAAGTGGAATTGTCACATAAATTGGAATATCATCAGCTAAGAATGTTGAAAATTTCAGTGTGAATGAATCTAAAAACCAGACAACTAGAAAGATAAATAAGAGAATCAGCTGTCCAGTATCAGTAAACTTGTGCTCTCCTGCCAAGTCTTCTCTTCCTTTATTTTTTCTTCGTGTAAATCCTTGAATTTTCTCTTCATTCTCACTCATATCCTAGCATTTAACGTGCTAATATATAATAGTGAGCATATTGAGTTATAATTCAAAACGAAAGATTTAAATATATTCGCCAACTTAGAGAATATTGAGTAATAATTCATTAAGGTGAAAAAAATAATGTATAGAAGATATTATGGAGCAAGATATGGTAGAGGTAGAGGGTATGGAGCTGGATACGGTCCAGGATGGGGTCCAGGAAGAAGATTTTCAAGTCCGTACTGTGATTATTATCCCGATCGTCCAAGAGGATGGTGGGCTATGCCAGAATACGAAGGAGTAGGTTTTGTTGCACCACCAACAGGAGCTAGGTGGGACCCTTACGGGAAACCGGAAACACCGGAAGCAATAGAGCATGAAATTTCGCTCATTCAAAGGCAAGTTGAAGCACTTCAAAAAGAAATTGAGCAGCTGAAAGCACTAGATAAACCAGCTAAATAAATAGGAAATTAGCAAAACTTATATTTCCTATTACCATTTTTTTCAAGGTTATAAATATGTCTGACAGAGGATTTGTTCCTGATGATGATTTTCGTGGTAGAGGGAGACCATATGGACGAGGAAGGGGAAGACGACATCCAAGAAGGGGAAGACCACCGGTTTTTTATCCAATTAACGTCAATAGAGAGATAAATGTAGATAAGGGAACGGTTGAGCTTTCTAGTTTTGAGTTGCAAATACTACAACTATCAGACATAGAAAACCTTAATCAAAATGAGATAGCTGAAAAACTAAATATTTCACAAACCTCTGTTTGGAGATACTTGAATGCAACAAGAAAGAAAATTGCAATAGCTATCAGTCAACATCACGAAATTATAATTCAAATTATGGATTAATTGGATAGCTGAGAGAACATAAGGGACTAAATTATCTAGATGTAGAGTTCATTAACACAGACATACTACAAATCATCACTGTTTAAAAATTTAAGCTAATACAAAATTAGTCAACCATTCCCATGAAAATAAACTTATTAACTCAAATATTTGTCTAACATTATCTGGATGAGCATCTGCTTTAATTTCCAAAACGGCATCATTGTCTTCAGCTATGAATTCGAGTTTTGTCAAAATTTTATCCGTTTTAATTCTGTTAAAGTTCTTTGCTATATCATAAGCATGAAGTACATCATCTTGAAGAAGCAAAGGTTCAACCATAAGTTCAATTGTATCATAGGGTTTAAACCAGCTAAATTCGTTGGATGATCCTACTGAAACTGGTTTCATCTCCACTTTCAATTTAACAGCATTTCTTACAGTTCCAACAGCTTTAACAATTATTTTATCTTTATCCCACTTCCAAGTTATGGTATTAAACAAACCGGAATTGTGTGTCATCTCAGCTTGATTTTCTGATAAATCAAGTTTGTTAACCCGTGTACGCAGTTTATCTAGTACTTTCCCAATATCAACTGTTGCAGGTATTTTTTGAACTTCTTCCGCTTCATAATCTCTTTCTCCTTCTGTTGAAGCAGGTATAAAGGAGATTACTTCATCAGCCGGTTTTACTACTGGAAATTTGTAATGTTCTTTCTTTAGTTTAGTAACAGGAATTAAGCTTTGCAAAATCTTGAAGCTCTCTTTTAATGATTTAATGTTTGTTTTTTTTGTTTCTAAGTAAATTGTAACAAGATTATTACTTTCACTACTAATCTGACATTGTCTCAAATCACTCTTTTTTGCCAATAGAGGTAGAAGTTGATCATTTAAACTGAAGAAGTTCTCTGCATTTTGAAGAGGATTAACATTGATTAGTAGTGAATCATCAATATATGGGACACCAATTTCAAGGTTTTCTCCTCGGAATCTTTTATTGAAAAATCCTTCTTGTATGATTGAACAAAACAGTGATTGAGGGAAAGAATCCATCCTAACTTCTGCTCTTAACACCAAGAAAGTTTGACTGTATTGCCCTCTACGTTCTACATTATAGCGGACATTGAGATATCGAAGGTTTCCCAGAGTTTCATTATGTGCTTGAATATCTGGGACACTTAAGCCTCCCCCTTGAGAAATAACATCTACTTCCATTTCTGGAAACTCCAACTGAATTAAGCCTGAAGCAAGCCCAGTGAATTTTTTTTTGTTTTCCTGATGTATAAATGATCATAATAATAACCGCAATGATGAAAAATACAATAGCTAAAATGATAGGCCATTCCAAGTATAATCTTCCTCCAAGAACAAATAGCTGAAGTAACATATAAATGTAATTCAATAAAAATCAGTTCGTACTCTAGGGGACATTTGTTGAAAACTTATTTTTATTAGTTTGATTTCTATGTTTACTTGAAAATGATCAACAAAAACAATAAAAATGAGGATGAATGGAGGAAAGAATTAACTTCTAAGCAATTTAGAGTTCTTCGTCTTAAAGGTACAGAAAAACCATTCACTGAGAAGTTTTGGAATCATAAAAAGAAAGGAGTCTACAAATGTGCTGGATGTGGAACAATATTGTTCGATTCTAATACAAAATTTGATGCAGGTTGTGGTTGGCCTAGTTTTAGTTCAACAATTAACGAATCTAATATTGAAGAAAAGACAGATAGATCTCAAGATATGGTTGAACAGAGGTTCTATGTAAAAATTGTGGAGGACACCTAGGACATGTTTTCGATGATGGTCCTCAACCTACAGGATTACGATTTTGTATAAACTCTGTCTCCATAGATTTTGATAAGAAAGAAGAATAGTCAAATACTGGACGAAATAGGATAACTTACCCTTGCAATTTCCTTCTAAGATTCAATAATTTCCATTTGTAGAACATCGTGATTGCCTGAGCTAGAACTTTAGGTGCTTTCAGACCAATATTTTTCTCCATGTAGTGAGAAAGTAGGATTGAAATCTTTGCGTCTATTGTTGTAATGACACAATAAGGTTGAGCAAATCTTTTTTCGGGTGTAAATACAGAAACATTAGAAATTTGTTTCCACGAGTATTTCTTTACGCCTTTTCTTTCATCAGTAATGTAAAGCCCATCTTTTGTTAATAAATAGGTATTCTTATCTCGAGAAGAATAGTTTACCAAAAATATCACTTGTACTAAACCCACTACTCCGATAACTACTCCCAAAACTGCGATATAAACCGACCAAGTATTTCCCAAAAAGGGTAAAGAAATACCTAAGAGCACACCAGAAATTACTAGTAAAGTGGCTAGCCTGAAGACTATACTCCAAATGGTTTTTGGTACTAGAAGTAACTCTGAATGCCTTGTTTTATGTTTTCTCATTCTAATATCTGGGGAGATCTGCTCAGTTGATTCTTCAGACGACATAACAATCAGCATTACGATTTACAGTTTAATTTAATTAACCTAAATAAAAGATTACTTCTCTTTCAGTGGAAAGAATTCAACAATGTTTATTAGTTATAGACAGTAAACCTATCAAGATGACTAACCAAAATGAAGACAAACCTAAGAAGAGCAAAGGGTTCAAAATCTTACTGATTTTGTTTGCAATCATCGAAATAGGGTTAATTGCTACTGGGCTTTCATTTATTATTAGTTCATTTGCTACTTCTAACTTCGAGATTAGTTTTGAAAGATTTAACATAGGAATAATACTCATATGGATATTCATAGGTTCAATAATCATTTTCTTTCCAATACTAATGATTTCTTTTATTATGAGTAAAAGAAAGGCAATAACCAAAACATTCCATAATATATCAAGCTCGGTCTCAAGTGCAACTGCTTCTGCTTTAGCTCCTTATTCAGCATCATATAGACCTTCAAAATCTGGAAAAGTGTATTATTGCAATTATTGCGGGTATGAGGTTAAGAGCAATGAAAGAGAATGTCCCGAATGTGGTGGACCAATAAAAAGAGGAAAAAGAGTAGCTTAATTACTTCTTCTCTTTCTTTGTAGGAACAATCAGAACCTCATCTATATCAGTAATGTTTTTTATTTCTTTCTCTTTCCAAAGGAGAAGAATTTTGTTTAGAAGTTGTTTAAATGTTTCGTGTTTATCTTTGGGTAATGCTTCAACTTCAAGAACAATTGGTGTTGCCCCCTTCCTTAGTTTGTATACTTTCACCTTTCCTTCTCGCTCTTGTTCAATAATCCCCTGATTCTCAAGAACTTCTAAATGGTGGTAAAGATTGTATCGAGATTCATCTAAAGATTGTTCCAGATCTAAAGTAGTTTGATTTTTCTCTTTTAATTCCTCTACAATAGCTTTCCTTGTAGGATGGCTAACGGAGGAGATTTTCTTGGGAACACGTTTTCTTCTTTCTTCTTTCATGCACAATCTCCTCACAAAAGCTGTTATTCAGCTTTGTCCTCCTTCTTTTTCATGGATTTCATCTTTTGAGCAGCTATATTTTTCTGTATAAAATCAACTGAGGATTGAGCTGATTTGAAAGAAGCGGTATCAATTGACTTGAACTTTTCTTTCATTTCTTCAGGAGCCATATCATAGTATTTACCCTCTACAGCATTAGATGCAGCCATCTTATCCTTCTTATCTCTTGTCTCAGTTCTTTGGAGATAGAAGTGGCTGATCATATGTATAACTTTACCTTCTCCATGTTCAAACTCTACTATTACTGGACTCTCTCCATATTTTTTCTTAAGTTCATTAGAATAAACGAGAACTTTAACATTCTTCTTGTCGAGTATCTCTATTGGGTAAGACGAACCTTCTAGCCACCAAAGTGGGTCTCCATCTGCTTCTAGAAAACCTTTTACTATAGGGTTATCTGGATCCTTAACTGTTATTCTTACAACTTCATCCCCGGTAGGCTGTTGATTATATTTTACTTTATCTGGAAATCCTTTCTCCAGAACATTCTGAAGAGCCCAATCAGTAGTAATCAATAAACCACCTTCACGAACGAAAGTTACTAGCTTTCTTATTGCTTTATCACTTATATTTCCAGGACAATTGATGAAAACAGTTTGATCAGGTCGGTAATTTACTGTTTCTGCGGAATGCTCAGGGATAACTACATGAGGAATGTCTGCTAATCTAAGAACAAACTCACAGTTATCGTATCCTCCCTGAACAACTATGACATTACTCTCATCTACCTCATCCAGAGCTACAGCCATTTCTGGTTCTTCCTCTCTCAGTTTTGTTTTTGTATACCAAGATGAAACCTCGTATGAGTTTTTCATTTGATTGTATTTATCATCATCCTTATCCACGTTCTTAGGTACCCCTTTAGACTGGATATTTTGGAATGATTTTAAAACTTCTTCTTGACTGATATTTTTTTGTTTTTTTTCGTCATTCATTTGTGTTCAAGTAAGTAACTACTTACTAACTTAAAAGTGTTTGGGTAAGTAAGTACTTACTAAACGAAGAAAAAAATAAACCTAAAATAAATCCAGAAACCCTAGTGCAAATTTCTCAATTTGATCCCAGTTTCTAAGGTCGGTATAGTCAGATTTAACAGTCAACCCATTAGCTTGATTTCCTGCTAATTTCATTATTTTCTTCTCTAACCAACTCATTTTAGAGCTCTCTGAAAAATCAATAATTCCTCCAAAAGCGTCATAGTAATCTATAGAAATACCGAATTCAGTCAATTTATCAGGGATATATTCTTCTTTGACTTTCGCATATTGCTTATCAAGTGCTGCATAAGCTGAACAGACATAGAAGCCAAACGGACCTGCAAATTTTTGAATTTCCAGTCTCATATTACGAACGAAATTTTTAACATGTCTTGTCCATTGACCGATTTTTATGCTAGAAGCAATGATTATACCATCATAATTATCAAAATTGTCAAAGTCAGATTTTTCCTTGAGATCAACTACTTCAGCAAGAACATTATTATCCCTAAAAATTTCTGCTATCTTTATTGCTACACCTTCTGTAGCACCATACCTTGTACCATAAGCAATCAGAATTTTTTTCTCAGTCATTACTATCAATCTCAATAATGTAGTATGAGTTTTTAAATAATATTCATTGCCCTTGAATCATTAAAGTAAGGGGGATTTGAGCAGAGTAATTCTTTTTACAAAATCAGTTAGAAAAGAACATATTAGCCTTTGATCTTAAAGAGCTAACTTGGATGAGAATTAGGAGAGAGAGAGAGAGAGAAGGGAGAATTATTTCAGTAATACCAAACTTCTAACCATTTCTGCACAATCTTCAATCAAATCAGATGATAGCTCAATGTCTCTTATAGCGTGATCCAAAACGATTAATGCACCTGCAGGCACATCTTTTGTAGAATACGCTAATTCATATTTCAATTGTCTGTAGTTTTTATCGATTTCTGTTTCTATTTCACTTACTTTCTCAATCTTTTTCACTAGTTCTTCATGTTCAATAGAGAACATCGAATCGAATACCTTTGTAAAACCTTGAACTTCATCTACCAATAGCTCAAAATTGGACTTGAGAATCCGAATTATACTCTCAGGAAATTCTTGTTTTATTAATAGTAGAAGGTTATTTGTCCCTTGTTTTATTCTTCCTGCAGACTTATCTGCAAGTCTTATGAAGTTTATAAGATCTGTTCTCACATATTCTGGCATACGACCCTCTGAGAGCATATCAAGAATATCTGCTTCAACTATATCAGCTGTCTTTTCTTCTTGATGAATCAAATCGTACATGTTTTGCGCCGCTTCTTCATCTTTATCTGCCCAAAAAGTATAGAAGTCCCTAGCCTTAGTAATACAGCTGTTAACAAGAATCAGATGTTCTCGAATCTTCTTTAAAACTTTAGATTCTCTCCTTTTGCTCAACCAGTATTTTAGCTCTTTATTGCTCATCTTTACACCTCTCATTTCTATTAATTGTAAATTCTCTTTTCTCTAAATAACTAATATCCATTATTTGATTAAATCTCTTTCTCATCTTTCTCATCCTCTTCAATGGGGAAAACTCTAAAATCACCTTTATCTGTAGCAAACAAAACTTTACTCCCTTCAGTTAAAGGAACATTTTTCCCAATCAATTCTTTTGCTTTAATTACTTGATTAAATGCAATTAAATCAACATCATAAAACTCTCCCACACACTTTGTTTTGATAATCTTAGCTTCTATATTATTATCATAAGTTATTTTCCCTCTCTCTGAAATAGAATGTATATCTACTAACTCTGCTGGAATGAGAGCAACTGCCTTTGTACCAGATATCAATTCAGTTTCAATCTCAATCTTGTTATCTTCAGCAATGAGAAAACTCTGGTTATTCTCCTGTAAAATTATTCCCTCTATTTCTGTAGTTTCACCTAAGAAGTTTGCAACATAGATTGAAACTGGATTATTGTAAACTTCTTCAGGAGTTCCAAATTGGACAATGGCTCCATCTTTAAACACGGCTATCTTATCAGCTACTCTCATAGCTTCTTGCGTATCATGTGTCGCATGGATACAAGTTAAACTAAGATCTTTCACTAAATTCCTAAGCTCAACTTGAAGTATCTCCCTAATTTTTGCATCTAGGGCACGTAATGGATCATCCATCACCAGTAAGTTAGCATTTGAGACAATAGCCCGAGCTAAAGCAACTCTTTGTTTTTGACCACCGCTAATCTCATCAGGGAAATTCATTTCCTTGCCTGTTATATTAATTAATGAGAACATTTCACGAGCTATTTGTCTAGACTCAGATAGATCAAGATTCTTAACAGTAGGACCAAAAAGAACATTCGATTCAACATTCATTCGTGGGAACAAGTTGTACTCTTCAAATACAAAACCAACATTTCTGTCTTCAGAGGGTTCCTTTGTTACATCCTCACCATCAAACAAAATTCTTCCTTTGGAGGGAGATAAAAGTCCTGCTACAAGGTACATAGTAGTGGTTTTTCCTGACCCAGTTGGTCCTAGTACAGCTAGATATTCACCATCCTCAATGGAGAGATTGATGTTTTCTACTCCTCTTCTTTTTCCATAATATTTGGTAATATCATCTAGTTCTACTTTTACCATAAGTTACATCTCCAGTGCTGAAGCAACACCTTCTTCAGGATATTCAAAACATCTTGTTGAAGAAGGATCAATCACCAACCTCACCTTTTCATTTTCCTTGAAACGAATAGGATGTTTGGCGTGAATTTTGACTTCTACAATCTGTTGATTTTCAAGTTTAACTCTAACTCTTCTTAATAATCCTAGAAATTGATCTCTCACTACCACTCCTGGTAGGAAGTTTCCTGTTTTAATTTTATCTTCATATTTGTGTACTTTGAAAAACTCCCTTCGAACCGCTACAACCGCTCTTCTACCTCTTGAAATACCCATGTTTTTGACTTTGATAGTTGATTGACCAACTCTTACTTCTGCAAAATCTTCCTTATCATTAAGAACGACAGATTCAAGAAAATCTGATTCACCAACGAAGAAAGATGTGAAGATATTGTTAGGTGTAAAGATCAAGTCAGATGCTGTTCCCAGTTGTACAAGTTTTCCTTTGTTCATCACAGCTACTTTATCACTAATTGTCAATGCTTCAGACTGATCATGGGTAACATGGATAGCTGTTAATCCCTCCTTCTTAACTAAGTTTCTAAGGAATACTTGAAATTCTTCTCTTATTTTTTGATCAAGTGCGCCTAGTGGCTCATCTAGAAGAAGAATTTTTGCTTCTGAAGCGATTACTCTAGCTAATGCTGTTTTTTGCCAGTCTGGTGCTGATAAGGAAGGAGGATAAAGTTCTGCTTTGTCATCAATTTGAACAGCTTTGAGAGCGTGATCTACTAATGAATCAATTTCACTGTTTTTTCTCCCTCTCACCCTGGGACCATAAGCAGCATTTTCCCATACAGTTAGATGTGGAAATATCGCAAAATGTTGGAAAACAAATCCAATATTTCTATCTCTTATACTTAAATTTTCAACGGATTTGTTATCGAAATAAATATTACCTTGAGTAGGAAGGATAGTACCTGCTAGAAGACGTAAAGTTGTAGTTTTACCACATCCACTCGGACCAATTAAACTTACATACTCTCCATCTTCTATGATGAAACTAAGATCCTTAACGGCTTCCACTTTTCTACCGAAAATCTTCGTTACACTCTGAAGTCTTATCTCAGGCATCTTTCTTCCTCCTCGTTACTAATCTCAACAATATTAGCATGACAAATGATATGATTATCAGTATCGTTGACGCAAATGCTGCAGCTGGAAACGTTGATGCTTCAAAGAAGTCAACAAGTAAGACAGGAATAGTTCGTTCTATTCCCATACAAATTATCGTTGCTCCTGTTTCACTCATCGAACGAGTGAATGTCATTATTGCAGCTGCAATAAGTCCACTTTTCAAGAAGGGTAAAGTCACCGTTCTGAAAGCTGTAATTTTTGAAGCTCCAAAGGCTGCAGCAGCTTCATCATACATGGTAGAAATGGAATCAAAGGACCCTATCAATGGTCTCACGCAATAAGAGTACGTGAAAGAGATATGGGCAATAACTATCATAGCAAAACCAGGTGATAGTATATGTAAACCATTAGACCCCCAAAGGAAAAATATACTGAATCCTAATGCTGAGCTTGGTATAACTAACGGTATATCTATCAACCCATCTAGAAATCCTTTGACTTTGTTATTTTTCATTTTGGAGATCATTAAGGCCATCGGAGTGGCTATTAACAAGTTTACAATCGTAACTATTAGTGCGATTTCTAATGACGTTACCAGTGCCGTCATTATATCGTTGATTTTCTTATCAGGTGCTAGGAATACTTGATAAATCATCCCCGCTTCAAATTCGCCTGAGAAAGGAGACCCTCCCCACCATTGGAATAAGAAGACTATAACAAACAAAGCGGGAATAAAAACAAAAAGCAAGAAGAGTGCAATGGAAAATGTATTTCTTGTTCTAGTAACCTTCTTTGAGCTTAATTTTCTTTCAAATCTTGGAAAAACCTTGTTCCATGGAAGTCCTACCCTTCTTGCGAAAAGCCTAACAAAAGTAAGGAGTATTAAACTAATTATAATCAGTATAAAAGCAAGAAATGCTGTTGTTGGAATTTTTAGTCCTTTCATCCAACTAACTATGACTACAGGAGCTGTTTGATACACTCCACTAACTATTAATGTTGCTCCTGTTTCACCTAAAGATCTTGTAAAAGCTAAAACTGTTCCCGCCAACAGTCCTTCTTTAACCATAGGCAAAGATATCATTCGTGCAATAGTAAAAGGAGGTGCCCCCAATGTTTTTCCAGCTTTTTCTAAATTTAAGTCCAAATCTGCGATGATGCCTTTTATTGAACGTGTAACATAAGGAAAAGTGAAAGCAACATGGGCAAAAATTATGAGTAGTGTACCTTGTGAAGCGAAACCTACTTGAGAGTTGTACAATCTTGAAATACCATTATTTGTTCCCCAAAAAAGATAGACAGAGAAACCTAAAGCACTAGTAGGAACAGCCATTGGTAAGTCCACCATTGTGTCGAGAATACTCTTTCCTTTGAATTCGTATCTGGCCAGAATCCAAGCCATAGGAACGCCTACAACTATATCAAATACAGTTACAATAGCAGCAATTTCGAATGACAAACCAATAGATCTTAACATAGAAAGAAAAGCTTCATTTCCTAAAATTGGGTCATTGAAGACAGTTTCATTAATATCACCCCAACTGACAATTATCTGAAAAAGCAAGTAAAGTATAGGCCCTAAGACAATTAGGATAAATATACCAACTGTCACTGCTTTACCAGCTGAAAGGACGGTATCTTTCGACAACCATTTTTCGGAAGCAAGTAAACTTCTTCTGAATTTGACTTCCAAATCAGGTTTCTCCTCTCCAGCTGACATTTATTTTCTCCTCCTTCGTTTGTAAATAACTGAAAGGATTACTAGTGATGTAAGCATAATAGGAACCAGTAGAACAGGATCTAACCCTACTTGCCAGTATTCAGCATCCTCATTCTTCTCTATTGTTGTTGCTCTTGTCTTTAACCACAGATCTGGTATTCTATCCAGAACTTCTCCATCAGTGGGTACGTTAAAACGAGGTATAGAAATGTTTAACTGAACACCATTTTCAGGTTTGAATATTTTTTCCATTTCCGCAACTACGTCAGGGTCGTCTTTAATTGTCTCATTACCAGGACGAAAACCAAATGGAATAGACACCTTTTGTATCTCTTTACTCATTAAGAAGGTTTCAAATTCAGAAGCTGCAAAAGATTCATCTGGAGTTACCCATGAAGCATTTAAAATAACTATGGGATGGTCACTCCACAGTGTTCCTTCTTCCGGGTAAACTGCGACTATATTATCTCCCCATTTGGCAAAAGCTTCTCCATCTTTTGCTGTTTCAATAATCAGGTTCTCATATAAAATTATAACATTGATAGCTGACGGTCCTAGCTGAACTGCCTGTTTTGCAAGAAAACCTGTTGAAGTTCCATAAAGAACTGCTTTAGATTCTACTTTTTCAAGCCAATCTTGTATAACTACATTTTTTAAATCAGCTAATTCAATTTCATCTGGAGATTTCCCACTTGCACCAGTAATCTCCAGTAAAACAGCCATAAAACCTGAATTTGATTCTTGAGCTGAGGTGTGAGCTAATTTTAAATTATCTTCAGCTAAATCATATAAATCAGAAAGTGAGGTGAAGTTGTTTTCATCACGAAAACTCTGCCATGTGGCAAGAACTATTGGTGAAGCTACTAGAGATTTAATTTGGTTTAAGTCTAAAACTGATCCCCCAAACTTCTTTTCCCACGCCCAATCGAATAATGGTATCCATACATTTGCTGCGGGACTCCATATGGTAGGCTTACTTTCTCCAGATAGGATTGATAACATAGATGTTCTCGTACCCTGAACTTCAAACTGGAGTCTAACAGTTTTACCAGGATTCCTTTCAGCAAACCATTCAGGAAAATCGGGAGCAATAGAGTTTATCCAACCTTTTTTCTCACTCGTGTAAAGAACGTTCAAAACAATTTCATCTTTATCTCCTCTAAATTGAGCTTGACGTATAATATCAAGAGCAATTAATGATGAGATAAGTAGTACTACGGCAATAATTGTTGGAAGTTTTGATTTCCCCAATTTAATCCCCTTGCATTTATTGTGTATGTTCTATTCGAAGTAAGTTCTACTAGGTTACTAATAAAAACTCCTCTGCATCCTTGAACTTCAGTCACAAATTATCTTTTAAAATATTGTGCACTCCATTGTTCAGAGGGGATTAGTTTAACCCCAATAAGTATTTAAGAGAACTTAACGATTGTTTTCTTTGATACAGTGATTCCATGAAAGCTATCCTAACTTCAGTTTACGACAGACAAACAAATCCATTGTACTGTAGACTCTTTAGTCGAGGTCTATCAATCCACATAAAAATTGGCAGTCAGCAAATTTTGATGGATTTTGGAATGATTGGTTCAGTTTTAGTAAGAAATATGAAAAAGCTGGAAATTGATCCTAATAAGATTACAAAAGCCCTTTTATCACACGGACATGCAGATCATATTTGGGGATTGAAGTCTTTTCTTAATCTAAGGAATAATTCAAGAAAACTTCCATTATATCTTCATGATGTCTATTTCAAGAGAAAAACTTGTAAGAATTGTTGATTTTTTGAAGGAGAAATACAGTGAAACTGAATTCTATCTTAATCACACGATTAGTAGATTAGCATGGGTTACCTTAAGAAAAAAACTTGGTGAGGAAAAAATTCATCATTTTAAAATGGGGAAAAAAATTATTTTTGATTGTTAAAAAAAATAAAAATTGGGAGGAAAAGAATCCTAGTTGCCAACCTCTGCCAAAATTGCTGGTATTAATTGTCTAAAATTCTCATTCTCATGAAGTCCCGCATTGGGATCATTAGCACCTATAACATTTAGAATCGCAATATCTGCTCCATTAAAATATGCTCTCCTTACATCGTCTGATCTCAAACCACCAGCTACAGCCATTAGAGCTTCATATTTTGAACGTATTTTTGCAATATCCTTGTAACGAATAATATTGCTTTTGTTTGTTTCCTCATCTCGTCCCTTATGAATCACAACAACATCTGGTTTATGTTTCATTGGAAGCATTTTTCGTAGAGGATTTTCAACACCTAGCATATCAATCATTGAAAACATCCCATGTTTAGCACAGAATTGAATGAAGAAATCTAATGTTTCTACAGGAGCAGAGCCCATAACAGTTGCAGCGTTAGCTCCCGCAGCTGCGGAGAATATAACTTCTGGAGCAGCACCATCTGTCACCTTAATATCAGCAACAACCAAACCTCTCCAGTAACGTCTAATTAGATGAACACCTGCCATTCCTGTTCGTTTTATGTAGGGTGTTCCTGCTTCAATAATTATCCTTGAATCCTGAGGTATCTGAGGGAGTATTCTTCTAACTTGTCGAGCAGTGCCATTGAAAGCAATTTGAACATACCTATTGTGGGTTGTTAAACTCAAATGCCTTCACCTAACTATTTCTTTTTAGTTATTTTTTCCACTATGTCTGTAATTTCACTTGGCATAAAAATAACTATTTTCTCACTAGGATCTTGAGCAATATCTCTAATTGTTTGCAAAGTTCTTAATTGCAAAGCACCACGTTCTGTAGAAAGCTTCTTTGCAGCCTCTGCGAGGTTGTGAGATGCTTTTAATTCTCCTTCAGAGTGAATAATAACAGCTCGTTTTCCTCTTTCAGCCTCAGCTTGTTTTGCAAATGCTCTTTTCATTTCAGCAGGGAGCTCAATCTCTTGAATTTTAATTGCTTTTATATCGATACCCCATTCATTTGTTTCTCTATCAACACTCTTTTGGATATCTATAGCAATTTGGTCTCTTTCTGTTAGGACTTGATCAAGTTCAAGTGTTCCCATTGTATCACGTAAAGCAGCTTGAGTATACTGTCTAACAGCATAAACATAATTCTCAATTTTAATTACAGCATCTTCAGGTCTCTCAACCTTAAAGTAGACCACAGTATTTGCAAGAACAGGTATATTGTCTCTTGTCATTAATTCTTGTCTTGGAATGTCTTGTGTTATAATCCTCATATCTACTTTTTTAGAAGTTTCTATTATTGGAATTATATAGACTAATCCCGGACCAGTAGTTCTAGTATATTTTCCTAATCGGAAAATTACTAATCTTTCATATTCTAGCATGACTCTTATACCTGATAATAACCAGATACCTATGAATAACACTACAATACATACACCAACGAAAATGTACCAATCAGCCATTTCATGTCACCTAATATTTGACTAATGATTCTAAAGCAACAGTCATTATTCAACCTTTCTGAATCAAACCAAATAGAAGAAATCTAGACGATAACCATTTAAGCTTTGAAATCTGGCAATTTACAATGATAAGAGCATTTTACATCATAACACCTAGTGGCATTCCAGTTTTCTACTACGACCCAGTTGAGAAAAAGGATGCTCTTGCTGATGCCATACTCTTTACTGGACTTATTACTGCTATCCAGAATTTTCTCATTGAAGTTGAAATAGGTGCACCTAAGCAATTCACAACTAATACAAGAGAAGTGTATATTAAAACTACAGACTGTTTTGGCCTTGTCCTTGTTAAAGATCAAAAGGATGATATATCAGCTGATGATGTTCAACAATTGTTAAAATTATTAGTTAAAAAATTAGACATTATTATACCAGATAAGCAATCCTGTGATGTAGTAGATGATACTGAGAGAAGACAGATAAGAGAAATTGTTGACAAAATACTAGTCGATTGGAAGAATGTAATAAAAGGAAGTAAAGCATCTAAAAAGATGAAAGAAGGGTTATGGTAAAGTCAATTAACCTGGAACTTTTGTAGGTAGATTAGGATCATCTTCTGCAGGAAATATCTTACCTTCACGTCCTAAAGAGATTTGTTTTTTATCTCGAAACATTTTGCACCATCCATTTTGAATGGAAACAACTTGGCCTACTTTGTATTTTTCACCGGCATCGTTACCCCATAGAGTTAATACGGTTGAACCTGTTTCGTCAACGATAAGAATATCCCAAACAAACAAAGTTCTATCCCTACTTTGAACTTGTCTAGGTCCATCTCTGGAGACGATTCTCACTTTTAATTCATCAAAATTTGCTTCTGGCTGTAAATTTTCGATTTTCAACTTAATCACTAAGAAGTATAGTTAACAATGTACATAAAAAACTTTTGTCACTCCCAATTGTAAATAAAGCAAGTGAAATATTGAGTCAGCCTGATAAATCTTCTATAATATCGTCTATTGATTTTTTTAATTCATCAATCTGTGGTGTTTGTTCAGCTTCTGTAAGAGTTTCTGCTGCTTCTCTATAATATTCTAAGGCTTTGGCGTTCTTTCCCTCTTTTTTAAGTAGCTCTCCAACGGTTTTAATATTGCTAAAATGAATACCTCGGTGTTTCTTTGTAAAATTCGTTCTATCTATTTTATTGGGGGTAAAATTTTCTAGATAATCTAGATTTGCTTTGAGAAGAATATCATCGTACATTAGTTCATCGTGACCTGACACAAATGTTTCCACATCTCGAGTAAGATACTCTCTCAAGCTGTTTGCATATTCTGGAACATTCAATATTCGAATATAAGGGAAGGGTGATTCTAGATTATCTCCAACAATGAGAACCTTATCAACTGAATCGTAACAAGATGAAGAATCAGCTGTATGTCCAGGTGTATGATAAAATTCTACTCCGTCATCAGAAAAAACCAATCTTTCTTTGAAGTCTGTATTTGGTATGACCAGCTTTACATCACCTTTTTTATGTGCTTCAAATTGTTTCAGATCATCGTTTCCGGTCTTCTTTAATTCTTTCACACAAAGTTCATGGGCAAGGATTATAGAATTTTCAAACAATTGATTCCCCCAGATATGATCATAATCATAATGAGTATTGAAGACAACGATTTCTTTGTCCTTAACGCCTTCCTTATCCAAGAAATTCAAAACTTCTTTCATAGGGTCTGGACCAAGAAATGTATCACAGATGAAAATTCGATTCTTTCCATTTATTACATAGAGAGTAGTGAAGTAAGGATCATCAAAAGAGAAAAAATATCCTCTAGTACCTACTTTGGTAGCTTTCATTATAGTCAGTATCTTTGAAGCTTAATACCTAATAAAAGTAGTGGAATCTCAATATTGAGGAATATAAGACAATAAGACAAAATCAAATCATGTTACACATAGTAAGTTAGCCCAAGGAATTACTCATTGCATTATATCGATTTTAAGCTCATTAAGGAAGGTTTATGATGTCTATTTGTCTTCTTGTCTTCTTGTCTTCTTAGACAAAGCTAGGTTTATGGTGTGCTTAGAGGTCATGATATAACCCAGAGATAATCCTGCAAACATTTCAATACATCTTTAATCCTTATGACCCCTTGAAAATAAAAACATATGTTATCATAGGATCTTGGTTATTTGCAGTTGGACACCTATTTGGTGCAATTGATGAATTGAGAAAA
>DAOVER010000046.1 GCA_030668875.1 Candidatus Heimdallarchaeota archaeon
ATTGATCAGAAAACTATCTCACGGAATCCAAGAAGCACTGTAGGAACATTAACAGAGATTTATGATTATATGCGAGTTCTCTTTGCAAGAGTAGGAATACCACATTGTCCTGATTGCAAAGTTGTGATTGAAGCTCAACCTTCAGATCAGATTATTGAGCAGCTCTTTGCTTCCTTTGAAGGAGAAAAAATTAAGATAATTGCACCCATGTTCGAGAAAAGAAAAGGAGAATATAGGAAGGAACTTGGGCAATGGAAAGAGGATGGGTATAATCGTCTGATTATAGATGGGAAGGAGGTTAATCTTGACGATGATGAAATAACTCTGGAGAGGTATGTTCCCCACGATATAGATATTGTTGTTGATAGAAATAAATGTGAGAGAAAAAATGAACCTAGCATAGTAGACAGCATAAGTTTAGCTCTTGATCTATCTGGAGGGAAACTGAAGATTATAGGAGAAAAAAGAACAAGAAACTTTTCGACTAAATTAGTATGCCCAGAATGTGGGTTATCTGTAAACGAATTCAACCCCCGAGATTTTTCTTACAATACTCCAGTAGGTGCTTGTAAACGTTGCAAGGGTTTGGGAAAGATTCCGCAGATAGTCCAAGCAAAATTTGTTAATCCTGAATTATCTATCGCACAAGGGGCGATAGCTACTACGACTAAAAGTTTGAAATATATAACCTACAGCGGAATCAGCGTAAAGAATCTCAATCAAATAACAAAGGAAAATGGATTTGATATCACCACTCCTTTCAAAGACTTAACAGAAGAACAGCAAGATATAATTCTTTATGGATCTGGAAAAAAGACTTACAAACTTAAATGGACTTGGGGAGGAGAAACTACAACTTGGCAAGGTAAAGGAGAATATCTTACTACATGGAAGGGAATAATTCCTTTAACTATGGAAGGATATTATAGAATTAACTCACAGAAGAGGAAAGAACAGCTAGAGAAACTGATGGAACTTTCAACATGCCCTGATTGTAAAGGTAAAAGGTTGAAACCTGAGAGCTTGGCAGTATTGTTCAAAGGTAAAAATATGGCAGATCTAAATCAACTGCCGATAGATAACTGTTACAAATTTTTCAGTAAAGTAAAGACAACATCGGAAGAAGAAAAGATCGCAGGACCACTTCTAAAAGAGATAAAAAACAGATTATCATTTCTTATAGAAGTGGGATTACATTACATTACATTAAATCGAGGCGCTAATGAGTTAAGTGGAGGAGAGGCACAAAGAACAAGATTAGCTACACAGATAGGATCAAAACTTCAAGGAGTAAATTACATTCTCGATGAACCAAGTATTGGATTAGCAAATCGAGATAATGAGAAGTTACTCAACTCTCTTATGAGTTTGAGAGATGGAGGTAATACTGTAGTTGTTGTAGAACACGATGAAGATACACTACGAAATGCAGATATCCTAGTTGACTTAGGTCCTTATGCTGGGGATGAAGGAGGAGAAGTGTTATTCTCTTTATCACCTGATAAGTTGACAGAGAAAGAAGCTAAGACATCAACAACAGCAAAGTATCTCTTAGGATTAGACGAGATAGAGGTTCCACATAAAAGAAGAAAGGCTACGAAATTTCTTACACTTAAAGGAGCTCAACACAATAACCTGAAGAAAATTGATGTTAAGTTTCCAATTGGAAGTTTCATTAGCATAACCGGAGTTAGCGGTTCAGGTAAATCTTCCCTAATTAAGGATACACTTTATCCAATTCTTGTTAATAAACTACATAATGGAACTCGGAGTGTGGGTAAACACAAGAAGCTTGAGGGAATAGAAAATCTAGATAAAGCAGTAGTTATTAGTCAATCGCCAATAGGGAGGAGTTCTAGATCTAACCCTGCAACATATACTAAAGTTCTAGATCACGTAAGGGATCTCTATGCAAGATTACCCTCAGCTTTAGTAAGAGGTTATACAAAAACAAGATTTACTTTTAACACAAAAGAAGGCAGATGTGAATCCTGTAAGGGACATGGATACAACAAGATAGAAATGAGTTTACTACCCGATGTAGAAGTAGAGTGTGAAATATGCAAGGGGAAAAGATATGATGATGAAACACTCAAAGTAAAATTTGCAGATCAATCTATTGCAGATGTTCTTGATATGACTGTTAGTAATGCGATGAAAACTTTCAAGAATCAACCTAAAATTATGAAGATTCTGCAAACATTGTCTGATGTTGGTCTTGGTTATATCAAGCTCGGACAACCTTCTACAACAGTCAGTGGAGGAGAAGCACAAAGAATCAAACTATCAAAAGAACTCTCCAAAACAGCAACAGGAAACACTCTTTACATCCTCGATGAACCCACAACTGGATTGTCTTTTGATGACATCAAAAAACTTCTTGTTGTTCTTCAAAGATTAGTAGATAAAGGGAATACAATCATCATCATTGAGCATAATCTAGATGTTATCAAAACAGCTGATTATGTCATTGATTTGGGCCCTGAAGGAGGAGAAGATAAAGGTGGTTTTCTTGTCGGTCAAGGAACGCCTGAGGAAATAATTAAACTAGAAGATTCTTACACAGGTAAAGCTCTAAAGAGGATATTACTAAAAGAAGAGAAAAATATTATTTTAGAGAAAACAGAACCTTTGGATAGAAATCTAGACCCAGCAAATTACCTCTATGTTAGAGGAGCTTCAAAAAATAATCTCAAAAATATTGACCTTGATATACCTAAAGAAAAGTTAGTAGTTATAACTGGGGCAAGTGGGTCTGGCAAAAGTTCCTTAGCTATTGATACGTTATTCTCAGAAGGTCAAAGAAGGTTTATAGAAAGTCTCTCCAGTTATGCTCGTCAATTTTTGATTAAAGCAGAAAGAGCAGATGTAGATGACATTATTGGTTTAACTCCATCTATTGCTATCAATCAGCATTCAGTCTCAAAGAATCCTCGGTCTACCGTTGCAACTACAACAGAAATTTATGATTACTTCAGACTGCTATTTGCAAAAATAGGGATACCACATTGTCCTAAATGTAATATCATTTTGAAACGAAGAACAATCGATGAGATTGCTAATCTTGTTGTAAACGATTTCAATAAAAAGGATGTTACAATTGCTTCTTCTTTGACAAACGGGGAGAAGATAGATGTTCAAAAGACTATCAAAGAGCTCGTTAAGCAAGGTTATGCTCGTGTTATAATTAATGATGAAGAGTATCATCTTGATGACAAAATTACAAAACGCAAGTCAGATTCAATTTCAGTAGTAATAGATAGGATAAATATCTCAAAAGAAAATGTTTCGAGATTATCAGAAAGTATAGAATCAGCTGTTAAGTTTGGTAAAGGGAGAGTTGAGATTCATCAAAATGGTAAAAAAAACACTTACTCTATCTACGCAGAATGTATGGATCACGAATATGAAGCACCAGAGGAAATGCATCCAAGGTTATTCAGCTTTAATCATTATTCAGGTTCTTGTCCCACATGTACTGGACTAGGAACCATTAGGAAATTAGATATGAGAAAGATAATCAAAGATTGGGACAAATCAATAGCTCAAGGAACAATTGGCCAATATTCTGCTAAACGAATGACAAACCCAAGTTCCTGGAGAAGAGCTATGATCCAATCTATCGGTGAGCATTATGGTTTCACATTAGATATGCCAATGAAAGATTTCTCACCTCAACAACTTGATGGATTATTTTATGGATCAAAGGGTGAAATAGTCAAAATAAAAATGATTAGGGAAGGAAAGAGATCTTCTTCTGAATTCACCAAAACAGCTGAATGGGAAGGATTAATCCCCAGATGGGAAAAATGGTTAGATGAACCTTCAACTTCTTTATGGGGTACAGAATATAAACAAAGATTCAATCAATATTTTACTGAATATTCTTGTCCTGATTGTAAAGGAAGAAAACTGAAACCAGAGATATTAGCCATTACAGTTGGTGGAAAATCTATCTATGATTTAGCAAGTATATCAGTTGATGATTTCTTAATCTATCTAAATAATTTAAAACTAACAAAAAGAGAATTAAAAATAGCAGACAGAATTATCAGCGAACTTTGTAAAAGAGCTCAATATCTAGTAGATGTTGGTTTGAGTTACTTAACATTGGATAGAAGAGCTAGCACATTATCAAATGGTGAGGCTCAAAGAATTCGCTTGGCATCTCAAATTGGTAGTGGACTAGTAGGAGTAACTTATGTACTTGATGAGCCCACAATTGGTTTACATCCAAGAGATATAAACAGATTGTTAGCGACTCTAAAGAAGTTAAGGGACAATGGGAATCATGTAATTGTTGTAGAGCATGATGATATAATAATTAAGGAATCTGACTGGGTTATTGAGCTAGGTCCATTAGGAGGGGATCAAGGTGGTGATGTTGTTGTCTCAGGTCCAACAAATGATGTTCTGAAAAATGATGTTTCTCTTACAGCTAGATATCTCTCAAAGGAACACAGAATTCTTACTCCTGATGTTAGAAGAAAAACAGATAAACAGATTAAATTAACAGGAGCATCACAACACAATCTCAAGAACATTGATGTAGAATTTGGTCTTGGAATAATAACAGCTGTTACTGGTGTGAGTGGTGCAGGCAAATCTTCTCTAGCTATTGACATCCTCCAGAAAGCTCTTGAGAAGCAAATTACTAAAAAGAAGATTGAAGTTGGTAAGCATAAGAAACTTACAGGTTATGAAGAACTAGATAAGATAATTGTAGTAGATCAATCTACACTAAGTAAATCTAGCAGGTCTAATCCAGCGACTTATTTAGGTGTTTATGATGAGATACGAAACCTGTATTCAAGATTACCTGAAGCTAAAACAAGAGGGTTCACACCTGGGCATTTCAGTTATAACACTTCTAAAGGTCAATGTAAGGAATGCAGAGGATTAGGTCAAAAAAGGATTGAGTTGCTTTTCCTATCAGATGTCTGGATATTGTGCCCTGTTTGTAAAGGTAAAAGATACAAGAAGAGTATTCTGAATGCTAGATACAAAAGAAAGACAATTTCAGATATTTTAGATATGACTATAACAACAGCATGTGAATTATTCTCTAATATAGAAAAGATTCACAAACCTTTGAAAATTGCCCACGATGTAGGACTTGGATATCTTAGAATGGGACAACCAACTACTACCATTTCTGGTGGAGAAGCTGAAAGATTGAAAATAACTAGAGAGTTAGCAAAGAAGGGGCAAGGAAAAAACATCTACATTTTGGACGAACCTTCACAAGGGTTGCACTTTTATGATATTGAAAAACTAATCATGATTCTTCAAAAACTTGCATACGAAGGTAATACTATTGTCTTCATTGACCACAACATGGATTTAGTCAAAATAGCTGACAGGATAATAGATCTAGGTCCAGAAGGAGGAAATAAAAATGGAGGGTATTTAGTAGCTTCTGGTTCACCTGAAGAAATAATAGAACAAGAAAAAGGGTATACATGGAAATATCTTCAGCAAGTAATTTGAAGAAGCTTAAAGAAAGTTTAAAAAATCTATAATACTATTTATTACTGATTTATTTGAAAATAACAATAGTTTATGACAATACCACTTTAGATGAAGAATTAAAAGCAGATTGGGGTTTCTCTTGTTTTATAGAATTCCAAGACATAAATATTTTATTTGATACTGGTGCTAAAAGTTCTATCCTTCTTTCAAACATGGAAAAACTCAATATAGATCCTTTAAACGCAGAAATTATTTTTATTTCTCATCAGCACGGTGATCATTTGGGAGGGCTTTATGATGTTCTTGAGAAGAACAAGAAAGCGAAAATCTATTTACCATTTGATGATTCAAAATCAAATGATAAAAATAGAACATATAAGCTTACTAAACCTACTAAAATAACGGAGAATATAATTTCTTCAGGATTATTAGAATGTGATGAAAGAAAAGGTCTTGTAGAACAATCTTTGTTTTTTAAATGTGAAAAAGGATTAATTGTAATTGCAGGATGTTCTCATCCTGGTGTTAGAAAAATCCTTGAGAGAAGTAGAATATTTGGAAAACCATTTGCTCTAATTGGGGGTTTACATGGTTTTAATGAATTTGAACTTTTAGAAGACCTGGAATTAGTTTGCCCTACCCATTGTACAAAACATATAAATGAAATCAAGCATCTTTTTCCCACCAAACATATCAAAGGAGGAGTTGGGAAGATAATTCACATATAAAATAGCACTTACTGGTCTATTCTTCTAGATTTTCAAAACAAATTATCGTCTAATAAAAAATTTCTGATAGTATAATTGATATATGTCCAGAGAAAGGAAGTAAAAATGGAGGGTATTTAGTAGCTTCTGGTTCACCTGAAGAAATAATAGAACAAGAAAAAGGGTATACATGGAAATATCTTAAACAGGTCGTTTAATCATTTTTACTGAATACTTTTAAGTGCATATGCTACAATATTCAAACAAACCTCCCTTGGTTTGTTGCTAAATTCACTCAAAGGACAATCCAGTATGTCATCAAAACAGATTCGATTCACAGTATTGTTTTTATCTGCATTATTCATAACTACGCCATTCATATCGGTTCATTTCTCTACTGGAAATGTTGAACCTATAGCATACTTAGTCCTCAAAACTAATGGAGGAGGTGTTTTTCCCGATTATGGTCTTTACATAGCTGAACATCTTAGAGAGATAGGTATTGAAGTAGTAGTTAAAATCGAAGAATGGATAGAATATATTTATCCATTCAGGCCAATTGCTTATGATTTAGCAATAAAAGAACTTGATTTTAAGAATGGAGTGTTTGATCCTTATCCGTATTTTAGTAAGGATATTAGTCCGAATTATTATGGGTTGAGTGATGAGATGCCATATGGTAATCAGAGTGAAATCATGTTGAAGGAAGGAACTTTGATAACAGATATTGAAGAGAGGAAAAATCATTACAATGCCTGGCAAAATTTGTTTATGGATAAAATAGTCCCCTTTATCCCTCTATTTTCAATTCCTGAATATATTGCAACTTGGTTCAATTTAATTGGCTTCAATTCTTCCTGGAGCATTGTAGATAATTTACCTTATATCTATCAAAATGTTCGCCACCCTAGTCAAGATGATTTGAAAGAACTGATTATTGCAGACAAAAACTGGAGAGACTTAAATCCTTTGCAAATAGATGACGAGTCTAGAGATTTTGTTACTTCTTTACTTTTTGAACCGCTTCTCCAGATTTCTCCAGAAGGAAAGCCAATCAAAACAGGATTAATCTATGATTGGGATATAATTAATGAAAGCTACTATAAATTTTACATCAGAGAAGGTATTTACTGGAATCCCAGTTATAATTGTACAATAAGAAACGCTGATTCAGATCCTTTATCAACAAATTCAAGTGATTTGATGGTAGGTCTTCAAGGAGCATTTAGTGATGGTTACAACCATCAATTAACTGCAAAAGACATGGTTTTTACACTACTTGCTTATGCAACATCTCATGTTAGTGAGTTTGCAGAGAATTACTTCTGGTTAAAAGATATTCAAATTGATAATTCAGACAATTTCTCTTTCTATATCACTATTGATGGTAATGAAAAAACAACAGAGTTTGAACCTTATGCACCATTTTGGAACAAGCTTAATATTCCATGTCTACCGGAATTTTTCTTGAATTCAACATCTTTGTCCATAACTAATACCTCAGGAAACATTCCTGTAAGTGGATTGTTTGATGGCATAGAAGATACTATTGAGTGGAAAGACTTTAACAAATCTTCTTTTGGTTGTGGAAAATATTTGCTAGATTATTATGTAAAAAATTACTTTACAGTTTTAAGAGCTAATTCAAATTGGTATGAAATAGGTGCCATTGATGGAATGTATCATGATCTGAGTATTGAGACTATTAAAATAAAAGTTCTAATGGATACTGCACCAATAATAAGTGAATTTCTAGCAGGAAGATTGGATATAGTCAAGATAAAATATGAGAACTCATTTTTTAACAATTTAGAAAAAGACCCTTTACTTAGATGTCACAAATTAGTATCTAACTCATTTTCTATGCTGATTTTTAACCTAAGAAGACCGTTTGTTGGAGGTACTGATAATTTTGTTTTCCTAGATTCTGAAGGAAAGGAGAATTATACAAGGGGTGTTGCTGTTCGAAAAGCAATATGTTATGCCATAGATAGAGAAGAGATTAATCAAGCTTTACACGGGGGGAATTTGATAGTATCCGATCATCCTATACCAGAGATTCATAGTAATTATTATAACCCAGACATTGTCAAATACTCTCACGACATAGATAAAGCTCTTGACTGGCTTTATCCTGGTTACGACCTATATCCACCACATCCACCGATACCTAATTTATTAGAAACACTGTTAATCTTAGGTGGAGGTATTATATTGATAGGCGCAATTCCTACATTTTTCATAACCAAGGGATTACTTGAATATAGAAGGTCAAAGAAGAAGCCTTCAGAAACTTCTACAAACAATACAGATTCCGTAAAAGATATGTAGTAAGAACCTTTTTCCTTTATGGTGCACATGAATTACCAGTTTGAGATGAGTAAGGAATTTGCTAAGAAACTTGACTTAGATGATAAATTAGTTCCATCCTTTTTCCTTGATTTCATTTCCTAACATTTAATAAGATACGCTAGAAGAGGGAATAGGGGTATCTTATTTGCTAGCAGTTGAAACCTATAATCTTACCAAAATGTTTCATAAACTAAAAGCTGTTGATGAACTCAATTTAGAGATCAAAGAAGCAGAGATTTACAGCCTTTTAGGACCTAACGGTGCTGGAAAAACAACAACGGTTCGATTACTCACAGGTCTTTTGCGACCAACCCAAGGAGGAGCAAGAGTATTAGGTTTAGATATTTCAAATGACCTTCAAGAAATAAGAAGTCGAGTAGGTCATCTCACTGAAACACCAGCACTTTATGAACGTTTAACTGTTAGACAGAATCTAGATTTTTTTGCTAAACTTTACGAAGTTCCAGAAACTGAAATCAAACCAAGAATAGAAGAAATTGTTGACTTGTTTGAGTTACCTGAGAAGTTAGATGAACCTGCAGGAACATTATCAAAGGGTATGAAGCAAAAAGTTGCTATAGCACGTGCAATGTTTCATAAACCTGAGCTAATTTTTCTAGATGAACCTACAGCTTCTTTATCTCCTGAATCAGCAAAAGTAGTCAGAGAACAGATTGTGAAACTAGCAAAGAAAGAGAGGAGAACCTTTTTCATATGTACTCATAATTTGTTTGAAGCAGAGAGACTGTCTTCGAGAGTGGGCATAATTAATCATGGAAAACTAGTAGCTCAAGGATCTCCCGCAGAACTACGAGAAATGCGAAAAGATGAAACAGTAACAATTTTTAGATTTTCAACTTGGAAGAGCAACACAAAAGAATTTTTTGAAGATAAAAAAATTGAAATTGTTGAACATAACCAAGACCAAAAGTATGTTTCAGCTATCATCAAAGATATCGAGAAACAAACCCCTAGTATCATTAGTTCATTAGCTAAGAACAACTTCCAACTAGTTGAAGTAAAGCACGAATTTCCAACATTGGAAAGAATATATTTAGAACTGGTGGAATTAGAAGGGGTTCCTCGAGAAGAAAATAACATGGAGGATAGCTAGATGGATTGGGGAAGAGTAAAAGCTTTGGTGAAAAAAGATCTTCGCGAGATGTTCAAATCAAAATATATTTTGTCAGCAGTTATTGGTATGCCAATTCTGTTTGCGATATTAATTCCCCTGAGTACATTATATCCCATGGTTGTTATCGATCCAAGTGAATTTGAAGGAGAAGAAGAATTACCTGCTTCTTTCTCTAATTTGATGTCACTAATAGTTCCAAATTGGGATGATGCAGGAGCTCAAGGTCAATTATTAATACTAACGGCTTACATCATGTACATTATGGTTCTTCTTATACCTATTATTTTACCAGCTGTTACAGCTTCTGAAACGATTGTAGGAGAGAAAGAAAGAAAAACAATGGAAGCTTTGTTAGTTTCACCTTTATCTGAAACAGAATTGGTAACAGGAAAGATACTATCTTCCTTCCTTCCTTCAGTTATAGGAACTGCTTTTGCAGCACTTACTTATGGTATAATTACAAACATCACGATCTATCCATATATTAATTCACTTCTATTTCTTGATGTATTATCAATAGTTTTTCTATTTGTAATTGCACCTCTATTGTCAATCTTATCGGTAGAACTGATGATATTGATTTCAACAAGAGTAACAAGTGTAAGAGATGCATATCAGCTAGGTTCGTTAGTGGTTTTACCTTTAATCATGATAGTAATCGGACTAGTTGTAAGTTACTTATTCATCTCAATATTGGCATTGATAGCTAGTGTAGCAATATTACTTACATTGTGTGCAATATTTTTCAAAATAGCTACAAATGTGTTTGATAGAGAAAGAGCAATTGTGAAACTAGTTTAGTTTCACCTTAATTACCATTTTTCGTAATGTATTTTATTTTCATCGAATCTTTCCGAAGGAGGTTTTTCCTCATCTGGGTATCCTATAGCAATTAGAGAGACAGGCATAATTTCTTTAGGTAACTCAAGAAGTTCTTGCATTTGAGAGTATCTCTCTTTGTTTGGATAAAGACCACACCATACACTTCCCAGTTCCATTGAATGAGCTGCAAGAAGTATATTCTGAGTTGCAGCTGCACAATCTTGAACCCAGAAACCTTTTTCAAAAGATTTTGTTGTATTTCCACAAACTACTATAGCTAGATTAGCTGTGGAGAGCATTTTACTATATTTATGAAATTCTGGTATTTTGTCCATAGTTTCTCTGTTTTTAATAATAATAAATTCCCATGGTTGTCTGTTACCAGCTGACGGAGCACTCATAGCTGCTTTCAATAAAGAAGTTATCTGCTCTTCTGTTACTTCCTGATCAGTAAATCTCCTAATACTTCTACGTGATAATATATTTTCCATGTGATTACCTAAGTGTAAGCATAATTTTTCACCCTTAAATTTATTGGATAAATCGAGAACATCTTTTCTTATTAACAATTTGTCTAGCAAAAAATACAAAAATGATATCGTAATTTGAAGAGTATGGAGATTGGTCTTTCAATTCCAATAAAGATGTCAGCTGATGAAAAAGAGCAATATATCTATAAGGCTCAATCTATTGGAGTAAACAACATATGGATTGGAGACAATCCACCGATAAACAACGCATTTTTAGATATTGGTAGATTAGTCTCAAAAACTGAAACTATGAATTTTTGGACAGGGGTTACATCTCCATTCTATTACAGCCTTGAAGTTTTATTTTCACTAAGTGTCTGGTTCGCAAAAAACTATCCAAATAGATTTGGTTTAGGTTTGGGTATTGGTAATGTCAATATTATTGAAAATATGGCACTCAAGGACAAACCTTTTTCTAGTTTCAAAATGGAAATTGAGAAACTGAATGACATAATAAAAATTCGAAAGAAACAAACTGGTGAAGATGACTTCCCACAACTTGCGATAGGGGGATTAGGAAATAAGATGATAAGTTTAGCAACAAAAAATGCAGATTATCTCTTACTTAACAGTGTTTCAGATTTTGATATTGAAAGAGCTGTAAAAATGGTGAACAGATCAGCAAGTGTTGATGGAAGAGAAATCAAAATAATCCCATATGGAATGATGCAAATTGTTTCAAATAAACAAGATATATCTCTGACAATGTGGAATATTGCAAAAGACATAGCTAAAGGATGCTCTACAAGCATTTTGCGTTCCCATGGTTATACCGCTAAAAAAATTGAACAGATAAGAAGACTTAGCTGGGAAAGATACAATAAGGTACCTCAAGGAGAAATTATTGAAATCGTAAACGATTTTTGTTTCTGTGGTTCTCTAGAAGATATTAAGGGGCGTTTAAAGAAAATCAAAAAATACAACGATAGTAGTTTATTTCAACAAATTGTTTTTGGTTGGATGCACAACGAAGATCAATGGGACGATATTAAGGATCTTGTCAAATTTACTCATTGATTATATCTTTTTAGAGAGATAATCAAACAGAGATTTCAAATCTCCCCAAACAATTGAAGGCTGAACATCTGACAGATTTAATTCAGTTTCTGATGTTTCACCAGTTAATACTAAAGAACTCTTAACTCCGGCTTCATGTGCCATTCTAATATCCGTTTTTAACCTATCTCCCACAACTAAGACTTCATTTTTTTGGACATTTTTACCATTTAGACTTAATTCAAGCATCATCTTATTTGGTTTGCCTAGAGTTTTGTCAGGTATCCTACCAGTTGCTTGCTCAAACATCTTCAAAAACGAACCTACATCAGGTATTCTTCCTCCATCGATTGGGCATGTGTCATCAGAGTGTGTAGCAAAAAATGGTATACGTTCTTCTCTTTGCAAGTATAATGCAGCTGATTCTATTTTCTTGTATGTTAATGTTCTATCAAATCCTAAAACAATCGCCTGGGGATTGACATCATTGAAGGATACACCTTTTTCTTCAAACTCTTTTACCATAGACGGTGTGCCTACAATATAACATTGGGATATATTTTCATTGATCAAAAAATCAATTGTCCCTTGAATTGATGTATAAATATTTCTCAGAGGTAAATTTACATCTAATACTTCCTCTAATCTTTCCTTATTCTCAAAAGTTGAGTAGGAGGAATTATTGGATAAAATGACGAAATCAGTTTTCGTTCTTTGTAACAGTTTGATAATTTCAGTTGCATAGAGTAATGGTTTGTTCCCAAGTATCAACGTTCCATCAACATCAAAAACGAAGAGTTTAATTCCATCTAGTATATTATCCAAATCTGTTTCCTCTTTCATATTAATTTGGAGGTTCCGGAATTTGGTCAGCATCTGGAAATTCTTGAATCTCAGTTTTAGCTTCTGTTTCAGGTTTCTTTTTAGTTCCCGCTGCTTTCTCTTTATCTGGTTTTGCACCCTTCTCTTTTGAGAAAAGATTCTTAAAGAAGTGTACAACTGCTAGAGATGCTTTAACTATTGCTTCCCATATTTTCTTTAGTACTAGCAAAATCTTTTCCCAAAGACGTTTGAACCAGCTACCTATTCGTTCAAGAATCTTAGGTTCAACTTTGGTTTCAGGCTCTTTTTGAGTTTCTGTTGCTTCTTCCTTATCAGGTTTAGCTTCCTTATCTTTTGAAAAAAGGTTCTTAAAGAAGTGTACAACTGCTAGAGATGCTTTAACTATTGCTTTCCATATTTTCTTTAATACTGGTGAAATCTTTTCCCAAAGACGTTTGAACCAACTACCCGTTCGTTCAAGAATCTCTGCTATTTTTAGTGTCTTAAATCTGTCTCCTAAATCTTCGAAAAATGGAGTGTTCTCAATCTCGTCTATTTTTGTAAGAAGAACTTCTATATGTTCAGTTGTTAGATCTTGACCTAGAGGCATTTTCAATTTCTGAAGAGGACTTAATTCAAAAACTGGAAGGTTTCCTTCAAGAGCTACTAATTTGAATGTTCCTTTCTTCTTAATTTTAAGTATTGAAATAACCTCATAAATCTCCTCACCATCAGATTGGGCTATTTCCCTAATACCATTGATCCTATCAATTTGAGAACCTAGTAAAACAGTCTTACTTGTAAGAGTAGTTCGAATTTCAATTAATCCTATTTTGTTTATTTCGAATTGTTGTTGCAAGTTCTTGAATTTTGTAGAAAATTCTTTTGATATGCCTTTTCTTGGTAAATTAACTCTGAGACGATTGATTTCTTCAAGTTTTTCAGCAGCAGTACTAACGAATTGATCACCTTTAAGTATAAGTTCACTGGATTGATTAATCTCAATTTCATTGACAATTACATTTCCTTCTTCAATCAGTTTTTCTGCTTCTTCAGATAATAATTGCATCCTACAAGTTCTAAGTATAAGATCATACTCAACTAATTCATCTTCTACTTCAGCAATTTGATCTCTAAGATACCCATAAAATTCTGTTACATCAAATGAACCTGAAGAAAGTTTAGCATATTCATCTCCTAGGGACTCTAATTTTCCAATAATAGCAGAGATTGTGTCACCATAGACTTGACTTTTTGCCAAAACTTCATCAAATGAAAGATCTTGTAGAAAAGAGAGTTTACGTTTGATTTCATCTTTTAAACGAGGAATCATTTCTTCAATATACTTCTTCCTCTTTGACATGAGAATTGTATCTAATCGTTGGGAATCTTTCAGTAAACGGTTTTGAGCCTCAGTAAGTTTATTGTAAAGATTGTACACAAATTCGTTAAGTAAATAATCATTAACATATTTGTTAACCAGTTTATCTGCTTCTTTCTCCAGAGGAGTAATAGAAGCTTGTTGATCATGAATTTTTAAATATTGGTTGTTCATTTCTTCAAAAGTAAATCTTGAACTATCGCTATAAATTTCATTTGTTGTTTGAATGTCCAAATTAATTATACGCAATAATTTATCAGAAGCCATTTTAATCTCTTTTAACTTCTTAGGTAAAGGACGTAGAGTTCCAGGTATCATTACACTTACAGACAATCTTATTATTGAAAAATCTTACGCAAGTGATAGGTATTTTATTCCTCTGCTTCTAATTCTAATTCTGTTGGTGAAGAAGAATACTCAGCAATGCTTCCAGTTTTAGTAGATTTTATTGATATTGATGGAACTCTATAGTTTTTTCGTATATTTGTGTGGGTTATCAAGAAGATTTGTGAAAATTTATCTTCAGCAACTAGACCTTCAATTACTTCATTTCTTCGTGCTTCATCTAGAGAACTCAATGGTTCGTCAAGTATCAAAATGTCCATTTTGGGTGGTTGATAAGGAGAGTTCTTTAGAGGTCGCAGACGCTTGAGTAATTCGCTTAGCCCTATTCTTAAGCCTAAACCAATAGCTGCTTTATCTCCACCAGAGAGTAAGTTTTGACTTTTAACAAATCCTGATTGCTCATCTTTTATACTCATGTGTAGAGTTTTTGTTCGAGTAGGTTGAAGATATAGTTCAGAATATTTACCTCTAGTGAAATTGTAAATATATTTACTCGTAGCATGTTGAATATTCGCTAGCATTCTATTAGAGATAATATCTTCTGCTATGAACTTTTCCACATAATTTTGAGCTTCTCGTAATAGAGAGAGTTGATAATCTAACCTTTCTATTTCTTTCTCTTTTTTCTTATTATCTTCAATTTGTTCTTCTAAATCATCAATATGTTCATGCCTTTCCTTAATGGAATTTAACTGGTGTTTCTTCTCTTGTTCTTTCTTGTTTAAATCTCGCTCTAAAGCTTGAACATGGCCAAATAACTCTTCAAAACTTGATAGGTCGTATTTAATTGCAAGCTCCTCTAAACTTTTTGCATTAAAAGCTACTAAGGAATCTTTCATTTCCTTGGCAATTTTATCTTTCATATTCTCCAGTTCAGTTATTTCGTGCATATCTTCAGAAAGATTCTCTAATTCCTTTTTATCCCTAAGTTTTGATTGATATTCATTCATTAGTAGTTGGATTTCGGATTCATGTTTTGAGCGATTTTCATTTTTTTTCTCGATTCCTTTGGTTAAAATAGGTATGTTTTTTCTAGATAGTTCTAGCAATTCTTCTAGCTTAGTTTCATCTATCTCTTGGTCACAAACTTCACATTGAGCTTTTTCACCTTCATCAATAGAAATCCCCTCTAGACTTTTCTTGCGATTTGTAAATGTTTTAAAATCTCGCTCTAAACCCGCCTTTTCTTTGATTATCTGCTCAACTACTTTTCGTTCTTCTTTTTGCTTTTTCTCTAACTCAGACATGGTTTTGTTGAACTCTCTAATCTTTGATTCAAGTTCCTTCTCTGAGAAGGGATAACTAAGACCATTCTTCCCAGCTAGTGTTATTAGTTTCTGTGTTTTTCGATCAATGTTGACATTCTGTGTATCAATTCTTTGAGTTAAACCGTTTAATTCCTGTAAATCTTTTACTGCTGGAAATTGGTTAGAAGATATAGTTACGGTTTTAATTTCCCCTTCTAAGTTTTTTATAAAATTCTTAATTTCATCTATTCTATCTTTAGTTTCTGTTATTTCAGATGAGATGTTTTCAGTTGTTCTATAAATAGCATTTTTCTCTTTTTCTTCATCGAGCAATAGTTTCTTACCTTTGACAATCTCAATTGCTTTGTCTCTATAGTTTTCTAATTGGAAAAGCTCATAAATAATATCACGTAACTCTGCTCCTTTAGCTTCAGCAAGAGCTTGAACTAAACCTTGCCTAACAATGAGAGTGTTCAGAGCTTTGTCTCTAGTAATGTTGAATAAGCTATTTATTTTGACCTCAACGTCAGGCACACCTTCACTAATTTTCTTGATTATCTTGGTTTTACCTTCTAATGCAGCTTCCTTTTCTATTTCCATTAGATAAGCTTGTACTGAGGTCTTTCTACTATGTTTTCTTTGAATACGGTAGTACTTGTTATCAACCTCAAAAACTACTGAAACCTCAGTCTCTGACTTTCCTCTCTTTATCAGGTCTTCTTTTGTTCCTAGTTCTTTTGCTGATGTTGGATCATAGAAGAACGCATAAAATATCGCATCAAACAAGCTTGATTTACCAACCGAATTACCTCCTTCAACGAAAAACAAACCATCAGGAAATATACCGTCTTTTGGAAGTTGAATCTCATTAAAACATTTGAAATTTTCAGCATAAATCCATAATATCTTCAAATTTATACCTCCTTTCCTTCTTCTTGTAATTGCGATGTAGGGGTGAAGACTTCATCAACAATTTCAGCACCCATCTCAATCATTTGTTTAGCTTGTTTCTCATCTTCTATCCCTAAAGAACGAATATATTTTTCGAAATCTTTTACAGGGTCCTCTATTAGGTATTCATAAATCTTTACACCTTTCTGCTGGCTTATAGGTGCCCTTTTTACTAATTCTCCATCATCCCATCTGAATTCTAGAATGTTATAAGTATCATCAAACACTTCTTTCTGAATATCTGTAAGAATGTCTTCCATTGTCCACCAGTTAGAGAGTAAGATAGTCCCTTCTATTTTTACTTTAACACGTGAAGCAGTTTCTCCAACGAATTTCTTCTTGAATTTATCAAGTTTTTCTCTAATTGTATTTTCAAATTCTGTAGGTTTTGAATCTGATTTTAAAGTAATTTGAAGTTGTATCATTTTTCTTTTAGATCCAACAGTTTTGGGCAGAATAATAGGGTCTTGACCTTTAGTTAGTTGAACTTCCAAAACACTCTTCTCTTGATCTCGTTCTGCAAAAGTGTACTTTTCTGTACTCCCTGCTTGCCATACATTTTTCTTAACTTTTCTCTGTTTATGATCATGACCCAAAGCGACATAATCATATGGATACTGAAGAATTAATTCATGAAGATCCATGCCTCTTTGCATCCCATGAGCTACAGCTACAGAAAGTTTGCTAGTATCTGGTTGCTGGTTGTTTCTCATCCAATCCTCGTAAGTTTGAGCCAGATAAGGGAGACGACCAAATTTAAAATAAGGGAACAAGTAGAAGTTGATTTCTTCAAATTCAACAACTAAAGGTTTCTTATCGACCATAGCACTCTTTAATTGATAATTTGTGCAAATGGATACACTATTTGGGAATGCTGCTTGAATAAATTCAATGGTACTATAATTACGAGTAAGATAAGAACCATGATTTCCATCGATTATTATTACTGGAACTTCACTATCTGTTTTTTCAAAAAATTTCTTAAGTTCTCTTATTACAAAAGTTCTAGAATATTCTGTTGGGCCAGATAGATTTCTTCCTACAGGGATATCAAAAAGATCTCCTGAATGCACAACATAATCACATTTGATTTCTGCAGCGATTTCTAAAGCTTTCTGGAAACCAATACAATAATCCTCTTCTAACCACGATACCCTATTCTGAATTTTCCATGAATCCCTTACATCACGAAATCTTCTATGAGATACATGAGTGTCAGAAAAATGTAAGATTTTAACCATTTTTTCACCATTTAAAGTATAGGAACTTCAACTGTTTCTCTTTTAGTTTTCTCGACTTTTAATACTTTGTGAGGGTCTTTGAAGAAAGGAAGCTGACTTTCAATATAAAGTGGAACATTACTTACCTTTACTGGTAAAGGTATATTCTTGAGAGAGTTAGTAAGAATTGCTTCTCCTCTGCTTAAAACCTTAAACTCATTTTCATATCCTGATATATTATTGCTTGCATTAATTATTGCTTGACGAATCTCAATCTCATTACCCAGCATCATGTTGAGTTCAGTATTTGTATTTGCTAATATGAGAGGTTCCATTGAAGATATATTCTGTGTTATAAGAAGCAAACCAATGCCAAATTTCCTTCCTTGGCGAGAAATATCAATGAATATATTCCCTTCTTTTGACATCTGAGAACCTAAAATGCTTGGAGCTTCTTCAACAGTTATCATGACAGTTGGTAGCTCCCTAATATTCTTCAATTTATAATCTGAACCATCTTTAGCTAAAGTGTAAAGGTTCTGAATTGAATAAGTAGAATTAGCTGATTCACCTAATAGTTCAGAAGCAATATCATGCGGTAGTCGCGATTTCAATTGTTCTTTGAATTGAGACCACTTTGTAGAAGACATGAGAGCTTGTCTTAAAGAGAACAAAGTTCGGGCAACCATCGTAATAACAACAAACTGCTCTGTTGAAGATAGCAGTGCAGTGTTAAAATTGTAAAAATGACCAGATTCTAGGTTGTAAACAATCTCTGCTAAATCACTCAACTTATCATCTTTGAAAATCTGAGAATTGATGATGGGATATAATCTTCTTTTAACTGCACTAACAGTTCCCTTTGCAAAACCTCTTGTATCATCTTCAGCTGCAGTTTCAATCTTAGTAATCCAATTTTGATCAGATGCTCTAACTATGTTCATATATCCAGACATCTGATCGGAAACATACATTACTGAAGTAACATCACTTACGGTAAGATCGGATCTTCTGAATCTTATTGGCTTGCTAAATCGTTGCATTTCAATATTGACTGACTCTAAATCTCGTGTCAGATAGAATTTATCACCAAAAATAGAATTGTATTGCTCATTACCTCCTTTACGGACAGCATCAGCTATATCCATAATACCTTTCTTCTTTTCCTGGAATTGTAAACCGTTCATATATTCATCATGAACATCTACCATGAACACAGAAACATTCTTGTTGAGATCCTTTTTTAGAACCCAATTCTTCAGATTATTCCTAAGTGCAGATGTAATAAAAGTTAACATGAAAAAAGATTTTCCAGCTCCAGTGGTTCCAGCGACTTGAACATGCATCGGTAAAGAATCAATGTTAATACTAATGGGAATGTCAAGTGTTGAAGTCCCGATTAATAATTGTCCTATTTCGATATCAGTCCCTAGCTCTCCTTCAAGTAATTTAGATAAAACTTTTGGGCTATCTGAGCCTCTATATACTTCTGAAAAGTGAGGAGGAAGAGTTCTGGGTTTCTTGAATACCCATTTCTTTTTGTCAACATCATACTCACTATAACCCATTAATAAACCATGAACTTTCACAAGTTTCTCGGATTCGACACGAGCTATGTAAGCTTCCCTGTTTCTCAAGAAATTGGCTGCTATTGAGCCCAAATCGTGGATATTTCTTAACATGTTCTCATAATTCATAACTCTAAACAAGAACATTTTATCAATTGTTTGAGGTTTGATAATTAATATTTCACCAATTTGAAAGCGTATATCTGAACATACAATTCTGAGTGTTGATATATCACCTTCAGCTAGAATTCCTATAGGTTCTGCTAATTTTAATTTCATTTTTATACCTTCTTACCTTAATCCTAATCTCTTTCTTGGATGTATGAACATCTTTGGATTTTCTCCATTCTCTGCAAAGTAATCAATAAGTTGATCTGCAACAACATCTCGATCAGAGAATTTGACGATTGTTGTATGATGAGCAAAGGCTAAACCAAAGAAATAGCCTATATATCTAACATCTCTTGCTATCCAATCTATTTCTTTAAACATTTGTATTTCGTTTTCCTTCTCCTTTTTCTTATCCTTATCGAATATTTTCTCTCTCCACCATTTCTCATCTAAATCTATACGTAGAATTGGTACCTCTGAAGAAAAGTGAAATAGATAAGTTACTCCATAAGAAGGGGGAATATGGGGTCTATCTTTTAAGATATTGAGAACAATATTATCTCGTGCAGGAGAGGGAACTCGGAAAAACCATTTCTTTTCACTTCCTAGTTTCTTTTCCAAATCATCTGCTAAACGATATATGAAAGGAAATGTTGTAGTTTTACTTACTGCAATGACACAGGTGTCTTTGGCTTTTGCTTTCTCATTGATATCTTTGAGAAGATAGTTGGAAGCTAAACGAGGTATATTTTGACCTGGAGATAGAAGCATATTCATTGATCCATCTAAAAAGAGATACTTGAAATGAACATCAGAATTAATCAAAGAATGTGCTAAAGCGTACTCAAGTACTTCTCTAAATTGTTCAAACCAACCTCTAGGAGAGTTTGGTCTAGGAGACACCATCCAAGTGGAGTAATCTGGAAATGCTCCTTTGTACAATTTAAATTTAAGTTGGTTAGCTACCATTCTTATTGTACCCTCTGAATTCATTTTTGGAACTGTTTTATTTGGATGCTGTTTTTTGAATTCATCAGTTACGATGTTTTTTATGATTCGGAAAACAATGTCCTTTAACTCTTCACCATAATTATATTCGATAAAACCTTCAAATTCCTTCCAAACCTCCTCTCCCTTATCTTCACGTAACAAAATAAGACGAAGGACACCTTCAGGATGTGAACAAATTGGAGGAGTAAGATCAATTTGCTTTGTAGTTCCTTGATTGAAACTTGTTTTGTCAGCTGCAAAAGCTGCAGTTAGAAGATGTATACCTATGTCATTTAGGGAAATTAAACCATCTGCACCAGAACCATCTATCGCTGCAACATTGAAATCTTTGTACTCACAAACAGTTTCATACGGATCAAAAATAACTAATTTCTTAAGAAGAAACTCTAAATCTGCTTTATAAGCTTCATCGTCCATTAATTCAATCGCCTTAAATTTCTTATAGATTTTAGCGAATTCATTTTCTAGTGTTTTATCAAAAAAAACTTGCATTAATTAACTCCTCCTTTCAAAGAGGATTTCTCTATATTAAAATATTTTTGGGGAGCAGTATAAAAGTATTAAAAGTGATATCTATTCTTTTCAGTTAATAATCAATAGTGTTAACTAAACCCACCTTGGTAACAGTTTAAAAGAATGGGTTACGGAGGGTATGTGATTAACAATGAAACCCCAACGTAACCTAGTAAAACTTAGAAAAATTGTAGTTAAAAAGGCTTTGAATGGCGAAAACATTACCCATCTAGCTAGAGCGTTTATGGTCAGCAGGAAGTTCATCTATAAGTGGATGAAAAGACATAACGAGGACCCTGAAGGGGAATGGTACAAGGAAAGATCCTCGCGACCGAAGAATAGTAGGAGGAAAGTGACAGAAGAGAAGAAAGAGCGTATCCTTGCCCTCAGGAGAGCATATGGCTTCAATATAGTGAAAATAGCCTATATCCTAACACTCGAAGGGATAAACCTTTCTCACACGACTGTCTGGAAGACGCTCCAACAAGAAGGGGAGGAGAAGTGGAGAACGACAAAAAAAGCTTACAAGAGGGTGAAAAGGTTCGAACGAGAAGAACCTAACGATCTCTGGCAGATAGATATCAAGGGACCCTTCTGGGTAGAAGAACAGGGACAGCATCTTCACCTTGTGAGTGTTATTGATGACCACTCACGGTTCTGTGTAGCAGCAAAATTCTTCCCCCGTCCTGTTAAGACCTGGGACATCCTCCAGCTCTTGGACCAAGCCATGCAGACCTATGGCACTCCCCGTCAGATCTTAACAGATAATGGTGCCATCTTCCACCCACAAAGAGGAGGGACAAGTTCCTTCACCCGATGGTGTCAGACGAATATTATCGACCATATCCGAGCAAGAATTTACCATCCCGAAACTTGTGGTAAAGTCGAGCGTCTCCATGGTACAATCATCAGGGAGATGAAGAGGTTAGGCTTAGCTTACTGTAACGCTGACCTCCGTCGTTATCGTGACTATTACAACTTCTCCCGCCCTCATCAAGGAATAAACCTTCAAACACCTGGTGAAAGATTTATGAATGTGCCCTTGACTCTCCATATGCCCTCAAGTGTAACCCATGTCTGTTGAGTTAACACTTCAGTAATATTCTGCAAAAACTATAAATATTATTGATTTACTGATGAGGATAATATCTACTAAATTGAGGAAAGAAATATGTATGGAAATTCAACGAAACAAACAAGTCAAATACCAACTTTAATGAAAATTTCTGGT
>DAOVER010000021.1 GCA_030668875.1 Candidatus Heimdallarchaeota archaeon
TCTAGAACCTGGAAGAGCTTTTTCCGAGCTAAACAAGAGTGGAAAAATGATCCTACCTTGTTTTTTGCCATGCCTAGGCCACCTAGCTACAAAAAAAAGGACGGGGAAGTAGTGGCCATCTTTACCAGTCAGCAGGCGAAGATAGTCAATGGATGGATAGTGTTACCGAAGAAAGTGAAGTACACCTACAAGACACGGTTGACAGCTCAAGCAGAGCTAAGAGAAGTGCGAATCCTCCCTCAAAGAACTCACTATACCCTTGAACTTGTCTATCTGAAGAGTATACCCAATCTCAGGAAAAAGTTGATCAGAAAAGGAGCGATAGATTTAGGGATGGACAACCTTGTCGCTTTCGTGGATAACCTCGGAGGAAGACCGATTGTTATCAAAGACGCAGGGAAAGGGATAAAATCCATAACACAGTATTATTTGAAAGAACAGAAAAAATTACAACTACAGTATAGTCAGCAACAGAGAAAGCAAGTGCAAAAGAAGAAAAGACTCAAGTATGGTCCAGCTTACTACAAACTCAAAGAAAAGTGGCGAAGGAAGCTAAACGATGCCATCCACAAATTAACCAAGTATCTGGTAGACTTGTGGGTAGACAGAGGGCTCCATGAAGTGGTGATAGGTTACAATGAACTATGGAAACAAGGGGTACATTTCTGGAAAAAAACCACCCAGATGTTCGTCACCATCCCCTTCCTGAAAATCATTGATATACTGAAGTACAAAGGAGCTGAAAAGGGAATCAAAGTGGAAACTATCCCCGAACAATACACTTCTAAGAGCAGTTTCTTGGATAATGAGTTCCCCAAAGAACGGAAAAAGTACAAAGGGAAAAGAATCTACCGAGGGTTGTTCCGTTCTGCTGCAGGTCATTTGATCAATGCTGACGTTAATGCTGCTTACAATATTTTACTCAAAAGCGATCCGAAAGCCTTGCCTAAACGCACGGTGAACTGGGTAGGAGGATACGTGATGTATCCACAGAGAGTGAGTATAGAGTACCTTCGTTCTACATGATGACCTCTAAGCACGACATGTACCTAGCTTTGTCCAAGAGGACAAGAAGACAAATAAACATCATAAATTAATGAAACTGTTAATTGTTAGAGATTAATGTTGGCTTTCCTAAGCCTTCTTTGAATTATTGGTTTGAATATCAGTTTTCTAAGTGCAACTTTTATGTAAAGACATTTTTTGAAGTATTTTGCGACCAACTTATATGAATTAATTGTATCCCAAATTGTTGGATGAGCATCTATCTCGTTAACTAATATTTTTCTATATCCTCTTTTCTTTATATATTGCAATATGTAATTAATCGGTAATACCCCCGATCCAAAAGAGTAGTGTGAATCTTCACCTTCATTACAGTCAGAGAAGTGAATTTCTTCTAACTCATCAAATGGCATTTTGTCAAGTAGGTCTAGATATGTTTCAGGACCATTTTGAATGTATGAATGAGCTACATCGAATAACCATCCTTTCAGTTGCTCCCCCAAATCTTTTTTCAATCTATTATAATAGTCCAGAAAATCTTCATCAGTTCGACTCATAACATTTTCTACAACCACAGGAATTTTTAGCTGACTGATATTCTTAACTAACGTTTCATATTCTCCTTGATGTTCAACTGGGTGAAATACAGCAACTATGATGTTTAATTTGTCTATATTTTCATTAACTAATTTAATAACTCCATCAATCTCCTTCTGTTTCTCAGGAAAAGAAAAATCATATCCATCGATTTCACCGACTGGAAGATGAAATGTTGTTATCATATCACCTACAGCTTCTATTACGTTAGCAAGATTGTCAAAGTTTACACCTTGTGGATTTAACTCACAAGATTCTATTCCTAAGGTTTTAGCAAATTTGATTAAATGTTCACATCCTAACCCTTTGTAAGCTTGAATTGTTTGACCGATAAGTACCATACATTTTTCTATTATGAAGATATATATAAATTAATCTTATTATTGAAAAACGGTATTCACATGATGGTAAAAAGAGCGATAGTACGAGAACCTAGTTTGAGTTATACACAGTGCGTTTCTTCACATCCGCTGCACTATACTGTAAGTCTTGAAAAAGCAAAACAACAACATAATAATTATTGTGATGCTTTATCGAGCCTTGGACTTGAGTTAATCAAACTGCCTCCAAAGAAAAAATATCCTGATTCTTGCTTTGTTGAAGATACAGCTGTAGTTTTTGGAAATAAGGTATTCATAACAAGAATGGGGGTTCAAAGTCGTCGTGGTGAAGACAAAGACATAGAAGAAACTTTCGAGGAGTATTTTACAACCAAAAGAGCAACAGAACCAGCTACTCTTGAAGGGGGAGATGTTTTACATCTTCCTAATAGGTTGATCTGTGGCATAACAAAAAGAACAAATGAGCTTGGAACGAAACAAATGGAAGATTGGTTACAAGTTAAAGTAGATACTATAACTAACCCCAAAGTCGTTCATCTCAAAAGTTACATGAAATATCTAGGTAATAATAAGATGATTGTTAGTGAAGAATACGTAAATCATCCTCTTCTGAAAGAACTTGACTTAATAGTAATTCCTAAGAAGGAAAGTTATTCAGTTAATTGTTTATCAATTGGTAGCACAGTAATTATGTCTAATAAATTCAGTTATGCTCAAAATGTTGTAGCTGCAGCAGGGTTTGAAGTCATTTCGCTTGAAATGAGTGAGTTTGAAAAATGTCAAGGAGCTTTAACCTGTCTCTCGATTCTTTTTTAGGGTTTTTTCATATTTTTATCATAAACAATGTTACCACTGTAAATGCAAACATCTAAATAGTAAAATCACTATTTTTTTCTGAGTAAAATGTTCTTCAGAAGTATATGGAAAACTGTCATTGGCTTTGTTACGTGTACAATTGTTGTTCTTCTCTTGATATTGATACTATGGCCAACATTTGACCAACCAGGATTAGTTGCCTTTAATGAAATCATGGTAACAGAACACCCTTCCAGTGGTCATTTTGTAGTAGCCCTTCTATCACTCTTAGTTGTGAATATATTTTTACCAATAGATTTACCTGATATTTTTGATGTTGCTAATACTCTTTCTGGTAGCCCAGTTCCTGATGGTTTCCCTTTTAGTCATACAGGAATGTACATTCTGATTCTTGCAATCTGGCTTATTGGTTCATTTGCTGGGGGTTTAGCTTCTCGAGGAGGTTTAAACTCTGGAGCTTGGTCAGCTATGCTTTCCTTCGTCTTTCTCGATATAATATTTTCAATTATGGTTGATGCTATGGAGATATCCATAGCTGGCTTTGCTGGATCGTTCTTTGTAGTATTCTTCTTTACACTAGTCGTTGGTTCATTCATCTTTATACCAGTAGTTGGTCTAGCAGGAGGAATAGCGGGAGGTATTTTAGGTAAAATGTTATTCCGGAAAGACAAAGACAAAAGTAGCAAAGATTCTAGTAATGGTGATAAGTAATAATTTTTGTTAAGAGAAAAACACTTTTTTTTTCCGCTTAAGCGTATGTTTTTTATATTAAAATATAGAATTCATAACTGACTAGGATGGCTTCTCAAACCAACATTCAGGCAATACCTTTGGTAGAAAAGTACCGACCAGGGGTTTTTGAAGATTTTATTGGAAACTCAACCCTAGTTCAGGAAATTGAAGACTGGTTAATCACATGGAACAACCAAAAAAAGAAGGTTGTTCTGATTGCGGGTCCTGCTGGCGTAGGTAAAACGAGTGTTGTATATTATTTAATCAACAAGTACAATTACGAGTTTGTAGAAGTCAATGCGAGTGATAAGAGAAACAAAGCTGCTGTAGAACGACTAATTGGTCTATCTTCTACTGAAGGAACTGTGCTTCAAGGTGCCAGGGTTCGGAAATTAATTTTAGTGGATGAGGCAGATGGGCTTTTTGGAAACGAAGATCGTGGTGGAGGACCAGCACTAGCAAAAGCTATAGAAAAAGCTAAAATTCCAATAATTTGCACAGCAAATGATCCTTCAGCAAAATCTTTGAAAGCTGCAAAAAGAAAAATGAAAGTTATAATGTTTAAAAGTCTCACAGAGCAAGAAATATTGACATTACTACAAAAGATTGTAGAAAAAGAGAATCTTGACATAGGTGAAAAAATACTAGTTGCGATTACAAAAAACTCTGGTGGAGATGCGCGATCTGCGATAAATGATTTAGAAGGTGCTGTTTTTGGTACAAAGGATTTAGAGGTGATTTTTTCACCAAGAAATCAGAAACACAGTCTGGATGCAGCTTTAACAAATATCTTCTCTGCTAAAGATTATGGAGAAGCAAAACGTGCTCTTGATGGGGTTGATGTAGATTATAGAGAACTGTTAATCTATGTTTATGAACATGCTTGGAAGCAAGCAGCAAATCCTATTGAACTTTTCAACATTTATGAGTTAATTGCTGAAGCTGATATATACTTGCAACAGTGCTATATCAAACAAAATTGGATTTTCTTGAAGTATTTCTTTATACTGATATCTTCCGTTAATCTTGTAAAACAATCGCCTTTCAAATATACGAAATTTAGTTTTCCAAGTTATTGGGCTTTAATGGGAAGATTAAGAGGAAAGACTGCAAAAATGAAGCAACTAGCAATTAAGAGTACAAAAGCACTTCACTGCTCTACAAGAGTATTCATTAAGGATATTTATCCCTATCTGAAGATTATTTTTAATACAGACGCTACTATGGCTGCAGGGATTGCTGTTTGGTTACAATACATTGAAGAAGATGTAGACTTCCTAACTAATGGCACTTCAAAAATGACAAGACAAATTATGACGCTTTTTGAAGAAGCATACATACAGATTACTGAATCTAGATTAGAACAAGCGAAAGATATTGAAATAGATTTGATGTTTTTTGCTAACATGGATAGATCGAAAAAGAAGAAATCTACAAAGACTGTTCAAGAAGACGTTCGAGAAGATGTTCAAGAAGATAATCGAACAAAAGGCACTAAAAAGAAAGCCTCACAAACTTCACTAGATACTTTTTTGGAAAAATAGTTCTGGTTGACTAATCATCCATTTCCTCTTGTGCCTTTGTAAACTGTTCTCCTAAAGGAAATACCATGCCTGCGGAGAGAAGAAATTGTAACATTTTCTTGAAATTCGATACTCTATATGTGTCAGAACCCATCTTTTTACGAACCATTCTATTGTCAATCAAATATTCTATACACCTAGAAACATCACCACCACTTATACCTGTAACCTCAATGAGCTCTTCTAAGTCCATTCCCTCCTCATATAGACTCAAAGATACTGCAATCACCCCAACATTAACCCTGTCTATGACATCGATGGGTAAGTCGACATCATCTTTCTCACTATCTTGATTCATCATTACCGCCAATTTTATTTTTTTCTTGGGTAAGAATAATAGAGAAATAAGTTTCCACTAATGGAGAGGGGATTCCAATATCCTTTAGTTTTTTGCTGATATCTTTAACAGACATGCTATCTCGGAGCTGATTATATTGAAAAGCTACAAATTCTCCATATTCCCATGGATAAACAATCCATGATTGAGTTTCCTTAATGAAGTAATCTGGCATAATAATACTATGCTTTTTGTAATATAATGTTGCAGAACTTATTTCTTTAGGATCCTTTAATCTTATGTGTTCAATGGCAGCTCTAAGACTTTTTCCAGAGTCAGCTACATCATCAACAATCAAAACAATCTTTCCTTCAACGTTTTCTGATATCTCTTGAGTGATGATAGGCTCTTCTGATGCTCTGGCAGTATTATCGTAAAACTCAATTTTAATATTGGCTGTTCTCCGATTACCAAAAAAATCTGCAATTAAACGAGCAGGGATCCACCCTCCCCTAGCAATTCCAACAATAATATCTGGAAAGTAATTCTCCTCAACCATTTTTTCAAATAAGTAAAAAGTCATCTGATAAGCTTGATCCCATGAAACTATTTCGTAATCGGACATAAATCCCCACAAATCCAAAAACATTTTCTTGTTAAAAAAGATTCTTACTGTATCGGCATATGACCTATTCACAAACTTATTATTTTATATAGTCAAACTTGAATATTAAAGGTGAGTAATTATGTCCTTTATTGAAAGATTAGAATTAACACAGGAAGAAAAACAAATTTATCAACTTCTTCTGGGATGTGGGCAGTTAACCTCTTTTGAAGCTGCTCAATTTAGTAACTTACATCTATCGAAGGTAAGTGTTGCTCTAGATGCCCTGATAAGTAAAGGTGCTATCGGAGTTTCTGAAGGATACATTAACAAATATTATGTTAAAATCCCATTAGAATACTTAGCTGAAACCAGTGAGAAATTGAGTTCTGATATTAAGACAAATCTTAATGAAACAACTAATTTTATACAAAGTAAGAAAGAAAGTTTCAATCAGTTAAGAGAAAATCTTACTAGACAGTTAGAAGAGGACGCAGATCAAAAGAAAACGACAATTGATAGTTCACTTACTGAAACCCATTCATCTTTAAATGCATCAAATCAGCAGAAGAAACAAGCACTAGCAGAAAAATCTACAGCTTTAATCTCTAGATTAAATGCGTTAGGAGAAGAAAAGAAAGTAGAGATTAATACAATTATTAATGAATACTTTAGTGAGAATGTGAATAACCTAAATCAAGCTAAAACTACACTGAATACTGTAGTAGGAAATATAAAACAACAAACTGAAGAATCTGTCTCAGCCTCAAACAATCAAATAACTCAACTTTCACAAGATTCTATTAATACGATCCAATCTGTTTCCGAGTTATTACAACCAAAGCTTGACGAATTACATCAGAAATACTTGTCTGAAGTTAACGAATTGATACTGTTAATAGAACAAAGAATTGAAGTTTCCAAATTGGATGTTAGAGCTTTCAATAGAACACAATCAGAAAAATATCTCGGATATTCTTCGGAAATAACTAGAAATGCTGAAAAGAATATAGATTCTGTTTCTGAAGCTGTTTCAACAAATCTTCAAGATTTGGGTGTATCATTAGACTTGATACTCAACCAAAAAGTAGAGGAACTTTCATTAAATGTTCAAGAAACTGTTAACTCACTTAATGAGAAAATTGAAAACATTAAAGCTACTCTTGTAAGTGAACTACAACAACAAAAGAACACAACTATTTCTGCAACAGTTTCACAGATTAAAGAGAGCATGACTCTAAAATACACTGATCTTCAGAACAATGAACAAAACCAGAGAAACAATCTAGTGAGTGAGAGAGATATGTTTATGCAAAAGTTGGAAGGTCATTATAACGAGACAATTCAAAATTATAATGAAAAATTCAGTGAAGTTAAGATAGGAGCAACTGAAAGATTTACTTCATTCAACGAAGAATTTTCAGAAAAGTTCAATGAGATTTCGACTAATGTTGTTGCGAATTTGAATAGTAACATTCAATCTTTTCGTACACTATCTGAACAACTCAACTCAGTTTTTTCAGACTCATATGTTGCTGGTTCTAACCAATTAAAAGAAAAATGGTCAGATTTGGTTAGCAAAGCAGAAACATTGGTTCAAGAAAGTGAAACAGCTATTACACAGCACTTTCAAGAAGTTTCAAACTTGGTTCAAACAACCACTTCTTCATTTACAGAAGAGTTAAACAGCTTTTTACAGCAATCACTAGATTCAGCTGTAGGCACTGTCGGTAAAATGGCAAATGCATCCAAAGCAAATATAGACGAAGGCAAGCAATTGCTTGCGGGTAGTCTTAATTCAGAAGTAGAGGATTCAGTTAAATTTATCGGAGATAATAACAATAAGATGTCAGACACAGCAAACTACCTTCTGGGTATGACTTTGAAACTGAAGAACGATTTCAGGACTCTTGAAGCTACTTCAAAAGAAACTACCATTCCCCCTGTTCAAACAACATCTATTGTTGGTCTAGAAGCTGTTAAAGAGAACATTGCTCGAATTGTTAAGGACACTAAACGAGGCGTTACAATCTTGTCTCCACTCAAGGAATACATCCCCTTAGATGCAATTAAATTGCTACCAACAACAGCTAAGGCTACTCTTGTAACAAAACTGGATGAGATTGCAGATGGTGATTGGATTTCTTCAGCGATGGAATCTCAAGCTAATGTTGAAATAAGAAGGTTCAGAGATACTGGAACGGGTGTTGAACTGCCAAGATTCATTGGTGTTGAGAGAGAAAATGAAGAAGTTCTTATTGCAGCACAAGATGAAGCTACAGGAGAAGTTGTGGGAATCTTGAGTAGGTCTACTTATTTTGCAAAACTTGTTTCATACATAGTTATTGCTGACTTTGCAAGAGGAAGATCATCTCAAATAAAATAAATGAAACCTCTCTCTTTTTTCTTTCTTTTTTCCTAAATTTGAACAAATTGTGATAGAAATGAGAATCGCATAGAGATTGAGAAGACTTTAAAAAGGTGCTCAAAAAATGGGATTCAAAAATATTAGGTGTAAAAGAAAAATGCCAACCGTAGTAGACGCTGAATGTTGTATAGCTTGTGGAGCTTGTGTAGATATTTGTCCCGAAAATGTTTATGATCTAAAGGATGTTGCAGTTACGACAAGAAAAGAAGATTGTACAGATTGTGGTTTGTGTATAGACGAATGTCCAAATGAATGTATAGATTTTGAGTAGTACTTTCTACTAGTTCCATCTTTTTCATTTTTACTATTTTCTATTTTACAAAGTTTTTATCTTTTTTACCTACATATTTATTTATTGTATTCTGATTGTTCAATTAGTCATGGAATCTCTTACTTGTGTTTATTTGAAGACTTTATCCCAAATTGGGGGCGATAATCCTCGGGTTACCATTTTAGTAGATTCAGAGAATAGAAATTTTATAGTTAATCTATGGTCTCCTTGGCATGTTATAGGAGAATATATTCAACCATATACATTACTTAAACTGTTCAATGTTGAAAAGATACAAGAAAAAGATTCTGTCTACTTCTCAGCAGGATCAAATTCTATAGTTGTTGTAGACCCAGATGTATTGATTAACGCAACAGCTGTGAACAACGTTTCTTTTTGCCCAAGAAGTTATTATCTCAATGAAATTGTTGGTGAGACTGCATCCCCCTATATCGCAATTCGTGGTTCAATCATTCACGATAGTTTTGGTTCTGCAATAGCAAGCGGAACTAAACCTTCAGAGCAGCTATCTTCTGTTATTGATTCTTTTTCACTACAGTTTGAAAAGTTCGGTTACACTAGAGAAGATGTAAATAAGGAATTGCGAGAGATGGCAGAGAGTCTAGATTCTTTTGTCGAAAAGTTGAAAGGTGATTCTCTTCCTGAAATCTTGTTTCTTTCGCCCACTTTTGGTATTCGAGGGAGAATCGATCTCTTCAATTCAGGACACATTTATGAGCTTAAAACTGGAAAGGTTCATGCAGATGACAATATCCGATTTTCTGATTTACTTCAAGTTACACTCTATAAATATGGTCTTGATGAACATTTGGATTTATCAAAACCAAGTGATGGTACTGTGATTTATGTTGGAACTAACAAGGCTATTCTTAAGACGGCGCAACCTTCTTGGAACCTTCTTAGATATGCAATAGAACAGAGAAACATTGCTTACCGAATTTCATACTTGGGATATCACCCTCCCATTTTACCAGAAGATCAAATGAATAGGTGCAAAAAGTGTTCAGTAAAACATTTTTGTGCCATGGTTTGTGCAGGTTTAAAACAAGAAAGAAGATGCTCAACCTGTCCTCATGATTTATTATGTACGCACAATGCTATGCCCGATACGTTCCAAGACTACTTCAAGCGTTTCACAAATTGGATACGTGAAGAAAGGAATGAATCTTCTCAGAATTTTGCAAATTTATGGAAATTAGATATAAACCAGAGAATTGCCAAGGGCAAAACAATAGAAGGTTTGAAACTTGAAAGCGAAATAAAGGAAAACGGAAACACTAAATTAATTTTTTCATGTAATAATATGTCAGAACTGAGAGAAGGAGATATTGTCGTTTTAAGTCAAGGGAGCATACACAAAAGTAGTGTAATTACGGGAGCTGTTTCTAGTATCTCTAAAAACTCACTTGAAATATCGACAAGGGCTGTTGCTGGATCTATCTCTGTTGTAGACCTCTATTCATTAGATGTAGGTTTTAGAAGACAGCAAAGGGGATTATTCAACCTAGTCTTTAAGAGAAACAATTTCAGACAGGCTATTCTTGATTCTAACCCTCCGATTATAAAATCAATTAAGGGTGATTTTGTTAAAAATAATTCCGTACAAAACGAAGGAATTGAAAGAATATTGGGGACTAAAAACTTCTCCTTAATTCAAGGACCTGCAGGAACGGGTAAAACCTATGTCATTGCAAAATCAGCCATAATACTAGCAAAAAGCGGTGAAAAAGTTCTTCTTACTGCATTTACTAATCGGGCAGTAGACAACATATGTTCTTATCTGATATCAAACAACTTTACCAATTTCATACGATTAGGACGTAAATATTCCACACAAGATAAAATTAAGGAATATACACTTGAAGCATATAAAGATAAAAATCCAGATAAATCGTTTTCTCAACTGTTGAATGAGATCCCTATTATCGTCGCAACAACGTCGACAATATCTAGCCCAAATTTCGAGAAATTGGGGATTCAAACAATCATAATTGATGAAGCAAGTCAGATGACAGAACCAACTGTATTATCAGCCTTAATGGAAGGGGATAGATTTATTCTTGTAGGGGATCATAAACAATTGCCTCCAGTTGTACAGAGTCAAACAGCTCAGACAGAAGGGTTGAGTGTTTCATTATTTGAGAGATTGGCAAAACTCTATCCAGAATCTATTCATCTATTAACTCATCAATTTCGTATGAATGAGAAACTTGTAGACTTCTCCAATGAAAAATTCTATGAAGGGAAACTGAAATCATTTGATAACTTAGTAAAATTACAAAATCTTTTAGACTTAAGCAATTTTAAGGGAGATTACTCTCAATTAGACCATCCGGAAATTTATGACCCTAAAACCCCCTTAGTTTATGTTCCTGTACGAGGCATGTTCAACCATGATAAGAAAATTAACAAAAAAGAAGTTGAATCAATTGCAATAATAGTGAAAAATTTCTTGAAACTCGGTTTGAATACAAATCAAATGGGGATAATTGGTCCTTATAGGGGGCAGGTCGGAGAAATAAGAAGATATCTGCCATCAAATCTTACAACTGATACAGTTGATCGGTTTCAAGGAAGTGATAGGGAATTAATTGTTCTGTCCTTAACCGAATCTCAGTCGAGTGGGAGTAGAGGATTTGGAGATGAAAGAAGATTAAATGTAGCCATAACAAGAGCAAAGAAGAAACTTGTTGTTGTAGGTGATCCACTAATCAACAAAGGAATTCTGAATGATTATATAGCATATCTGAAAACTAATGCCTCTGTTGCTGTTACCAAAGAACAGGAAAGCAGAGAAACACTAACAATTAGTGAAGAAAGCGTAGTGGTTGCTGATAATCTTTCCAAAACAGCACGTTTCTTCAAAAAGATTCAGAGTAAAGGAAAACAGCTTATTGAAAGTCAAGAGTCCAAGTACAAATGCATGGTCTGTTTTCAACAGGTTTACGAAAATGCTCTAGAATGTCCATTTTGCGAACATATTTTTCATTATGACCATCTTGTAACATGGATAAGTAAAAAGGGTAGATGCCCATATTGTAAAACAAAACTAAGTATATTTAAAACTGCTTGAAAACTAAAATAAAAAGAAAAGAAAAAAGAAAAGATATTTCTTTATTTCTTGTATTTTTTAAATCCGGCAATTGCTGCTAGTCCTAAGAATGATAGGAATACTAAACCTGCAATACCTACTGGGGTTGTAACCTCTACTTCGACAGTATATCCTGCTGCTTCTACGTAATCAATTGCTAAATCAATATCGTAGGCGTAATATCCTAGAGAATCATCGAAGTCCACTGCGGCATCAGGACATGGAGGACCCCCAGGAGCACCTAATCCTTCAAGAATTTCTGAAACGATTGTTTCACGTGGAACAGCGTGACTTATTGCTTTACGAATACTCAAAGCTGCGGCAGCTGTACCAAGAGGTGTAAGTTCACCTGTACCAAAAATAGGATTTTTCATGTTGATTGCCATTTCTTGATGTGATGGATCTTTAATTAAGACACCTTCTACACCAGTAACGTCTACAAAATCTGCTAAAACTGGATAGTATTGAGCATCCATAATGTCAATGGTACCAGCAATCAATTCAGCTACTGCACTGTCTTTACCAGCTATGAAAGTTAAATACCAATCAGTTAATTTAACAGGTTCTCCGTGCCAATATGGGTTGGGTACCATTCTAACAACACTTAGATCTGGGTCAAAATCATCTAGCATGAAAGGACCACAAGAACGAACAAGTGTGTCTTGAACGTTACCAGTTAACGGTTCTTCATTAAAGATACCATAACCATGTGTTGAAATTGCTAGTTCAACAAGGCTCTTATCAATGATAGAAGAAGCAAGTAAACCTGTTGCGAAGTTATATACTCCTGTTAATTGGAATAATAACTCACCACCTGCTATATCTGGACCGACAACAGAGATAGAATCGTTTGTAGCAAACCATTTTTTCAAGAAACTGTAGCTTGTTGAACCTACTGCAGGTGTCATGAATAATTCATATGAATACACGACATCTGATGGTAATACATCACTTCCATCGCTGAACTTTGCATCAGGATCTAAGAACACTGTCATATTGATTTTGCTGTCAATTATTTCTGAAATTGTGAAATTCAGAGCAATTTCTGGTTCCCATTCGTGAGTATCTTGTGCTCTCTTTACTAGATTTCCATAAACAGTTTGCATCCATTGTGTATCATAGAATGATTCTACAACATATGTATTTGGTTCTTTCAAGTCTGCAGGAATTGCATATGTAATGCTATGATCATCTGAATCATCCCAATACTCTGCTCTATGACCTGAGCTTGCTATTAACAGTCCATCAATCCCAGATACTGTTTCACTGAAACCAAAAAGAGATCTTGGATAGATCAGTACAATAGTAGGCAAGTCTGCATATAATATTCCTTGTATATCGTGAGCTGCTGCTGTCCTTGTAGTTGGATCTAATGCAGTTAGATAATCATCTAATCTTGCATCATATGCTGCGTTGCTGTATTGATAGAAGTTGTCACCGTTTGGTATCATGCTTTCTGTGTCCCACAAACCGGTTGGGTCCCAATCAAGTCCCCATGACCAACCAACAAAGAATATGTCGAAACCACCCTTTGCATAGGTTGGAATGTAATCATAATCAATTAATGGATATGCCCATGTACGGGGACCAATATTTCCCCATCCTGTAGATTCATGGAAGGATACACCAATACCAATTTTTGGTAATTGTTGTTCCATTAGCAGTGACCATTGATTACGGGCTGCGCTTGTATTGGGTGAAAGTAAGTTTATTGAAAAAGCGATTTGTATTTCTGTTTCTTGTGCTTGTGCAAGGTATGTGCTCATACTGAACAAGACAATTAGGGTTAAACCCAATAATGCTTTATTTTTCATATTTTTTTCACCTATAAATTTTCCACTCAAAAGTATATTTTACAGTGGAAGCATTTCCAAAGTGTTAATACAGCTTAATAAAGGTTTTGCGTTTCCATTTCAATAGTTGGAATCAAATTTATCTTATAAGAAAAATATAAACGACACAATCATGCGAGAAGTGTAAATGTGATTGCTTCTCGCGACCATCTAAGAGGCTCCAAAGTGCTCAATAAGTTTCAAAATCTGTACCATCACCATAAGATAAACTAGGAGCAAAACCGCAGCAATATAATAAGTAAAGGAACTGAATGTTGCCTCTCGGAAACTATCTTTACTCATCGGTGCAGATTTGAAAAGCCTAGATTTCAAATTAGTAATGGTAACTGATTGACCGAAATTACCTACACAAGCTCCAAGAAGGACTACAAAACCAACCTCACCAAAGAATACATATTGCATAATATCTTGTAATGCTAAATCGGGAAAAAACCCTATACCATAAATAACAATTATTGAGATTATGATATTAATAACTACAAAAATAATTGAAGTAATAAATCCTAAAAATGTGATGCGAGGCCAATTTACTTTTGTTCTTTCTTCTTCTCCCTCAGCTTTTTTTTCATCGTTATTTGCATTAGTGATCTTTTTTCTTGTTTTTCCCACTTTCTTACTTGATGGCCCCATTATTGTCCCCTTTATCAGTTATTGGTGCTCCGCAATATGAACAGAACCTTGTTCCGTTCTTAACTTGATTCCCACACATTGTACATGTTATTACTCTTTTCATATTGTTAGGCACGAAATCAGCTTGATATATAGGATGCAGTATTATTTTACCATTTTCCATTTCTATTGAAAAATGTTTAGGGCTATCCATGTCTAGTAAAACAGTTTTGGGGAGAACAATACGATTTTGTCGATCAATTTCTAACAGTCTGCTATCTTCCAATTTTCTGAGACTTATTTTACTTCCATGCTGACCAATTATTACACCATCTCTCAGTTCGAGAATTCTATCAGCTCTAGCAGCAACTTGTTGTGAATGCGTTACAATGCAGATAGCAATTCCGAGTTCTTCATTGATTCTATCAAATAAGTCTAAAATACTCTCTGTAGTTTCTACATCTAAATCGCCTGTAGGTTCATCTCCTATCAGTATTTTGGGGTTGGTTATAAGAGTTGTAGCTATAGCAGCTCTCTTCTTTTCTCCTCCAGAAAGCGTGTCTTCTCTTTTCATTCTTTTATCCCAAATTCCAAGAAATTTTAGTAGAAATTCAGTTCTTTGTTTCACAACCTTTGGTTGTACTTTTGCATAATATCCAGCTAACTCTATATTTTCTTTTACTGTTAGATGAGATAATAGTTTACTATCTTGAAAAATAACTCCCGCAAATGTTCTTCTTGCCTTTATTATTTCTTCATAAGTAGACCTTGTAATGTCTTTTGAAAGTTCTTTCCAAAATACTTTACCCGAGGTGGTTTTAGTAATTCCTGCTACTACATTTACTAGCGTAGTTTTTCCAGATCCGCTTGGTCCAATTAGAAATAACTTTTCTTGAGGTTTTACTTTGAAAGAAACACCTCTTAATGCTTGTGTTTCTATTTTCCCAGTTCGGTAAATTTTGATTATATCTTCAGCAACTAATAATGGATCAGCATCGTTGATTGCTTCGGTTCCATGCGACGGGGAACTAATCTTAGTTACCATTGGTATAACTCTCCTCTCTTATACACTAATAAAATTGTTCATTGAATAAAATTGGTTTAAAATTGAAAAGAATAAAGAAAAGAATGTGGAATGTGTTTTGTTTAGGTAGATGTTTCTCCTACTTGATCCTCAGATTCCCCTTTGTCAAGTTGTCCTTGAAAGTCTAGCACTGGAGTTTTTCTAGCCTTTATGCCATCGGTAATCTTGCGAATCAGGAAATCTCTATTCATCCATATTTTGTCAAGGTTTCCTATGATTAAGAATATTGCATATATAATTAAAAATGGTATCAAATAAATCACCCATGTTGAAAATGCAACAGCAATTGGATGATATTGCCCTTGTTCATTTGCATATCCAAGACCATATATTAGGAAGTCATTGGATTTTCTATCCACAAAGAGAGAGAATAAAATGTCTCTAAAACTCAACGTGATGTCGCCAGTCATTAAAGCCATAGCTGTTCCAACAATGAGGCTAGAAATAAAGACTATAAGTAGGAAAGATTTAGCACTGGGAATGTATTTTTTTCTTTTTTGAACAAGTTTGAACATAATGAAATTGTATGTTGCAGAAACAACTGCACCAAGTATTATAGGCATTAGGACAATCCAAATGTACATATTTGTCCATTTTGGATTTGTTGGATTTGTTGGATTAATTAGCTCAGAACCCCAAATATTCTCTACATTGTAAAATCTGTGTGATTGAGCAAAATCTAACTCATCAACTGGAAAAGCTCCATTTCTGAAAAAACCACTATCTGCAAACAGATATAGTGCGAAACCTAGAATTAAAGCCACCATTGGTGCAAAGAACCAAACCAGTACAGGCTTTGCAATGATTCTTAAAGTTGCATCTTGGCCTCCATTTAATCCATATGTAAGAAAGACGTTCATCCAGTAACTAGGTCCTTCCCAAAAAGAGTGTTCTGAACCTCTTAACGAATTTGTGATTCCCATAATTAACACACTAATAAGCCAGGTAGAGAAAAGATAAATACCCATTGGCGAATGAAACTTCTTCCACATCCACTTCCCTAAGGCAATAAACCGATCTCCCAATACACCAAAAAAGGTTCTTGGACCCATTTCTGTTGTGTCAATATTGATCTCTTCCGTATCAGTTTTATCTACTTGCATATTAATAGCCACGTTGCATATTTTCTTAGACATTTTAAACCTTTTCTCTTACAATTAGCTTTACGTTAAAAAAAATGATTCAACCAAAATCATTTAAATACGTTCATTCTTGATTTTTTAAAGCTTGAGGATTATAATGAAGCCAGATGAGACATTAAACTTAGTTAGCGCCGGTATAGATGTTGGAACAACTACCTCACATTTAATTTTTTCTAAACTCAGACTTGAGAAAATATATACTCCAAGAGGAGTAAAATTTGAAGTTACGAAGAGAGAAATACTATACAAAGGTAACATCTTACTCACTCCTTTAGTAGATGGACAAACTATAGATTATCTCAAACTTGTTGAGTTTATCAAATCTGAATATGAACTTGCAAATATGTCGATTGATGATATTGATACTGGTGCAGTCATAATTACAGGGGAAAGTGCCAAGAAAGAAAATGCAGAAGACCTTGTGAAAGCTCTTGCATACAAAGCGGGTAAATTTGTTTGTGCAGCTGCAGGACCCAATTTTGAATCAGTTATAGCAGCGATGGGATCTGGTGCTGCTCAATATTCTAAAGAAACAAAGAAAACTGTGATGAACATTGATATTGGTGGTGGTACTAGCAACATTGCAATCGTAAAAGACGGTGAAATTATTGATGCTGCTTGTGTCAATGTTGGTGGAAGATTACTAGCATTTGATACAGAAGACAAAATTGTCAGAATTGAAGCCCCTATCAGAAATTTGGAAGACAAAATAGGTGTCAAATTCGAATACGGGAACCATATAACAATCGATCAAAAAAGAGAAATAGCAAGAATTCTTGCTGAAAGCCTCTTTGAAACACTGGATAGAAATTTACAGACACAAATCGCTAAAAATCTACTTATGACAAATCCATTAGAATATGATGGAACTATAGATGAGTTAATGTTTTCTGGTGGTGTCGCAGAGTATATTTACAAGCAAACCGAAGAATATTTTGGCGATTTGGGTAAATACTTGAGTGAAGAAATCCTCGATATTATAAAAGAAAAGAATATCAATATTCATAAACCAGTAGAACTAATTCGTGCGACTGTAATTGGAGCAGGTCAATATACTCTTCAAGTATCGGGTGTCACGACTCATATTTCTGATGTTGACATCTTACCAATTTATAACATCCCCGTTCTGGAACCTAAGATTGACAACAAGCAGATTACTGAGGAAACTGTGAAAATAGCTATTCAAAAGAGCCTTAATATGTTTGATGTAATGGAAGGGGAAGAGACGGTTGCATTATCATTTAAAGGAGCGATCGGTGGGTCATATGCTGGACTAACTACTTTTGCTAAAGGTGTAGTAAGTGCTTTACCAAATACAATTAGAAAGGAAAAACCTGTTATCTTAGTTTTTGATCGAGATATTGGTAATTCTGTTGGCAATGTTATGAAAAGAGAAACATCTGCAAAAAAGAACATTATTTCTGTTGATGAAATAATTATTAAAGAAGGAGATTTTATAGATATTGACAAACCAAAAGCAGGAGGACAAGTAGTCCCAGTTGTAGTGAAATCCTTGGTTTTTTCAGCATAGAAAACCTGTTTTTACCACCCTATTACTATTCCATCCGCTCTAGGACTTGTCCCACCACAAAGAACACCATTCTTGGGATTTCTATTTATTATTTGACCCCGACCAAATATCATTCTTGCATATCCTGTAGTGGGTACGACTGCGTGTCCCATCTGACTTAATCTGTTCATGACTCCAATATCAATCCCTTCTTCTATTGCTACATCTCCATTACTAGTTCCATCTCTTATAGTAAATCTAGGTGCGTCAAGAGCTTGTTGAGGATTCATTCCAAAATCAATCATATTTACCATGACTTGTGCATGACCTTGAGGTTGATTGAATCCTCCCATCACACCAAAGCTGGAATAGAGCTCACCATCCTTTGTGGCCATTCCAGGTATGATTGTATGGTAGGGTCTTTTATTTGGAGCTAATGCGTTTGGATGATCACGCTGAAGTGAGAAACCAGCCCCCCTATTTTGAAGAGTGAAACCACAACCTTTCGGAATAAGACCTGTTCCAAAACCATTGTAATTGGAATTAATAAAACTACATGCATTCCCTTCTCCATCCACAACAGAAAAATAAACTGTATCGGAACTTGAAACTGGAGCCCCTTTTTCAACATCGATTATTGCTTTGGTTGGATCAATTAACTCTCTTCTTAAATTGGCGTATTGTTTTGATAATAATTCTTGAATGGGAACCTGAACAACATCAGGATCAGCGACATACCATCTAGTATCTGCAAATGCAATACGCATCGATTCAATCATTGTATGTAAATGTACAGCAGATGAATGCTTCATGTCACTAATATCAAACCCTTCGAGCACGTTAAGTGCCATTAGAGCAGTAATTCCCTGACCATTTGGTGGTATTTCATAGACGTCAACTCCTCGATAGTTGATGGAAATAGGGTCATCGAAAGTATTTTTGTGATTTTTCAAATCATCTAAGGTCATATAACCTTCAAATGATTTGATTAATTCTATAATAGCATCTGCAATTCGTCCTTCATAGAAACCACTTCTTCCATGTTCTGCTAGATTGCGGAAAGTATTGGCTAACGTTGGATTTTTCATAATCTCTCCCTCTTTAGGTGCTTCTCCATCAAGTAGCATTTCATCAGCGTTTGGACCTATTCGCAATTGCTTAACACCTCTTTGCCAAGATCTTGCAGTAATTGGAGCAACAGGAAATCCCTTCTCTGCTAATTCTATAACTGGAGATAATATTTCCTTCAAGGACATACTGCCGAATCTCTTAACAGTATCTACCCAACCTGCTGCAGCACCGGGAACAGTAATTGTGTGAACATTGAGCTGTGGGAGACTATCTCGTATGTTGAGATTGTTGAGTTTTTCTATGTTCAAATCTGCTGGAGCTCTTCCACTTGCATTTAAACCGAATACTTTCTTCTTCTGATTATCATAAAACAAACAAAAACAATCGCCACCTATTCCTGTTGAAGTTGGTTCTGTAAGATTCAACGTTGCAGCTACAGCAACAGCAGCATCGGCAGCGTTTCCTCCTTGTCGTAAAATTCGTAATCCTATCTCAGAAGCAAGAGGTTGACTTGAAGCAACCATACCGTTTCTCGAATAAACTGGAGATCTATAAGAATTGAAGAGCATAATTGTGCTAAAATTAGGTTAAAAATAAGTCTGTCGGTTTTATGTTTAATCTCGTCTATGGTTTCTTGTAAATCCTATAACCACAATATGAGCAATACTCTTCTACATCAACCACCTTCTTTTTACAATTGGGACAAGACCATCCTTCAGTTTCCAAAGTTTGTTCACTTTGTAGTCTTTTAGCTTTGGAGATTGAACTAGTTGAAGATTCCTCTTTAGATTGCCATCTCTTTCTTAGTAAGATAACAGTTAAAACCGTAATACCAAATGTAAAAATAACTCCAAAGACGATTAATGTGATAATTGTTGGAGTACCTTCAAATGATCCAGATTCTATAGGTGAATCTTGTACAATTATTTCAACATCAACTGAATTAGAATTATCTCTATTATCTAGAATAATGTAGAAGTCTTTACCATATGTTACAGAAAAAGCAATTGAGTCTTGTTCTGTATTTAACCGTTCAATAACAGATTCTGAGCCAAATCCGTCGCTCCAATTTATGTAATTGTAATAATCAAATACGCGTAATGAAATATCAGAGCCATCTAAAACTTGAAAGAAAATATAAACAGAAGACTCAGAAGCAGCTGTTACAATCCAACCATTTGAATCATAAGCACTTACGGATCTTGTTTCATTGACCCAAGTAATTCCATGGACTGATTGAGAAGTAAGAACTGCAAGAACCACTATTACAAATATGATCGATTTTCTTCTCATCTTATGCCCCTGATAGTTATTCTTTGTTTCTAAACAATTGTTGTTCCTTTCTTAAATATGTTTTCAAATACTTGGTGTAGCGTTATATGTGAATGATGGCGGTTCTAATAAGTGATGTAGTTAGCAATTTTTCAATTTATTCAGTAATCATAGCCGTACTCTTTATTCTCTGTTTTAGTTATCATATCTATTGCATAAAGAGAAAGAGCTGATAGAAAGATTTGGAGATGGTTTTAAGGAGTATAGAAAGAAAGTACTCGCTCTTATTATACATCCAAGAAATCGGAGAAAATTCTTTAAACTTCTAATTGTAAAGAGATTTAATAGCTGCCTTTATTTCCTAATCTCTCGATTTTTTCACGAATCTACATGAAACTGCAATTTTTTAAAGAGAAACTAAATCTTCAATTCTTGATGCCCATTCACATTTCAGCGACTATTCTAATAAGGAGACCCATACTAGAAGTTCTGTTCCAATAAGGTAGTATGATTTTCTATATTGTATTTATCTCTTGAATTAATTACAATATAAGAAGACAATCCTATATAATACTAAAATAAGTTGATCTAATCTTGTCCAATTTAATTCTGTTATCCCCTCATCCAGTATACGTGTAATTTCATGAACTTCAGAACGAATATCTACGCCTTTAATTTCAATCTGCCCCAATAGAATGTGCAGCATGTTTCTAGCTGTACAATTGTCTTTGCTCTTACATTCTTTGATTTTTTGTAGTTCATCAAATAAATTCCCTAAAATAGTCAATTCCGTTTCTAGATTTTTGGGAAAATTTGTTAATATCAGTCTTTTTTATTGGTTTCTCCAATCTTTTTTTAACCATCAGCATTGATGTCCCCTAACTGAACGCTGTTTATTTATCTTTTCTTGAAACCTATATAAATTTTGTTAAATGAACACCGTTTATTAATAAGACTTATTTACTCATTTACCCTTTTTCAACCATGAGTTATTCTAGATCTCGTTCAAAAGAGGCTAAGCAAAAACAAACTGAATTAATTATTAATGCTGCACGGGAATTGTTCTATGAAGCGGGTGCAGTGGGTTTCAGCATGCGAGTTTTAGCTAAACAGTTAGGTATGTCACAGGGAAATCTTTACAACTATTGGACAAGCAAAAGAGATCTTTGGTATAATATACTTGAGCAAGATTTTCAAGAATTTGAGGATCAAATGCTCAAAATCATAAAAACACATGAAGGATCTTATCTGTCACTTCTTGAGAAATTAGCTGAGTACTATTTCATATTTGCCAGAGACAATTATCAAAAATATCAAATGATGTTTGTAGCCATTCCACCACCAGCAGAAAAAAAAGGAAGAAAAGAGAGAGATTTTGAACCCAAAACAATCCATATTCTAATGAGAATTGTTCAAGATGCGTCTGAAAGCGGAGAGTTAGAGATAGATAACATTCTTCATTTTACACTCTATTTATGGTCTGTTATACATGGAACTGTCCTGGTTTCCAGAACTATCCTTTTTGATACAAATTCAGATCTTTCAACATTTGGTGATACAGAAAGCTTTCTTACTTATGTTACAACTATACTAAAAAAACAGCTAGCTACTTATTCAACATTGGACATTTGAGAATCTTTCTAAACAAACAAAGATCCTTGATTTTAGGTTCAGGTTCTTTCAGTATTGTTGTTATTCTATTAAGTAACGCTATAGTTTTTGAAACCATGCTTCAAACCTTGCTAATTTTTTGATAAATCTGTATATATCGAATAAGATGACAATTTTCCATTCTTGAAAATAATCCATTCCAATAATTGGAAGGGATTCTATATAAGTGTGTGAGCTGGGTGTAAAACATGAGGTTAAGGAAGGAATACAAAGATTAGTCCGTCCATTGATCTTGCAGGAATTTATTCTAACCTTCCAAAACCTCACCATTCATCTTTACTTTTTATTTTCCATCTGGTCATTTATTGATCACTTTTTCTCGCCATGTTAAAATCAAGTGACCAGTTATATTGTATATTGGTGACAAACATGAATGAAAGAAAACATCAAACAAGAACAGAACAAGCAGAGAAATTATTTAGAAATAACGAAGCAAAAAAGAAGAAGATAGATTATGAATATTTCAATGGACAAATAATCTTCATTTAGAACTCTTCTTCTCAAACTTCTAAATATTTTCAACAGATATTTCCTAAGAAACATTATTAAATCTCCTGTTGTAAGTATTCTATTAATATTACATAGAATTAATAAATAAATTCAGAAAGTTTCCATGGTAAGAGATAAGTTACCTATTAAGAGAAGGCGATAAAATGAGCTACATTGAGAAAGATGATTTAATCTCGCGTTTGAAGGATAGCAACAATCCTAAGAAAGAGATTGATATGGAAGCTGTAGATTTTGTTCTTTTAAAGCTAAATGAGCTAAGATACGAAATTAGCTTGAAATTCTATGAAAAGAAGATAAATGATTCCAAGAAAAGTGGATCTTAAAGTATATCCAGGACAATTCTCTAAATGAGTAACAATTAAGACTTAAATAAGACTGTTTTTCAATTCTAGCTATGACTTCATTACTTGATGAGATAAAATATCTCTCTACTTGTTGTCCATTCCATGCCAGTCAGACCCTTAATCGAGTCACTAAATTCGGCTCTAGCTATCTGTCTTATTTCTTCTATACCTTCAAAGGTATTATGATCAGTTAAAACCATCGCATTGAATCCCATGGATATGTGCCAAAGCAGATTTTGTCTAGGAGATAGATCACCATCAGAGTAATATGTATGAGAGTGTGGGTCTAGAAGAACATTCCATTCAGAGTGATTGTATTCTGGAACATAACTGAAACCTTCCCAATCAGAATCAGTATAATTATAGTGAGAAACAGGATCATAAATCAAAGGTATAGAGACACCAATCAGAGACCAGATGACTAAAGTGAAGATAAGAAAGTTAACAAAGAATTTCATGAGTCCTTTATTTTTTTTCATCGGTACGTGTAAAACATAATGAGTTGCTTTAAAATTCTTTTATTGAAGCAGAGGAAAAATTCCTCTTAGATCAGTAAATAGTCACTCATATCTAAAAGAACATCAAAATTATTGCATGAGATTATCCAGTCGCCATAATATGTTAGAACAATAGGTAAGCTAATCATCCCAGAATAGAAAGCTGGGAGAAGACAAGGTGTATTTGATGTCATATAAATCGAAATAGTGACTTGCATAGAATTTTCATCGACATTGGTTGTGTATCTATCTACTGAGTCACACGTAGATTGGGAGGATATGGAAATATTGATTATACAATTAAAAAATCTTTCAGATCCAAATGAATGGCTACCAGAAGTTGTAACTGAATCAATCACAATAGAATTAACAGTTGCCCTATTAGGTCCGTAAAAGTATAATGGGATAACAATAGCTGGAACAACTAGACATAATGTAACAATAATGACCATTATTTTGGTTCTCAGTTTCATAAAGATAAAATGGGAAACTGGCTATAAAAAAGATTTGAAAAGAAAGTTGGTAGCGCCTGATGGACTTGAACCATCGATCTTCGGGTTTCCCAATTAATTGGTTTATGAGCCCGACGGGTTTTCCACGCTTAGGGACCAGAAGGAATTCCTCCTTCTGATTTACCCCAAGGCGCTCTTTCTACTCCATCTTTACTTCCATGTCTTTTAAACCTTTTTTTCTGGCATTTATTATCAAATTAGCCTTTCAAGCATTGTACTTAATTTGTTTCTATCTTTACGGATATCCCTTTTTTAGCTAAATTTCTGAAGAAAAATCTTTCAACAATTGGATCCTTTATTATTCTGCCAAAATTGATGTTTAGTTTGTCTTTGTAGCTTACCATTGCTGCTCCAACCTTGTTTACTGCTACTTGAGCTGGAACAAATTCAACATCCTCTATGTGTTCCTCAACTTCTTCAGGTAATTTTACACGCCCAAGGTTTGTTAGAATTCCTGTATAGGCTGGTGTACCAATATAGTAGTATCCTCTTTGACCAAAAAATTTTTTCACTGCTAGGGGTGTTAACCTGAGAAACACATTACGTTCAATTGTAGTATTTTTGTACATTGTAGAAATGAAAGCCTTGGGATGTACTTCCTTTTTCATGAAGTGATGAACTTGTCGAACAATCTCATCGAAGTTGTATCGACCTAATCTAGGATCTATCCCAGGCAAAATATAAAGAGAAAAGTTTCTCATTGTTTTTGATGGAAATAAATTACGTAAGTTAACCGGTACCATAATCCTGATAGGTTTGAGATTCTTCTTTAGTAGGTTAGATGGGAAACTATAAAGTAATTCTTGCAAAGATTCTATATAATTTGAAACGATATATTCCGTGATGCTTATACCATAACTCTTTGATTCTTCTAACACTTTTTTTACAGGCATTATCCCTTTAGTTATGTGATAAATCCCTACTTTCTCGCGTCTGAATGGTATGTTGAATGCATTTGACACAAACTTTCTTCCAGTTTTTGTTTTTTGACTATATCTCCTATATGCATCCTCATACTCTTCAAATCTAGGTGTTTGATTAGGTCTTAGAATATCCCCCCATCCTTCAGATTTAATTCCTCTAACGCTCAGATATTCGGCAACTAAGGCTTTCAGAAATATTAATCCACCAGTCCCATCAGTTAGACAATGATGATATTCGATCGCAATCCTTTTTTTATACGCTTTTACTCTGAAAGGAAATTCCCCCTTCTTAGCTATTGGCATAAAATTATTTGGATATTTTGAATCTGCACATATTTTAGGATTATCTAAGTTTGTTTCCCAAAAATGCCAGAAAAAGCCTGTTTTCATGTTTACTCTAAAATATGGGAACCTCACAATTATGTTGTTCAAAGCTTTTTGAAGTTGTGTTACATTAATTATCTCTTTCATTGTAGATGAAAGACGAAAAACTTGTGGAATTTTTGGTGAGGATATTAAACTGAAACCTGTTGCAGCATTTTCTAATCTGTGCCATTCATGATCTCCCTCGCTCACGCCCATCAGAAATCTATCATTAACTTTGAACGACTCAGAATATGGGGCATTATTGTTTACCATTTTTCTCCCCTTTTGATTTAGGTTTGCAACCTTTTCCTTATTTCTAAGACTCTTTTGATATCTACAATTCTTGTTAACCGATAATGCAAGTATAACAGAAACACGCCTAATATTACTAATGGAACGATAACATACAGAGACCAACTTATAGTTACAATACCTTCATCGGTAATATGGAAAACGAAATCTAGACCAAGACAAATTAAACTAATACCAAATAAAACAAAGGCACCGATATTTGCCCCCTTATTTTTTACTTTAATTGATATTATAACAACCACACTTGTAACAACAATTATTACGCCTATAATTGGCAGGGCTATTTGGTAGTACCAATCTACTGAACCATCTGCAACATCAATTAATACCAAAAACGCAATAATGGAAAGTGTCTCACCAATAATTACAAGAGTTGGTTTTTTTAGTAGAAAGAGAGGAACCGTTATTAGTAACCATGCTAGAGCGACACCTATTAACGGATATCTGCTCCATGTTACGGTGAACCCTTTTTCTACAATCATATTAATTGCGAGTATGATTAACATTGGAACTATTGCAGCAACACTAACCGCTTCCCAAGCTACTAATTGCTTTTTCTTACCTGAGATTTTTGGAACTTTCTTTTCTTCTTCTTTTGTCAATTCCGGATATTTTTTCTCCTCAAGAATTTGATTAATATTATCTGATTTTTGAATGTCTGATTGACACAAGGGACATTTTTCGATAAAAGAATCGACTTCAATATTACAGTTTATACAATATGACATTTGTCTCACATGGCTAAGCAATCTTCTTATTCTCTTGTTTATTTAGTTTTCCTAGAAACGAACAAAGCCAAGGAAATTTCTGTTCAACTCCTTTTTAAGTTTATTTTATTTGCAAAGCAACTTATTTCAATTAAGTACTCTTAAAATACAATCTCCTTATCTCTTTTTTCCATATTTTATGACCATAGATGTTTTAACGAAACATTCATAACTTTTCAAGCTATTCGTGCTATTGAATGTCACATTTTACTGATAAATCCAAATTCATGGATAAGGAACACATAAGGTTGTCCTCCATTCTTATACTTCTCATAGTGGATGCTTTAGTTTATTTTGTACCTTATCGTAATGATGTCCTAATAGGGGATTTATTTGGCATTTCCCTCTGGTTCTACTTTGGTATTCTTAATTGGATTTTACTTCTTCTTGTGTACATTCTTTTCAGAGGAGAAGTGGAGCTTGACTTCTCCACAAACGAGGTAATATTTAGAGATTTCAAGAAACTTAAGAAATGGTCATTCGATAAAGTTTTGGGAATTTATCTTCTTGCATACGATGGGGAGTATATCCTCCGAATTAGACCCAAAAGATTGTTAACTCTTGACCTCAGAGTAAACTTTGACAATGCATACAATCTAGTGAATAAGTTCAATGAACTAGGCTTTGAGTTCAAAACTGTACGTGACGATAAACACAAACCTCTTTCTTACACCTTCCCAATACTTCTCTCGAAATATGATCGAAAACCAAGCGGATATAATCCTGAAATTCCTAATTGGAATAGGGGGGTCACTTTAAGAACAAAACTGCTTTCTATTACATTATCTCCCTTACTCTATATAATAAGTGCAACCTTAATTTTTAGAATTCCTCATTTATTAGATGGACTATCAGGAACAAAGGGAATTGTTTCGTTCATTTATGGCTTTACAGCTTTTCTGTTATTTGATGGAGGGTTGTATCTTCTATTTGGAATCTCACTTCTAGCTCTTTTACTTAAGCAGATAACCCGTTTCAAATCTCATTCCCATTCAAGTGATAATTGAAGAATGTATTCAGAATAAGAAGATTAATTTGTATAAATTACTAGAGTTTCTTATGGAAGATTGTCCAGGTTTCGTTATTTCCAGTGCAAGAACCCACGAGAAGAATGCTTCAAGTGAGATGTATTATGTTCTTTCAGAGCTACTTGATCAAGAAGAAGTTAATGCGTCTCCAGTTTCTGGTATCTCTGGCTTGTCAATAGTTACTTTTCAAGGAGACCCTGTTCAAGTTTTAAAAAAACTGCAGGAAATGATTGAAGATAATCCGCTCTTTCAGTATACTTTGAAAATTGTTCCTTTTCAATACAAAGTAGGTACTTCAATTGAAAATCTAAAAGAAGCTGCCATAGAACTTAGTACAGAAATAGACGAAGCTAGCACTTGGAAAATAAATGTACGAAGACGGCACACGCAAATTCCTAGAAATGAAATAATAGGTGCAATTGCAAATGTAATCAATAAAGGAAAAGTAATGCTTGAATCTCCAGACCATTACGTAATAGTAGAAATAATTGGAAAATGGACCTATTTAGCGGTATCTTCTATACCAGAACTGTCAGTATCTGTTTCACAATTTCATGAAGAAGAAGATGATTTTACATTTTGAATTAATAAAAATTTAAAAAAAATAAAAAAATAAAGGAAGAAAGATTTTGAACTTTCTAATTTCTTAGAGGTCTCTGGTTTTCTTAAAGGTCTCTTGCGGAAACAGTCTTACGACCATTGGCTTTAGCTCTGCCAGCTGCTTTCTTAAGTAGTCCAGCTAGAACATCATCTAAAGCTTTGAGTAGGTCTCCACCAACCTTGTAATCACCGAGTTCTTTTATATAGTCTCTAACTTTTGATTGTACGATCATCATTTCGATAGCACTTCTGTCGGTTTTTTACTTGCTCTAAAGCAAGCACGATATAAAATAGCTAGAGCCCATTAAAAACCTTTTCGGTTAAGTCGAAAAATAATGGTATTACACCTCCTCTAATAAGCAAACTCGTTAAAAAAGAAATTATTGTGGCGTGAAACTCAATATTTCCAGCGTTTCAAGCCAATTTGGCTTTAAACAGCGTTCTTTTAAAGAATCTGCCGGAATCACAAAGGTTAATAAACAAATTCAAAAAAATGCGAAATTTAGCAAAAAAACTAGCTTTTTTCAAAATTTTCCTGAAGGAGTTTACCTAGCTTTCTCACTCCTATGTCTATCATATCTTTTTGCATAAATGAGTAACCTATGCGCATACCACCATTAATGATTTTTAGAGGTTCGATATCTCTAGTTTCAGGATCGTATGAATGACCATGTGGAGGGAAAAAAGCTTTGCTTGGAACTACAAGAACTTCGTTTGGCAATAAAACATCTTGATTAAATTTGTTTACATCAAAAGTATATGCTTGTTCCCCCCTAGGTTGCCACCAAATAAAGAAACCACCTGTTGGATTAGTATACTCTCCTTCTGGAAAAGTTTCTAACAGTGCATTGAAAGCTGCATCTTTTCGCTCTTTATATTTCTTAACGATAATTGGAAGTTGTTCATCGATGTATTTATCATAATAAATTTCTGCTACTCTTTGAGTCAAAGTTGGTGTGCATAAATCTAAGTAACCTTTGGATTTTTCAGCTTGACCAAATAACATATCGGGCATTATTGAATAACCTATTCGCAAAGGAGCCGCTTCTTTCGATGAAGAAGAAGTATATATTACACGAGTATTGTCTTTATCCAAAGTTTTCATGGTCGGTATTTTTTGTCCAAATTGTATTTCTTTGTATGCTGCATCGCAAATTACAATAACATCATGTTCCTCTGCAATATTGAACAATTGTTGTCTTCTTTTGAAAGACAATGTTGTACCCTTAGGATTGTCACTATCTTCTACCACATAAAGAATTTTTACCTTTTTTCCAAATTCTTTTTCTGCTTTTATGATCGTATCTTCAACATATTCAGGGATTAATCCCTCATTATCTGTTGGCGCAGTTACTGCGTGTCCTCCAACTTTTACTAATGTTGTAATCAAACCCAAATATGCAGGAGACGGTGTAACTACAATATCTCCGGGATTAATCAAAATGTCTAGTGCAAGGTAAAGAGCCTGTTGGGAACCTGTTGTAATCAAAACCTTTTCCCACTCTTCAACTCCACTTATTATTCCCGCTCCATCTCTTCGGTGAATTCTCTCAGCTAATACTTTGCGAAGTCCAGTAATTCCAGCTGTTGGTCCATATTGAAATTCATTAATAACATTTTTTTCATCTTCATCATAATAATCTGCTAATTCTCTTAGAATCTGAGGGAAGATTTTTGTTGGAAGATTACCAGGCAATCCAGCAGCCAAATAGTATTTTGCTTTACTTTTAAGAAGCCTTCTAATCTCGCTCTCAGGAATTTCTTTTGTCCAGTTTGCTAGAATATTTTTCATTGCGTCCATCTTTTACACCAATTAAATATGCATACTTGAACTGTGCTTATCTCGATAGAAACCTCTAAAAGATTTTCCCTTCCCCTATGCAGTAGAATATAAAGGAAAAATAGTGGGTGGTTTATTCGTATAACCACTCTGCATCTATTTTTTTGTATGAAGACATTTCCTCTTCAGTAAAGTAGATCATGAACTCGGTTATAGCATTTTTGGGTGAATCACCTGCATGGATGATATTACGACCAATTTCTAACGCATGATCGCCTCTAATTGACCCCGGTTCTGCTTCAGCGGGATTAGTAGCGCCAACAAGTTTTCTAGTTATTTTCACAGCATCTTTTCCCTCAACTACCATTGCCACAACGGGACCACAAGTGATGTATTCAAGTAATCCATCGTAAAATGTTTTTTCCTTATGGATTGCATAGTGTTTTTCAGCTTGTTCCATAGAAACCTTGAACATTTTCATTGCTATGATTTTTAGTCCGACTTTTTCTATTCGTGCAATTACTTCTCCTATTAACCCTCTCTGCACACCATCAGGTTTGACCATAATAAATTCGCGTTCCAATTTTTTCACCTTACTATATAATCAAATTTTTGATTTGAGAATAAAAATTAATTGATTGGAACATTTCACATATAGATGCTTGAATTTGAATATCTAGAATGAAATTAGAAATTAAAAAGAATAGTGTTGGAAAGAGAAATTACATGATTTTTCTTTCGTATCTCTCTGTCCATTTTAGCTTCTTTGGATCACGTTTTAGAACTAATTGAGATTTTTTACATTTGTTTGAACAGAAGGTCAGAACTGTTCCTGTTCTTTGAACGTAAAGCATTCCACATCCATGTTCGACATCTTTTCCACAATATGAACACTTTCTTGTTTTTGGCATCGTTTCATTACCTCTTACGTATTTTCTTCGCTTCTCTTTCTGTCTCTCGTAGCATAACTACGTCACCTTTACGAACAGGTCCCTTAAGGTTACGAGTTAGAATTCTGTTCTTATCTCGACCATCTAAAACCTTGACTCTAGCTTGGATAACTTCGCCAACACTGCCTGTTCTATCAAGAACTTGAATCACTTCAGCAGGAATGGCATCATAGTCACTTTTAGAACTCATCTATTTCACCTAACTTACTTCTTGAGTTCAGCTAATTTGTTGTTTAAACCTTTAATAGATTGCTTAGCTTCACCAGCATCAACTATTGCAATTGAAGCTGATCCAACCTTGAGTCCTGTGGCTTTTCCTAGTTCATCCTTAGTGGGAACAAATGTATAACTTATTTTGTGCTCTTCACACAAAAGTGGTAGGTGCATAACAATTTCTGGAGGACTAACATCTTCTGCGATATAAACTAGAAAAGCTGTTTTTCTCTCAATTGCTTTTGTTACCTCGTTAGTACCTTTGCGGATTTTTCCAGTCTTTGAGGAAGTTTCTAAAATTTTCAAAGACTCTTTAACAATTTCATCGGGAATTTCGAATTTTTTAAACATATCATTCACCTCGGGCACAATAAATGTGCCTTCATTAGGTATAAAAAAGAAATTTGATAGAATTTAAAAGAATTATCTTTGTGTAGACTTTTTCATTTGATTCTTGTACAAATTACATCCTTCTCTTTGAGGACATCAGATACTCGTTTGTTCTCTTGACCATTTACGATTATTATCTCATTTACTGATTTAAGAATAGAGAGAATACTACCAACTTTTCCTTTCATTGAACCCGTAACATCTATTACGTCTTCTGAGATATCAGAGGTAAAAGATAATGATTTTAAATCTTCACTAGATGCGTTCATTAGGCATTCTTTTTGATTCGATTCTGTGTTTATAACCATTAAACCATCCACATCAGTGATGAAAATAACTCGGTTAACTTGAAAATTACTCGCAAGAATATCAATTACAAGATCACCACTGATTATGTTAAAATTCTCATCTTCAGCAAAAATTATGTCTCCTGATAGTACTGGAATTAAACCTAATTGTATAGCTTTCTGAATTGGATTAAGGAAATATTCATACTGCTTACTTTCTCTCTTTGAATAGATTAGGGAGCTTGTTTGAAAATTCATTACCTTCAGATTTGCCTTTGTTAGTTCTTCAACAACAATTGAACTTAATTCATGCATGTCTTTACGAATTTGTATTAAACCTTGGATTTGTGAAGACTCTTTAAATCCTGAAGTTATTTTGTATTCTTTAGCTTTAATGTGTCCATAGGATCCCGCACCATGAACAATGATACATGGATTTCCCCATTCTCCTATCTGTTGACATATTTCACTTAATTCAAGCAGTCTTATTTTCTTATACTCAGTTTTATCTGTAATAATTGCTCCACCTAATTTGATAATGTCAATACAATTATTATTCAACTTGAACACCTCTTTCAGCTAAACTGGATATGAACGCTTGGAAGCCTCTGTTTTTCATTTCTTCCACTGCTCTATTTGCTTTTTGGTAATTATCAAACAAACCAATGACGCATCCTCCTCCTCCAGCTCCAGTTAATTTACTCCCTACTGAACCAAGTTGTACAAGTGAATTGGTGAGCTCTGTGAGAATTGGATGGCTTACTCCTAACTCCTCAAGTAGAAGATGATTTTGTGTCATTAATTTTCCAAGCTTTTGAGTATCACCTTCACCTAAACTAGATTTGGCTATTATCGTTATGTTTCCTATTTCTTCTAGAATATTTTGGTATTTTGATGTATCTTCTTCCAGTGATTTTACAACTTTCTCAACATAAGTTTTTGTGTTTCTTGGGATGCCGCTATTTACTATTACAACATAAGAAGAAAAATTGGGAATGCTTAATTTGGAGAATTTCTTCTCCTTGTATAAATGAATCCCCCCATAAGTTGAGATTGTATTATCAACACCAGAAGGTCTTCCATGAATGATTTTTTCTGCCTCAAAAGCTAATTCATTTAATTCTTCCATAGATAACTCAAGTTCCATAAAAGCCGATAAGCTTGCTAAGGTAGCCACTGCACTGGCAGCACTAGATCCTAACCCCATACCAGGTGGGATTTCTGAGTTAATGTGAATGTGTGGGTATTTTTTCCTTGTTGCTAGTTCAAGGATTTTTTCTGTAATAAAATAGTAAGCTGGATTAACTGGTTGTTCATACTTTGAATCCTGTGTAATGAACTCATTTTGCTCTTTATTCATTATATATTCCTTCTTCAATTCTGCTGAAGGCTTGTTGAATAAATAATCCGAAGAAATTGAAAGTTGTACTTCATTCTGTAATGATTTAGAAACTACACATTTTGTTCTCAAATCGATTGCCGTGACAATAGCTGGATATCCGTATACAACTGCATGTTCACCAAAAAGGATAATCTTTCCAGGTGCAGAGAAAGTAGTTTTTCTGGCATCCATAAACTTACATACTTCTTACTAAATAAAATGTTTTGGAAAAGAAGAAGGAAATATTTATTCCCTTAATAGTTTGAATGAAAAATCTTCAACAGTTGCTGGAAGCTCTTCAGTCTCTGCTAGTTCTCCTCTTGCTCGGAGGATTTCTCTAGTTAGTAAGAAATAAACCTGAGCTAAAGATTTTCTTCCTTTGTTATTTACTGGGATGATTAAATCAACATTGTTAGTTATATTATCTGTATCACATAGAGCTACAACTGGAATTCCCATCGCTGAAGCTTCAGTTAGTGCCTGTCTATCTGCTCGAGGATCAGTAAGCATGACTACATCGGGTTCAATATAGCCTTCATAGGAGGGATTAGTTAATGTTCCGGGTATAAATCTTCCTGGAATAACCTTGAAACCTGCCATTCTAGCCATTTTTGTGCTAGGTACAGAAGCATACTGCCTTGTGGCAAAAACAGCTACCTTCGCTGGTTCAAAGCGACTTATAAATTTGGCTGCGATACGAATACGCTCATCTGTTGAGTTAACATCTAGTACATAAATTCCATCATTTCTTACTCTGTATTTGAATGGTTCCATAAACTTAGTGCAAACACTTGTTCCAATATGAATACCTGAAACAAGATATATGTCACGTGGAATTAATAGTACTTCCTCTTCGGTTTTTTCTTGTATGTCTTCTGACATTTTTAATCCTCTTTAATTAAAGCTTTCAATCTCACAATATATGAGCAATAAGGCTTCGAAAATTTTGATTAAAAACTTTCTGTTTCTTAAGTTTGGTAAAATAGATGTAAAATTAGGTGAATGGTAAGAATTCATCAATCAAGTCTATGTGAGAAATGAGCATTCTTCGACAGCACCAGCGTTTTACTCCAAGATCATCCAATACTTTATCTGGACTATCTCCATCCTCTGTTCTCTTATGAAAATCATCCCATTTATCTGCGATTAAACCACCACAAGTAAAACATCTTACAGGAACAATCATTTCAGTCAATTTTTCTTTTATGCTTAAACATTTAACTATTTTGATTGCTGTGACTTCAAAATCCCCAGTCTCTAGCAACCTTGAAACCTCTATATAGCCAATAAAGACCTATAGGATTTGTTAACAACGAAGGCCTAAACAGAATTTTTCCGAGTATTTTGAGAATTTCAGCCCCCTCGATTTGGTTAATATATCTGTTATCAAATACTTCTCCGAGTTTTGTAAGAAATTTATTTGACCTAGTATAGAAGAACCTGTGACATTGAAAATTTATTCTTTTCATGAATTTGAACTGTCTCAATTTTTCTTCGTATATTTTGAGATTAAAGTTGTATTGATTAGTTTCCATTTTCAGAATTTCAGCAACGGTATTTCCTGCGATACGTCCACTTGTCATCGCCATGCGAATACCTCCGTAGAAAATTGGATTTACCATTCCTGCTACATCACCTGCCAATAAAACCCGATTATGGTACAGTTTTTTCAACGGACCATGCATGGGTATCTGCCCACCAACTTTTTTCAGAATGCTACCTGTTATTCCTTTCTTTTTAAGAAAATTATCTAAGCGTAGTTTTCTATCTTTGGCCGTTGTAACTATGCCTACATTTGTTTCTCCTTCTCTTGGGAAAACCCAACAATAACCAAACGGGAATTTTTGTGAATCAAAATGAAACTCTAGTTTGTCACTCCATTCTTCTTTCACCTTATATTCAAAACCTTTAATCATGGGTGAAGGTGTTTGGAAATTTAGTGTTTTTGCAAGTTGTGCAGTAGACCCTTCTGCGAGAATTAGTAGCTTAGCAAAATATTCGGAATTATCTTCACCTTTTGTTTTTATTACAACCCCATCTGTCTTTCTTTTAATATCTGTAACTTTGGTTGCTGTAAATATTTCTGCGCCCAAATCTATAGCTTTTTTTGACAGGTACTGATCAAATTTATCCCTACGTATCATAGTTGCTTGAATATCCCCGAGAATTGTTTTATTTTCAGGAAATATTAGGTGACATGTATCCAGTTCTTTGACGCTGAAAGATTTGTCTCCTTTTGGCAAGTTAAAATCTTTAAAAGCATGTATACTTAATCCCTCGCCACATTGAATAGGCTCACCAATTGTAGAGTGTTCCTCAAAAAGGAATGGTTTAATTCCTTTATTAGCTAGAGTAATTGCAGCTTGCAATCCTGCAGGTCCTCCTCCAACAATTGCTACTCCTATTTCATTCATAATTAAGTTCTTTCAAACTAATTCAAAAATATAGCGCCTTAAATTTTTATATCTTCAACCAATTTGTTTTTCTTTCTTTTTATAATATAGATGATGGTGATAGTTACTAGTTCTCCACCAGTTAATGTCCAAAATATAGCTAAAGCAAGATCTCGGTCATAAAAATCTATCTCCCCCCAATTTTCAGGAGTAGGTTCAAATTCTAAGTAGCTTTCATTCTGATTATGATGAACAATTGTCTTGTAAGAAGTAAAATTAAATGGAGGATCCCCATACAGTTCGGGATTCCAGACTATTCCTGACCAAACAGTGTAATTGCCTTCTGGAGGAATAGTTAGATTATAATTGCTGATTCCAAAGCCTATGATGAGAGTTGAATTACTGACTCCTGGCTTAATTTTGTGTGTTGTGAGATATATCCAGTAAAAATAACCTGAGATAGTCGTAAAATTTTCCTTTAATTCTATCTCCATTTGGGGATCTAGAAGATTTGAGTTAGGTGTATGATGAGTAAGAGTTTTTTTAGAGGGGTTCCAAATCTCACAAAGCATATAAACACTATAATCAATATAATCGTTCCCTACGATACAATCCTCCGGAGGCCATACAACATCCACAATTCTGATATGTACAGTATAAGGCTTGACCATAACAGTAATTAGAATACTTGATCCTAAAGTTATTAACAAACTAATTACTAGAACAATAATTATTAGTTTAAAAGAGAGACTTGGACGCATCATAAAATATTACTTAATTTAGTATTAATGTTTTCCTTAATTAAAAACAAAGATTTTGATTTTCATTTGATAACTACTCCAACAATTGCCATACCTATTTCATTCATAATTAAGTTCTTTCAAACTAATTCAAAAATATGACCTATGGAAATTTTATCTCCAACCAATTTATTTTTATTTGATTTTTTTGAAGAAGAAATGTTGATATTGATATTATGAGCTGTAAAAGGCTCATTTAGGAAATTCAATCCAATGGAAAGGTGATTGAAATGTCGAAAATAATAGACAAAGATACTGGTAAAAGATTACGAAGTCCAATCGGTGTAATTCTCGGTCATGTAGATTCAGGTAAAACTAGTTTACTTGATAAAGTTAGAGGAACTGCTGTTCAAGCTAGGGAAGCAGCAGGGATTACTCAACATGTTGGAGCATCCTTTTTCCCTTCTGAGACGATAAACGATGTTTGTGGGGCTCTGATGAATGCTGCAGGTATAACATTAGATATTCCTGGTGTTCTAATTGTTGATACACCTGGTCATGCTGCATTCATGAATCTGCGAAAGCGAGGAGCATCTGTTGCTGATATCGCTGTACTAGTAGTAGATTGTCTAAAAGGTTTTCAAGCTCAGACTTATGAATCCTTAGATATACTCCGTGCTAGAAAAACTCCTTTTATTATTGCTGCAAATAAAATTGATAGAATTTCAAGTTGGAAATCAGTTCCAAGTGCCTCTTTCGCGCAAACATATAGTAAGCAAAACCCAAAAGCTAAAGCAGATATGGATAATAGGATTTACGAAATAATGGGAGAACTATCCGAACTAAATATGGAAGGGGATAGATACGATAGAGTGAAAGACTTCAGAAAATCTGTTGCCATTGTTCCAACTAGCGCCAAGTCCGGTGAAGGTATCCCCGACCTCTTCTTAGTGTTATCTGGTTTAACACAACAATTTATGATGAGTAAGCTTGAATACAGTGAAGGGCCTGGTATTGGAACTATTCTTGAAGTCAAGGAGGAGGAAGGCTTAGGAACTACTATCGATGTTATTCTGTATGAGGGGATGATTAAGAAGAATGATCAAATCGTGATTGGGGGTAGAGAAGAACCATCCTTATTAAAAGTACGTGCGCTTCTTGAACCTAAGGAACTTGATGAAATGAGAGACCCCAAAGACAAGTTCAAAGGTGTAGATGTAATATATGCATCTGCTGGTATAAAGATAGCTGCACCAGGTTTAGAAGATGCTTTGGCTGGAGCACCTATCCGTGTTGCACCTAAAGGTATGGAAGATGAAGTATTCGATATGGTGGCTGATGAGATTGAAAGCTTCAGAATAGAAACCAAAACCGATGGTATCATCTTGAAGGTTGATACTCTAGGAAGTCTTGAAGCAATAGTTGACATGATTAAAGAAAAGAACATCCCTATACAGAAAGCAGACGTCGGAGATGTAAATAAGAAAGATGTAATTGATGCTGCCATTGTTGGTGAGAAGACTCCCGAATATTCTGCTATATTGTGTTTTAATGTTAACGTTCTACCAGGTGCTCAAGAAGAAGTAGAAGTAAATGACATCAAAGTTTTTTCAAGTAATGTAATCTACAATCTTATTGATGATTATGAGAGATGGATGATTGATACAAAAGAATCTATAAAGTCTGATTCTTTGAAAGATTTGATGATGCCCGGAAAAATAACCATTCTCCCCAATCATACATTTAGAGCCAGTAAACCTGCAATTGTTGGAATTGAGGTTTTAGGTGGTCGCATTGCACCTCGGCTTATGTTGATAAGGGAAGATAATAAGAGAGTAGGCAGAATACATCAACTCCAAGATCAACAAGAATCCGTTCATGAAGTTAAGAAGGGAAAACAAGTCGCAATGTCTATACGCGGACCTACTGTTGGAAGACAAATAAGAGAAGGCGATATTTTATATGTTGATGTACCTGAAAAACATGCTGTTTTACTTATGATGCGATATCGTGATATGATTACAGCTGATGACGTAAAAATTCTTGAAGAGCTCGCTAAAATTAAAAGAGAAAATGTTAGTAAGTTTTGGGGCTGGTGACGGTTACTTACTTTTTTCCCATTACATTTATATAGCAATTTTTCTTATGTTTAGTTTAGCTAAGTAAAAAATGTCAACCTCTACTTGGCTTGTTCCTGAGTTTACCTGGGGGTATTTCTGGCACCAAATTATGTTTTCCACCAATTGTTAATCAGAACAAACGAATTTTTTAGTGGTAAGTTATTTCTTCTGTGGGGCTTTACTAGATGTCTTTGTGCTTGAGCCGGAGGAATGTACAACCCTTTTGATAGTTTCCTATCAATTAGTTTTCTAACCTTTGTTGACTCTCGATCTTTATAACCACATTTTCTACATTTATATCCCTTGTTTAAACCATTGCTTACCATACGATTATTACAATAAGGGCAAAACGGGGATTCCTCTTTGAAATGGTCAGCTATAAACAAAATCTCACATTTCTCTAGTTGAATTGTAAACCTTTTGAATTCTTCTTTGTATTTTACACCCCCAAAAGCCATAATTCTATCATCTGGAAGAAGTTTTTTGACAATATCTCTGAAACCTTTGCTTGGTTCGAAGGCTGCAATATCTACTTTGCTTTTGTTGTTTAGCAATTCTCCATGAGAAATAACATGTCCTCCTGGAATTACTTTTGGTTTCTCTGTGACCTTTATCTCCCCTTTGAATACGTTGAAATTTACTACATCTGAACTAGCATATTTAAAATGTTGATCAGTGGCTTGATTTGTACGAAAGATGCAATATGCACTGATTTGTTCCTTTGTCTTTATTTTCTTCATCATTTCAAGAAGAATTGTTGGTTCCTCTCCTCTGATTCCATATAGGACAGGATCTGGACCAGCAGGTGCAATAATAATTTTATTAGATTCTTCATCAATATTGTTGAATACTTGAGGTGAGTATTTTTTATCAGCTTGAATAAGTGATTCGTAATCTATTTCTCTTTTTTTCTTAATGTTTTGAGGTAGTCGATATGTTAAAAGTTCATATGTAAAATCTTCGCTTTCTGGCTGTAAAGTATTACCAATAGCTGCAATACCCCCAATCAACCCCCTACCATTTCCAATCGTATAATGTTTGAAACAAAATTTTTCAACAAAATTTTTTGCTGTTGCAATTGATATAACTTCAGTTAGTGCTTTATATGCAAACTTTTTCAATTCCTGAGGAACTTCTCCCTTGGTAATTACCAAACCAGGATTTGTATTTTTATCTTCTTCAGACATTTCATTTAATGTATTTATCGCTCTCTCTACGATAGATTCAACTGCATCCTCTTCAACTTTAAGCGATAATCCTATAGCTCCATTACCTCTTGTTTTCCATGGTATATTTGGGTTATTACGGATAAGACGTGGGTAGTCTAAGAAATCTACATCATTGGATATTCTCTCTACTAATCTCAGAGCTAAAAAAGTTGTACAGCTACCTCTTAATGAGTCTGTATCATCAAAACCAATATGAAGAGTTGTATTCCGTAAATCTGACAATTTAATACATAATGGTTTTCAGTTTTAGTATTAAAAAATATTAGATAGAATACCAAATTTCTCCTTGGCGATCTTTTTGAATTATTATACATTCTGTTTGATGTGCTAGAATTTCAATTCTTTCATGTAGTTCTCCTCTCCACATTCTCATCCAACTAGCCAATTCAGAAAGCGAAACTCTGTTATCAGGTTTGTTAATTATCTTCTTGAATATCCGTCGATAAATCTCACGATCATGATAATTAAGCACTATTTTCTCAATCATCTGATTAAATTGATAAAATGCATCATTGATCTCTTCAACACATTCTTGTCTCTTTTGATCTAAGCCTTTTAACTCGCCTATTTTCTTAGTAATTAAGTCCCGAATTTTCGCTGATTCTTGTTTTAACTCCTTTCTAAGTTTTTCTCTTCTTTTCTCTTTATCAACTTCTGTTTTCTCTAATTTGGTGTCCTTCTCTTTTCCGATAATCTCACCTGTTGGAAAATATTTTACATTAAAGGTATTCTGTCCTACATCTATTATTAAAGAAAACGCCTGATTTAGACTTGCGTACTTGCGAAATGGTCCTCTGTCACTTTTTCTTTCTTCAATGGAAACTATGCCAAGTTTCTCTAATTCTTCGAGATACTTTGCAATAATTCGAGGTGATATGTCCATCATTCGGGATAGCTGGAATGAATATAAGTCCTCATCTGATAGAAGTTCTAGAATTCTTCTCCTTGTATTATTTGAAAGAAATTCCAACAATTCGAAAACATCAGTTTCTTCATTTTGATTATCTGTTCCTAGCATCTATATCACTTCTTAACTGAAGAAGATGGGATTAAACAAACCCCAGATCCTTCTTAACTTCTTCTTTTCTCATGTCTTTGCGGACTGAAACAGCTCTGTCTTTAGTTGGTTTAGTTTGTTCTAGGGCTTCTAGAAGAATCTCTTGAGTGATTTTACAATCGAATTTTTCAGCATCAAATTTCTTGCTTTCTTCTATTTCATTCTCAAACCTTTCAACATAGTTTTTTATTGCAATCAGCTTGCTTTCACTACATAATGCTGCAATATCTGCTCCTGTGAAACCTTCAGTTTCTCTCGATAAATCATCCATATTAACATTTTCTGCTAAAGGAGTTTCCTTAAGGTGTATGGAAAAGATTTGTTTTCTACTTTCAAAGTTTGGTGTACCAACTCGTACTAGGCGATCAAATCTACCTGGACGAAGAAGTGCAGGATCAACCATGTCTGGTCTGTTAGTTGCTGCTATGACCACAACATTTCTCAGTTCTTCTAAACCATCAAGTTCAGATAACAACTGACTAATAACTCTCTCAGTTACTCCAGAATCTGTACTTCTTCCCCTGACGGGCGTTATAGAATCCAATTCATCTAGAAAGATAACACAGGGTGCTGCTTGTCTAGCTTTTCTGAAAATCTCACGAATAGCTTTCTCACTCTCTCCAACCCACTTCGAGAGAACTTCTGGACCCTTTACTGAGATGAAATTTGCTTCAGATTCATGTGCAACTGCTTTTGCAATTAGAGTTTTACCAGTTCCTGGTGGGCCATATAATAAAACACCCTTAGGTGATTTGGCATTCATAGCCTTATATATTTCTTTGAATTTAAGTGGCCACTCAACAACTCTTTGCATCTCTTGTTTTACTTCATCTAACCCCCCAATATCTTCCCAAGTGACATTTGGGATTTCAACAAACACTTCTCTCAAGGCTGAAGGTTCAATTGTTCGTAAAGCATTACGAAAATCCTCATTAATGACATTGATTTTTTGTAAAACTTCCATGGGTACTTCTTCATCTTCAAGATTCAATTCGGGAAGCATTCTTCGTAGAGATTGCATTGCTGATTCTTTAACTAATGCGGAAATATCTGCACCAACAAATCCATGCGTTAAATCTGCTAGTCGATTGAGATCCACATCCTTGTCAATTGGCATGCCTCTTGTGTGAATTAACAAGACTTCATACCTTCCATCTCTATCTGGAATGCCAATCTCAATCTCCCGATCAAATCTTCCAGGTCTTCTAAGTGCTGGATCTATTGCATTAACCCTATTAGTTGCACCAATAACAATCACTTGGCCTCTAGATTCTAACCCATCCATAAGAGCTAACATCTGAGCTACAACTCTCCTTTCAACCTCTCCTGTTACTTCCTCCCTTTTAGGAGCAATGGCATCTAATTCGTCGATGAATAGAATACTTGGAGCATTATCTGATGCTTCCTTGAATAAATCTCTAAGTTTCTGCTCTGATTCTCCATAGAACTTTGACATAATTTCGGGACCAGAGAGCACATAAAAATTAGCTTCAGTTTCATTGGCAACGGCTCGGGCTAGAAGCGTCTTTCCTGTACCTGGAGGGCCATGTAGAAGCACTCCTTTTGGCGGTTCTATCCCTAATCTCTTGAATAGTTCTGGGTGACGAAGTGGTAATTCTATCATCTCACGGATTCTTGATATCTCTTCAGAAAGACCACCGATGTCTTCATATGAAAGTTTCTCAATTTCTCGAGCTTTGATATCTTCCCATTGCTTGTCGCTAATTTGTATGTTGGTTTCTGACGTCATAGTGACCGCATTAGCAGTAGGGGTGACAGATGCTACACCAAGATAGAGTTTACGAGACATTCCAAGACCTATTGGAATAATATCTCCGGTTGTTAGCACTCTATCCTCCAATGTTTGTTTCAACCACTTTTCCAAACCTTGAACATGAACTTTTTCAGTAGGAGCAAAAACTATTTTTCTTGCCTTTTGAGCTGAAGATTTTGTAATTGTAACTCTTTCATCTATACCTATTTCAGCGTTCATTCTTATCATACGATCAAGTCGAACAACATCTTTTCCAAAATCTTCTGGGTCCCCTCTCCATGCTCTTGCATAAGTTTTCTTTGTCCCTTCAATACAGACTATATCTCCTGTGCCAATTTTCAGTTCATCTGCTACATCTTGGGAGATTCTTACTATACCTCTCCCAACATCGCGTTGAAGGGCTTCTCTTACTCTTAATTGTTTTCCTTTATCTTCACTACTTATTGACATAATTTATCACCATAATTATAAAATAGATTAGTTGATGGAAATGTTATTTTCATCGTCACTAACTTCACTGACAATTTTCAGTTTGACCTCTAAAATTCCATTTTTCATAGAAGCTTCTATTTTCTGTTTTCTATCTATTTCATGCTCAAATGGTATTCTGGTGTCAATTTGCTTTCTACCATTTTCTGCAATCAATTCCAGATTATTTTTCACCAGCTTCAATTTTACTTGTTCTTTGGTAAAACCAGGAAGTTCAACAATTAAATAGAGTTGATTCTTATCTTTGTCAAGTTGTAAGTCATAAGTAACTTGATGTCGGTTTTTTACATCTTGATCTGGTATAGTTGCCTCTCTCTCCATTCCAGAAGTGAGTTGAGGAGTTATTATACCCCTGAACATTTTTTCAAAGCTTGGAAGAATTTCTGCAAAACGCTCAAAAGAGCGAGCAAACAGGTCACTGTCCCAATCAAACGATCTATTCAGGTTCAAGATTCTTTCAATATATTCTGTACCAAATTCTTCAGGTATCTCTCCTATCTCCCGATAGTTTTCCTTGCCTTCAGAATCTCGATTGTAATCATACCCGTACTCTTTCTTTGTCCCGTTGAAATTAGTAAAAAATCTTACTTTTCTAAACTCTTCATTGAAGCTTTTACGGAATATATCTTTGTCTTTTTCATTTTTATCATTCATAATATCTTACCTCAATTCTCATTCGGTATCATACTTGTGGTATTGAACCATTTGTATACTACTGCTTCTTACTGATATATAAACGTTTCGAAATTGAGTTTTTGTTGTAAATAAGTAAAACACTGAAAAAGTAAAGAAATTAAGATATAGAGACTAAGGGGAGGAGTATTGCAAGCGTCCTTGAAAGAAGAATGAGTTAAACAAAACCCCCGGTAGAATAAGTAAGCAAGACCGAAGGAAGTTATAATTATTTTTTTAATAATTATAAAACTAATCCACCCACTTTTTTTCTTAAGGGACTTGAGGAATCAAGATAATTATGAAATTTCGCATGCATTTGGTTATTAGGTCTTTTCAAGTACTTCTTTCAATTGTCCATAAAGCGTATTGATTCTATCATAGAACCCCTTAGTATGATATGTATTATCCAAACTCAAAACATGTCTATCATAGTGGTGTCCCCATTCATGAATCAATGTACGAAGAAAAGTTTTCGGGGCAACATATCTCTGGGTTTTGGCTGTCCTACTAAATACTGAAATGGAGGAGTTTTTCTGAGTGTCACCTCTTGTTCGGTATAATCCATAGTATTGACCACCAGATCTCGTTAAGCGTCTTTTCCCGCCTGTATGCACTGTTAAATGTGGGAGTTTGTACATAGAATTTAACTCGGAGAGAAGAAGGTTAGAATATTCCTTAATATCTTCATCATTACCAAGCTTTAGAGAATCACCCAACATAATAGTCGTCTTATGTAAAATCTTGATTGATGATTTGGCTAGAGGTTTCATTGCAGCTGTTTTTGATTTTTCATAATCATTAGTTTGTGATGTTGACCACTTCTTCTTAGAATTCCTCTTCGTTGAAGTTGGTTTAGGCGGTTTTAATCTTGGAGTAGTGAGTGAATAGGGTACTCGAAATTTCAAAGTGTCTGTCTCAACTGTAACTGTTTTCTTGTTGAACCTCTTTACTACACCTGTAAAAGTTTCATTTTTATAGGGAAAACTTATCCTGATCTCTTCACTCATACTAATCCCCTTAACGTTAGAGAGGAACTGAATTTTAATTTCTGTAATTCTCTGATGATATTTCCAAATCATCAGTCTTCAAGTTCATCTAACATTTTTTCTGTCTCTGGTATTGATAAACCTATTTTTTCTTTTAATGACACAAGTAAATTTCTGATGTGATAAGCTGTTTCCTTTATCTGTTCTACAGCTTCTTCTCTGAAACCCAATCCCTCAGAACCAAATTTAATCGTTAGAGTTACTTCAAACAATCGATAACAAATTGAAAGAATTATGAAGTAATTTATCTCTGCTGGAAGTTTTCCCGATAATTTTTCATAATGTCTAAGGAAAGCTTCAGTTACTTCTCTTGAAGTATACGCTTCCATCAGCATTAATGTCCATCCCAAATCTTCACGATAATCACCTATGTGGGCACCAGGCCAATCAATAACAAATCCTTTTCCACTCACATCTAGAACGATATTATGAGGATGAAAATCGCTGTGTACTATGGCTACTTTTTCTAAAGAAGCTTTGCTTCTATTTTCCTTTAACCAGTTTAACAAAGGCAATAGCTCTGTAATTTTATAATCTAATATTTGTTCTTCAAGTTTGTTTAATGATTTATCAATAAAAAAATACGGACTCTCTTCTTCAGTATATTCTGTCTTATTTGCTAATATTTTCCAATTGATCTCATGTAATTGCACAAATAAACTGACAAATTGTGGTAAAATCTCATCAGATAAGGCTTTATGGTCTTCTTTTTCTATGGCTTTTGCAAATTTTTCTCCCATATCTTCTCCTAAAATTCTTTCCATAATTATGAATGGGTGTCCAAGCACCTCTTCATTAAGCTCAAGAATATGCACTTTGGGAACAGGATATCCTGATTCAAAGAGAGATTGCAACACCTCAAATTCATGTTTAGTACTTGTTGCTAATTTCTTACTAGGGTACATTCTAAGTATTAGGTGATCAACATTCTCTGCATCGTCACTTACTCGATAGAGTTTAAATGCGAATAGATCTGTTTGCCATCCCTTTGCTAATGATTGAATATCTTTAACTACAAACCTATCTTCTGAATTATAATACTCTTTGAAGTAACTTTCAAGAATTTTGCCTATACGCAATGCTGATAAGTTCATTTGTACTCAACTACTTGTTAATGCTTTTTATAGTGAAAAAGTAGAAAAGGTTTGTGATAAATTGAAAATCGTTATTTCTAAACACAATGAAGGATGGACAGGAATTTTGTTGAACAATGAAAAGCTGTTCTATACACATTATTCCTTCAAGAATAAGGATGAAGCAGTTAATTACCTCTCTAAAATCGCCCGTGAAGAGGTAATAGTAGAAGAAAGAAATCATCCATATATTGATGTTATAAATGGTATAGTAGATGGAACATCATTTGATCTCCCTGAGATAAACTTTGATTTCAGTGGATTTACTGATAAAGAATCTGATGTGCTAAAAGCGCTCCTCAAAATCCCAGCTGGAGAAGTTGTATCTTATGCAGAATTAGGTAAGCGAGCGGGAATCCCAAATGCTGCAAGATTTGTAGGGAACGTTATGGCAAAAAATAGATTTGGTCCAATAGTACCGTGTCACAGAGTAATTCTGTCAGATGGACGAATGGGTAAGTTTGCAGGGAAGAAAAACCACCCAATGAAAATAAAAATGTTGACTCAAGAAAAAGCTAAATTTAGACTTTAGCTCACTTCTCGTTAAGTTGCTTTTTCCTCTTCTTAATTTCCTGCAATAGATGGGATTAATACTGTAATAAAATCACTAGCTCTCTAATTTTGTTAGTATCTTCTCTACTATTTTATCAAAAGAATCTTTTGCGATATCATTAGATAAAACAGCAGGTTTACCGATATCACCAGCATCACAAATAGCTGATACAAGGGGAACACTTCCTAGGAAGTTCAAAGAAAGTTTTTCTGCGAAATTCTTTCCACCATCTTTTTTAAAGATATTAGTTACTTCTCCACAGTGTGGGCATGCAAAACCTGACATATTTTCAATAATGCCTATTATTGGAACATTTGTGACTTCTGCAAAATTTACAGATTTACTCACATCCAGTAGTGATACATTTTGAGGAGTAGTTACTACTACCATCCCATCAAGATCCTTAATTGTTTGAACAATTGATAATGGTTCATCACTGCTACCTGGAGGTAGATCAACAATAAGAAAATCTAATTCTCCCCACTTTACATCTGCAAGCAGTTGTTTAAGTGCCTTAATCTTCATCGGACCTCTCCAGATGATTGCTTTACTCTTATCTTGCAATAGAAATTCCATCGAGACAATTTTCACTTTTCCAGACTTTATAGGTATTATTTTACCATCTTCTTGTGATGTTAGTTGATCATCTTCAACACCAAACATCAATGGAATGTTCGGTCCAGTAATATCTGCATCTAATACACCAACTTTGTATCCTTTATCAGATAGTGCCTGTGCAATATTAACTGTAACAGTTGTCTTTCCTGTTCCACCTTTACCTGATAATACAGCTATTTTGTATTTAATTATTGACAGTGTTTCCTCAATTTTCTTATCTTCTTCACTTTTAACATCTAATTGCATTTGTATCCCTTTAGTCTAAATACACACTTCCCCAGATTATTTAAAAACTAGATGATATAACTACTTTTTTTCCCAAATATAAGATTTTTAATCCTTGTAGAACTATGAATTAGAATAACTCTAATCCCATTCCAAAGTGAGTAGTAATGACAGAAATGAATTATGATGTTGTAATCATCGGCGAGGGAATCTTTGGCATGCTCTTTACAGTGGAGAAGAAAACGCAAAACTCTTCGGTGGTAAGGAATTCAAAGTTTCAAGGCTTGGGTTAGAATCAAGAGACGTGGATAAAGAGTATTTTGTTATTTAGATGCTCCTTCCCCCTTTCATATCTGGGGAATATCAAACCCATTTTCATTTCTTAGATTTGTTTTAAATCTGTTAACTTTACGTTTAATCTTTTCTTCATCTTCCTCTGTTATTTTTTCTAAATAATTCCAAATAAGGTTTTTTTCTTCTTTTTCAGTAAAATAATTAGGAATTTGTGAACCTATTACTACGGCAGTAGACTTTATAACATCCATCTTAGGAACAGATTTCGAATGAACTAAACCATACCCTTCTATTTCCATAATCTGCAATTTCTCTTTATGTTGAGGATATACTGAAATCATATGATTAACTGTTTGACAATAAGTGTCTTTTAGTTTGAGAGTATAGGCTAATTTTTTAATTTTTGAGATGTAACCTTTTTGAATTAGCTCAATCTGCTTCTTTTTCATTTCATTATAACTAAATGATTTTCCTGTACTCAAACCTTCCATATTATCCTTTATGATTACAAAATGATTTTGGGATAGTTTCTCGTGAATTAATGTAAGTAAGTTATCAAGAATTGCTAGAAAATAAATAGCTATTTGATTACGAGTAAAATGTTTGTTTTCGTTAATCCGATTCACAATTAGTAATAATTGTAAATTCTCAAATTGTGTTACTGCTTGAATAAGAAATTCTTGTGGGATATGATCTTGTAGAACTAAATTTATTTCATCTATACATCCTTGAACACGCTCTTCTTGCCTTTCTAAAGATTTCAAGAATTTTTCTTTAACGGTGACTTGTACATTAATTAGAGAAGAGATTAAATCCTTTTTCAATGTCTTATTTTCTTCTCTAATGACATCCGCCATTCTATATCCTCAAACACTAATCCGCAATTTCATTTATATACGCGCAAAATATTTGAAGAAAAAATGTTGTTTTGAATACCTATTTGAGATATTATTTGCCCTTTTAATACAGAATCGTTGTTAGAAAGTGGAAGAAGTAGGAAAATATGAAGGAGAGAGAAAAAAAGCGGAAAGAACATGAGAAGTTAGATAAAGTTTACAAGAAAAGAATGAAAAGAAGGTGTGAAGAAGGTCTTAGCCAAAATCTTCAATTTCGTTCAAGATAATATTCGCAATTATATTCTATAGCAATCCAACCTTTTCGTTGAATGATTCTATTAATCCATCAATTGCATCTGTTTGTTGCTGAATTTGTTTCCAGTAATTTGGATCATACCACTGTCGATTTAGCTCATCAACGTGTTTTCCTTGTTGTTCTACCCAAGTGTAGTACTTTAAGTGATGAATTCTTTTACGTTGTAAATAATTCAGTTCAAGCATATTATCCATCTTTTGTCCGTCTAGTTTTGTGTAATATGCCTTTATAGCATCATCTCGAGAAAAATCACCTAGATTGTTTTTCGCTTCAATTAGCCTTGATTGATAAAGTTCCATTGAATCTGTGAATACAGTGAAAACTACGTCGTCTTCAGTTAACTCATAATATGTGGCAAATTTGATGGCCATTAACATATTAGCAATACTTGATATTCCTAGGAGTTGGAGTTTATCGATTACATCTTCATGAATACCAATTTCTTTTAGATACTTATGTCCACTAGGTTCGTTAAATAGTCTCATAAGTTGGAACGTGTCATTATCATCTATAGCTATAACCATATCTGTATTCTTAACATTGTGAATCCAAGGAATATGTTTATCGCCAATTCCTTCAATAGTGTGAGCGCCATAACCATTCAATAACATAGTAGGGCATTGTAGAGCCTCACCAGCAGCAATCTTCAAATGTGGATGAATCTGTTTAAGATAGTCTCCACAACCTAGAGTTCCAGCTGATCCAGAGGTTAAAACAAGACCTGCAAAGTTTTTTGAATTAAATTTTGTTTGATACACTTCATCGATTGCATGTCCTGTAACTTCATAATGCCAAAGATAATTACCAAACTCGTCAAACTGGTTAAAAACAAAAATGTTTTCTCTGCTTCTTTTTAATTCCCAAACTTTGTCAAAAATTTCTTTGACATTACTCTCACTACCTGGGGTTTTAATAATCTCTCCAGCAACAGATTGAAGCCATTTAAACCTCTCTTCCGACATTTCTTCTGGAAGGATTGCAATAGATTCGCATGAGAGTAATGTCGCATCATATGCACCTCCTCGACAGTAATTTCCGGTACTGGGCCATACTGCCTTATGTAATATAGGATTAAACTGTCCTGTAATTAGACTAGGAACTAGACATCCAAAGGTTGCTCCAACTTTGTGTGCTCCTGTAGGGAAAAATTTTCCAACAAGTGCAACAATTCGAGCTTTTACACCAGTTAATTCAGAAGGAAGTTCGAAATAATTAACACCATTAAATCCCCCTCCCTTTGAAATAGGTTCATTTTTCCAAGTGATTCTAAATAGATTTCTGGGGTGAAAATCCCATAAACCTACATCTTTCAACTCTTCTAAAATGGTTGAAGGTATTTTAGTTGGGTCTTTTTGCTGTTTAAAAGTTGGAATAATTATATTTCTATCACGCGCTCTTCTAATAGAATCTTCCAGATTTCTATCATTAATAACCAGATCTATCATTAGTGGCAATAAAAATCTAACAATCTTTAATTTTTCGAAATAAGGGAAAAAAGCAAAACTAGTATTAAAACCTAGAATCGGCATTTAGAAAAGTCTTTAATTTACTGTTTTCCTTTAAGTTATCCATTTGAGATACGAGCTGAAAAAGAATGGCTGCAAGTAAACAAAGTCAAGATAATCTCTGGATGAATTTGGAGAGACTCAAATCTGATATCGTTCAGAAATATGAATCAAAAACTCCAACTTCAAAGAAACATTTTGAAGAAGCTAAGAAGTGGCTTCCTGGAGGAGGTACAAGAAATGTTGCCCATTTTTCCCCTTACCCTTTCTTCGTTGTTAAAGGAGAAGGTTGCTATCTTCTCGATGTTGATGGCAATGAGTATATTGATGTTCTCAATAGCATGACAGTTAATATTCATGGTCATGCTCATCCGGAAATAGTAAAAGCTATGCAGAAACAGGCAAGTAAAGGAACAGCACACGCAGCACCTGTGGAACTTCAATATGAGCTTGCGAAGATCATCTGTGAAAGAACGCCTTCTATAGAATTGATGAGATTTTGTAACTCAGGTACAGAAGCAACTATGTTCGCGATTAGAGCAGCACGAGAATATACTGGGAAAGACAAAATAATCAAAACCGAAGGAGGATACCATGGTTCTCATGATTACGTCGAAGTTAATATTACGCCCAATCTTACTGCAGAAGATTTGCCGATAAAAACTGTAGAAAAAGGTGTACCTGAAACAATTCTCAAAGATGTTTTCATCATACCCTACAATAATCTGAAAGCTGCTGAGAAAGTAATGAGGAAGCACCATAAAAAAATTGCAGCAATAATTCTCGAACCTGTGTTGGGCTCAGGTGGGGGGGCAATCGCTACAAAAGAGTATCTTCAAGGATTACGTAAATTGACAAAAAAGTATAATATATTGCTCATTTTCGATGAAGTTATTACATTCCGTATCTCTACAGGTGGTGTTCAGAAACATTATGGTGTAACTCCTGATTTAACAGCTCTTGGAAAGACCATTGGTGGGGGATTACCTGTAGGAGCTTTTGGTGGAAAATATGAAATAATCGACCAGTTTAATCCAACGAAAAAGGAATTTATTACTCATTCTGGAACATTTAGTGGAAATGCTATGACCATGGTAGCTGGAAAAGCAGCGATGGAATTGTACGATGAATCTGAAGTCGAAAGATTGGCAATATTAGGAGATCGGTTAAAAAAAGGTCTTCGAAAAGTATTAGATGAGCTAGAAATCAAAGGGCAAGTTAGTGGTTTACAATCTCTAGTATATGTATATCTATTTGATGAGCCAGTTGTAGATGGACGACAAACTGTTTTCAAGATTATACCGACTCTAAATTTTTCAAAATACCTGACTCTTGCACTAGCAATAAATGGAATTTATGCAGTATCTAGAGGAATAACTGCTTTTATTCTATCAACTCCAATGGATGAGAGAGTTGTTGACGAAATAGTTTCCCGATACAAGAAAGCAATGTTAATGGTGCTACCATTGTATAATCAAAGTAAGTCGTACGAAGGATTTGCTTCTATAATTTTTGCCATGCTTAAATCTTTAAACACCAATCCTGAGTTTCTTAAGAAACATATAAACGATAACTACTCAATGCTTTTAGTAGCTAAAGAAGACCCCAAGGCCATTAAGCTAAAGATACAAAATGGTCTAATAGATTTTGAGCAAATTGAAAATTCCAAGAAAAATATCAAGCAAGCTAGAAAGGAATGTGATGGCGCTATAATAACAACTACTGCTACCTTTATTGGATTTGGTTCGGGAAAAGTGAATCCAGTTAAAGCCATCCTAAATGGAAAATTGAAGATAAAGGGATTAAAGTACATTCAAATGTTTACTAAATACTTCAAATTACTTTGATAAACATTTTTTCTCTTTTATTTTAAAAAATATACTAGTAATTTATTTAGCAGTATGTTTCTTCAATGTTTATCATGAAGCAACTTTTTGTACAAAATTAAAAGAAGTGGGGTCTTTTTATAAGAAAATCTGTATAGAAGAATGATGTTAACTAAAGGGAAAGGAACAATAAAGTGGATAAAAACAACCATCCCTTTAGTACTTAATCCAGGAACAATGAAACAGCTGTATTTGTGTAAAGCTCAAGCTAAAATCTTGGCTTTTGCACAGCAACTCCTACCTTACAAACAACTAGTTAATTCAGCTCTGCAATTCCACCATCTAGTCTATAAACGGTTCAAGTATCTAGGTATACAGAGCCAAGTACAAGAAGCGGTACAGAGAAGAGTGTATGCAGCAAAACGAGCCAAGACCTTTCATCAGTTTCCGATGGAATTTAATTTCCCTCGAAGTGGTGATATTACTCTATCTGAGAGAGGAAATGCCTTAGTTAAAGTCTCACCACTCAAAAAGCGTATTGCTCTCCCTATTGTGATGAATGGAGGATGGAGAAGAGTAGAAGAGCATAGAAAAGGAGGATGGGAAGCACACAGCTGTAAAGTGTTTAAAAGAAAACAATCCTGGGTAATGCATCTTATCATGCGTAAAGCACTCCCACTTCCCCAAGAGGTGGAAGGAACCATCGGTGTAGACATAGGAAGGAAGATCATGGCAGCTATCACGGTCAACCATCCTTCGTTCCCACTGGTGGAACAATATCTTGGGAAAGATCTGGCGTGGAAACAGCACCAGTTCTACAATCGCAGAAAGACCTTGCAAAAGTATGCTGCGCAAGGAGATAGACGTGCACGGCGTGCACTTAGAAGATTAAGAAGAAAAGAAATAAAGTATGTTCAGACCCGTTGTGCTCAACTAGCACATGAAATAGTAGACCTAGCTGTAGTATCCCGTTCAGCTATAGTTTTGGAGAACCTTAAGCATTTACGAAGAATGTGGACGAAACAAGCTATGAAAAGAAAAAGAGGAGGAAAGAAAACCAGACGCTCTCTCAATCGTTGGTCCTATAGTCTCTTCCACTCTACTTTAACCAGAATAGCACAAATGAATAATATCCCTGTTGTGTTTGTCCGTCCCCACTATACCAGTCAAACCTGTTCCCACTGTGGGAAACGGAGCAAGAAGTCAAGAATAACGCGTGATGTGTTCAGTTGTATTTACTGTGGATTTACTGTCAATGCAGACCGCAACGCTTCCCGTAACCTTGCTCTACTTGGAGAAGTAGCTCTTGGTCTTCCTTTCTTCAATGCTTATCGTTCCTTCCTACCCGTTCCTTGTGAGCGAAGAACCTTGCGTTCTTCAGTATCTTAGGCTAAGGTGCGCTCAACCACCTTGTATGGCGCGATGAAAGTTCAATCCCTGTCGATTGACTCGAGTGCAAGAGAAATGTATAAATGCAAATTTGCACAAAAATCAAGTTGATGGTTAGTTTATGTGCTAGATTTTTTGTTGGAATAATGAAAATGATGAAGATGAAAATACATGGTCCTCTTGATGTAGAAAAGAGTCGGAAGAATCTTGAAGGACAAGTTTTTCTTTTTAGAACACCTAGAAATGTAAAAGTTGAACCAATTTATATTGAGGGAGTACCTGCAGAATGGTTGCTACCAAAAGGATGTCATACTGATTGTGTGATAATCTATCTTCATGGGGGATCTTATCATGCTGGATCATTGAGAACACATCGAGGACTAGCCGCACGTATTGGTGTTAATTCAAAATCCTCAGTCTTATCATTAGATTATAGACTTGCTCCTGAAAACCCCTTTCCAGCTGCAATAGAAGATGTGGTTTCAGTATACAGATGGTTGCTTGAAGCTAAAGGATTTGATTCAAAGAAAATAATTATTTCTGGAGATTCAGCTGGAGGTGGATTGACGCTAGCTTCTTTGTTAAAATTAAAGGAAGAAAACCTAACTTTACCTGCTGCTGCTATATGTCTTTCTCCTTTGACTGACTTTGCAATTACAGGTGAGTCTATCAAGACAAAAGCCGAAGAAGAAATAATGCTTACAGAAAATGAATTGAAACAATCAGTTGAAATATATGCAAAGGGTCAAGATGTAAAAAATCCCTTGATTTCTCCTTTGTACGCAGATTTGTCAGGTTTACCTCCTTTGCTGATTCAAACAGGAACTGCAGAGATTCTCCTTGATGATTCAACTCGTTTTGCTCAAAAAGCTGTAAAACAAGGTGTAACTGTGGACTTGGATTTGTGGGACAACATGTTCCATGTTTTTCAGATATATGGTAATTTAATACCAGAAAGTAAAAAAGCTTTAAAGAAGATTGGAGATTTTGCTAAATCCAATTTCTCTTGATTTCTCTTTATTTCAATATACCAATTCTAACATTTTCAAATCTAGTAGGAGCAATTCCATGACCAACATAAGCTGCTTGTCCTGGTTCTCCTTTACCACAATTTGGAGTTCCAAAGATCTTCCAATGTTTTTCGTTACAGATTCCACTCGCACTACCCCAGAATTCAGGAGTTATACCTTCATAAGTTGGGTTTTTGATCATCTTTGTCATCTCACCATTTTCAATCTTCCAACCTATTTCCGTGCCAAATTGAAAATTCATACGTATGTCATCAATACTCCAGCTTCTATTTGTATCTAAGAAGTAACCTTCTTTAGTATCCTGGATTAATTCGTCGAACTCCCAATCTCCCGGTTCAAGATTAACATTAGTCATTCTTACAATTGGTATTCGATCATATCCCATAGAACGTGCAGCTCCAGAACTTCTTTCTAATCCAATTGCTTTTGCTGTTTCTCTTGAAGACATGAACCCAGTAAAAATACCTTTATCCACAAGAATATTTCTCTGTGCTTTTACTCCTTCGTGATCATAATAGAATGTACCCAAACCCCCTGCCACTGTTGCATCAGCAACCATCGTAACTAACTCGTTTCCATACTTGAAATCTTTATTCAAAAGATCTGGTGTAAGAAAACTAGTTCCCGCATAAGCGGCTTCATAGCCAATTGCTCTATCTAATTCTGTTGGATGCCCACAGCTTTCATGTACTTGAAGCGCAAGTTGTGAGTGACCAAGAACAATTGTTGCTTTCCCACTTGGCATCTTTTCTGCTTTTAGTAACTTCATTGCCTCATGAGCAGTTTGTTCTGATACATCTACAAGGTTAAGGCTTTCAAAATACTCATGACCTTGAGTATGGAAATCGCCTCTGAAACTGGCAGGTAAACTCCTTGTTTGTACTTCTCCTCCTTCAACCGCTGTAGCTGCAACTCCCCCACCACAGAATACAATTGTTTGATCTATTTTTGTTCCTTCAGTTGTATATAGAACCATACGATCCTTTCTACTTACATAGTGACTAGTTGCTACCTTAATTCTCTCTGATACTTCTCTAATACGCTTTACACTCTCTTGAAGCACTTCCATTTTCTCACTTAATTCAACTTCAAAAGGATCTTTCTTCATCTGAGTTTTCACAGTATCTTCATAGATGGGCTCATCTGCTAATTCAATATCAAATTTCTTAACTAAAGAAGAGGCTTTAGCTATCCTTACAGCTTTTACAACTAATTCAGTTACTTTATCTCGAGTTAACTCATTTGTACTTGCAAAGCCCCAACTTTTGTTTACCAGACATCTTATTCCAATGCCAACTTTGTCTAATCGACTAATTCGATCCAAAGTTTCATTTTTATAAGAAATTTCTTCCATCTGAGTATTCATGAATTTAACATCTGCATATTCAACATTGTTTTTTTCACAACATTTTATTCCATATGCAACAAGATCAGCAACATTCTCAGTTGTGTCACGCATAATTTCAGATTTTAATACTCGTTAAAAACCTTTTTCCAAAGAATTTGTGAGTGTTTTCAAAGTGAAATGGCATTTTTATTTTCTAGTCAATTAAAACTCTTAAGGACATAACTTAGTTCTTCAATCTCACTTAATCCTCTTTTTCTACTGAATAATCCCTTAATTGAAATTGTGTTGCCGATGTCAAAATCTTCATTTTCAGCAATTTTCGCTAATCCTTCTTTCGCACCTTGAATTTTATCCAAATAATACGATTCTTTGATTAGTTCATATAACGGCATTATCGTTGCTTCTATAATCTCTAAAGAAGTCTTATAAGTTTTTAGAATTTGGGTTGGCTTAGTGTAAAGAACATTAAAAACAACTTTTTGTTCTATTGTACCTAAGGTTTTTGCTAAACAAGCAATCTCTCTTTCTAATTTTGATATTTCACCGCTTTCATCAGACGATTTTTTCTTCTGTAAAATGTTATTCAGTGCTTTAATACCGTTGTAGAACGATGCTTCATCAATTGAATACGTCCTATGATTATCTGTTCTATGGATCTTACCTAATTTTTGTATAACTTTTGTATAATACGATTCCTTGATTAATCCTTCAACTTCATTGTAGAAATGAATGATTTTGTTTACGGTTTCTATGTTTTTTTTGTGGTTTTCTGAAAGAAAAGTGATGTTTTCGTCAATTTGGTTTACATTCATAGATAACTGGTCAAATTCAAAAGGAGATAATTCTCCATCTTCGAGTATATTGTCAATTTCCCAACCACTATCCTGACATTTAAACAAAGAAGATTCTAGATTCAACAGAATTTCTGATTCTGCTTTCGGAAAACCATATTTTTCACTTCGGAAGCTCTCAGCAATAATACTGACATCTTCTGTACCCTCTGAATATTCCTCTGAATCTTGATTTAACGAGTTTTCGTCAGTCATTTTAAGCACATATCTTTAGTGAATTTATACCCTTTTTTCCTTTAAAACCTTTGCAAATGATTTGATAGAAAGAAAAATGGAAGTTCTCTTAAATAGAGAAACTCTCTAAAATAGACTCAAGAATCAAATTAGCAAATGTGATGACTTTATCTTTCTCAGTATATTCATCAGTTACATGGAGTTGATCAAGATTGCCTGGTCCTATTATGACAAAAGGCGTTTCATATATAGGAACTAACATAGCTCCATCTGTTCCGTAATTAACACCAATGAAATCATCTTCATTTTGTTTAGCATTCTTAGCTAGTACTTTGAAGAATTCAGGACGGTCTTTGAGTTCAATTGCGGGTACTTCATGTACGATTTCGGTACTAACCTTTGCTTCTCCTCGATCATTTACAGACTTCACTATATCTTCAATTTTCACTTTTATTTGTTCCCTTAACTCATCTGCAACAATTCTGTAATCACACTTAAACTCGCAATATTCTGGAACTACGTTGATTAATGTACCTCCCCCAATTTTTCCAATATTAAGGGTTGATTTTCCAAGTATTTTATGTTCGAAGTCAGGAACAGCTGTCTTCATTAATGGTATGATCTCAGCTGCTGTTTCAATCGCATTTATACCTAGATGTGGTGTTGATCCATGTGCAGACTCCCCCTCAACTTTAACTTTAATCCATAGAGTGCCTTTTTCTGCTATCGCAACTTTGAGATCTGTTGGTTCTCCTACTAAAATAAAATCACAATTTTCCATTATACCTGAATCTTTAGCTACAACTGCTCCATCCATGCCAATTTCTTCATCAGATGTTCCTAGAAAAACTATCTTTTTGTTTATTTTTACATTGTTTTCTCTCAGATATTTTATAACTGCAACAAAAGCAGCTACAGCCCCCTTCATATCTGTTGATCCGCGCCCATATATCTTCCCATCATCTTCTATAGAACCAAAAGGAGGGAATTTCCATTTATTTTCATCGCCTGCTGGAACAGTATCGAGGTGACCAGTAAGAATTATGCTCCTTTCTCCATCTCCATATTCTGCAATTAAATTTGCCTTTCCTTCGGAATATTCTTGAATTTCGCTGGGGATACCACCCTTTTCTAATTCTTTTGCTAGGTATTCAATAGCGTCTATAGTTAATCCGGGTGGATTCTCTGTTTTTATTTTGATTAATTCGCTTAAGATAGGTATGACATCGCTTTCTGTAATCAACATTTTATTCTCAATTTTCTTTTTACTACTCTCTTTTTAACAGTTCACTTTTTTATTAGAAATAAAAATTGAATATCCGAAGTTTTTTATGAGCCACCAAATAGATGTTAACCAAGGAGAATTTATTCAATGTCAGAGCATCAAGAGATTTCTTCGTATCTTTCAGATTCAGCGAGAAGAATGGTTCTTTCACAGATTATCTCATTTTCCCGTTCTGTATCAGCAACTGAATTACTGAATCGTTTACCAATAACAAACAGAAGCACTATATACAATATCCTCGACAGACTTACGGAGTTACAACTGATTAAGAGACAAGAAGTTAAACTGGGGAGCTCAAATAGAGTCTTTTACTCACCAAATCATGAACTTCTTTCT
>DAOVER010000075.1 GCA_030668875.1 Candidatus Heimdallarchaeota archaeon
TCAGAAATCTCTTCAAGACTCCAGATGTTTGATGTTATCCATTTATGTCTCATATTTTCATCAGTAGAATGTATAGAAAATTGAAGCTGGAAATTTCCATTTGGATAAAACTCATCTTTTACCGAAATAAGTTCATTTAGAAAATCCTCACCCCCGTTGGGTGCGATTGTACTTATGCAAGGCATTAATCCAGGAGCGTCATATGCTTTTGGTAACTCCTTCAAGACTTCTAGAACATCATTGTTCAAAGAAGGTTCTCCCATTCTTGCAAACTGGATCTTAAATTTCTCAATTGGAATTTTACCATCCGGAAAACGATCTTTAATCATATAATCGATTTCTTCTAGCATCCCCTCTTTAGAGATGTTGCCATGGTAGTACTCTCCAGCGTCACACATTAAACAACCTATTGGACAACCATACATGGTAGATATGACAAGTACCCATTTCTTCTCACGGGGGATTGGTGGTTGAAGACTCTCGACGAATTCTACAATATTGCCATTTTGTTTAGCAATATAGAGAATGGCTAAATCTTCCTTACCATACTTACCTAGAAGTTCCATGATAACCCTCTTTTTCAATAATCCTTTTTACTGTTTCCATTGCAACCTTCATCCCATCTCCCATAGCAATCGAAACTTGTCTGAAATTATCTTTATTAACGTCACCAACAAATTTCAGTTTCGAATCTGTTTTTGGATTATTGTATTCAGAGACTAAGTCTTCAGAGAGAAAATCATAATTCGGTTTTCTACCAATAGCGACAAAAACCAGATCTTTTACCATAGTGATAAGTTTCCCATCCTCTTCGACATACAGGAATATTTTATCGTCTTTAAGCTCAAACTTCTTTATTACACTATTATTGAGAACAATAATGTTATCTGCATTATTCACTCTTTTTTGTAAGATTGGAAGACTCGATGTTTTATCAGTTCTACGTATAATTGCTATTTTGTTCGCTACATTTTGAAGATTTAGAGCATAATCATATGCTACATCCCCGCTTCCTATTATACCGATATTTTTTTTATCTGTAAACTGTTTAACATTATACATTTCATAAAACAATTTTCTATTTAGAAAAGCTTCCTTTTCCCCCTCAACATCTAGCTTCTTAGGAACAGATCCTGTACCTATAAAGAGATACTCACTTATTATTTCTGTTTCAGCTGTTTTCGTTGTATACTTGTTACCCGTTTGCTCAACGATTAGCACTTCTTCTAGAATGATTGGAACACCGGCTTTTGTCAATTGTAATTGAAATGATTTAGCGAAATCTTTTCCAACTACGCCATGAGGATAACCAATGAGGTTTTCAACAAGATTAGCATTTTTGATAGTTCCTCCTATTTCTTTAGAAACAAGGACTATTTCTATTCCTGATCTAGCTAGTTGAATCGCAGCTGTTGCACATGCAGGTCCTCCACCAATCAAAGCAACTTTAGTTATTAGTTTATTTTTCATTGATTATCTCCCCTGTTGATATACACGTACCAAAACCATGCGATATCGCTCTTAGAGTCCCTATGTGTAGTTCTTCAGTATATGTAGCAGTAGCATCTATCACAAAGAAAACCTCAAACCCTCTCATGAAAGCATCGCGTGCAGTTGTCTCGCAACAAAGATGCGTCATTACTCCAGTTATGATTACTTGTTCAATATCATTATCTTTGAGAATGGTTTCTAGTTCTGTTTCATAGAATGCACTGTATTGGCTTTTTTCAATAATTTCTATAGCTCGCTTGTTTAACAAATGGGAGATTTTCGAAAGATTGTTATCAGGTTTAATATTGTCCTTCCACCATCTATTCATTGTATTCGATTCGTTATTAGTATCTAAATGTCTGGAGAATATTACCTTGTTTCCCATCCCTTGAATTATCTTGGAAATCTCTTGGATTGAGGGTATAATGTTTATTGAAGAAGGAACGAAAGCATGAGACTCTTCATTCACGAAGTAATTTTGCATATCCAGAACTAAGAGTGCTGCTTTTTTTAGATTTAATTCAAAAGGACGATATGCTTTAATTTTCTTGCACTCATCTAACCAGTAGCTCACCTTCTCCTCTCTGTTTTGTTCAGTTAGATAAACTTCCTTCATCATTAAGGAAACAATGTTTTACCCTTTAAGAATGTTGTTTTGCTGAAAATGTCACAACTTGTGACCTCTTTCTGTGTTCAATCCTTTTTAAAAGGGATAATGATGTTAAGATAGGTGCAAAAAAATGAAAACAAAACTCATAACAAAATTAAAACTCCAAAAGAAACTCAAAATAGAGAGAAATAACGGACTAAAAACATACATCCTCCTAAAAGGTTCTCTCTAAAATTCCATTTTTCTTATCTCCATAAGATAAGCATGACCTCTTTTATTTATATCCAAGAACGCTCTCACCATCAGGTGTTTTCTTTGTACGAAAACCTGCAGAATTTAGTCTATTTTGGACACCTTTAACAAAATCTTTACCTCGATATTTTGAACCAGGATTACCTACATAATGAAGTAATCTTCCTTTAGGTTTAAGAATACGATAAAGTTCATTATAAAATTCTTCAGAATACAACTCACCTGCGAAAGAGAAACGGGGAGGATCATGAAGAATAACACTAAAGGAATCATTGTCGAATTTTTTGACTGATTCCGCTGCATTCTCGTTGATTAATTTAATTGTTCCCTGTTCTATACCGTCAAAAAGTTCTCTTGAATAAGGATTGAATCCAGCAATCTCCAATACATTGGGATCTTTCTCTATAGTTGTAACATTCGCATTTTTTCTCTTAGCTTGAATCGCTGTGTATCCCAGTCCTGTACATATATCAAGCACTATATCTGACGATTTAACTTTCACATATTCTAGTTTCCTATCAGCATCTTCTAAAGGTGTCATATGCTTTGTTCTGTGCATCCGAATCCCATCAATCTCTATTGTTGGAACTGTTCCCTTGATTGGTTCTAGTTTGTAATAGCATTCATCGAAAAAGGCAATCTTTCTGGGTTTTTTTTCAAGTAGGAAAGCTGCTTGAGCTTTCTCAAGTTTTTTTATCGTTTTTAGGGTGTAGGTAAAATCACCGATTCTGATATTGTCTCCCTTAAGATAGACAATTTGATTAGTTAATCCAAGATCTAGCCTTACTTTAATCGAGGTTTTTCTCTTTTGATGAGCATTAATAATCCTCTCAGCTTCAAATGAATCAATAATCATAGTAACACTACTCTTAGCAGTTATGCGTTTAAGTTCTGGTTGGAATTAAATTTCTTACTTATTAAAATGGTGTTTCTTAAGATGAAAACAAATTATACTTGAATCTAATACTATGTTCTTTCAATGTTAACAACCACAATCTTCAATCTCAACTTCTACCTCTAAATTATTACAATAAACTGTCCAAATTCCATATATTGAGAAAACAACTATTTGCTGAACTGAATATTCTTCTATTGCTTGTGTTACTTCACCAGTTGGTTCTATTGCATACAGATTAATGTACATATAATGATCTAGGAGTGAATCTGGGAATACTACAGTTGGGGGTAATATCACATATCCTCCTGTTGGAAATGTCGCTTCCAAAGTGAAGATAACACTTTCTCCAGTGGTCAAATTACCACTAATTCTGACATCATCCAAGTCCCATTTAATAACATGTTCTCCATAAATTTCATTTATGTAATGATTTCTTGTTACAAAATATGTGATAGGAATACTTGAGGCTACTACTACAAAAATCAGTGATAGAGCTCCAATTAATGCCTTTCTAGATATTTGATAACTCATGATTTGATTTTGTCATATAGTCATATAACATTATCTTCTTTAGAGTTTCATTGCTGGATAGCTCACTCTAAGGGGGTAAACCACGTACCCTCCTACCCCGCCCACACTACGCTTAGGCAGTGCTTGCGGATCGCCTTTAAGTAAAATGTTGTAAGCAGCGTTAACATCTGCGTTAATTAGAACACCTGTTGCAGAACAAAATAGCCCTCTGTGAACCCTTCTCCCTTGATAGTTTGCCTGTTTTTGGGATAATTCATTATCCAAGAAACTGCATTTAGAGGAATAAGATTCTTCTATCTTTTCCACTTTTATCCCCTTCTCTTCAGCTTTGTAAGTGAGTAAATTGATCAGTTTATCAAAAGGGACAATAACAAAGAGTTGGGTAGTCTTCTTCCTCAATCTCAGTTGTTGTTTCCAGAGAGGATTGTAACCAATGAAGATGGTATGTAAGCCTCTTTTTTCCCATAATTCGACCAGGAACTTGCTAACCTTGTGCAACCAATCTTTCATCTTCCATCTCCAATGTTGGCGGAGATGAAGGAAAGATTTCCCGTACTGTAATCTGTTCTTTTTACCCAATTGTTTTCGCTGTTGTTCTGCATACTGTTTTTGTAACCTTTTTACTTCTTTCATGTAATACTGTGTGATGGATTTTACTCCTTTCCCCTCGTCCTTGATGACAATCGGACGCGATCCGATGTTATCCACGAAAGTCACGAGGTTGGTTAGCCCTAAATCGATAGAACCTTTTCTCTTCCTCTTTTTTTTAATTTGTTTAGGAAGTTGTTTGTGATAGACAAGCTCTATAGTATATCCTACACCTCGAGGAATGATCCGTACTTCCCTTAAGTCATCTTGAGCTGTTAACCTAGTTTTGATCGTAAACTTAACTTTTTTTGGTAACACTACCAGCCCATTAATGATTCTTGGTTGTTGGTTACTGAAGATAGCTATGGTCTCTCCTGTAGGTTTCTTGTAATAGGGAGAGTGGGGGCAACTAAGGAACTTCTGTGGGTATTTCTTCCACTCTTTTAATGCTTGAAAATAAGCCTTCCAGTTCCTTGCCAAGAATTTAAGCGTGTGTTGAGCGGTGTGAGCAGGTAAAAGTTTGTAGCACTGCTCACCCTTTAAGAGTCTGTCTAAATCATTGTAAAAGAGTACTTTGTTGTTTTTCTTTAACTCTTCTTTTATCAGAAAGTTTCCTCGATTGTAGAGGTTCTTAGTGAGATGACAAAGTTTACTTAACTCTTTGTTTTTGCGCATTTCTATTATTTCTGTCCGCAAGACTTTAATCATCATACTTTTCTCTTGCTTTCCCTATATAAACTCAGAAAATATTAACATGACAATATGACAAAGTCAAATCATATGAACATGTTGGGTATGGGATTAATATTTCTTTCTTATTTTTTTGAGCTCCCAAGGATATTGTAAATACTATTTACTCATCTTTCATAGGGTTTATCTCTTAGCTTATCTTCAGCACCAAATTGTTTTGCTGCTTCAGGCCAAGTACTATTGGCACCCTTCACATATGATTCTAAAGGCATTGGAATAAACTCTAATTTCTGAAGGTCATCTTTTGGAACAATTTCACCTTTGCTCAAATGCTTCACTGATGATCTAATTACGGAATCAAGAATTTTTGTAGGTTTATTATAAATTTCTTGTCTATAATCATCCTCTGGTAATTGTTCCATCATCTTCAAGAACTCTGGTATGGGGTATGTGGCATATGTTCCAGCAGCACCAATTGGTAAACCTCCTGCCCAAATTAAATCATTTTTCTTTGCAAATTGTTCATAGATTTTCAAAACTAAACTGTTATGATAATATTCAAGAAAACCAGCATTTGATATTGCAAAAAGATGTCTTGTTTTGTTGCTTAGCTTACCTTGTTGAAACACTTCAGATATGATATCCATTAGTTTAATTGTCATATAAGGAGCTTGATCTATATAGAGTGGCGATGAGATTAGGACAATGTCGCTATCATCGATAGACTTGATCATCTCTTCTGTTTTTTCTTGATTCTTTAGTGTTTTATATACACCAAAGGTCTTCACAATTATCTCTTTCTCCTCAAATAAGCTTACAAGATAGGAGCCAATAGAATGAGAGGCACTTTTATCTCCCCTTGGACTACACATTAGGAAAGTTAACTGTTTATTCATCTTTTTACACCTATCTCTGCTAAACCACTTTTGATTTTCATCTTAATGGCATCCTCGTCATCACCTCTGTAAATAACCAGAGTAGAATATTTCTCACAAAAGAGATTGAGCACATTACGTTTAACTAATGTTTCAAAGATCTCTTCTTGCTCTGTATTTGGTTCATCTAGAGTTCCGATAACTACAAGATGAGGATATTTGTCATATCTCATCTCATGATGAATCTCGTTTTCATAAACACGGAAGAATGGGGAAATTAAACCAAGTGATCTATCAACTGCTTTTTTCAGTTCAGCAGAATAACCACCGTATGTTATAGGAGTGAGATAGACTAGAATATCTGATTGTATCATTTTTTTGGCTACTTCTCTACCATAATCATCAATTATACAAATACCCGGTGTCTGAACCCAACATTTGAAGCAACCCAAACAAGGTTTAATCTCTTTATCGTGAAGGATAAGAGTAGCTCCTTTGTAATTCATCTGTTGAAATTCTTCAGAAACTATTTGGTTTACTTCTGGAATGAAACTATCGTCCTTATACATTCCATTTAAAATAACATAACTCATTACATAATCTATAACGAATTTCTATATATAATTATGCAATAGAAATTTGGTTTAAACTTATCTAATGAATCACTTAAAAATATCCTCTAATATAGTCAATTAATTTCAACTTCTAATGTTAGATTGTTTATACGGACAGTCCAATTTCCAGATGATGGAAATATTACAAACTGTTGAATCGAACAATACACTACTGCGTGTGTAACTAAACAAGTAGGTTGTATGACAGATACTTTTATCCATAGAACTTCTGGCAAATATTCATCTGAGAATACTATTACTGGCGGTAAAATACTATATCCTCCTGTAGGAAAACTAAGTTCTATTGTGAAAATGACATGCTCACCAACTGTTAGATCCCCATCTACTTCAGCACTATCAAGTTCCCATCCTATTGAATCAATGTAGGCAATTTCGTCTAAATAATGGTTCTTAGTTATAAAAAATGTCAATACTATACTTGTCGATATAAGTAATACAATTGTTGCTAAGGATGCATACATCACTTTCTTATTTATTCGGAAACTCATAGGAATTTATAGATATAAGCACTAATATATTTTCCTACAAATCTGATTATTCGGCATTTTGAAACACTATACTTGGAAATTCAATACTAACAAAATATGTGTGGATTTATTAAATGCGATGAATATGTCATAGAAAAAATAAAAGTACCTATCCAGATGATTCATGGCGTCAATGATCCCCGATGTCCAGTTGAAGAAAGTAGACAATTTAGAGATAAATTGATTGAAATGGGTTGGAAAGAAGGGAAGGAAGGGAGAAAACATACGAATATGTCGAATTTGCTGACGAAGGGCATGGAGCATTTTCAGACATAGGTATGAGAATTCGAACTTTCAAACTCTTCATTGATTTCTTTAAGAGAAGAATATGATAGAAATAAGATGTATATGAATATTAATTCATTATAGATTAGAGACATGGTAATTTTCCAGGAAATTTTTACCATTTTCTCTCGTTTTCAAAGAGATTATATAATTGGGTGAGATATTTTTTTGATTCTAATGAGGATGAGAGAATCTTATTTGAAAATATTTTGCGTTGGTATTATTTTATTATTTTTTGTTGGAACGTCAGTACCAACAGTAAGTGAAAAAGAACATTCAAAGAGCAGAACGAGTGGATGGAAAGAATATTTGCCAAAAGACAACAAGCACATAATCATCGATGCTACAGATTTTTGTGACAAAAACGATCAGTTATGCAAAACGATAATCTTCTTTAAATCTGATGTTACAGTAGAGATCACTAACATTGAGATAATTGATTTTTATGAGAATCTTAATGGACTTTATGCTAGTATTCCCTATAGTTTAGCAGAATATCTAAAACATTCTTGGTTTACTGATTACGTTGTTCTTTTTGAACAATCATCAGCTAGTGGAAGTGGATCTTATTACTGCCAAGATACATTGGATTGGGGTGTAGATGATATTGATGCAGAAAAAGTGTGGGGAACAAGTGAGGGTTCTAAAGATGTAGCACCAGACCATGTTTCTGGAGAAGGAATTAAGGTCTGTCTCATTGACAGTGGCATAGACACTGACCATGACGACCTTCTTCCCAACTACAAGGGAGGAATAGATTATTTTGATGGAGGAACTCCAGAAGATACTTATGGGCACGGAACAGCATGTGCAGGTGTGATCTCTGCTATTGATAATCAGTGGGGAACAATAGGTGTAGCACCGAAAATTGATTTATATGTTGTGAGAGCTGGTAATGATGAAATGCTTTCTCCCTCAGCTATAAATGCTGGAATCTATTGGGCGATAGATCAAGGAATGGATATCATCTCAATGAGTCATGGAAGTCATGTGTTTGATGAAGATATGAGAAGAGGCGTTGAAGAAGCATATAGAAGAGGGATCATTGTAGTTGCCGGAGCAGGAAATGAAAATTCTGGACATCTAGCTAAACCAGCTGCATACATAAGTGTTCTTGGTGTGGGTTCTGTGGAACAATATAATGGAGAATATGTAAAATGGGTTGGACCCAATGGGAGAGGAAGTAACTATGATGATACAATCAACATTTTTGACTATTTAGATTTTGTTGCTCCAGGAGGGACGGAGGATATTTATACTACAACGTTAAACAACGGTCATAGTAACGCCTTTGGTGGGACTTCTGCCGCTACTGCTCACGTAGCAGGAGTATGCGCTTTGATGTTAGAAAATGCAGAAAAAAACAATCAACAGCTGAGCCCAGGGGACATAAGACACATTTTACAAGAGTCTGCACAAAAAGATTGTTTTGCCATTGATGCTAATCAAATTTCTGGACATCAAGGAGATGAAATAGGCTATGTTGAAAAATATCATGGTTCAGGGTTAGTTAACGTCCGTGCAGCTATAGATTATTCCTTCCAATACATACTCACAGATACAGATGGAGACGGGCTAACAGATGGGGAAGAAAAAGCGTATAAACTAAACTTTCTCGACTCTGATTCTGATGGAGATGGTATGCCAGATGGGTGGGAGTTTGCACAATTTGCCAGGGGATGTTATCTTGATCCTTGCATAAATGACGCTACTAGCGACGCGGATGAGGATGGGTTAACGAATATCCAAGAGTATCAAGGATTGACTAATCCAGTGAATAGTGATACAGATAACGATGGGCTAACAGATGGAGAAGAGGTAAACATTTATGGAACGAACCCTTTCCGACCTGATACAGACTATGACGGCTTATCTGATAGCTGGGAAGTGGCAAATGGATATGACCCCCTAGATCCTGCTGATGGATCAATTGACACAGATGGAGATGGAATAGGCAATGGCGATGAAACTAGTATCTATAATACTGATTACTTAGACCCAGACACTGACAATGATGGTCTAACAGATGGAGAAGAAGTGTATGGGTTTACAGTTCCTACATTCATAGAAAGAAAATTCTATACTGACCCCACCAATCCAGACACAGACGGGGACGGGTTAACGGATGGAGAAGAAAAGGCAGGATTTGATATTGCGGGTGTAGGAGAGCGGTATACAGACCCTACCGATCCAGATACGGATGGAGATGGGTTAGACGACCGGATGGAGGTGGCTGTGTGTCATACTGACCCTCGTGACACGGATACAGATGATGACGGATATACAGACTATGAGGAGTTCTGTGCGGGAACTGACCCCACTGACCCCACAGATTATCCTGGGGGAGGAGGATGGTTAAATCCCTAATCCTTTTTCTTTTTCTTTTTCTTTTGCTCTACATCCTAGGTATCTTGAAAATAAAAGAGAATAATTAAATAAGGTAAATATATTAAATAACTAGAATGAAAAAAAACATGCGTAAGCTAGCTTCATTTTTCAGGAAAAAAAATCATTTTTGTATATTCATTCTTTTACTTGTTTTGTTCGTCCTTTTTCCTCCTTCCACCACTGCAACTAAACATTCAGCGTTCAAATACTCTCCCGTTATTACTCACACACCTTCTCACGCTTATGCTCCACATCCCGCAATTCTTATTCTTTCTGACCAGAATTTTACCGATTATGGTTTCCCGGGAACAGGGACAGAAGAAGACCCCTATAGAATTGAAAACTACTTCATCAATGTAACGGAGGTTAATCACGCTATTGCGATCTATCACACCTCGAAAAGGTTTATTGTCCAAAACTGTTATCTTATGACCAATGGGGAAGGAATGTATTCACGAGGCGCTGGAATCTATATTGAGAACACAACATACAGCCGGCCAATCATCAGAGATAATGTTTGTGTAGACTGTGACAGTTGGGGGATAAGACTCTTTATTGCTCATTATGCCACCATCATTAACAACACTTGCATCAACAACAGTAAAGATGGAATAAATGTTTGGGGGTCCGCTGAACCAATAGTCACAAACAATACTTGTGTAAAAAACCAAGGAGGAGGAATAGTCATTATTGGTGCTACCGACGCTATAATTGAGAATAATATCTGTGAAGAAAATGAAGTGAGTGGGATCTATTTGGGGTCAGTGTCCTTTCAAATCTACTCAAGAAACAGATGTGAGAACAACAAGATGTATGGGATGATTTTTACCGGATGCGATGGGACAATTACGGAGAATTATTGTGCAAATAATAGTTTAGCGGGGATAAGGATAGGTGCTCATCTTACGCTTGTTAATAATACTTGCTATGGGAATAGGTATGGGATATATACAAAGGAGTCCTTTTATTCTTATACGCTTAACAACACTTGTATTAACAATGATTATGGGCTCTTCATTGATCAAGGGTCTTGGTATAATACCGTGGCAAATAATACTATTATTAACAGCACCTATGATGGGATCTATGCTAGGTGGACTAGGGAACTTCTTGTTCTTCACAATCGGATAGAAAACAGCAAAGGTTTTGGAGTCTATCTTGAAGGATGGGCAAATGACTCGGTCATCGCTTACAATTCGTTCATCAACAACAATCCTGGTGGAGTTTCGCAGGGGTGTGATGATGGGTTTAGGAACACCTGGTATGATAAGGAAACTAAGAGGGGAAATTACTGGAAAGATTACGAAGGAAAAGGATCATATGCTATAGCAGGTCGGGCAGAAGCAAAAGATAAGTATCCCCTTACAGAAAATATGGAGCGTGTTCACAATGTAAGTCCATATTGGGCATTAACAAGCCTAGTCGTACTTCCTGTATCTATCTTGCTAACGATTTTATGTAAAAGGAAAAAGAACTATAAATGTAAATTTGTAC
>DAOVER010000071.1 GCA_030668875.1 Candidatus Heimdallarchaeota archaeon
TGAAGGTTTTTCTTCAACAACTTCTTCTGAAGGTTTTTCTTCAACAACTTCTTCTGAAGGTTTTTCTTCAACAACTTCTTCTGAAGGTTTTTCTTCAACAACTTCTTCTGAAGGTTTTTCTTCAACAACTTCTTCTACAAGGGGGTTTTCTTGTGCATCTTCTCCTTTTTTATTTTTCTTGCTCATACTATCACTTAGCCAAGTAAAGAAAATGCTAAAAAAAACTTTTCTCTATTAGCTTGAAATCAGAAGTGATTATTCACCATAAATTTCTCGCTTAATCGTTTCAAAAATACCATCAATAACATTGTACATGTCTTCAGATTCATCAATTGCCGAAATAGCTTCCCAATAATGACCACTCTTAGGATATCTTTCTTTAAGATGGTTCCATGCATTTTGATATTGGTCGCGTAACAATTGATCTGCTTTTCCTTTGCTGTAATCAAGTAAATCTATTTTATTAACAACTAAGAAAAAGATGGCTTTCTCTTTTCTAGCCTTTCTTTCAGCCTTAACAACATCATCATCAAGTGTCATTAAGAAGTAATTTGAAACTTGTGTAAGAGCATCAATCTGAATCTTCGCATCCTGAGTGGGATCTATAAGGAAGATAATTCCATGTGTTTTATAGTCTACTAAAGCCTTCTTCCAGTAAGGCCACAAACTCATATCTCCAGGACAGTCAACCGCTAATACTTTATAGCTACGGTATTTTTCAAGACTAAATGCGGATTTGTATGATTGACTCTTCAATCGGATTGTTTTTTCATGTACTTCTATGTTGGTTGTAGGGCTAATATCTTCGACAGATTCTCCTTTGAGACGTTTGATCAAAGTACTTTTTCCAACACCAGTATTTCCCATAATAGTAACAGATAAATCTCGTGACAACATTTTCAACAACTATGAATATTCCTTTTTAACTCTTTAATATTTCTCTAATCCTAGTATGATATTTTCAAAATAATATCACTTTTTGACAAAAATGGCAAGTTGTTGTTAACTTGCACAGTCGAAAGAACAGTAAGTAACGACAAAAATCACACAGTTAAAGGATGCCTTTCCTTTATATATGGGCACGGCAGAATGAAGAATAGCAAAAAGCCTTATAAGTGGAACAAACTCGTCTAAAAGTGGAGATACGTGTCGTTTTAACAAAACTTATAAGAGACCTATAGCTGTTCCATCAAACTGAAATTAATTAGTGGTTTGCGGGATTCATTGATGAACTATAGTTTTGATCGGAAAAAGAAAAAAGCAGAATGGCCTGCTTTTGTAGATATTAAAGAGTGGAAAATAGTTACACCTCAGATTCACATTATATCCTCTAGATGTAAAGAGTGTAGGTGGTGCGTGGAATTTTGTCCAGAGGAGATACTAGAAACATCCGATGAAATCAACGAAAAAGGATATCACCCCCCTAGACTTATTGAAGGGAAAACATTTGAGAACTGTGCAGAGTGTCATTTCTGTGAACTAATTTGTCCTGAATTCGCTATTTTTGTCAAAAAACCTGCCGAAGAGGAGGAAATAATAGTTGAGTGATAATAAAGAAAATACACCAATGGTTAATACTGGAGAATATTTCACCAGTGGAAATTTAGCAGTAGCTGAAGGATCGCTTGCTGCAGGATGCAAGTTTTTTGGTGGGTATCCCATTACTCCTAGTTCTGAAGTTGCAGAACATATGTCCATCAAATTACCCCAAACTAAAGGACACTTTGTTCAATTTGAAGATGAAATAGCTTCAATAGCTTCAATTCTGGGGGCTAGTTGGGGTGGATGGAAATCAATGACCGCTACTTCTGGACCAGGTTATTCCTTGATGTTGGAAAATATTGGATTAGGAATCATGACCGAAACACCTTGTGTTATAGTCAATGTTCAACGTGGTGGACCATCTACAGGATTACCAACCTTAGTAGGTCAACAGGATATTCAGCAAGCAAGATGGGGAAGTCATGGAGATTATGAAATTATTGCACTATCACCTAATAGTGTGCAAGAATGTTTTGATCTTGCTATTACAGCATTTAATCTGGCAGAGGAATACAGAGTTCCTGTAACTATTCTGATGGATGAAACAATTGGCCACATGAGTGAAAAACTTATTATTCCAGAAAAAGAGAAAATTAAAATTGTCAACAGGAAGAAACCAACTAACGAAGCTGATGGTCATCTACCCTATAAAGCAGATGAAGACTTGATACCTCCAATGGCTGTTGCAGGTGAGGGGTATAATGTAATCACAACAGGTTTGACTCATGATGAAAGAGGATATCCTGCTCTTGATGCGGACGCACAAAAAATTCTGCTTACAAGACTTCTAGATAAAATTAGAAAAAACAAAGACAAAATAATCAAGCTTGAGGAGTACATGCTTGACGATTCTGAATTTGTAATTGTCTCTTTTGGGATAAGTTCAAGAGCAGCTAAGGGAGCGGTTAATCTTGCCAGAAAAAAGGGTCTAAAAGTTGGTTATTTGAGGTTAATTACTGTTTGGCCATTTCCAGATGAACAAATTAATCAAATTGCTGAAAAAGTTAAAGCTATTTTCATAACAGAAATAAACTCAGGACAAGTTACAAGAGAAGTTAAACGAGCTGTTGAAGGAAAAACAGAGGTTCACGGATTACTAAAACTAGGTGGGGCAATTCATACACCTGCAGAAATTGTAGAAGAAATAGAGAGGCGAACAAAATGACTGAAGAAGAAATTGGTTTGATAGAAGCAGAGGAACACCCTCTTGATTGTTATCTAAGGAAGGGGAGAATACCTCACATATGGTGTCCCGGATGTAGTTTGGGTTCAGTCGCAACAATGATTATAGAGGCAATAAGAGAAACAGGTATTGACCCAAAAAATATATCTGTCATTTCAGGAATTGGTTGTACTGGTCGAACAGCAGGGTATCTGAATTTCGATTCTTTCCACACAACACATGGGAGAGCAATACCTTTTGCGATTGGTCTTGGTCTAACTGATCCTAATAGAAAAATCATAGTTATCTCAGGTGATGGAGATCTCGCTTCAATTGGTGGAAACCATCTAATACACGCTGCAAGAAGAAATGCCGATATTACAGTTATTTGTGTGAATAATTTTCAATATGGTATGACAGGAGGGCAAGTCGGTCCAACTTCATACAAAGGTCAAGTTCAGACTACAGCACCCTATAGTAACATCGAAGAACCTTTCAACTTACCAGAACTCATAAAAGCATGTGGGGCCACTTATGTTGCAAGATGGACAGCTTTAGATGTTAGAAGAGTGAAAGAATCTTTTGTTGAAGCAATTAATCACAAAGGATTCTCTTTTGTTGAGATTTTGGGTGCATGTCCAACAACGTATGGTAGAAGAAACCAATTAAGAGAAGGGATAGCGATATTAGAAAATTTCAAGGAAAGAGCAGTGATTGAACACGGAATAGATACCGAAAAGGTCGCAATTGGCAAGGAAGGACCGATTATTGTTGGTAGGTTTGTAGATATTCATGATAAACCATCTTTGACGGACAATTTGCTTAGTATTCAAAGAATGGCAACAGCATCTAAAGGTAAGGGGTCATAAAAATGAGTGATAGAATCGAAATTCGTTTTGCTGGATTTGGTGGGCAAGGAATTGCTCTTATGGGAAGACTTGTTGGAGAAGTAATTAGTCTTCACGAAAAAGGTAAGCAGTCAGTCATGACACAGAGTTATGGTCCAGAAAGCAGAGGAGGAGCTAGTAGTTGTGATGTTGTGATTGACACTCAAGTTATTGATTATCCTAAATCAACAGAGTTTGATTATTTTGTTGTGATGTCTGAAGAAGCTTATCACAAATATGTCCCTCTTTTGAAAAAAGGTGGAATTATGTTCGTTGAAGAAAACCTTGTAACTTTAGACGACCAGGCAAAGAAAGCTAGTAAAATTTTCAAACTACCCGCAACCGCAATAGCAGAATCTCTTGGAAGTCGTTTATATGCAAATATTGCAATGTTGGGCTTCGTATGTGCTAATACTGATCTTTTCTCTGAAGAGGCTTTTATTCAAGTAATGAAAGCGAAAGTGCGAGCAAGGTTCATCGAGAAAAATCTTACAGCTTTTGAAAAAGGAAAGAATCACAAATGATTATCCAAAAACATGTGGAATTAGGCGTATAGAGATGGAAGATTTCGAACCAAATATCATAGGATTCTTGTGCAACTGGTGCTCATATGCCGGTGCAGACTTAGCTGGTACTAGCAGGATTCAATACTCACACAATGTCAAAATTATTCGGGTTATGTGCTCAGGAAGAGTTAACCCGATGTTTGTTATTAATGCATTACAACAAGGTGCTGATGGTGTTCTAATTGGAGGTTGTCACCCAGGTGATTGTCATTATCAACACGGAAACTATCTTGCCAGAAGAAGAATATCCGTTATGAAAAAGTTGCTTGAATTTATGGGAATTAATCCGGAGAGGATTAAAATGACTTGGGTTTCTGCTGCTGAAGGAAGAAAATTTGCTGAAGTTGTGGATGAAGTAACTGCAGAAATCAGAAAATTAGGACCTAACACTAAAATTAGGAGGAAGAACGAATGGTAGATCAGAAAATGCTTGTTGAAGTTGCCAAAGAAACACTTGCAAGAGAAGATGTTAAGTACATTATTGGCTATAAGAAAGGATCATACGGATTTCAGACAAGTGCAGCATTTGCATACACCCCTAAAGATGTAGAAGAATTTATTTTTACTCCTCTATGCAATAAAAACCTAGCAAAATATCCTCTTAAAGAAGAAAAACTACCTCTGAAAAGAGGAGAAGAAGAAGATAAAAGAAAAATAGGCCTCGTTGTAAAAGGATGCGATTCAAGAGCAATTGTTCAGATCATTCAGGAAAATGGAATGAAAAGAGAAGATGTTGTTTTAATAGGTATCCCATGCCCAGGTGTAATTAATCAGAAAGAGATAGAGAAGAGATTTCCAAACCAATCAGAAATTACTGATATAAATGAAATTAATGATGAATATGTTTTTACAGTCGAAGGAAAAGAGCATAAAATTCCAAAACAAGAACTCTTAGCTGAAGTCTGTAAAACTTGTGAGTATCCAAATCCCGTATTATATGATGTAATGATTGGAGAAGAAGTTGAAGTTAATCCTAAGGCAGAATACGAAGGAATAAAAGATTTGGAAGAAGCGCCCTTAGAAAATAGATGGGAGTATTGGGAAGAACAATTTCAAAGATGTATCCGTTGTTATGCTTGTAGAGAAGCATGTCCATTATGTTATTGTAGTACATGTATGGCTGATTTGCTTGAACCTCAGTGGATTAGACGTTCCGTCAACCTTTCTGAAAATACTGCTTGGAATATAATGCGCGCTTTTCATCTTGCTGGGAGATGTATTAGCTGTGGAGCTTGTGAAAACGCATGCCCAATGGATATTCCTTTGATGGAATTAAACAAAAAATTAGGGAAAGAAGTAAAAGAAATGTTTGAATATACACCAGGATTAGATATTGATGCCAAACCATTGCTTGGTAGTTTTAATCCTGATGATCCCGAAGAATTCATAAAATGAAGTGAAGAAATGGAAAGTCTAGTAATATCAAAAGAAAATTTTCCTGAAATCATCAATACTATAATAAAAAGCTACAGACTATTCGCTCCCACAGAGGAGAATGGATTTTCTGGTTTCAATATTATAAAGGATTATTCAGAGATGGATCTATCTTATCTAAATTCTAGAATGCCCCCCAAAGCAATATTGTTTAATCAAACTGAAACGCTCTTTCTAATGAAACCTGGTGCAAAAGGATCTATTAAACCTAAAGAAATTAGAAATGAAAAAACAGCAATTTTTGCTATTAGACCTTGTGATGCTAAAGGTTTCAGAATCCTTGATCCAGTGTTTCTTGGTAATTATGTTGATCCATTATATAAGGCCAATAGAGACAACAGTGTTTTGATCGGATTAAGTTGTAATCAACCTGATTCGAGTTGTTTTTGTACTTCATTTGGTGATAGCCCTGCTTCTGGAAAATATGTTGATATTCTATTTACTGATATAGAAGAGAAATATTTAGTTGAAGTCATGACTGAAAAGGGGAAGGGGTTTGTTAACGATTTCAGCAGATTTTTCTCACCAGCTTCACCAAATCAAATAGAAGCTAAGAACGCTAAAGAAGAAGAAGCAATCAAATTAATAAAACGAAATTTGAAAGTAGAAGGCATAGAAGAAAAAATGGATAAAATGTTTGATCATCCAATTTGGGAAGAATATGCCAAAAAGTGCATAGGGTGTGGAACATGTACATATTTGTGCCCAACTTGCCACTGCTTCGATATGCAAGACGAAAGCACACTAGATAAAGGAGCTAGAGTTCGTACCTGGGACGCATGTATGTTCCCAGAATATACAATGCATGCTTCAGGACATAACCCACGTCCAGCAAGAATGCATAGAGTGAGAAATAGGTTTTATCACAAATACAGTTACTATCCAAAAAATTCTGGTGTTATCGCTTGTACAGGATGTGGTAGGTGTATCAGATATTGTCCCGTAAATATTGATATTATAGAATTAATGAACCGAGTAAGTGAGATGGAACTATGACAGAAAATCCTTACCAACCTTCGTTGGCAACAATTGAGAAGATAAAAGTCGAAGTGACTGGTGAAAGAGCGATAAAGACATTCAGATTGGTAATGCAGGATAAAAAAATCCAAGAAGAGTTTAGTTTTGTTTGTGGTCAATGTGTCATGATAAGTAAGCTAGGAAAAGGTGAAAGCATGTTTGCAATTTCATCCTCACCTACTGAGAAAGATTATCTTGAAGTAAGTGTGATGAAACACGGAAAGAATACCTCAGCTTTGCATGAAACAGAAGAAGGAGACACTGTTGGAGTAAGAGGACCTTATGGTAATCATTTTGACGTAGAAGGATGGAAAAATAAGAACATTGTTTTCGTCGGAGGAGGGATTGGAATGGCACCACTAAGATCAGTAGTCAACTATACTCTTGCTGATAAAAACAGAGACCAATATGGCAATCTAGACATTATCTATGGAGCAAGAACATCAAATGATTTATGTTTCAAGGATGAATTTGCTGAGCTACAAAAACGCGAAGATGTAAACGTCCATCTCTCTATTGATGTAGTAGAAGAAGGATGGGAAGAGTTTGTAGGATTTGTTCCGTCTAATCTGCTCAGGGTTAAACCCCCATCCAAGAATACAATTGCTATTACTTGTGGTCCCCCAATAATGATCAAATTTGTCATTCAAAACTTACTAGAATTAGGATTCAAAGATGAGCAAATTTACACAACTCTCGAAATGAGAATGAAGTGCGGAATTGGAATTTGTGGACGATGCAATATCGGCAATCTTTATGTTTGCAAAGATGGTCCAGTATTTTCGAATGCTCAGTTAAAAAATCTTGAAGGAGATTTGTAAAGGTCGTGAAACTATGCGTATAGGTGTTTATGTCTGTGAATGTGGAAAAAATATATCTGCAACTGTTGACGTTGAAAAGGTTGTAGATTATGCAAAATCTCTTCCTAATGTAGCCGCAAGTCGTGTTTACAAGTATATGTGTGCTGATCCTGGTCAAGAACTTATTAAGAAGGATATAGAAGAACTGAAGCTAGATAAAGTCATAGTTGCAGCATGTTCTCCCAGAATGCATGAACCTACTTTTAGAGCTGCGATTGAGGACAAAGGATTAAATCCATATACACTAGAAATAGTCAATATTCGTGAACAAGTTTCATGGGTTCATGACGATAAAAAGAAAGGCACTAAAAAAGCAAAATCATTAGTAAAGAGTTCTGTTATGCGTTCTGCTCTAATGGAACCTTTGGATAGGAAAAAAGTAGGAGTTACTCACAAAGCTCTCGTAATAGGTGCAGGAATTGCTGGAATACAAGCAGCTTTAGATATTGCAGGATCAGGTTATCAAGTAACGCTTGTTGAAAAGACATCATCCATTGGAGGAAAAATGGCACAGTTAGATAAGACTTTTCCAACATTAGATTGCTCTGCATGTATTCTGAGTCCTAAAATGGTTGAAGTAGGACGTAATCCTAATATCACTCTAATTGCCAATGCTGAAGTGGAACAAGTTGACGGTTATGTAGGTAATTTCAAAGTTAAAATTAAGAAAAAACCACGCTATGTAATTGAAGAAAGATGTACAATGTGTGATGATTGTGTTCCTGTTTGTCCTGTTATTGTTCATGATGAATACAACGAGAACTTATCACCTCGTAAAGCGATATATATCGCATTTCCTCAAGCTATTCCGGCATCGTATATTATTAACCCTGACGATTGTTTAGGTATCGACCCTCTCATATGCTCTAAATGTAAAGATGTTTGTGGTCCTGAAGCTATTGATTTTGACATGAAACCTGAGATAATTGAGGATGAATTTGGAGCTATTGTTGTTGCTACTGGATTTGATACATACCCAATAGAAAATCTTGGAGAATATGGTCAAGGCAATATACCTGATGTTATTACAGGTTTAGAGTTCGAAAGATTGATATCCCCAGGAGGTCCATCAACTGGAGATTTAAGAAGACCTTCTGATGGAAAATTGGTGAAAAATGTTGTTTTCATCCATTGTGCTGGCTCAAGAGATCCTGCAAAACACTTACCATACTGCTCTAAAATCTGCTGCATGTACTCCACTAAACAAGCTTTAATGTTCAAACATGAAGTGCGTGATGGAACTGCAGTTAATTTCTACATTGATATACGTACTGGAGGAAAAGATTACGAGGAGTTTTATCAAAGAGCAGCAGAAGAAGCAAAAGTTATTTACATTAGAGGAAAAGTTTCTGAGCTAATACAAGATGGAGATAAGATTTTAGTTAAAGGTGTAAATACACTAACTGCTGAAACGGTTGAACTACATGCTGATTTAGTTGTGCTTGCAACAGGTATTATCCCAAGTCAAGGAACAAAGGATATAGCAAGTGTATTAAGACTCTCCCTTGGAATTAACGGGTTCATCAAAGAAGCTCATCCGAAATTAAAACCAGTTGAAACTTCAATTACTGGGGTTTTCGTTGCTGGATGTGCTACAGGGCCGAAAGATATCCCCGAGACAGTATCACAAGCAGGAAGAGCAGCAGTAAGAGCTTGTAATATTATAGCTCAAGATGAGATTGAAGTCGAAGCAACAATTGCTCATGTTGACGAAATATTATGTCGAGGTTGTGGAATCTGTGTGGGAACATGTCCTTATAGTGCAATCACTTTGATAGACACTAAAAGATTTGGAAATATCTACAAAGTAGCTTCTGTAAATGAAGCACTGTGCAAGGGATGTGGCTCATGTGCAGCTGCATGTTTGAATGGCGCCATAAACCAATTTGGTTTTGAAGATAAGCAAATCCTTGCAATGATACAAGCTTTAGGAGAAGAATAGAGGCGAAAAATATGTCTTATGATTATATAGAATTTGGAGACACTGAAAAAGAGTTCACTTCAAAGATAGAAGAAATATCTGGACAGAACATCTTTAGTTGTTATCAATGCGGAAAATGTTCTGCTGGTTGCGCTTTTAGTAATCTTATGGAAAAAACAATAAATCATACCATGCAACTTGTACAGTTAGGAAAAAAAGAGAAAGTTCTGCAATCAAATACCCATTGGGTATGTGCAAGTTGTTTAACATGTACTGTTCGATGTCCAAGAGAAATTGATGTTGCAGCCGTTATGGAAGCTATACGTGAGTATACCTTACGCTATGAACCAGAAACAATTGAGAGGCTAGATTTGCCAGAAGAGTTGTTGAAGAAGATACCCAATATTGCATTGGTTGGGAGCTTCCGTAAAAAATCAGAATTATAATAAGGTGAATAAATGAAAAATTCCTACTTTCCCGGATGTAATTTAAAAACTGAGGCCAAAGGATTTGAACAATCAGCAATCGCTGTGTCAAAAGCACTAGATGCGGAACTAGTAGAAATGCCTGAATGGAATTGTTGTGGAACAGTTCAAACCATGACAACTGATAATTTAATGAGAAGGATTGCTCCAGTTAGAGTTCTATCTAGAGCATCAAACCATGTAAAAGAGTTAAAGAACTCTCAGAATCAAGTTATAACCTTATGTTCAATGTGTAATTCTACTCTAAAAATAGTCAATGCAGAAGTAAAAGAGAATCCAAATGATCTTGAGAAAATTAATTTTCAGCTAGAAAACGATGATTTAGTTTACGAAGGAGATATGGAAGTAAAGCATTTTCTTGAAATTCTCAGAGACGATGTTGGTTATGAAAATATCGCAAAAAAAGTAACTAATCCATTAGAGGGGATGAAAATTGCTTCGTATTATGGCTGTATGCTTCTACATCCAGAAAAAGCTAAAATAGATGACGAAGAGATGCCCACAGTTATGGAAAGTATTGTTCTATCATTGGGAGCTGAAGTAGTTGATTGGCCTTACTTCAAACAATGTTGTGGTTCCTATCATATCGTAGATAGAGACGATATTGTAAATTCTCAAGTTGTTAAAATCATCAGAAATGCAAAGAAAACTGGTGCAAATGCTTTGATCGTAGCATGTCCTTTGTGCGCTTATAATCTTGATAATCAACAAGTAGAATTAGAAAAACTAGGTGTAGAAAAAGAGCCCATACCCATTTTTTATTTTACACAACTAATGGCTATAGCAATGGGATTACCACAAAAAGTAAATCATTTTGAAGATCATCATATAAACCCAATACTCTTACTTAAAGAGTTAGGACTGATAGGGAAAAAGAAATAGAGGGTTAAAAATGGCAAAAACAAAATCAAAAACAAAAGCAGAAAATCAAACCCAGATGGTAAAAATTTACATTATGGGGAGTATGTATGAAGTTCCTTCATCATTAACCATAATGAAAGCAATAGAATATGCGGGATTCAAACTAATAAGAGGCAGTGGATGTCGTGCTGGCTTCTGTGGCGCATGTGCTACCGTATATCGTAAAAAAGGAGATTTCAGAATATATACCGCTTTAGCTTGCCAGACTCAAGTTGAAGAAGGGATGTATCTCACACAAATGCCCTTCGTTCCAGCAAATAAAGCAAAATATGATATTGACACCATTCAACCTATAGCAAGCACAATTCTTCAGTACTATCCTGAAGTAGCACGATGTTTAAGCTGTAACGCTTGCTCAAGAGTATGCCCACAAGAAATTCAAGTGATGGATTATGTGCAACATTGCTTGCATGGGGAAATCGATAAAGCAGCTGCAGTGAGTTTTGACTGTGTGCAATGCGGTTTATGTGCAATTCGTTGCCCTGCTGAAATCCCACAATATCATGTAGCTACTTTAGTAAGAAGACTACACGGAAAATATAATATGAAACCTCCAGAATCTCTTGAAAAGAGAGTAAAAGAGATTGAAGATGGAGAATATGAAGAAGGGTTCAAAGAACTCATGTCTCTTCCTGAGGACAAATTACGACACAAATACTATCACGAAAGAGACTTCATTGATCAGAAAAAGGCGTGATTATGATGATAAGAGGATATCCTGAAAATATGCGTAAAAGCATAAAAAATGTAAACAAAACTAGAGCAAAACGCTTAACAGAAATTAAAGCAGATTTAACAGAAGCTGAAAGAAAAGAGGTTCTTGACAATTATCATCCAGATTACAATCCAAAATTTAAAAGAGATCTGGGATGGGGACCCAACAAAGGCGATAATGTACCTAATGAAGTAGCAGACGTAATCGAAGCTTACCCAGTTGTTAACCCTGATGATATTGATTTATCTCAAATTGATTATGATGTAGGAGTACTAATAATTGGAGCGGGTGGAGCAGGTACTTCAGCTGCTTTATGGGCAGTAAAAGAAGGAGTACCAGCTGATAAAATCTTTATGGTAACTAAATTAAGATTGGGTGATTGTAATACTGTCATGGCTCAAGGAGGCATTCAAGCAGCAGATCGTGATGTAGATTCTCCCCTCATCCATTACCTTGATGTAATGGGTGGTGGGCATTTTGATAATAAGCCTAAGTTGGCAAAAGCTCTAGTGAATGATGGACCAAAAATCATAAAATGGCACAAAGAACTTGGCATGATGTATGACCAAAATCCAGATGGAAGTTTTGTTGAAAATCCAGGTGGTGGTACATCTAGAAATAGAATGCATTGCTCAAAAGATTACACAGGAATGGAAATTTTCCGCACTTTGAAGGATGAAATCATCAATAAAGATATTCCAGTTCTAGAATTTTCTCCAGCTATTGAGCTCTTAACAGATGAAACAGGAAGAATTGCCGGAGCTATTCTCTATAACATCGAAACTAAGCAGTATTTCGTAGTTAAAGCAAAAATAACAATTTTAACCACAGGAGGTTTTGGTAGATTACATGTTGCTGGTTTTCCAACAACCAACCATTATGGAGCTACAGCTGATGGTGTAGTAATGGCTTATCGTGCAGGAGCTAAACTCCGAAATCTTGAATCCACACAATTCCACCCCACTGGAGCAGCTTTTCCAGAGCAAATAGTCGGTCTGCTCATAACTGAAAAAGTAAGAAGTCTAGGAGGGCAAGTATTAGGATACGATGGAGAACAAATTTGTTATCCACTTGAACCAAGAGATGTTGAAGCTTCTTCTCTTATCAAATGCTGTAAATCCACAGAAAATTACATTGAAACACCTACAGGTATGAGAGGTGTTTGGTTGGATAGTCCATTGATCGAAGAATTAAAAGGAAAGGGTTCAGTTGAGAAAAACCTAAGTGCTATGTATCGTATGATGCAACGTTTCGATATTGACATATCCAAGGATCCCATTCTAGTTTATCCTACACTTCATTATCAGAATGGAGGAATTCTACATGATGAAAACTGCTATTCTTCTCTTAAAGGTCTTTTAGCTGCAGGAGAAATCTCTGGTGGAGTTCATGGAAAGAATCGTTTAATGGGTAATTCACTATTAGAAGTTAATGTGTTTGGAAGACGAGCAGGTATAACAGCAGCTAAAGAATACAAAAAGAAAGGTGGAAACTCAGGAAAATTGTCTTTGGA
>DAOVER010000050.1 GCA_030668875.1 Candidatus Heimdallarchaeota archaeon
CCTCTTTCCACCCATACATCAACCAAATATTTGGTTAACTTGTGGATACCATCTTTCAGTTTCCTCCTCCATTTCTCTTTAAGCTTGTAGTAAGCTTGACCGTATTGTAACTTGTTTCTTGATTGCAGCGATTTCTTCTGCTGTTGACTATACTGTAGTTGTAATTTTTTCTGTTCTTTCAAATAATATTGTGTTATTGATTTTATCCCTTTCCCTGCATCTTTGATAACAATCGGTTTTCCTCCTTGGTTATCCACAAAAGCTGCAAGGTTGTCCATCCCTAAATCTACCCCTCCTTTTCTGATCCTCTTTTTAATAATCTTAGGCAAGGTCTTCCTATAGACTAATTCGAGTGTATATCCTGGTCTCCTTGGAACAATCCTCACTTCTCTCAGATCTACCTGTTCCGTTAATCTTGTCTTATACCTATATCCTGCTTTCTTTGGTAAAACTAACCAACCATTAACTATCCTTGCTTGTTGATTGCTGAAGATGGCTATTATTTCTCCATTTTTTCTTTTGTAATTAGGTGATTGAGGTTTAGCAAAAAACAACGTTTGATCTTTTTTCCATTCTTTTTTCGCTCGAAAGTATCCTTTCCAATCCCCACACAGACGTTTGATTGTGTGTTGTGCTGTGTGAGCAGGAAGGACACGATAACAGTCTTCCTTCTTCAGCAATCTATCTAAATCTTCATAAAACAAGAGTTTGTTTTTCTTCCTCAGAGATTCTTTAATCAGAAAATTTGTTCGATTATAGAGATTCTTCGCTAGATGACAAAGCTTGCTTAACTGTGGATGAAAGTCTACTTCTATACATTCAGCACGTAAGACCTTGGTCATCGCTTTTTTAGTCTGATTTTCTTATAAAAACCCCCGTAATATCTCTCTGTGGCACTCTTGTTAAACTGATTAACAATACACTTAATATGACTATATGACAAAAAGATTTTATAAATCGACCATTAAATTTGATTTGCCAATGGGATTCAGATGCCGAACGAAAATAGCAACAATATTGAACAAGATGTTGAGTTATCCAAAGAGCTTGGGCTAAAAGAAGCTCTTGGTATTGCCGTTGGTGCTCTAATTGGAGGGGGAGTCTTCAGTGTCCTTGGATTAGTCATATATGAATCAGGTCCAGCTGCTTTCTTGGCATTTTTATTAGCTGGTGTAGTTAGTACTTTTACAGCTTACAGTTACGTTCATTTAGCACTCAAGCATCCAAGAGCAGGAGGGGCTTTCATCTATGTTCAAGAAGCTTTCAAGAAGAAATGGTTATCAGGTTCTCTTGGTATTCTCCTTTGGTTTGGTTATAGCTTTTCTGTGGGTCTCTATGCTATGACATTTGGTAGATATTTAGGTGCTGTGTGGCCTCTTTTTGGAGGATATGGTCATAGTTTTTCTTCAAATCTCTATGCAATGACTTTTGGTAGAGCCTTAAGCGAGGTATCCTTTTTTGGAGAACAATTATTGCCATTTTTTGGAATTACTATTTCTGCTTTTATTTTTCAGATTCTTAGTATTTTAATTTTCATTGGATTAAATATGATTGGAGTAAAGGAATCCAGCCGAGCTCAAAACATATTAGTTCTCATCAAAGTTGCAATATTAGTTCTTTATATCATAGTAGGCTTTTTTGCAATTGAAAGTTCAAACTTCGTTCCCTTCTTACCTAAAGGTGCTTTTCCTCTAATCGCAAGTTCTGTTCTTATTTTTGTTTCAATGGAAGGTTTTGAGATTTTATCCAATTCTGTTGAAGAAATGAAAAATCCAGAAAGAGACCTCAAGCTAGGCATGTACATCTCAATAATTATAGTTCTAATCCTATACATCGCTGTAGCAGTAATAACGGTTGGAGTATTAGGTAAAGATGATAATTTGAAGGATATTGGAGAGGTTATTCTTACATATTCAGCTAGTAAGTTTTTAGGGGTTGCAGGAGCTGGTATCATGGCTTTTGCAGCTATTATCTCCGCAGCTTCAGCTATAAATGCAACATTACTAGGGTCTTCTAGACTTTCTTACATGCTTTCTCATGAAAGAATTATACCTAAGGCAATTGCAAAAATCAGCCCAAAAACTCGAGTTCCAATGAGAGCTATAGCTCTTTCAGGAATAATGAGTATTATCATTGTGTTCCTATTCCAACTAGATGTCGTAGCAATGGTCGCAAGTATAATTTTCATGGCAATTTTTGCAGCTGTAAATATATCAGCAATAAAACTACTAGAAAAGAAGAAGAAAATTCCTAGCATAATTGGCGTCGTTTTAATAATCATTTACTGGGGGATTTGGATCTCAAATCTAATAATGACTGGATGAATCCTAAATTTTCCTTTTATTGGGATATTTTAAATATTTGAGACCTCTCCGTTCACTAATGTTTAACCTATCAGAATATTACAAATTAATTGAAAAAGATAGAAATGATTACTTTAAACTGTTCAAATTAGCACCGAAGGAAGTCTTTCACAAATCTTTTACTGAAGACACGTGGTCTGTTGAACTCATTTTTCGACATAATCTTTCAGTTCTAAATTGGTTCAAAACTCTTGTTCCTAACATCGATTTCGAAGAAAGTACGTTGGCAACTAAATATGGTGAAAAAGCTGAAGATTCTTTTTCTTTAGAGGAAATTGAGAAAGAATTCCACAGATTATCATCCGTCATCGCTGAAGGTATCGCAAAAATGACTGCTGAGGAAGAAGATGAAATTTTCAAATCACCCTATGGAGACAGTCCAAGATACAAGAGAATCTCTGGATTATTAAATCATGAAAGTAACCATTTGGGCCAAGTTGCGTGGATTTTCAAGAGATTAACCGGATGGACAGATCAAGATATTAGAGAGAAATTATACGGAGTTCCTAAGAAAGAAGATTAAGGTTGAAATATCATGTCTAGAAAACAGAAAGTAACGATAGAAGTGGTTGACATTTTGCTTACTGAGAAATGCAATTATGACCATAAAATAGGCGATAAATTTGATTATCCAATTGAAACAGGGAAGATATGTACTGCAGCTTTGCATTCAATTTATCCATATGCTTTAGGTATACAATTTGGTGGAAGCTTTCCTTGGGAAGAAGATTCTGATAGTGTTACTGTTTGCTGTCCTGACTATAAAAATCCGGTAGTTTTTAAAATTACAAGAGAGACATAGAAATCTTTAGTAATTGTTTCATTAGATGGTTTACAATAATTTATACAGAATCAGGAAAGATACGAATGAATATTGATTACAGAACCCTTCCAGTAATCATTCTAGCAGCTGGAGACTCAAAAAGAATGGGAGAGCCGAAAGGGCTCCTTAACTATCAAGGCAAACCTTTCCTCGTCCATCAAATCGAACAATTGTCTGAGATAGGTTTATCTGAGATTATCGTTGTACTTGGAAAAGATTTCAAACTCTACCACGATAAGTTCCCTGAACTTATTGAAGTAGAATTTACAACAAATCCATCTCCTGAGAAAGGACAATTTTCATCCTTACAATGTGGATTGCAAAAGATACAGTCTAGAGAAGTATCAGGAGTTTTCATTTTTCCAATTGATGTTCCTTGCCCAGACAGAGAAGTATGGGAAGAGCTAGTAAATGAATTGAGTTTATCAGATAGTGCAGTCACAATCCCTGAATATCAGGGTAAAAAGGGTCATCCTGTTCTTATTTCAAGGGAGTTTATGCAGCATCTTATTTCCTGTGGATCTGATTCTCGTCTAGATTTCGAAATCTATAAACAAATTGACCTTAAGAAAGCAAAGATTATATCTGTAAATGATAAAAATATTACACGGAACCTCAATACACCTGAAGATTGGAAAGAATATGAGGAATTAAAATGAATGTAACATTTACTCTCAATGGGAAAGAAACCACTGTTAGTTATGAAGAAGGAATGAGTGTCCTTGATTTACTTAGAGAGGTTTGTCATATTAAAAGTTGTAAGGATGGTTGTTCAGGTCAAGGTACTTGTGGAGCTTGTACTGTTTTAATTAATGGTAGAGCAATGGTCTCCTGTAGGCAGAAACCAGCATCTATTGAGGGTAAAGAAATAATCACTGTTGAAGGACTTGACAAAATTGAACAAGACATTCTATCAAAATCTTTTGTTAAAGAAGGAGCTATACAATGTGGATTTTGTACTCCTGGACTTGTTCTTCGAATTAAATCTTTTCTTGATCAACATCCTACATCTACAAGAGAGGAAAAAGCTAAAGCTATAACTGGAAATCTCTGCAGATGTACTGGTTACCAACGAATTCTTGATGCTATGAAAACAGCTGAAGAACATTGGAATCCAAAGGACGATGACATATCAGGACCACCTCGAAGAAGCGAATTCTTTGGAGAAAAATATGGTCTAAAAAGGGAGTATGAACCGAAAAAGAATGGAGTAGGTTCTAATGCTCATCGTTATCGTGGAGTGGATATGGCTCTAGGTAGAAAACCCTATATCGCAGATATGGAAATGGATGAAATGCTTCATGGAGCTTTGTTGCTAAGTGAGCATCCACGTTCCAAAGTAATCAAAATTGACACATCAAAAGCTAAGGAAGCTTGTGGAGTGATAGAGACATTTACAGCAAAAGATGTACCCGGGAAACGGATGATTGGTCATATCATACCAGATTGGCCCATTTTTGTTTCTGAAGGTGAATCTACAAGATATGTAGGTGATGTGCTTGCAATGATTGTAGCTGATTCCATGGTTCATGCCCGAGCAGCTCTTGAGAAAATAAAGGTTGATTATGAAATACTTGAACCAATAATTGATCCAGAAAAAGCTCTATTACCTACTACAGAAAAAATACATGAAAAAGGCAATTTACTAGGTCACACATTCTTTGGAAGAGGAGATGTTAAGAGTGCTTTGGAGAAATCCAAATACGTGATAAAACAGCGTTTTAAAACTCAACGAATTGAACATGCTTACATGGAAGTAGAAAGTTGCTTAGCATTCCCAACAGAAAAGGGGGTTCATCTATATAGTCAGGGACAAGGAGTTCATGAAGATCAAAGACAGATTGCAGAAGCACTCGGATTAAAAAAAGAACTAGTTATCGTTGAACTTGTTTCTAATGGTGGTGCTTTTGGTGGAAAGGAGGATCTTACATGTCAAGCACAGACAGCTATGGCTTCCATGATTTTGAAGAAACCTGTAAAAACAGTTCTTACAAGAGAACAGTCTCTTCTCATGAGCGTTAAGAGACACCCAATGACTATGGATTATGAAGTAGGAGCAGATGAAAATGGAAAGCTAACAGCTGTAAAACTCCGTTTAATAGCTGATTCAGGAGCTTATGCATCTGTTGGAGCAAAAGTTGCAGAACGCGCAGCAGGACATTGTTGTGGGCCATACTTCGTTCCTAATGTTGATGTAGATGCAAAAGCTGTTTATACAAATAATCCCGCTTGTGGAGCGATGCGAGGTTTCGGAGTCAATCAAACCTCCTTTGCAATTGAAACATGTCTTAATATGATTGTCGAGAAGATGAAGAAAGATGGGATTAAAATTGATGATTATGATATAAGAGAAAAAAATATTCTTAGAGAAGGTCAAAGGTTTGCAACAGGTCAAAAGATGACAAAGACCATCAATGGAATGCAACAATGTCTAGATGCTGTTAAAGACATCTATAAGAATTCTAAAGATCCAATTGGGATAGCTTGTGGGATAAAAAATACAGGAATTGGTAACGGTTTGGAGGATACTGGGAGGGTTCTCATAAAAGTCCTTGAAAATGAACAACTTGAAATCTTAACGGGATTTACAGAGATGGGACAAGGATTGTTTACTGTTCTTACCCAAGTTGTAACAGAAGTTACTGACATCTCCCCCAAACAGATGAATGTCAAATCAATTAGCTATCCAAAAACCAAATGTGGAATGACAACTGCTTCTAGAGGTACAGCTTTGGATACTATGGCAGCAAAATTTGCAGCAGAAAAACTTGCAATTGCTCTTCAAACAAAGCCCCTAAAAGATTTAGCAGGTAAAGAGTTCCATGGAGAATATATTAGTAATTTTACAGTCAAACCAGGTACACAAACTGATAATCCTATAACGCATTTAGCGTTCAGTCACGCTGTTCAAATGGCTATCTTAAATGAAGAAGGTAAAATTACAAAAATGATAGCGGCTCATGATGTTGGAAAAGCTATCAACCCCATGGCATGTGCTGGACAGTTTGAGGGGGGAATTCACATGGGTCTAGGGCATACACTTTCGGAAGATTTCCCAACAACAAATGGAGTGCCAGACTCACTAAGAATGGGAGATATTCAAATAATCAAAGCAAAGGATATGCCAGAGGTTGAGGTAATTCTAATAGAAGAACCTGAGGAAGTAGGAGGGTTTGGATCAAAAGGAGTGGGAGAAATTGGTCTTGTACCAACAGCTGGAGCAGTTGCAGGAGCTCTATACCAATATGATGGTAAATGGCGTTTCGAGCTACCAATAGCAAGAAAATAATTAAGATGATAAAAAGAAAGAAGAAATAGTAAAAAAGTTAAGGAACAAACCTTGTTCCTGTTTCACCCTTTAAAGGTCGTTTGTTGATCGTTTAAGATCTAGGTAAAACCATCATAGTGTGTTGAGAGCGAATTAGTCACTCTTACTTATTATAAACTTAAACTTACAAAATCAACTAATAAACATTATAAAAACACAACAAAATGCTAATTACTAATGGAAGTGAGGTTTTGTACAATATCACTTTAAGTATATTTTAAAGTTAAATAGTTAAAAGAATTCATTGTAAATAAGTAAAGGAGCTAGCTCAACCTTAAACTAAATTCATAAGTGATAAAAATGAATGTAAAGAAAAACGGAAAAATAAATGTATTATTAATTCTCGTAATACTAACACTTTCCTTAATCCCAATCACGAATTATGTCTCTGCCCGTTACAACTGGGTTGAATGGGATGGATTTGTATACAACGATTGGGGTAATGGTACGGCTGGTGTTACAGTGAGATTAAAATATGGTAGTACTACATTAGATTCTGATGTTACAGGCTCAAATGGTTATTACTATATTAAGGAATATGTAGATAACGCCTACAGGTACACATTAACAGCTTCAATGAACTCAAATTGGACAACTCAACAATATGATAATCTAATAGGAAGACCCGAAGGTAGTGGTCCTTGGAGATATAATTTTGATCTATATTATGTCGTAAAATGGGCAGTCATTGTTGGAATTGAAGATTACTATCCTCTTGGTAACGCACAATTTAGTGATAACGATGCTGATACGTGAAATGCCCACTTCACAAACGAAACTGGTTTAGATTTTGACAATGTAGAAGTCTTGAAAAATAATGCTGCTACAGAAAGTGCAATAAAAACCAAACTAAATACAATGGTTTCTGGTGCAGATGGTGGAGACATTATAGCTTTCATCTTCTCAGGTCATGGTTATAAGTATGATGAAGGAGAAAGTTACGCCCTAAGTGCCTACGAAGCAGATCCTGGTAATCCAGACAACGAGGGATTTTTCAATGATACAGAATTAGCAACGATAATGGAAAACTCAATCGCAGAAAGAGTGTTTTTCTTCTTTGATTGCTGTAATGCTTCTGGCATGTATAACGAACTAGAATTACTTAATAACTCAGATACCTTTTTCCTAGCCGCAGCTACTCGCGACGATGAAACCTCATGGTGGGATGTTGATAAAGAATTTAGATGCTGGACACAGTGTTTTCTGCACTATTCTTGGAATGGAAATTCTGAACGTGGATCTTCAGGTTCAATAACTGCAGATTTCATAGATATTTTCGATGATGCATTGTTTTGGTATAATTATTATGTAGGGTCAGTTAATTACTACAACGCAAACCAAACTCCAACAAAATTGAGTGACTATGGAAATGGATTCTGTTTATCAATAGAGGGCATCACACCACAATAAATAAAATAACAAAGGGGATAAGTATGCAATGAATAAATTATATCAAATGTTTGTTTTAGTTATATTAATAAGCTCAACTGAGATTACTGTTCAGAATATAATTGTTTCAGAAAGTACTACTTATCCCTATTCTCTTTCTTACTTAGACTCATTACCAATTATAATAACAAATGATTCAAATTTCACAGATTATGGATTTCCAGGTAATGGAACTCCTCTTGATCCATATAGGATTGAAAATTTAAATATTACAACTACAGAAGAAAAAGGAATTTATGTTTTCAATACAACTAAACATTTTATAATTCAGAATTGTTTTGTAGATGCTTATAGGGGCGGTATAGTTATAGATTCTGTAAGGAAAGAAACAACTATAATAGAAGACAACATTTGTGTGGGAAATTTTGCAACAGGCATTCGAATCAATCATTCACCAGGCACGAAAATAATTAACAATACTTGCAACTTTAATAGCTTTGTTGGTATTCATGTTAGGAACTCTTATGAATCACAAATTGAAAACAATCGGTGTATTCAGGATGTTTTAGGGATATTTGTAGACCGAAGTGAAGCGTGTTTGATTAATAATAACACTTGCAATTCAAATAGTAGGGGGGGGATTGTTGTGGAAGAATCACCTTTATCGTACGTAGCTGATAATAGATGTTATGAAAATACTTACCATGGGGGCATAAGTTTATATCAATCTAACAAATCAGTTGTAGTAAATAACTTGTGTATTGACAATGTGCAGAACAATATAGCGCTTCATGAATCCAATGATTCTTATGTACTAAACAACTATTGTTCAGGTAGAGGAGTTGGAATTGTTGTAGCAGATGGAGGGAATGTAACTATTGATTGCAATAATTGTTCTGGAAATGCAATTGGTATTCTTATAAATGATGCTGAAAAGTCTAAAATCACCAATAATATTCTGTATAGAAGTGGTTTTATATTCTATGAACTCAACAAAAATGACTATAATACTTACATCGTCTTAAATAACACAGTAAATGACAAAAAGTTTGGCTATTTTGCAAGTTTAAAAGACCTAACAATTACTAAGTCAATTTATGGTCAACTTTTCTTTGCAGATTGTTCTAATGTTCGAATAAAGAATCAATATCTTTGTGATACAATTACAGGAATCACTATGTTTTATTGCTCTAATAGTTTGATTCAGAGTAGTGTCTGTTCTAATAATTGGAATTATGGAATCAATATAGTTGGTTCCACAAACATTGAGATTATTAATAATAATTGTAGTTTAAACTATGTAGGAATAGTATTAGAAAACTCTGACAAAAATGAACTTAGCTATAATTTTCTACAAAACAACATTGTTTGGGGTGTAGTTTTAGACGCATACTCATCTAACAACTCTGTTCATCATAATTCTTTCTACGATAATAATCAGCATTTTGGAACATCTCAAGCTAAAGATGATGGTCAAAATAACAAATGGTACGATGAAGAAACAAAAGAGGGTAACTACTGGTCTGACTATTCTACTGTAGTTGGTAGTTATTATATAGATGGATTTGCGGGTTCACAAGATCTCTATCCTCTCTCTGAACCCCCAATCTACAAGAACAATTTAGTTTATTATTCATATCTTGCTTTAGTACTAGTAATTCCTTTAGCACTATATGGTTATTTCAAGTTTATATCTAGACGAAAAAGAAAATGATTCTAATTTATGGGACTATAGGATTAATTAGATTTCGGTAAAGAGCTTAGTTCTAGTTTAGAACTTTCAATGCCCAATACTAGCAGCATTCCATCAAACCTATTACTTTGTTTCTATGTGATTAGGAATAAAATAGTTCATAGTGCTTATAAAGAAAAGATGATGGATGTAGTTAAACAAATCATGGGAAAATGTTCAAACAAATGCTTTTATTCTTTCTGAAAGAAGGCGTCAATTATCTTTTATCTCTCTATCCACAGTTTCTTTTCCTTTTATAGTAACTTGCTGCATATTAATACTGCACTAAGGAACAAACCTAGTTCCTGTTTCACCCTTTAAAGCCCGACCGATGTTTTCAGGATTGGTAACTAAGGCTTCTTTACCACCCTGCTCTGGAAAACGATTTACAATAAAAGAATCTAGTAAGAAGGTTTTATTATAACATAAATAAGAAAAGGAATTATTAGTAAATCCACAATGTTATGGTCTCACACACTCCAACTCAGCTTACAGCTGAAATGTTCTGTCTTTTACTAACTAGTTCTTTTTCTCTTTAATACAATTGCCACAACAGTTAACATCACGATACTAAGTAAGTAACTAATGGAAAAGGATGTGTCTGTTGGGGTTCCATTTGTAGGAATGATTACATTATTGAAAGTCAAGGAATAAATATTCAATGAAGTTAGGTTGAAGAAGTCCGTTACAATTATTTCTAACGTATGAACTCCATTAGAGTATTTAGTTGTATCTATTGAAATGGCTAACAAACCAGTAAAATCACCTATATTATTTTCTTCATAAGATAATATTTCCTCTCCATCCAGGTAAACAGAAATACTGGTTAAATTGGATATTGACCGCCAAACCTCAAAGTATCCCATAATTTGACCTGAATGAGTTCCACCTACAAAATTCGCATAAGGATCTGGCACAACTGTAGGAGGATTAATGGCTCTATAGAAATAGAACAGTATTGTATTTGAACCATTTGGAAGAGTGGAATTGATATCTAATCTGACCCTATGTACAGTGAAATTTTCACTTAATGGATTTATAAGGATACTAAAAGTGTTAGTATCTATCCAAGTTATATTTGTGGGTCCTAGATCATAAGTTGTATATGAAGGTCCAACAAGTGCTTCATAGCTAGCATTTAAGGTGAAAGTATCATTTAATTCATTTATTTTGAATTGTAATAAAACTGGATCATCGTGTTTATAACATGGTGTTGGATAATTGGATGCACTAGTATGTGTCAACCAATAATTGAGAAGTATTGCATTGTATGAAAAGTCTGCATTTACAATAGGGTAAAAACTAAAGATAGCTGTTTCAGTGATTTCAGTATTGTTAAAGGAGGCTACTCCAGTTAGGTTATACTTTCCTCTTCTGGTCAGAGGTAAGATTGTATTATTTTGAATGTCAGAGATTACTGAATCATTTAAGTAAAATGTTAGGGATGCAGATAGTTCTGATAAATAATAACTCAAAGTTATGTTTTCATCATAAATCGAATTATTTTCAGGAGAAATAAAATAGAAACTAAAATCATTATTTATTGTATTTACTCCTACTTGTTCAACTCCACAATACGATTCCTTATTACTGTTAATTAGAGTAGATGCACAAAACAATACTGCAATTAACCATACAAATTTTTTCTTAAATTGTACCCTCATTCTATTAAAAAATAAACACTTTTTTATATTTAAACTTATTTAAATAAATTAAAAATCATAAGATATATCATAATAGTAAACATTAGAAAGTCCTTTTATCACATATGAAGTTATTTGTTTGATATTGATATGTTCTATGAGCTTTAATTAGCTCTTTCAAAGTCTCATTTAAATGACATTTCTACTTTATCACAATTAAGAGCTTATAATTGCGCATTAATCAAGATCATGGAAAAATGTTTAAACAGATGCTTTTTTTCTTTCTGAAAGAAGGTGTCAATTAACTATTATCTCTCTATCCACAGTTTATTTTCCTTTTATAGTAACTTGCTGCATATTAATACTGCACTAAGGAACAATCCTGGTTCCTGTTTTACCCTTCAAAGCCCGACTGATGTTTTCAGGATTAGTGATCAGAGCTTCTTTACCACCCTGTTCTAAAAATTGAACGATAGCTTTAATTTTCGGTTCCATCGAACCTTTGGCAAAGTGAGTTCCTTCCTCCAGGTACTTTTTTGCCTCAGCAACGGTGAGCTGATCTAACTCCACTTGATCAGGTTTACCAAAATTTAAAGAAACTTTTTCAACAGCAGTTGAAATTAAAAGCATATCCGCGTTAATTTCATTGGCCAGGAACGCAGATGCAAAATCTTTGTCAATTACCGCTGCAGTCCCCTCTACTCCTTGATCGGTCTCAATAACTGGTATTCCTCCACCACCCACAGTAATTGTAACTGTTCCGGAATCAATTAGCGTTTTGATTGCTTCCAATTCCATTATTTCCACAGGTAACGGGGAAGCTACCACTCGACGCCATCCGCGACCAGCATCTTCAACTACATTCCAACCTAATTCCTCTTTCCTTTTTTCCGCCTCTTTTACTTCCATGAATGTTCCAATAGGTTTAGCAGGTTTCTGGAAAGCAGGATCATTCGGGTCTACCCGGACTTGGGTAATCACTGTCGCGGCCGGTTTGTTAATTCCCCTTTTTTTAAGCTCATTTTGGATATTCTGCTGTAGAGCATAACCGATAGCGCCCTGGCTGTCAGCTCCGCAAACATCAAGGGGTAGTTCATGCATACCTTCCACCTTATGGGCAATTTCACTTCGTCGTAAAATGAATCCAACTTGGGGTCCATTGCCATGTCCTATTGCAATATCCCAGCCTTCTTCAATCATATCTACCAGATGAATTGCAGTTTCCTGGGTAGCTTTGTATTGATCTTGTACAGTTTGATGCTGCTTGGATTTGATGAGTGAGTTTCCACCAATTGCAACAACTGCTACTTTTTTCTGTTTTGACATTTGTATCGCCTACCACATTGTTAGCGCCATTATTGCTTTCTGCGCATGCATCCTATTTTCAGCTTGATCAAAAACCACTGATTGGGGACCATCCATCACCTGACTGGTGACCTCTACATCGCGATCAGCAGGAAGAGGGTGCATATAAATCGCATCCTTGTCAGCTAGGGCCATTTTATTCGAATCAGTAATCCAATGCTTATATTGGTCTTGGATCTTTTTACCTTCTTCTGGATCTTTTGTTGTGAGCAAGGGTCCCCAAGATTTCGCGTAAACGATATCCGCGTCTTTGAAACCTTCTTCCATAGAGTCGACAACCTCAAATTTGCTGCCAAATTTGTCAGCTTGTTCTTGGGCTTGTTTCATGATTTCCGGCATCAACTTAAATTCAGGTGGATGTGCTAGTGTGACGTCCAACCCAAACCGAGGCATCTGTAGAATCAAAGACTGTGGGACAGAAATTGGTTTCAGGTACGAGGAAGCATACGCCCAACTAACTACCATCTTCTTTCCTCTTAAATCCCGACCTTTTTTCTCCATTATAGTCATTATATCAGCCAGACATTGGTGAGGATGATAAATATCGCACTGCATATTTAAAACAGGTGAGCGTGAGGCTGATGCCACGTTGTTTATGTACTTGTTTCCTATTCCCCAATCACAATGTCGAATGGCAATACCATCATAATACCTTCCAAGGATTTCTCCTAATTCTTTTTCTGTGTCTCCATGAGAAACCTGTGTTGTGCGGCTCTCCAAAAATGTGGCTTGTCCTCCCAGCTGCGCCATTCCTGACTCAAAAGAAGCCCGAGTACGTGTGCTGGAGAAGAAGAATAGCATACAGAGAGTTTTATCCAGAAGCAAAGCGTGTCTTTCACCCAGTGCTCGTTTTTTCTTAAGATCCCAGGCTACTTCTAAGACAGTTTCCACTTCTTCTTTTGTAAAATCTAGGTCGCCGATTAAGTCACGACCTCGTAAATCAGATATCATTATGATCTCCTACTCCTCTGCACCTAAAACCAGAGCTAGAAGGGCCATGCGCATTACAACGCCGTTGTGACCTTCCTTCCAGTAACGCGCCCATCGGGTCTGATCCACATCGGGAGGAATTTCATCCATTCTGGGTAAGGAGTGGAGTAATACTGCGTCTGATTTTGCTTTGGTTTCTAAAAGTTCTTTGGTGATTTGGAATTCGGGGGGGGTTAGTGCAACGTCACCATCTCTTTCATCACGTGATTTGGTGTAGTCAGGCTGGACTACCGGCTCAACTAGGATCACATCAGCATCTGCGATAACTGTGCGAACATCATCACCTTCGGTAAAGTTCAGACCGTTACGTTTGAAATCTTCCCGGTATTCATCAGGAAGTTCCATGTCTTTTGGTGATATGAAAGTGATTGGGCAGTCGAATTGTGTTAAAGCATGACCAAGGGAGTGCATGGTACGCATTCTCATATCACCTACAGCTACCCACTTTAATCCGTCTAAGTGACCTTTTTCTTTATAAATAGTATAGAGATCAGTGAGGATTTGTGTAGGATGCTCTCCCCAACCATCTCCACCATTAATAATAGGGACACTTACCCATTTAGCAGCTTCTTTGGGAGCGCCTTTCTGGAAATGCCTCATAACGATGACGTCTCCGTAATTTTCGAGCATCTTAAAGGTGTCCTTGATGGATTCCATATAGAAGTCACCTGCGCGGGTCATTTTAGCGTCAGAAAATCCTGTCACCTTACCACCCAATCGAAGCATGGCTGTTTCGTGGGCTAAACGAGTCCTGGTTGAAGGCTGGTAAAAAGCAGTTACCATTACTTTTTCTTTCAATAAATCTACATTTTTTCTATTGCGAGCTATTGGGGCTAATTTATCTGCAACCTCAAATATTCGCTCAAATTCATGGCGTTCAAAATCCTTTAATGATATAATGTCACGCCCTACAAAACTTCTCATAATCTTTCTCCTTTATAGTTTTGACTAATTTCTTTAAAACTAATCTTATTGCTCTGCCAATACTAATTTTTCTTTTTAAACCTTTTTTTATAATAATATTTTATCCTGTTGTCATATAAACTACAATTGTATTAGTTTAATTGGACAGTCTTGAGTAAATATTACGGGAGTTTTATTAGAATCTCTAGTTAATGATGCTAATCATGGAATAAGTTTAGTTGTGAACAATCATAACCTGTTATGGAGCACATTGAAAGACTCAAAGAACTCCTTTCAGGTTTCGATTACATCACCAACATATCTAAATTGTTTAGGCCAGAACAGGAATGCTTTTGACCGATCATAATCTTTAGCTAAATGAGCAGTTACTACTTCACCAACAAACCACGTATGCGTTCCCCCTAAATCAAGAGTATGAACAACCTTACATTCTAGATTAACAGGACATTCTTTTATTAGATATGAACTTATTTTTGAAGCTTTTACAGGTGTAAGACCTGTTGCTTTAAATTTATCTTCAACATCTCTACCGGAAATTTTTCCGATATGCTTCACATCATCTATAAGTTCAGTTGTGGGGATATTTATTGAATAGTCCTTTACTTCTTTTATCAGTTCAAATGAATATCTTTTGGGAACAATTCCAATCATAATTAAAGGAGGATTATCAAATGAAACCATACTAATTGCAGCTATAGTTATAAGATTTTTACCAATACACCCAATAACAATAGGAAAGCCTGGTAAAGATAAAATACCCTTCTTACCTGAAACAATTTCTTTGTTAGAATTATCCATTTCATTCATTATGAACCCTTTTCTTTTGTGTTAATAAGTATATTCTCAAAAAAAATTTGTTTTATTTCTTTTCTAAAAAGTCAATATTAATATGAGAATATCCATTACAAAAAATTTATTTTTGTAATCATTTATAAGTAGATTAATATAAATTGGTAGATAGTAATGAGTTCTGAGAATCTGACTGAAAAACCAACAAAAAAAAGGAATATCAAGAGAATACTACTTAAGGCATTTATTATTTTAGAAATTCTTGCTTTCATATCTGTATTTGTTATGTTTATCCTTGCTGTGGCTACACCTGATTTCGATCAAAGCTTTGTTTTTGCAGAGATAGGTGGGATTATAATTGGAAGTATGGTAGGTTCTTTAATGCTATTTATGGCAATATTTGGTATACGTTCCATTTTAAAAGCAAAAAATTTAGGATTTGGTACCAATATTACCACGTCTGATTTTTCCCAAACTGATAAACTTGAACCATATAAAACTACCAAACAAAGGAATTGGTATTGTGAGTATTGTGGATATGAAGTAACAAGAAAAGAAAGAGAATGCCCTAAATGTGGAGGACCAATAATAAGAGATAAAAAATAAAATTAACTCTTAACTATTTCTCGTTTCTTGACTATTTACTCTTCTAATTATACCTGACAATTAGGGAAAAACTAATTTTTCTATATTGAATATACTCACAATAAATTGGAATTACATGATTGAAACTAAAAAGACTAGATGATAGCTTCTTATAGTAATAAACTAAACGTTTTCTTTAGAGTTTAGTTTACTTTTTAATGATTTATTAACTTTTTTTCGAATTTTTGATTTGTTTAGAAACAAGTTTTAAAAAAAACATTCTAAAAAAGACAATGTTAATATGAAAGTATGATATAATCAAACCATGAGAGGTGATTTAAAGTATTCCTTGGGTCTTGTAAAAGGATCAGTATACCGTAATGGACAATTTTATCTCGAAGACATATATATATCTGATCAAAAAATCACCAAAATTATTCCTTCTGGAAGAAACCTTCCATGCAAAAAAATTGTAGACTGTTCAAATAAACTAATTTTACCTGGTTTTATTGATCCCCATGTTCATATCAACCTTGATTTGGGTGAATTCAAATCAAGTGATAATTATGAAAGTGCTTCTACAGCGGCTGCTTTTGGTGGAATTACTACTTTCATCGATTTCCTTGAACCGATTATTACTGTGGATAAATTCAATGAAAAACTTCAGCAGAAACATAAAGAAGCTGAAACATCATTTATAGACTATAGTTTCCATACAACTGTTGGTAATTTCAAAGATGATGTAGAAAAACTCGTAAAATTATCGATTGATAATGGTATTCCTTCAATCAAATTATTTACAACATATTCTGAATCAAATCGCAGATGCACATATGAAAAAATCAGAGAGTTTATTGAAATTTCAAGTTTAACTGACAGTCTTATCCTAATACATACTGAAAATGATGAAATAATAATAAATTCAAATGTAGAAGACCAAATAGCTGTATATGAAAGCTCAAGACCTGCTAATGCAGAAATCGAAGAAATAGATAAATTAGCAAAAATCGTTTCAGAACTTAAAGGAAGAATCTACTTCGTACATGTCACTTGTGGGTCTTCAATAGATCTTCTAAAAGAGAAATACTCTGAGCTTCTGCAACATAATATTTTCATTGAAAGCTGTCCCCAGTATTTCTACCTTACCAAAGAAGTTTACTCTACTGAAAATGGGAACTTATTCCTTCTTGCGCCTCCTCTCCGTTCTATAGATGAGCAAGAAAAACTGAAGAAAAATATAGGAATAATAAACACTATTGGAACAGATCATGCTCCTTTTACAAAAGAAGAGAAATTAAGATACTCAAAACCGAGCCAAATCCCTAAAGGGCTTGGAAGTTTGGAATATAGTTTTTCACTTATGTATAATCTATTTGGGGAAAGTATTATTCCGAAATATACAATCAATCCTGCTGTCATCCACAGTTTATTCCCTAGGAAAGGGATTATCCAAGAAGGATCAGATGCAGATTTAGTCATTTTTGACCCAAAGAAGCAATTAATTATTGATTCAGGACATTCTAAATCTGATTATAGTCCTTATGAAGGATCAAAAATAACTGGAGTAGTTGATTCAACAATACTTAGAGGAGAGTTCCTCGTAGAGAATGGCAAATTTGTTGCATCAAAAAGAGGAATGTTTATCAAAAGAAACTGAATTAAATTGTTTGATGTCATCTGAAGAGGTTAAAGGTTCAATTATACTATTAAATGGAGTCTCGAGTTCAGGGAAGTCAATGATAGCAAATTCATTGCAAGAAATTATGGATGAACCTTATCTGATAGTTGGACTAGATAAGTTTTTTCAGTTATACAAAGATGCATTTCCCAAGCGTTTTAACCCAACACCTATTCCAGAAGACATTTCACCAGACGAAGGATATGCTTTACTTGAAAAATGCAGTGTTAGGAATAGAAGAAGTTCTACCTTTCACCATTTTTTAGCTGCTTTTTCTAAAGCAGGAAATAACATAATTGCTGATACAGTACTTGATACAGAGAATGTATTAAAACAATGTATCAACATTCTAGGTGAGTTTCCAGTTGTATTTGTAGGTGTTCATTGCACTCTTGAAGAACTAGAAAAAAGAGAACAAGAACGAGGGGATAGAAAACTTGGTTTAGCTAAGATACATTATGATAGAGTTCATGCCCATACCATCTATGATATAGAAGTAGATACAACCAACTCCAGTCCAATGGAATGTGCTCAAAAAATTAAAGAAGCTATACTGACAAATCCTGAAGAACTTTCCTTAAAAGCATTGAATCAATTAAGAGAAAAGTTGTCTTTTACTAATGGCTAACTTCTCTAAAGTTATACGAGATAGTACATCAGAAGAAGAAGGACTAAGGTTTAATTATAGTTCTGAAATCAGCATTAAACTCCTTCAACCGATGATGTACTTCATTGATAGCATCAGCTTCTAGAGGAACTGTTTTCGTCACTACTTTACTTAAATCTAATTTTCCTTGTTCTGCAAGATTAAACAAAAATGGTAGTTCAGATAATAAGTGATCAGAAACGCCAATTATCTCCTTTTCTCTGCAAATTATTTCATATGAGTTGATATCAAATGTATCTTTAGTAATGCCTACAAGACCTAATCTACCAAATCTGGCTAAAGATCTTACTCCTTGTTCCATAGTTATTGAGAGACCAATAAGCTCCAAAGCAACATCAACCCCTTCTCCAGCTGTTAATTCCATTATTTTCTTTACTGGATCATTCTTCTTTGCATTTATTGGAACTGCTCCCATTTCTTTTGCCGTCTTAAGTTTTCTTGAATCAATATCTATTGCATAAATTACCCTTGCACCAAATATCTTAGCTAATTGCATAGCTGATATTCCTAACCCTCCTAAACCGAAAATGGCTATGGTTTCTCCTGGTTTGAAGCGAGTTTTTTTAAGAGCATGGAGCGAAGTTGCTGATGAGCACATCATAACAGAAGCATGTTCAAATGAAATAGAATCAGGTATTCTGTATATTCCTCTTATAGGCACAGCAATATATTCTGCATACCCTCCATCTACATCTTTCCCTATCATTTTTCCTTGTTCGCAAAATTGTTCAGATCCTCTGACACAATATTGACACTTCCCGCATGTAATCATATAATTAAGACAAACTCTTTCACCTAACTGGAAATCAAGCACACATGAACCTAATTTTTCTATTACACCTGAAACCTCATGTCCCAAAGAGATAGGGCGATAACCGACTGAGGAAACTCCATCTCGATAATGAATATCAGAATGACATATACCCGCTGCTTTAATTTTAATTAAGACCTCGTCAGGTTTAGGTACTGGAATTGGTATTTCTCGATTTTCTAAATCTTTGCCGATTTCAATTAACTGAACAGCTTTCATGATTCGACCAAACATCTCCCCAAATTAAAGTTTTTTCCCACTTAGAGTTACCTTTCATGAAATGAAACGCAAAAAAAGTAATTCTTAGGATTATTTGCTATCAAATTTATCAAGAACTGAGTATTTATTAATAGGTTCCACAATTTTCTATATAAGTTAAAAATTTAAGCGATTGGAGTTTTATTTAATCTTAAAAAGAGTTAGTAATTTCTGATTGGTATTTTTAATTTGGGTTGAATACACAAAGTATCTCAACCGAACACATAAAATTGGAGTTAATCCAAATGAAAGGAACAGTTAAAAGAATAATGTATGAAAAAAACTTTGGTTTTATCAGCATTGAAGGAGAAGAAAAAGACACCTTCTTCCATCGTTCTGGAGTTAAAGAAGACTTTAATGACATAAGAGATGGAGACGAGGTAGAATTCGATCTTGAAGATACTGACAGAGGACCACAAGCTACAAATATTGTGAAAGTTTAAGATTTCCAATCAGAATTTTCCCAAGAAACAAACTTCAAAGTATCTTTGAAGTTATTAATTGAAACAAAGAATTTTGTTTCATTCCTATTTTTTCTAGATTTATAGTTTTAGTGAAATTACTTCTGAAATATATAAAAGGTACCGAATCAACTGAAAAATTAAAAGAATTTTAAATGGATTCATTAAAATAGACAATGTTAATATGAAATTGCGATAGAGTCAAATTATAAAAGAGGTAAAATCAAAAAAAGTAAGAACTAGTGAAAACTAGTTCACTTTGGAATTTTTCTTACGAATTCTCATAACCACAAACACTAAAACAGAAGTAGCAAGTATCAAACTTGAAACAATAACGAATTCGTGTAATATCGGAAGTTTATATTCAATGTATTCACAGTTTGAATGAGTGCTGTTTCTTAACCCATCACTAGCTACAATCACATAGAAGTAGCAACCTTCTGAGGGAAGGATGTCGTCATAGGAAATTAAGCCAACTGTGGAAATTGGAGTTAACCCTTCAACTGACCAGATATACGAAGTTGAACGGTAGATATAATATTCTGTCGCCCCATTAACACTATCCCATACTAAAGAGATACTGCTTATCTCTGTAGGATTAGGTAGAATAGGGGATAGTTCAGGAGAATCAAGGTCAGGAACACTCACTTCTACGTATTGACAATTAGAATGTGAACTGTTCCCTGCAAAATTTTCAGCAATAACAACATAGTAGTAGAATCCTTCAGAAGGCAAAGTATCGACATAGTCACTAGAAGAAACAGTAGCAAGGAGTAAGAGTCCTTCAACAGACCAGATGTAAGAGGTTGAACGATAAACATAGTAAGTGGTTGCTCCAAGTACATTATTCCAATCTAGATTTACAGTATCAAGTTCAGTTGGATT
>DAOVER010000083.1 GCA_030668875.1 Candidatus Heimdallarchaeota archaeon
GTAGGATTTTGTACTGTAAGATACATTCGTGATACATCATATTCTCCTACATTATAGAGATTCAAACTATAAAATTGAGCAGGATAATATCCTCCAAAATCAGTATTTTCAACAACTCTATAGAAGAAGCCAACTTGAGAACTAATTGTGTTATGTGAACGAATAAATGTAAGTTGATCATTAACGTATATTCTATATGAATCAAGAAATGCATTTTTTATGATTCTGATAGAAACATCACTTTGAATATTATTTATTAAAGGAATGGAATCAACAATAGCATAATTGTGAATAAGCAAAGCTAAATCATCACTGTTTTTCATTTTTTGAACTGCTATTGCCCAAAACTCGTCTCTATTCAGATATTTATATACAACACCAGCAGCTAAACCATATTCATAAACAGAGAAATAAGTTTCAAGAGTACCAGTAGAGAACTTAAATTGATTTGTGTCAACAGCTACAACACCCTTAGATTCTTCTTTGATATCGAAAGTAAGAGATTCTCCTGTATCGTCAGATTTCCATGAACCTAAAGCATCAGATGGTTCATCTAGATAATCTGATAAGACATAATTTGAACAACTAACATAACTGGAGTTAGTTCCAAGAAATGTTCGATAAGTTGCTATGGTTCCTTCTCTATCTCTTGCTAGAACGAGTTTATTGTCATCGGATACAACAGCAGGAGTAACTTGAGTATAAACATCCTTTGTAGCATAATCCATCGCATCTATCTCTCTTCCGTTAAGTTTGGGATTAGCTTTTGCAGTGATACCTAAATAGGATAAAATCAAAATTGGAGAAGGTGTCTCATACCATGAAAAAGCAGTCATATAAATAACAAAAGACACATCTTTACCTTTAAGAGAATCAAGAGGGATATAGATAGAACTAACTCTTCCATCCAAATATTCAGTTATATCGACTAATTTCTTGTATTCAACAGAACGACCATGATGGTATTTAGCTTTTAAAACAAATCTCGCTGTAGCATTGAAAGCATTTTCATCTTCAAATTCAAGTTTAGTCCTGCCAATCTGACCTATTAAAGAGAGATCATCCAAATAAGGTATGAAGTAATCTCTAGTTTCAATATAATACTGACTCGTTCCTTCATCTGGATTAAAAGTAACTTGGCGACTATAAGATCTGAACCTTCCTTCTTGATTATCTTCTAGTTTAGTGTATTCGATGACTTCGGAGGTTAAAACGGATTTAACATTTTCGTCTAACAAAAGATTAGTGATAAAAAGATTGGGAGTATAAATCTTAATATCATCAAACTTGACAAAACCTATGACTTCTATTTTTAGATGACTGGAAGTAAGATCAACATAAGGGAGAAGGTTAATTATGTCTGAATCAATGGTCGTAGGATGACTACTATAGAGTATCTCAGAAGTATTAGCATCACGAATGAGTATTCTAGAGCTTGATGAAGACGAGAAGGGTTCTATGTTAATCTTGAGAAAGAGATCTGTATATCCACTCCAACCCATGATATTACAGTCTGCCCAAACACTTTTTCCTTCATCTATGTACATCTGACCATATTTAATTTCATAAGTTCCAGACCATATTTTTGTAGAATTTACGGTAGTATTCATGAAATCATCATAGAAGAAAGTATATTGATCATTAATATCTCCTTGAACAAAAACGTGAGAAATATCCATCATTAATATACTGGATATGAACAGAAATGTCATTAAGATGACATAAGGTTTCTTTTTGCGAGAAATCAAATTTTGGTTTTTGAGTAGGTTGTTATTCATTTTTTTTACCTCCAATTTTAAGGTTTTTAGAAATGAGAAGAGAAAGTACTCCTATCATAGCTCCCCCACAAATTAAGTAAATAGATAAGTAAGTCCAGTTAGAGTTATTGTTCATCATTGAAGATTCATCAAAATTGAAAACGATAAATTCAAACAAACAGGAATAAGAACTATGACCATTATTATCAATAACTTCGAAATAAATACGAATAGTTTCTTGTAATCTATGAACACAAGAATATTTATTGCTCTCTTTTTCAAAAAGAGAATGTATAGAGTATTTTGTTCCATTTGAAGTATAGCACTTAACTTCTTGTATTCCGCTAGAATCGAATACAAATATGTCAAAGAAAAGTTCATCGTTGAAATTAGGGACAAATGGTTCATATGTACAATATACTAAAGGTGCAGTTAAATCAACTAACTCTATACTGTATATTTCTGAAATCAGAACATTCTCGTCTCTCAAATTCACTTCTAAGTAGAAGCTTACTTGTAAGGAAGTGTTAGATGCTATATACCCAAAGAAGAATGATGAAGAATCTTTCGCATAAATTCTGTGCCAAGTAGGTTCCCCTAAAGACTGATAGCAAATAGTAATAGAAGAAATAAGATTTGATGGAATATTTGAAAGATACGCTTTGTCGATTATTAGGAAACCTTCATCATATGTTGTAAGGATATCTAATGTATCTATTTGACCTTCCATTGATGGTTGAAACCATCCTCCACCTCCACTACTCTGTTGTACTGTATAAGAATAGGTAGAAGATTGTTTATAATTATACGAATTATCTTTAGCTAAGATGTAATAGTAGTCTGTAATTCCTGCTAAACCAAAAGCATTGAATGAACCATAATATTTTCCACTACTATAAGACATATACGAATAAGACCATGAACCAGAAGGAGTATGTCGATGGTATAACCTAACATAATTCAAACCACTTCCACTATCAGTAACTGTTGCACTAACAGTCACCAAATCATTTGTATAAACAGAGCTAGGTGATCTTGAAATGCTACTAATTGAGGGTGGAGTGGTATCAGAAATCGTAAACGGCCCATATAAACCAGTAACTTTACTATTTCCAGCACAATCATAACTATAAATTTTGTACTTTAACTGATCACCAATATTCCAATTACCAACATATATTGAGTATGACCATTCACCATTAGAAAGAGTCATGTATCTATTATTTTGGTAATAACCATTACGATAGTATTTTACCGTAACATGATTTATTCCTGCTCCACTATCTGTTACGGTTGCATAGACAGTAACATAATTAGTTAAATCACTAATAGGGCTGGGTGAGTGATAGACATTACTAATAACGGGAATAACAGTATCCTCAATGTAAAATGTTAGTTGAGATGTTGTTGCTTCGTTTCCTCTAAAATCAGTAGCATGTACAATATATTGTATTTTAGTGTTATAAGAGAAAGAACCAATGAAATCTGTCCTATATATACTATCAACATAATTGAATAAATTTAGATTAGTTTGTTTGACATCATTTTTCCACCACTCAATCCAAATTTGATCTATTCCTGAACAATCATCTACACTATCCACATAAAATCGAAAAACCTCATTATATTCAGGATTTGATGGATTTACATAGTGATTATTAATAGTCGGAATAACAGAATCAATTGCAGTAAAACTGTGAGAAATGTCAATTGTTGATTGACTATCAGTGTCCTTATGGCACCAATAACCAAGATTGTAAATCAACCCATCTCCATCAATAAATTGAAATTCAATGGAAATCACACCATCATAGCTGTATGGTATTTGCCAGTTGCTGAATTCCCAAGTTCCATCAAAATAGTCACCTGAAATGAGTGTCATATCATACCAGGTAGTGGTTGTACTCTCATAGGAGAATCTTAACTGAGCAACATCTATTGTTTTGTAGTCAGCAGCATCTAATTCAAAAGTTGGATAAGTTCCTGTTAGAGCGGAGCTCGGGATAACAAAATTAGACAATAAGGGGGAAGTATAATCATAGATCTCAAAACAGGTAGAATCATCATTCCAAAGATAGAATTCTGAAATGTGACTAGCATTATCTTCTGCCCAAATCTTGAGAAATAACATCTCGTGAGTTAAGGAAGGATTGACAGAAGAAATGTATAAATCAGTTAGAATTGAAGAGGTTAAGATTACTTCAAAACTATTTCCTCCAATGTGTATCATTGTAAGATAATTAGAATATGATGTATCAGACCCATAATAAAGACGCACTTCAACTAGTGTTTCATCTGTAACAGTAGCAGTGATCGTAAAATCATGTTGAAAATCAATGAGCCAAGCATCTGAATAGACATTATTTGGGTCTTTATCTAAAGAGTGTATGCTTTTCCAAGCATCCCCTTGATATGATAAATTGGGATTAATATCTGGAACAGAAATATCTCCAACAGTGAAATAATATGTTTGTGAACTACCTGAAGATCCTAGTAAATCTTCAGATTCAAAGTAGTAAGAGATATAATCGTGTGCAATCCAAGCATAGTCAACATAGAAATGAAAATAACCATTTGTTACACTAGTCAGAGTAAACTTGTAATGTTGATTTTCTTTTAAAGAGTAAAATGTAAAATTCACATTAGTTAGTACAATTCCACTTGGATCTTCTAGCCAGAGTTCAACATGAATATTGGAAGTTGTATCAATTATAGGTTCCACATCGTTCAGCTGCCAATCAATATTTTCAGGAGGATGAATATCTATTGTTGAGTAATTGAAGAGGAAAGATTGAGAAGGATTACCGTACCAATCGAGTGCAGAAAAACAATATTCCCTAGTGACATTAAGGTCAAGTGTTGGAATATCGGTAATAGACCACCAATAATCACCAACATAACATAGAGATAATGAGAAATTAGTCATCCAACCGTTATCACTATAGATTAAAGATACCGATTGAACTCCAGAGCCACCCAAATCATCTATTTTAACTTCAAGATTGGGATTATCCAGATAGCCAATTATAGGAGGAGAATTAAAATCTTGAAAAGAGGGACCAGTGTGGTCTCCAATGAAGAAAGAGTGTTCAGGTGAATTCGTTGTGTAACCATGAATATCTTGTGCCTCAAATCTATAAGTTACCCAAGTTAAAGGTGATAAGTCAAAAGGAGTAGTATTCAAAGTATAATAATAAAGATGGTCTCCACCTTTAATCATAAGAAATTCATCATAATATTGTGAACCATTAGAGATCCAAAGATGTAATTTAACATAATTGAGCTGACTAGTGTCATTAACATAAACATAAAGTGTCTGTTCATAAGTATGGCAAATTTGTTCTTCTCTAAGGTCTTTAATGCCATATAAAACAGGGGGACTTCCATCATTAATGAAAAATCCAGAATAACTAATACAAGATTCCCCATTAATATCAATTGCAGTAATTGTAAGTACAACACTCTCATTTTCGACAAGAAATTCTGTGGGAACAGTACATGTCCAGATGTTAGTTGTCTCAATATTAGTCAAGGTAAAACTAGAATCAGAAGTAATACCAGGTATTGAAACAATACAATCTACATATAACACACTTTGATCTGTAACTGTAACATTGATTGAAACAGAATCCCCTTTTCTAATCAAGGAAGGGTTGATAACAATACCTGAAATAATGGGTGAATTGTACTCAACTACAGTTTTGAAATAATGGGTGGGTTGTTCAGGATATATATTATAACCGCTTCCTATGGAATAATTAAATTCTTCCCAATATTCTATAATATCTCCTCCATCTAGAAGAAAACCTTGAAGTGGCTCAGACGTCCAGATTATATCATCGGTTTGAAATAAAGAGAGAGAATAGATATTACCGCTATTTATTTGATAGTATATCTTACTGGAGTAAATTTCACAGCGATAAAATAAGCTACACTGAAAAGTTAAATCTAGATTTTCTGTAGCATTGGATGGATCAGTCCAGATTTCCCAGAGATAAGGTGATTCTCCTACTGTAACGTAATAATCTTTTCTTGAAACACCAGTATGTCCGAGAATGTTAGTAGCTTCAACCCAGTAAGTAACAAGAGTGTGAAAATTATTAGTGCGAGGAATAATCGCTGAATAGGAATTTGTAGTCTGATTATAATCTAAAGGAACGAGTGTAGGAGAACTTTGGTTGAATTGATAACACAAATACGAATAATCAATGTCAAGGAGATCAAAAATACGCAGAGAAATTGTAACATCCTCATCAAATTTTGGTAAAGTAGGATCTCTTTTTATCTCACTAAAAGAAGGAATAAGATGTTCTTTGACTGTATAAGAATAGTTACTTGAGGTCTGAACATAACCTGTAAGAGATACTGCACGAATGCAGAACACTACAACAGTATCAGTAGGATAAGGGTCAATTTTGTTATAGAATGTGTCAGCATAATAATTTTTCATAAATAAAGTATTCCAAGAAGTTTCAGATTCTGATTTAAATACGAGAGATACTTCCTTTAAGCCTTCAGAAAAACTAATGTTTGCATAAACAGTGACATAATCCTCAGAAGAAGGGGAGGAAGGAGTAAAGACTATATTCGAAATAACAGGAAATAAAGATTGGGCATTCAATAAAACTGAATTATTCAATTGAAAAGTAAGAAAGACCAATAACAGCACAGTGATTGATTTTTTATATTTCATTTTTTCACCATAAAAAATTGATTTTGGATATTAAATTTAACAAGATTAGAGGAATTCAAAGAGAGAAATGTAAACCCACTTTTTTTGCCTATTTTGTTCTTACACTCTCTCAATGAATACTCAGCATAAAGGGATAAAAGGAGAAATTTGACGAATTTCTTTATACTTGTAAATTTAAGTAAAAATGATCGAAGAGGATACTCATCCCACTGGAATGATAATTTACCCTTCTTGTTCAAGTATCCTCCTCGAAAAGATTTCTCCTGGGAAAGATGTCGGGTATAGACTTTTTCCACAGGGAGCATGAGAGAGTTCTGTACGCACTGATCTATCTCACATAAGCCAATGTCTTCCAGGACACGGATGGACTGTTCTCTGGAGAATAACCTTTTCAACCAGAAATTATAGGTAGAAACGTAAGGAGAGAGTATGAGAGAAACCCAAAACCTATTTGATGAATGGTTTAGTCTCTTCCATCGCCTCTCAGTTCTCTCCTCTTGCACTGTTTGACGTTTAGGGCGTGCAAGCATGATAGTTGCTTCATATCCCAAAGGTTTGGATTCAGATGGAAAAACTTCAGTGTGATGAGTTATTGAATTACTACCATTCATCTAAAGAACGAATCTGTTTTTTGTACATATATAAAGGAAATGTTTTGGGGTGAAAAACGGGAATTTTCTCTAACATCCTCTAACATTCTAGCTCATCAAAAAGAATCAAACTAATTGGAATAAACACGTAGAATAGTTGTTTATTGATAATTAGTTTAAAAAAATGAAGTTATTAATAAATTGAAATAGAGCGACACCTATGATTTTTCCCGTTTATTATAAATATAAATTAGATTTATAAATGAAAAATTAATAGAATGTTCATTATACAATGGAGATTATATCTTTAGTGAGTATAGATGAGAAGATTCTTTTCAAAACAAACTATAGTATACAACTTTATCAACAGTTATCACACAACAAAATTGAACACTGTGTGATCTACAATAATATCAATGATTTATTTCAAGAAAACTATGAGATTGACGTTAAGTTTCTATTAGAAGATGTTTTAGATGGAAGATGCACAGTTGAAAAAGTAATCTATCAAGTTTCCAAATATTCCTCTGTTATTTTTACTAAAACAAATCCGATAACTAAAAGTGAAATCATGCAAAACTATAATCACCTCAACCAAGTTATATCTAGCATTAGGGATACAAATCCTTCAACAGAATTTCTTTTTATAGATTGTCAATCTAGTTTGAACAACTTATCATTAAATGCCATGATTCTTGCGAAAGTCTCGATTTTTTTCATGGTTTATGATTATTATTCTCTAGAAGTTTTGGAACATTTAGTTAGAAAAATATATCTTAAACAACCCATTAGTAAAATTCTACTATTATCGTTGGATTTAAGACTAAGAAAGGAATTTGAGAAAAAGAGTTTGAAGGAAATAAGCAAAATCATACCCATCTCTGCAATAACAAAAAAGAACCAACTATACATTATTCAAATGGGTGAAATCAGAGAAGAACTGATGAACGCAATTAGGAACTCATTTTTATCTTCTTAACATATTCTAAACATATAAATCATAAAATAATATAGTCAAAATAAATTCTCTCCTTTTATCGTTACTGTGATGAAAAATATATTGAAAGCTTGTTTCCTTTTGATAGGACGTTTCTTTCCTAACAAAATTACTATGTTTATCAACAGCAGTATCTACTTGTTTTAGAATATTACTGAATTCCTTATTTCTACAGAATTTTATTATGGCAGTTTTGGAATTTCTCCAGTTTTTATAGCTTAATAATTGATCGATTTTTTCTATAAGAAGCATGTCCCAAAACCTCCTATTCACCTCCAGAGGGGCTGAGCATACAAAAGAAAGTTGTACCAGAGGAAAGGGCAGAGTAAGGTCTTGAGTTTATTGTTCGTCTTGCGGTCAGAAATAGTGAGCGGACGGAGCTTGATT
>DAOVER010000099.1 GCA_030668875.1 Candidatus Heimdallarchaeota archaeon
TAAGTTAGGTTTTAGATATAATGAAACAACTGGATGCTACGATGTTTTAGATGGGGAGGAAAAGATTTTTGCAGATATTTACGATTATACTATGCCTTTCGATATGATTAAACTATTCTGGTCAAATTACTTCTGGCATGGAATTTTCGGGATTTTCTTACCAACTATGACTGAAACATTTGCTTTCAAAACTGATTATAGTGAATACGATGAATTTGTTTCTATAAACTGTGATTATTCACATTCTTATTGGAAAAATGGACGAAGATTTAGTGGCCATCAGATCAAAATACAGTTCACAGGTGGAGTGTATTTTGGGTATTTGACTGTTTATGAGAATCATGATTTAAGATACTGTTACACACAAAATGGTATCTTGCACACATTTACTGATACAGGTAAACTCTATTCGAATAATAGTGGAGAAAGTGTCTTAATAAAAGAAACTCAATTGACTATTAATTTGGTGACATTTGAAGGAAGCTATATTACGATATTCACTGTTATTGGAGTAGTAATTGCATTCGTAATAGTTGCTATAATCGCTAAGAAAAGAAGATTTAGGTAAACGTATAAGTTTTTTATATTAGTATGAGTTTTGTGTTTTGCTTCCTTGATGAAATCTAGTTCATTTATTCTGAGTTCGTCTCCAATTGATGAGATAATTAGACTAGCCGATTATGATGTAAAACATATTTGGAATATTAGTGAGTTAAGAAGTTTCAATGAAATTAATTTTCTTCCTCAGCAGTATTGTCAACTCAGCAAGCACATCTATACCTCTATTGTACCCAAGATTAGAGATAGTACAGACAAACTATTGATTATGAGTCATTGTTCAGAACTAAATAGATTTCATTCATTATTAGATGAGATTTGTAAACATGATTTTATAGAAATTCCACGAAGTAGTAGAAAACATGCCCAGGTATATTTAGAGGGGCAGATTGAAAATTATATTAACAATGATCCATCATTAAAATCCGTTTCAATAGATCAGCTGAAACAAGAAATTAAAGATAGACAGAATCTGATAAAATATTTGAAAGAAATACACATGAAAAAGCAAGTGAAATATGTGGATTTACTTTCACTAGTCCATGTGATTTTGGATAGAGATGCAGCATCATTCCCACAGATTAAGAATGAAATAGACGAGAAAATCATAAGTAGAAGTATAGATGATAAAAAGAATATCGATAAACCATCCATTTTGATATTGGGGGAATTTTGGTGCGAAGAGATTTCTTTAATCTTGGAAGAAATGGATGAATTATTCGAAATAGAGAAGGATACTTTTGAAAATGGATTAGGTTTTTTGTATCAAGATGTTAAGGATACATCCTTTGAAGATCTGAAGTCATACGTCAATTTTGTTGTTCTAAATACCATAAAAGGCAAATTTAACCCCTCCTTACTAGATTTTGATGTAGATGAAATTATTGATTTAGTTGAGCAAAATAGTATTGAAGGAATCATCATTTTAAATTACAAATTCTGTGATGTTTATACCTTTCTTGCACCTTTGATAAAACAGATTCCAGATTTTGATTTGCCTATATTGGAAATTGAACTTGAGAGTGAAGGATTAGGTTTTGAACAAGTAAAAACAAGACTTCAAGCTTTTAAAGAGTGTTTGCTGGATAGGAGGGAATAGCAATGAATGCAAGTAAGTTTATAAGATTCTCTTTCAAGCATCTGATGGTAAAACCTGTAAGATTTACAGCTTCTACTGTAGCTTCATGGCTGACAAAAATCAAATCAGATCAGATAATCTATGAACAATATTGCAAGTTCATGAGAGAATGTTACAGAAATCCAGATAGAGTAGCTTGGGTTCCTTTTGTGTATCCTGTGGAAATACTATATTCAATGAATTTGTTACCATTCACAACAGAGATATTTGGGAGTAATTACGCTAGAGTTCCAGGGTTAATACCAGATGCTTTTGAAAGGGCCTTCCAGATAGGTTTATCAGCTGATTCATGCAGTTTTCATCATGCTTCTGTGGGAATATTTTCTCAGAACATCCTTCCAAAGGCAAAAATAATTTTGGGTGGGACTCCAACGGGATGTGAGGATCAGTATCATTCATTACGCATTCTAGCAAAGATGTTCAAAACAAAATATTATGCAATAGATATTCCTAGAAATTACTCAGGAGAAAAAGAGAAGTTTGAATATTTCAAAGATGAACTCTATGGATTGATTGAGTTTTGTGAAAAAGAAACAGGTTTTAAGTTTGAAGAAGAACGATTAGGTAAAATTAATTCTCAGTATAGAGAGGTTTATCAAAAATATGAGAAAATCATGAAACTTAAAGCAGATATTCCAACAAAGCTCTATGAAGGTCACTTTACTGCTATCTCTTCGATTTTAGCTGATTATGTAGGAAGTTTAGAGAAGGTTGACAAATATTTTGCTAAGGCAATAAAGGATTTCAACTATCTTAACTTTCCAGAAATGGGAGATGCATCAAAGCGCATCGCATGGATTGGACATCCAATAGTTCCATTAAGAAAGCTTCAATACTTCTTAGCAGAAAGAAAAGCATTCATAGGTTATCAAGAATTCATGGAAAGCACTGTTCCTCCTCCTTCTAAACGGGAAGATCCTATTGAGGAAGTAGCTGAAAAATACCTCTCAACTTATTCAAATGTACCAATTGAGAAAAGACTAGAAGTAATAAGAGAACGTTTGAGTAAACATCGATATGATGGTATTGTTTACATGACAAGCTGGGGTTGCCACCAATTAAACTCTGCAGCTTCTTATATTATTGAAAACTTGAAAGAAGATTATCCTGTTGTTCTGATAGACTCTGATAGTTGTAATATTAAAAATGTTGGAGAAGAACAAGTCAAAATGCGATTAGAAGCACTTTTGGAATTAATTGATCAGTGAAACTAGGAACAGATTTTGAAAAGTTTTTAAAAGGTTACATCAGTAGCAGTAACATATGTTTGTGATTGGGTTAGATATAGGTTCCACTACCACTAAAGCTGCCATATTGAACAATGAGCAGAAAATACTTAGCTACGAGATTATTCCAACTGGAGCAAATATGGCTGAAGCAGAAAAACAAGTCTTTAACACAGTATTAGAAAAAGCTAATCTTGAGGAATATCAAATAGGTAACATTGTTTCTTCAGGTTATGGGAGAGAAAGGTCAAAATTCGCTATGAGCCAAATCACTGAAATTAAAGCAATGGCTATAGGAGCTGAACATCTATTTCCAGGAGTGAAAACTTTGATTGATGTTGGGGGGCAGGATGCGAAAGCCATCAAAATAAAAGAAGGAAAAGTGCAAGATTTCAAATTGAATGACAAATGTGCTGCAGGTACGGGTCGTTTTCTAGAATTAATCGCACAGGTTTTGCAGATTCCTATAGATGAAATGTCTTCTGTAGCTAAGAAAGCAAGAAATTTTTCATCTCTCTCGAAGACTTGTGCAGTATTTGCTCAGACTGAAGTCATCAATCTTATTTCTCAAGGTTCTTCAGCAGCTGAGATCATTCAAGGTTCTTATGAATTTATTGCAAAAAGAGTTCTATCAATGGCCACTAGTCTTAGGATTGAACAACCTATTGTTCTCTCAGGAGGAGTGGCAAAAAGTGAATCACTGGTCAAAATGTTCAATAAAATATCTAGCTTGAAGGTTAAAGTCCCCGATGAACCGCAATTATTAGGAGCTATAGGTTCTGCTATTCATGGCTTAGCTTAATTTTATTTTTCAAGTTATCAGACTTCTTTTTTTCTTTTCCTTCTTGTAACTGTAGAAATAATGCTAATTCCAAGAACAAGAATTGCTAGTATAGCAAATGGATAGCTCGATTCAAAGTAAGCAATTACTGTGACTAAAACTGTATCTTTTGCATAATTCCCAAATGTATCGTATACAACAATTGTGTAATTGTGGATACCATCAGCAAGATAATTGATATTAATTGAAATGTTTTCGAAGTTTTCCCATGTATCT
>DAOVER010000060.1 GCA_030668875.1 Candidatus Heimdallarchaeota archaeon
CTTCGCCTGCTGACTGGTAAAGATGGCCACTACTTCCCCGTCCTTTTTTTTGTAGCTAGGTGGCCTAGGCATGGCAAAAAACAAGGTAGGATCATTTTTCCACTCTTGTTTAGCTCGGAAAAAGCTCTTCCAGGTTCTAGAAAGAAGTTTGAGTGTCTGTTGGGCAACATGAGCCGGGAGGACACGGTAGCACCCCTCCTGTTTCAATTGTCTATCAAGATCGTAGTAAAAGAGAAGTTTGTTTGTTTGCTTCAAAGAGGTTTTTATCAGAAAATTTGCTCGATTATAGAGATTTTTTGCTTGATGACAGATTCTGCTCAGTGCTGGATGATACTCCACTTCTATACGTTCTGCACGCAGTACCTTTGCCATCCATAGTTAACCCAGAGTTCACTATAAAAACACCTGTACTATCTCTCACTCTTACTCGATTTCCAACCTAAGAAGACAGAAAGACAAAAGGATATTCATAATTGACACTTAGGGCAATAGAAAGTACTTCTTTTGTCTTGTACAACTCTCCTTATTTCACTCCCACAATTACTACACTTTCCACCTTTTTTCCCATATACTTGGTGCCAGTTCTGTGCCGACCCCTCTCCCCCATCAGGAGTTCTGAATGAGTTAAACGTGCTACCCATGTATTCTACTGCTTTGTGGAGTGTTTTAGAGATAGCATAGCCTAGTTTGCTCCGTTCTTTATCTGTTAATGCACTTACCAGCTTGGTAGGATTAATGTTTGCTAATGCCAAAGATTCTGATTTGTAGATATTTCCTATACCAGCAACTAATTTCTGGTCAAGAAGAACAGAACCTATCTCTCGGTTTGCGTAATTTCTCTTATCTATTCGTAGAAGAAATTCATCGATAGGAAAAGTATCCAAAAGTCCATCTATACCCATCTTGCGAATTGGTTGATGCTGAAGCACAGAATTATAGTCTTCATACATTTTGAATTGTCCAAAATTTCTCATATCAGAAAAAACCGCACTTGGTAATGTGTCAAATTCTATTAACACCTTAGGGTGTGAAGGTAAAATCTGGTCTTTCCTCCTTAATAGAAGCCAGTTGCCAGACATTCCTAGATGATTCAGAATAACCTCTTTCTTATCAAACCTAAAAATCAGAAACTTTCCAATCCGTTCTATTTCCTTTATTTGATGTCCGTTAAACTGATCAAATTGAATTTGTTTATTTTGATATTTTTGATACTTCTGGGAAAGTTCAGTTAGATGGATTCTTTGAATTTTTCTCCCAACAATCGTTTTCAAAGAACGTCTTACACATTCAACTTCTGGTCCTTCTGGCATCTAATTAACTCCTTGATATTATTCGCGAATTTTTCTCTATTTTGCAGATTAATTTCGATAATTTTTGTATCGCTTCGTAATTTGATTTTCTTTGTGAAATCATTATCCTTTAGCATAATAGTCCCAAGAACCTTTTTCTGATTAAGGGCACTCATAACAAAATCCTTGAAGGATTGTGAAAAAAGTTCCATTTTCCCAATTTCATCAATAATAATCAATTTTGGCATCTCTTTTTCTATTTCTTCTTCCAGTTTGCTGACTATGAAGTTTAGGTTATCCAAATAAACACCATACCTTCCCACCCTATACTTGCTATCTAAATTTTTCTTAGAAGCTAGAATTTTTTTAATGCCTGAACAAGTCTCAATTGTAAAACCTGTTCTAATATTCTTCTCTCTTATTTCATTTGTAAGGAAACCAATTACCCTAATATTGAGATTTGATATGATGGTTGAAATTAGAGTAGTTTTCCCCGTTCTCGGAGCTCCTGTCACAAGAATATTTGTCATATGTTCACCCAAAAGATTAGAGAAGATTCTTGGTTCTATATACAATTCTTTATTCTCATTCTTAAAAAGTCTTATAAATCTGGTTTATTACTTTTTTCAAAAGTTAAAGAGAATACTCCGACACTCGAGTGTGATTAAAATGAGCAAAGATTTCAGAGGAGTAACAATAGATAGACGCATTGATTTAAAAGGTAAATCTATTGTCCGCTATGAAAAACATGGGAGGCGTTATGAATTACTTGTTAATCCCGAACCAGCTTGGTTATTTGTCCAAGGTGAAGAAGTGGTAATCGACGACATCTTTGAAGTATATATTGTCTATGAGAACATTTCTCGAGGGGTTAAATCTACACAAGATGATTTGAATGTAGCTTTTGAAGGATTAACAGAGAGAGAAATAGCTATTAAGATTCTTAAAGAAGGTAAGTTACAGTTAACAATAAATCAACGAAATGAGATCCTAAAAGACAAGAGAGTTGAGATAGTAGATTTTATTCACATTCATTGTATCAACCCACGTGAAAACACACCAATTCCAAAAGATAGAATTGAAAATGCAATTCTTGACCTAGGTGTTAATATTTCATACAAGGATGATGTAAAAAGTCAGGCATTAGAAGTCATTGATTTATTGAAACCTATTATGCCTATTAGACTTGAATCAGTGAAGTTAGCTGTAAAAATTCCCCCAAGTTATACAGGATCATTATATGGTTATTTAATTTCTGCTGGTAATCTTGTTCAAGAAGAATGGTTATCTGATGGCAGTTTAGCCGTTGTTGTTAATATCCCCTCAGGAACTCAAGCTGATTTCTTAGAGCAAATTACATCTAAAACAAAAGGCAAAGCTCAAGTTAAAGTTTTGGAAAGAATGTCGGAATAGAAAAACAAAAAGGTGATATTACATGTCTAAAGTTATAGCAAAGAATCATGCGATAGTTATACCAGGTGATCTTTTAGCTGAGGGACCAATTAATTTTGGAGAAGGAATTGTTAAAAGAAATGGTGAATATTACTCCTCAGTAGTTGGTTTATTTCAGGATAAAGGCGATTTTATCCAAGTTAAAGCACTCAGAGGAAAATATATCCCTCGACCTGGTGATTTAGTTATAGGAAAAGTCACAGAAGTTAGCTTAACAAGTTGGATTGTTGACATAGGTTCGCCATATACAGCAATACTTAGTGCCAATAATGCAACCGAAAAACGCTTCGACCCAATTAAGGATGATGCTAGAAAAATCTTCGATTTAGGTGATATAATTCTCACAAAAATTGCAAGTTTTGATAGAACACGAGATCCCATGCTAATCACAAATGAAAGAGGATTAGGGAAACTACGAGGGGGACGATTAATAGAAATAGAAGCCTCTCACATACCCCGTGTTATTGGTAAAAAGGGTACTATGATCAATATGATCAAAAGATTAACTAGAACCCAGATAATAACAGGTCAAAATGGGAGAATATGGGTTAATGGAAAGAAGATAGAAGATGAATTGAAAGCAATTCAAGCAATAACAAAAATTGAGTTAGAAGCTCATACACAAGGTTTGACTGATAGAATTCGTGAGATGATATCAGAGGACCAACAATAAATTTAAGGTGATTACAATGGCCGGAGACGGAACTGTAAAACTCATAGATGAGAAAGGAATAAGGTTAGATGGACGTAAAGCAGATGAGCTACGTCCTGTAAGTATTAAGATTGGCGTTATTAAAAACGCGAATGGTTCTGCAGAAATACGAATGGGTAAAAACATAATTATTGCTGCAGTTTATGGTCCAAGAGAATTACATCCAAAACACAGAGCACTTGCAGATAGAGCATTAATTCAGTGTTTTTATAGAATGTCTACATTTTCAGTAAACGACAGGAAAAGTCCAGCTCCCTCAAGGAGAGAAAAAGAAATTTCCATGGTTATCAGCAATTCATTATCATCTGTTGTTCTGACAGAGAAATATCCAAGAACAACAATTGATGTATATTTGCAAGTGTTGCAAGCTGATGGAGGAACTAGAACTGCAAGCTTAACAGCTGCCTCTGTAGCCTTAGCTGATGCCGGTATTCCTATGAAAGGATTGATAGCTTCTGTAGCAGCTGGTTTAATCAATGATCAGGTTGTTCTTGATTTGTTTGACATCGAAGATCAGAAGGGTTCAGGTGACTTGCCACTTGGATATTGTCCTGTACTTGATGAAATTTCTCTCCTTCAATTAGATGGAGTGTTTACTGTTAAACAATTTGAGGATAGTTTAAACATTGCAATCAAAGGAGCTAAGGATCTTTATGAAATACAAAGAGATGCTCTTAAGCAAAAATATACAGATATTCGTGCAGAAGTAGAAGTTCCTGAAAAACCCAAAGCTGAGGAACCTAAAGTGGAACCAAAGGTTGTTCCCAAACCAGTATTAAAGGTTGAAAAACCTAAAACTGAGGAACCAAAACCTAGCGAAGATGATAAAAGAGAGGTTGAATAAAATGGGTGATAAATACATAATTAGTGAAATAGAAAAAGACCACATCCTTTCATTGCTTGAGCAAAAGAAAAGAATAGATGGAAGAACATTTGATGGATTTCGAGATATTAAAATCGAAACAAATGTTGTGGAGAAAGCAGAGGGTTCAGCAATAGTTACTATTGGAGACACTAAAATTATTGTTGGAGTTAAAGCTGTCTTAGGAACTCCATTTCCAGATACCCCAGAGAGTGGAGTAATAACAACAGGTGCGGAACTTTCGCCAATTGCTTCGCCCTACTTTGAAAGTGGACCTCCAAGTGAGGCAGCCATTGAATTAGCTCGAGTTACTGATAGAACCATAAGAGAATCACATTGTGTTGATTTATCAAAATTATGCGTTGTTCCAGAAAAACATGTATGGATCCTTTTCATTGATTTTTACGTGTTAAATCATGATGGTAATTTGTTTGATGTCGCTGCATTAGGTGCAATGGCTGCTTTAGCAACAACTAAAATACCTAAAGTAAAAGTTCTTGAAGATGGCTCTGTAGAAAAATCAGAAGAAAAAGAACAAATAAAAATAGAGCATTATCCTGTTGCTGTGACATGTTATAAAATTGATAAATACAATGTTTATGATCCAAATTTCAAAGAAGATCGTGTAAGTGATTCAAGAATCACAATTGGTTTTGATGAAGAAGATAGAATCGTAGCTTTGCAGAAAGGATATCAAGGGACTTACAAACCTGCAGAGATTATGGAAATAGTCCGTGAATCTTTGAATGTATCGAAAGCTTTAAGGAAAGAGCTGATGAAATCGCTCTCGTAACTAGAAGGTGCGAATCATGGGTAAAACAAAAAAAGTTGGTTCAACTGGACGATATGGTACTCGATATGGCAGTACTATCAGAAAAAGAGTAAGACAATTAGAGGAAAAAAGCAAAGCCGTCTATAAATGTCCAGTATGTAATATGAAGACTTTAAAAAGAGCAGGTTTGGGAATCTGGGAGTGCACCAAGTGTGGAGAAAAACTCGCTGGTGGAGCTTGGGAACCCTATACAAGTGCTGGTAGAAGTATCACAAGAAGAGTTACTCGTATTTCTGAAGGATTAAAAGAAGAACTTTAAATTCTTTTTTTATCTTTACTATTTTATTTTTTGTTTACAACGCTTACCTTTTAATTACTATGGGCTTTTTTTTCTCAAATGGTAAAGATTGGTTTCACTACATCGCGTTCTCCTGCAAAGAAAACTCGCTCATTTATACATGATATAGTCAGTATTGTTCCCCAGTCTTCAAGAGTAGCAAGAGGATCAGCTACTCTAGTTTATACAATTAATGCGATGAAAATGAAGGAATATGAAACTGCTGTTATAGTTCACTCTGTCAAAGGAAACCCTAATTTCGTGAGAATTTATGACCTAACTGACAAACCTAAAGAATTGCCATTTGCAATAAAAATTAGAGGCTTAACACTTTCCAGAGAATATAGAAAAGAAAGCACTAGATCGAGACCAGTTTATTCAATACTCATCTCTTCTTTAGAAAAATCATTTGAGAATGATATTCTTAGGAAAGTTTTTCAAATCACAAATATAGGGATTAATAAGATTAAAGGAAAAAACTACGTAACCCTATATGCTGACTATCTTGATCGAGACGAAGGGATAATTTTTCTTGAATTTCTGGACAATAATAACAAACAAGTAGGACCTAGGATGAAAATAAGAATTGTTCCGAGAGAGGTAGAATGACACAACCATTGTAAATGTGAGAGAAGTATGAGTCTTCAGTCAATAAACTCTATTAGTATGACAGTAAAAATCCAGGTGCTTGATAATCAAACATGTAATTTTCTTTATGATGCTCTTGTTCTAGAATCAGGTTATAATCCCAACGACAGAGCACAAGCTAATTTGACAGTTCAGAATAATCTTTTAATTTTAGAAATATTCGCTAAGGATTCTGTATCTGCTAGAGCTTCAATCAACTCATTTATGAAATGGATTAATCTGTCTCTTCAAATTATTTCAATGACAAAAAATACAAATTAGTAACCCTGTTCTATCAATGAAGTTCACATTTATCTAATAGTGCCAGAATTTGAGAGAATTGAAAGCTAAGTTTTTATCCAAAAAAGATAAAATAAGGGGATTTTCCTTTATGATATGGGTTTCGAAAAACTAATCTCAATGGTCACAAAAGAATTATCAGGAGAAAGAACAAAGCACTTAACAAATGTTCTATCACAATATCATAGAATCCAAGCAAGTAAAGAGTTTTTAACAGCTTCAAAATTTATCTATGATAAACTGAAGAAGTTAGGAGATAATAATTGTCAAATTCATGAATATATAGCAGATGGCACTAAGAGATATTATGAATGGTATTCACCACTATCTTGGGATATTAAAGATGGAGAATTAATACAATTAGAACCGGAGGAACAGATTTTATGTCGATTTTCTGAAACTCCTGAAAGTATTTGTACTCATTCAAAAGCCACCGACATTGAGGGGGAAGTTATCCACATTGGTAGTGCAAAACCAGAGGAGGTAGAAGGCAAGGAAATTGGAGGGAAAATAGTCCTTACAACCGGAAGACCTCGAGCGATGATAGAACAGTTAAAGGGACTAGGTGCGATTGGCAGTATAGCATATCCTTCAGAAGAGAGAGCTCAAGGGCATACTGAAATGATAGAGTATGTTGGATTATGGCCAAATGCTGATAACAAAGAAAAATCAACTTTTGGATTTTCTCTTTCAAGAAAGCAAGCCAGCAAATTGATTTCACAAATCAACCAAAAGAAGAAGGTTATTGTTAAAGCAAAAATCAACGCAAACCTCTATGAGGGGAACATGCATGTTTTGTCAACAAAAATAGAAGGAACTAAAAAACCCAGAGAAGAAATTATTTTGATAGCACATATTTGTCACCCTGCACCTTCAGCAAATGATAATGCTTCAGGGAGTGCCCTTTTATTTGAAACATATAGATCATTAAAATCTATGATCGATAAGGAGATGATAGAAAAACCTCATAGAACAATTAGATTCTTATGGGTACCAGAATTCAGTGGTACCTTACCTTGGATTATAGAAAAGGAAAAGGAAGAGGGATTTTCCCCAATATTTTGTATTAATCTAGACATGGTTGGAGAACATCCTGTTCATGTAGGATATCCTTTTACATTTAACCAATCAAGTATCTCAACACCTTCATATCTAAATGACATCATTTCAGAAGTAATAGAACATGTTAAAGACAATCCTGCTGCGATTGAACAGGGTGGATGGCAATTCCCATGGAATTATAGGGTTGTTCCATACTCAGGGGGGTCTGATCACATTCTTTTCAATGACGAACCATTCCGTATCCCCTCTGTAATGTTTGGTCATCCAGATACTTTTCATCATACCAATTTAGATACAATTGAAAAAGTTGATCAGACCACTTTGAAGAGAGTTGGAATTATTACCTTAGCAACAACTATTATTGGATCCAGTTTGGATAAGTATTCAGATAGTCTGATAAAAGCCTATGTCACTGGATATCAGAAAAGGAAAGCTAAACTCATTAATATGGTTTCAACAGAGGTCGAAAAAACTGAAGAGTTTCAAGACAATGAAAAATTGATTCATAATTATACTATTGTGGAAATTATCAAAAAATTCGTCGAAAATGAGAAGAAATCTATTGAATTAATGCAGAAACAGTTTCAAGCTTTAGATAGAAAGATAATCGATTTTCTTAACAATGATTTGATACAACTTGTGGATAGTATTCAAGAGAACTTTTCTATATCTTCCAATCAAGATATAGAAACTGAGTATAGCACTACATTTCAACAGATACCAAAAAGGAAATGGAAAGGACCAATAAATAGTTCGAAATTGTATGAAATTATGAGCTCAAGTTATAAACTTGAAAAATCATCATTGATATCTGACAAACAATTTATAAAACTAAAAGAATTCCTCACAAAATCTTCCGGAGTATATGGAGGATTTATTCTTGAAATCTCTAATTTGATAGATAATACAAATACAAAACTCGACATATTTACATTACTAAGCCTTGTAAATTGGAAAATACTAGAATTTCAAACCTTTGAGGATATCTTGCTATTGTTTGAGTACCTTGGATATATAATGTTTTGAGTTTTCTATTTTTTTTCTTCTTCAATCTCTGACTTCGTAAGATAAAACTTCGTTCTAGCCTTTAGCAATTATTTTATATGTATATAGTCTAATAGTAGTTTGTAGATTCAAGATGCCAAAAGAAGATTTAAAGTCACTAGTTAATTCTGTGAATATGCTGAAAAACATGGTTGAAAGCATAGTTGCAGCCGTGCAAGATAGATTCAAAGATTATGATAATGTTGTCGTAACCTTGAAAGAAAGGTTAGACAAACTAGAGTCTTCCAGTGGATCAGTTCCAACAACTCCTTCAGGAACAATCAGTTCTGATATAACAGTAAGAACTGAAACATTAGAAAAACGATTGGATACTTTGAATGAGAGGTTATTGCTTATTGAAACCGCTAAAGGTGAAGCAGTGGAGTTACCTCCAACACCAACACCAGAACCAGAGGTCATAGAGGAAGTTGAATCTGTTATTACAGAAGCACCTCCAACACCAGCACCAGTTCCAGAGATTATTGAAACTTTGAAAGATGTCGAGGAACCAATAGTGAAAGAGGAAATTGCTGCAATTCAACCCACAACAGATATACCTTCTATACCAACTCCAGGAGCAATTCCAACACCAGTACCAACACCAGAACCAACACCAGAACCAGAAGGTTCTATTGGTATTCCAACACCTATGGTAGAGATACCCTCGCCTCCAACAGAAGTGTCTGTACCTGCTCCTACACCCACTCCAGCATCTCAGATTACTGAAGCTGTAGAGAGGGATGTTAGTCCAATTTCAAAGCAAGTATCAGGAGCAATTCCAACACCACCAGCGTCAGAGGATACAATTCAACCAGAAACTGAAATTCAACCTCCTGCACCAAAAGCTGAAGAAGCAAAACCTCCTGAAGAAGGTAAATCTGCTGAATTATTCGGAGAAGCCGTAAGTGGAGACAAAGCAGAGTTGCTTAAAGCTTTGAAAAAGCTGGAAGATTTGTAAATCATTATCAACAGTAAATTTCAAATATAGTCCACGAACGTTTGACTAATGACAAGTCCTTTAGTCGTTTACGTAATAGCATTTACTGTTCCCTTATTTATATCAGGAATTAGTTTTCCTTTTTTTATCAAATTTATGCTCAAAAAAGGGATTTTTGGAATAGATATTCATAAGGAGGAGCAACCAAAAGTTGCAGAAATGGGAGGAATTGTCATAATTATATCACTTATAATTAGTTCAATGATAACAATTTTAGTGATTGATGACTCACACGTTCAACTTATGGTCGGCATATTTTGCATAACAATAACAATTGCGGGAATCATAGGTATCATAGACGATTTTGTAAATTTAAATGCAATACTAAAACCTGTTCTCCTGTTATTAGCTTCCGTTCCAATTATTGCTTCTACTTGGTTCAGCACCGGACCATTGTACAATCCCCACCCGTATTTTCCATTAATTGGTCAAACTCAATTAACGATTGTGTACTTAATACTCTTACCATTTGCCATTACGGTCCCTGCTAATGCGGTAAATATGATTGATGTTTTCAATGGCTCAATGGCTATAACTACAATCATTGTCCTAATTGCAACTTTTATTGCAAATCTAATCATATTCAATATAGACGATAAAACTACAGATCCAACAAGTATTTTTGTATTAATGATAATTGGGGTTTTAGTAGCTTTTCTAATTTTTAATCGCTATCCGGCTCGAGTTTTTGGTGGTGATTCAAGTAGTCTGGCAATCGGCGCTTCATTGGGTGCCATCGCCGTTTTAGGTCGTCTTGAAATTGTGATAATAATAGCCATTATTCCATTTATAATGAATTCCTTCGGAACAATTGGTAGTGTTAAAGGATTATTAGAACGAAGGAAAATGGCTAGACCAACAAAGATGACGAAAGACTGGAAGATTGAATCTACAAATGATCCAAAAGCTCCAATCACATTAGTAGGATTAGTAATTCAAAAAGGTTCATTACATGAAAAAGACATTGTGAAAAGTTTTGGAATTCTTACAGTTTTCAGTAGTATTCTAGCAATAATAACTGCTATATTGATTCGGGTGGCGATTTAATGAGGTTACATAAACTAACTCCAAGGTTGTATGGCGTTCTTGGTCTTGAGCTATTTGTTTTTGGAACTTTCATAGGTATTTGTGCAATTATCAATGCATTTATCGTTGATATCCCTGATAGTCCAAACCCCACAATAAACTTCATCATTGCTACTTCTAAGGTACTCATTAGTATAATATTGATAGCTATTTGGTTATACCTCTGGTATTATATTACAAAACGACTTATGATAGGGAAGGAAGACTTGCAGGAAGCAAAAAAAATAAAGAGAGAAAAAAAACAAGCAAAAATGCAAGAAACGAAAGAGAAGAAAAAGAATATTAAGACTTAGCTTCCAAAAGATACAACCTCTTCTTTAGCATAAAATACTTCTTTGAAAACTCTAAACTTGAAATTTCGTAATCTTCAAATTGAGATTCAATAGCGAAAAGTTCGTTTTCCACGTTAAGAATTTCATCCTCGAAATGCTTCTTCCTTTCCTGTTTTAAGACTCGAGTTGTAATTTGTGAGGAGTTCTTTGATTGTATATCTGCCAATTCTTTCTTCTTATTTTGTAGAATAATTGATAATTGTTCTTTCTGCGCAATTAAAGGATCAAGCTGATTCTTAGGCGCTTTCCACTTTATTCCCGTTTTAACCTTTCTAGCAGGTACTTTTGAAAATAGACGGATTACCTCCACAATCACTTGGAATAAGTGATAGCTAGGTCTCCATCTAGCAAGTACTCGCATTTCCAAAAAACCGTCATTATTAATATTTGGATGGGTTATTGGTGTTAATATTTCAATCTCTGGTGGAACATCAGGAAATGCATTTGGTAAACTTATCTCAACTTCTACTGGAAGTTCTCCTTCATCAGAAATTGCTGAAACAAATCCTCTCCACTTTGTTAAATTTCCTTCTATGGGTTCGAATGCATATGCTCGTTCCATAACAAGACTATATTCTTTAGCTAAGATACTATCTGGAATAGGCATTTAATTACTAACTCCTTTCGAAATATAATTGCACAACGTCTTATTTATAGATTCGCTTTTGATTGCACTGAGAAAGTTATTTTCAATCCCTACACTTTTAAACGTAAAATATTTTTTTGGAATTAATGACTCGTATCGCTGTAATTAATCAAGATAAATGCAGACCAGATAAATGTGGTAAAGTTTGTTACAAATTTTGTCCTTCAGTAAGGGCAGGTAAGGAAACTATCTCATTTGATCCTCCTAGTAATAAAGCGGTTATTCATGAATCTTTATGCTCTGGGGTTGCCATATGTGTGAAAAAGTGCCCATTTCACTGCATCACTATAGTGAACTTACCTGAGGATTTTGACAAAGAAGTTACACACAGATACAGTGTAAATGGTTTTAAACTACATCGACTGCCCATGCCAAAAATTGGTCAAGTGATTGGTCTAGTCGGACAAAATGGTTCTGGAAAGTCAACAACTTTGAATATTTTACAGGGAAATCTTAAACCAAATTTAGGTAGGTTTAATGATCCTCCTGACTGGGATGAGATTATAGAAAACTATAGAGGAACTGAGATTCAAGCGTATTTCCAAAAACTTGCAGATAAAGAATTGAAAACCATATTGAAGCCTCAAAACGTGGATAAAATACCCCGTGTCGTAAAGGGAAATGTTGCAGATTTAATTAAAAAAGTAGACGAAAAAGGAATTCAAGATGAAGTTAAAGAGATTTTTTCTTTAAGTAAAGTTTGGGAAAGAGATATCTCAAAACTAAGTGGCGGAGAGTTGCAAAGAATGGCTATTGCAGCTAGTATTGTACAAGAAGCTGATGTTTACCTCTTCGATGAACCAACATCATATTTGGATGTTAAGGAAAGAGTCAAAATTTCTCAATATATTAATGAGATGAAATCCCCAAAACAAACTTTAATTGTCGTAGAACATGATCTCGCAATGCTGGATTATTTGAGTGATCAAATCCACATGTATTATGGTGAGGCTGGCGCATACGGAATAGTTAGTCATCCTTATTCTGTAAGGGAAGGAATTAATATTTTTCTTGATGGATATATCCCTTCAGAGAATATGCGTTTTAGACCGGAACCAATTATTTTCAAAAAAACATCATTTGAAGACAAATATACATCGAATCGAATCGCTATAAAGTATGGGGATATGACAAAGGATTTTGATACTTTCAGCCTTTCAGTTAAGGGAGGAGAGCTCTATAAAGGCGAAGTTGTAGGTATTATAGGCCCTAACGGTATTGGAAAAACAACCTTTGTAAAGATGTTAGCAGGTGAGCTTGAACCCACAACAATCTCTGAACCCTTAGAATTGCTTGTTCAAACTCCCACTAAGGAGGAAGATAAATCTGAAATGTTTCTAGGAATTGGAGAAAAACATAGAGAAAAAATAACTGTTAGCTACAAACCCCAGTATTTATTCACTGAATCTGGGAAAACTGTAGAAGAATATTTACTTGAAATCAACCCAGCAATGTTAACAAGTGGATGGCATAAGTCAGAGATAATAAACCCATTAAAATTTTCAAAACTACTTGATTCTAAATTGTGTGACCTTTCAGGGGGAGAATTACAGAAAGTTAGTATTGCGGCATGTTTAGGGAAGTCTAAAGCAAACTTATTCCTCTTAGATGAGCCTAGTGCATATATTTCATCTGAAGACAGAGTAAATGTTGCAAAAGTTATTAAAAGAGTCGTAAGCCATTACGAAATGCCAGCTCTAGTTGTAGAACACGATGTAATGATGCTAAATTTTGCTTCCGACAGATTAATTGTTTTCGATGGAAAGCCAGGAGAAATTGGAAAGAGCAATCGAATCGGTTCACTTCAATTGGGCATGAATGATTTCTTAAGAAAAATGAACATTACATTTAGACAAGATCCCAGAACACTAAGACCTAGAGTCAACAAGAGAGATTCACAATTAGACAAAAAACAGAAAGCTGAAGGAAAATATTTTGTTTCTGTCTAACTATGTGAAATATTAAGAGTTCTTAACAGTGATTTTCAGTTTTTCTTCTTTTTTCATGAATTTACATTTTTCTTTTCTTATTTTCCCTTCCATAATTGATTTGGAGATAGGTAAGGTAATTTTTCTTTTTATGAATCTGGATCTAGTTGCCATCCAAATAATTGGGATGAAAAACCGAGGTTGTATAAGATTTTCTTTCGGTTTTATTACAAGCTTAGCTATTTTTTCAGCTAATTTTGACACTGAATAACTTTTGTATGAAGAATCATCCAAACCTGCCACTTTATGAAATTCTGTATCATAAGGCCCTGGAAAAACTGTTGATACTTTAATCCCATACTTTTTTACTTCATCTCTGATACAATCACTAAATGTTTTAACAGCTGATTTTGTTGCGCAATATACAGCAAAGGGGTAAACTGGTAAAAGTGCTAAGGAAGAAGAAAGATTGATTATATGACCTTCATTCTGTTCTTTCATTATTGGTATCACTAACTTAGACATTTTTATTAAACCTAGAACATTCGTTTCAATGAGTTCATCTATTTCGGAGATTGACTGTTCTAAGAAAAGATTAGCTTTACCTAAGCCAGCGTTGTTAATCAAAACATCAATTCTACCAAAATTCTTCAATGATTTCTCGATTATTCTTGCTCGATCATCGCTATTTCTAATATCTCCAATAATTGGTAAAACTTTGATTTTCAGTTTTCGTAATTGGCGAGTAGTTTGTATTAATTTCTTTTCTCTTCTAGCAACGATAACTAGCTTTGTACCATAGTTTGCTAATGCTAAAGCTATATTCTTTCCAATTCCTGAGGATGCACCAGTTATCAATACAACTTTTCCATCTTCAAAAAAAGAATGGTTCTTGTAACCTTTCTTCTTACTCATATAATCGAAATACTTTCTAAAACATCATATAAAAACACAAAAATAAAAAAAAAGAGTATAGATAATGATGTCCATTTGTCTTCTTGTCTTATTAGACAAAGCTAGGTACATGTCGTGCTTAGAGGTCATGATATAGGGCGAAGATACTCTATACTCACTCTGAGTGGATACATCACGTATCCTCCTACCCCGTTCACACTACGTTTAGGTAGTGCTTTCGGATCGCTTTTTATCAAAATATTATAAGCGGCATTAACGTCAGCATTGATCAAGTGACCAGCAGCAGAACGAAACAACCCTCGGTGGATCCTTTTCCCCTTGTACTTCCTACGATAACGGGGAAATTCATTATCCAGGAAACTGCTCTTAGAGGTGTATTGTTCTGGAATGGTCTCCACCTTTATCCCCTGTTCTGCTCCTTTATATTTTAGCATATCGATGATTTTCAAGAAGGGGAGGGTGACGAACATCTGGGTGGTTTTTTTCCAGAAATGTAATCCTTGTTTCCATAGCTTATTGTAGCCTATAATTACTTCATGGAGCCCTCGGTCGACCCAAAGGTCAACCAGATACTTGGTTAGTTTATGGATAGCATCGTTTAGCTTTCTTCTCCACTTCTCCTTGAGTTTGTAGTAAGCTGGACCATACTTTAGACGATTATTCGATTGTAGTTGTGCTCGCTGCTGCTGACTATACTGTGTTTGTAGTTTCTTCTGTTCTTTCAAATAATATTGCGTTATGGACTTTATTCCTTTCCCTGCATCTTTGATAACAATCGGTCTTCCTCCGAGGTTATCCACGAAAGCGGCAAGGTTGTCCATCCCTAAATCTATCGCTCCTTTTCTGATCAACTTTTTCCTAAGATTGGGTATACTCTTTAAATAGACGAGTTCAAGGGTGTAGTGAGTTCTCCGTGGAATAACTCTTACTTCTCTTAGCTCTGCTTGAGCTGTTAGTCTTGTCTTGTAGGTATACTTCACTTTCTTCGGTAACATTAACCATCCAGTGACTATCTTCGCCTGCTGATTGGTGAAGATGGCTACTACTTCTCCATTCTTCTTTTTGTAGCTAGGTGGCTTAGGCATGGCAAAGAATAGATTAGGGTTCTTCTTCCACTCTTGTTTAGCTCGGAAATAGCTCTTCCAGGTTCTAGAAAGAAGTTTGAGCGTCTGCTGGGCAACATGAACTGGAAGGACTCTGTAACACTCCTCCTGTTTCAACTGTCTGTCAAGATCATAATAAAAGAGAAGTTTGTTTGCTTTTTTCAATTCACTTTTTATCAAAAAATTTGCTCGATTATAGAGATTTTTTGCTTGATGACAGATTCTGCTCAGTGCTGGATGATACGTCACTTCTATACGTTCTGCACGCAGTACCTTTG
>DAOVER010000091.1 GCA_030668875.1 Candidatus Heimdallarchaeota archaeon
CGAGACTACTGTCCGAGAAGGGAGAGAGATAATAATATGCACTTTGCGGAAAAGTTTGGAAGTCTTCTTCAGTTGTCCTTTTGCCCACTTAAGGTAGCGCCAGAGGTTACCTGTAGTGATTTTAAACCCCGAACTGTCTACCGCACACTCCGCGTCTTCCCCTTTTACAGCAGTATTGTAGCCCATAGTCCTAACCCAACTCTCTAACGATCCTACACTTATATCTTGCCATACTCTGTGAAAAGTGCTTTTTGAAGGTATAACCCTAAGGTACCCTTCTCTTCTCAGAAATTCACACAAGGACAGCTTTAGAGGCAGTGTTCTCCATGGTACTCCTTCTATCCTCCCAATCACACAGAGTAAGACTATTACCCACCTTTCACCTACTCTTGGTGCTCCTCCCTTCCTCCGGTCTACTGTTCCTTTCTCTGGGAATTTCCTTCTAACCAAATCTTTATTTATTTCAATAAACTGCTTAACTACTTGAGGGTCGAATTTTTGTAGTATTAGCATATTTCAAGATTTGACCCTCATTACTTAGACTCTTCGGTCTTTGCTTTTTTCCCCCTTTTCTCCGCTAAAACGCTCTTTTTCCCTTAGAGAAGCTCTAGTCTAGGCAGACTAGTTTTGGGACATGCTTGAAGATGAGTAAAATTAAATTGTTGAGTTTCGCTCTTTCTTTTATCTTTATAACAATGAACACTCTTTCAGCTTTCACAATACAGATACCATCTGTTGTTGTTGTTAAAATGGATGATGATACATCGATTGATAGGAGCATTACCACATTAAAAAAGAATATTCCTAATGTTGTTGTAGTTGAATACCAATCCTTTGAATTTGCATTGAAAATAGGACGTACCCCTAATCCAGTAATATGGGTTGGTCATGGAGATACTTCTGGTATCAACACATATAAGAAAATGCTTTCGTGGGAAGAATTAGCAAAGAAACTCCTCATAACTCCAGCAACAGACATTATACTTTCTTGTTATTCAAGCACTATATTAGAAAAAGATTTAGTGGAAGATGATAGTGTTTTCACATTCAAAACTGATATCGATTGTGTTTTAGGCGCTCAAATTGTATCCTATATCTATAATCCTTCAGATAGATTAGCAGAAGTTTTAATTGGACGATACTTATCTTTGAAATCTGGTAAAATTAAAAGTAATCCTTTAATTATTCCAGGTCCAATTGTCTTAGATCCTGGTGACGGGGGAGGAATAACACCTCCAAGCGAGGAGTTTGATCCAAATGATTTTGCTATAAACCTATCATATGATGATCTTAAAGATGAACCTAATTATGCTGTTTATTATTTTTCCTGGATTGAATTGGTTTATGCATTAGTAACATTTGTTTACCTTGTAATCGATCTTGCATTAGCGACGAATGTAAAAGCAATGGGGTGGAGTTTCATGAAGAGCGCATTTGTTTCTTTCATGGCTTTTGGACACGTTGTCCTAATCATGACTTGGATTTATGATTACATGCATTGGATTTCTATTGGTGAAGTAATTGCAAATATAGTCGGTATTTTTTGGTTAGTTGGGGAATTGCTTGTAGAAGCTATAAGCGGAGCTTCAATAGTAGAAATCTTGGCTTTCGTTGCATTAGTTGTTATTCAATTGGGGATTCAGCTTTTGATACATGCAATCCTTGATATTTTAACAGCAGGGCAAATTTGTGCTCTTAGACTTGTAATATCAACAGTGTTGATAACAGCTTGGCTGTTGAATACAATTGGAGATTTCTTAGATCAAGATTCAATAGCGGGGTGAAAATCTCCGTTCCCCTTCTTTTTCCTACAAAAAATGGAAAGATTGCAATAATCATTTATATTAATGGAATAATTAAGTTTTGTAAAACAAATGGATTAATGTGTTGTTAATGGATCTTAAGAGGACTAGAACTATATTAAAGAGTAATCGGGAATTAAGACGACGTATAAATAGTTTAAAACAATCTATCTTTTTATCAGGGATATTAGTTTCTATTGTATTAGGAATTATAATTGGATACTTTAATTACTATTTTTTCTTTTTTATAATCTCGAAAATTTTAATTGGAGTATTTGTAACTTTCGGTTTTGTTTACCTTCTGATAGATGATTCCTCTAACTTAACTTCATGGAATAATTATAACGAAAGAAAATCTTTCCTAATTGAAAAGGGGTTATTAGCTATGTTACAAACCGTTATTCTATTTGCCATAACTTTTTTTATATTTCTAATCTCAAGATTAAGTGGCTTTACCAAAGTAACCGAAGAGAGATTTCTTTCACAATTCCCTGACTTCATTTATCCAAAAGATTACTCTCCAGAGCCAATTCAGATATTTCTAATAATCCTTGTAATCATGTTATCTATTCTTTCAAATTTTTCCTCCTTTATTTGGTTTGTTGGCCGTTTTATTCATTTTAGAGGCTTTAGTACAAAAATAAGACTACTAAAGGTAGATGTAAAGCGTTTCTTTTTGGGTTGGACAATAATGATGATGATTTGGTTTGTTCTTTTTCCCGCATTTTTGGATCGTATTTTTATTGATTCTGTTACAGGAAACCCATATGAAAGATGGTCTCTTTTTAGTAGTATCTTAGCTAGTAATCCTAATTATCTCCTTTTATTTCAAATAGGTATCTTAGTGGTGATAAATTGTATATTCTTTTTTGATGGGATTCGTTTGTTGAAATCTAGAACATACTATACAAACAATAGTTAACCTTTGTATAGCTATTGCATAATGCCCCCTGATATTAAATTTGTTCAATATTTTTTTGGTACGATTTTATGATTTTGACAATTAAAAAAAAGAATTTAAGAGTAAAAACCATTAATTATAGTTTAAATTGATCTAGCATCGAATGTTCTTGTAAAGTTGATAGATTCATACATTAATGCAGAATTCCTTTAATAGAGGTTCTTCCTTTTGAATCTATAAGAATTCAAGATTGTGTTAGGTTTGAATGTAAAATCAGTAATAGAATTCCTACTAAATTTTAATGAACCAGTAGTTCGACTGAAGACGTATTTACGTCTCTTGGATCATGATTATGATACTTCAGAAGTAAAAAAACTAACTGCAAATTTGAAGAAAGAATCACCACTCATATCTAGTTTATTTTCTTATCTACCGAAAGATGAAACTAGTAAAATTTCTCATGTATATACAAAATGGTGAGGTGTTCACTGGATTTTATCGCAGTTAGCAGACATAGGTTATCCATCTGGTGATAATGATTTATTACCAAGTATAAATAGAGAAATGGAATGGCTACTAGATGGTAAACGCTGGGAATCTAAGCCCTTGATAAATGGCAGAAGACGTTTTTGTGCCTCCCAAGAGAGTAATGGTCTCTATGCTGCTCTTTCTCTGGGTTTTTTTGATGAAAGATGTAAGCTATTAGCTGATAGGTTAATTCAACATCAATGGAGTGATGGTGGTTGGAACTGTGATAGAAAAGCTTCTGCAAGTAAATCTTCTTATCACGAGAGTCTCATACCTTTGAGAGCTCTTAATCGTTATTTAAGTGTAGAAAAATCCCCTCAATTAATAAGCGCAATAGATAGAGCAGCAGAGCTATTTCATAAAAGGAATCTCTACAAACGAATCAGCGATGGAGAGATTATCAACAAAAGATGGTTGTCACTTCATTATCCTCCTTATTGGCATTATGATATTCTCTCAGCTTTGAAGGTACTAGCAGAAGCCAACAAACTTCAAGATAAACGATGTCACGATGCACTAGATTTACTAGAATCTAAGAGATTAGCTAATGATGGATTTCCAAAAGAAGAAAAATATTGTCAATCATCAAACCCGAAAACCAGATATTTTACTCCAGCTGATTGGAGGCCAATTAATAAGAAAAAGATGAATGAATGGGTGACTATAGATGCTCTTTTCATCCTTAAGAATGCAACTAGAATGGATATCGACTATTAACTCATTAACACAAATTAATGAATATATTATTTCCTGTCTATTTTACGGAATTTTTGAATTGGTTTGGAATACTTGAAGTAATTTGTCTTTTTGCTTACTATTCCACACTAGTATTTTCATTCTTTCATTTTTCTTCGAATGATACTCATTAGTTCTTTCTCTAATGTTCCAAAATCTGATAGTTTAGATTTGATAATGTCATAAGCTAGTTCTTCATCCAATCTTCCATAACGATGAACCAAAATATTTCTAAATCCTCTCATCCCTTTTATTTTTTCTACCATTTCTAAATTCAATATTTCTCGTTTCTGTAATTGCTCTAATACATCTATTGTTCCATTTGGTATTCCTAGTTTCAAATCCGCATTAATCATTGCAACTACATCAATTATTAATTCTACACTGTACTCATATCTCTTATATATACCATCCTTGACCAATCCAAGTTTCATAAAATCCTCAAGGTTGTCAGTTAGATTCTCCTGAATTAATTGAACATTTTCTTTTATTCGATCAAATTTTGCTATATAGAGATCAATCCTCAATCATCACACCTTCTATGTATTGAATTCTGTATTTCTCAAAATCTTCATACTCACGAATTATATTATAAGCAATGTCATAAAGTTGTCTAGTTTCGTACACAACCCTTCCCGCTAGAACTTCTTTTTGTACTGCTAATGGTAGTAAATTCAGTGCTTGAAAGTCGAATACATCATGAAATTCTCCTGAATACTCTATTCTTTTGGAATATATTTCTGATTTTTCTAAGAATTGCTCAAAAGCTAATGCTATATCAACATCTTGAAAATTATCCTCATTAAGGAACGAACCATATATGATAACACCTAAAACCTTCTCATCACTTTCTGCTTTGCTTTTTATCCTTAAAATAATTTCTTCAATTTGTGATTTTTCCAGTTCAAGCACCTACTATTCATTTCCAAGTATTTAGGTACCAGACATATTCTTTAAGCTTTGGTATTTATTACTTCAGTCAGCATTGATTTTTGGCTAATCCTTTTCTTACCTCTTCTATTGCCTCTTCTGGTTGGTTTATCATAATGACAAATTCACTTTTTGATGTCTGATAGGGTTCAGTTTCCATCATTGACAATAAGATATTTATCAACAGAACTTGACCATCAAATATTGTACTAGAACCAAAAAATCCTAGTGCAGACATAAAGGAAAGAGAAACTTCATCTTTTTCGACCCTTACCCATACCTCCTCCATATTTGCTTGATTTATGAATGGTTTTTGAACTCTGTTTCTAATCCAATTCTTCATTCCTCCAGGTACTCGAATCACATTGTCACTTGTTTCACCTTTGAGCGCAATATCAGCAATCATGGCAACTATCGTATTAACCTTTCTGGGTGTTTCATTCACATTTTCAATTTTAATTCGAATTATGTTTGAATCTGGGAGAGTTAAATATGAAATAGAGTATTTTTGCCCTTTCAATCTTTCAGATTTTTCATTGATCCATGTAGTTTTAACTCCTACCCAATCTCCTTCTGATACTTCTTCTGTTTCAGTGTTCTCTAGTTCAGCAAAAGGATTATCCTCTGAAGTATGGAACATTGCCGGTTGGATTCCACCCAAATAGCTTTCCATGAAAAATTTTGGACCAACTTTAGGAAAACTATCTAGAAGGAAAGAATTACCTTCAGAATCTTCAAGTTGAATTAGATCTCCACCTATTTTTTTTGGAACCTTAAATCTCAGATTTCCATTTTCAACCATCAATACTTCCTGTTCCTCTGTCTTTTCTTCTTGGATTCTAATTTCTGAACCTCCCTTCAACATAACCGCCATATCAAAATCCATTTCAAATTCCCCGCTAAAATGTAATCTAACTATATCACTTGATTTTAAAGTATCGTCAGGTATTGTGAGTTCAATTTCAATTGGAGTTTTACTATTTGGTACAAGCTCAGGCATTTCTATTTGCTGTTGTTTACCCTCTGGTGTAACAAAAAAGCCATTCCATTTATCAGGCAAGATAAGAGATAATTTACCTGGAAGCGGATAAGGAGTTACTGATAACATTTCTATGGTTTTTTGTGTTATTGTCCCTTTTGTTAGGATGTTGTTATCTTTTAGAGTAGCAGTTATTGGAGCAGTAGTTTGAACACCATATAATGATTCTTCAAATGACATTTCTTTTTGCCCAATTAATTGATTCCACCTAGTTCTCACCTCTCTCAAAGAACTGTATGAATGAGCATACCAGAAATGAACTACTGAAACTTTTTCTCCTAGCTTCAATGATGTTTGTTTACTTTCTAGATCAGATAGGAATCCTTGATTTATCTTTATCTTCTCAATATTTTCAGGATTCCATATAAGAGCTGAAATATTAACCTCTCCCATAAGTTCTCCAGCAGTCCAAGACTCATTCCAATCTTCTGGTTTATCCGAAACAAGATTTTGAGTCATAACAGGAAATGTAGGATCACATTCAATGTATTTGTTGAATATAGGGGTGTACACTTTTGCAAAATTCCCAATCGGATTAACATTGAGTCCTCCACCTCTTGTTGTATTCACTCTTCCTCCCGTGGTAATTGATCCTTGATGTTCAATGTTTTCCAATTCTATCCAATGTTCTACTTCTTTAACTCCTGGTACAACACGTATATTTTTGATAATTCTTAATCCTTTTACTTGAATGCTATTTCCTTTAAGAATTAGAGTCAATTCATTTCCATCTTTCTTAACTCCGTAATCAAATTTCAGTGTTCTATCCAAATCAAAACCATATGGAGGACCAATTTCAAAAGAGGATCTGATTTTAGTATCTTCTACATACCTTCTTGAAAAGAATATATTTGCTCTCTCTAATTGTATTCTTATTGCCCAATAATCTGTAATCAAAGTAATCTTATCTTCATCTGGTCCTTGGATAACTTCTGCCATACCAGATATATTTGCAACCAAAGGTAAGTTAAATTTAGGCAGTGAAAATTCATTTTCTTTTATTTTTACAATTGGTGTTGCATGTAAAGTGAAAATAGATTGCTTTGTATCCTTTGGAATTGCTAAAGGAATTTCTATACCAGTTATTTCGCCTGGTTCAATAGAGAAATCTATTTCTTCTTCTTTCACTTTAATACCATCTACATGAATGAGAATCTTACCTGAAAGATGTTCGTTTGTATAATTCTTCAGATCGAGATACACTTTCTTCTCTATACCTAATGGTGTATTGATATATTCTGTCGAGCTCAGTAATTCAATAGCTGGATGGATTCTACCACCAGTTGTTAATTTAATCTCATATGACTTAAATGAGAAAATCGCTTCAATTACTTCAGAAGATCTTTGAGAAGATTTGTGTTTTCTAGATGTGCTATCTATAATGAAACTACTACTAACTGTAACGCACGTTATGAAACTTGGTTAAACTTGCCAGAGGCGGTTTAACCGTCGTTTAAGTGGGTCCCCTCACGTGCGTTGAGGGGAAGAATCATGAGGTTCATGATTGGGGAAGGAAGGAAGGGAGTGCGCATTTACTCCGCCAACATTCCTGCCATTGCGCTTCGTGCTGTATGGTTCAAGCTTTATTAACTGAGGGACAAGTGTTCAAACACTTGCGAACCATAAATATGGCGAGTTTTCGCCAAGCACTACCCAT
>DAOVER010000041.1 GCA_030668875.1 Candidatus Heimdallarchaeota archaeon
AATATCTATCATTTTATTTATACTAATGCCTCCTCATTGGTCTATGATAGTTGGTTTTGTTGTTTTACTAATTATGGCTAGTTTCTCATATTACATGGGGATAAAAGGGGTCTTAAAAGAACAAGATACCGAAACAAAATAGAGTGAATATTTTACTTCAGATAAGTTATTGAAACATTGGTTTTTTCCTTTTTTCAACATTAAAGAGGTCGATAGCTATTTTCTAGAAACATTTTTTACTGTCTGTACACAAAGAATGCTGTATTAATAATGAAAATAGGTTATACTTTAGAGAATTTCGATTCTAACTTAGAAAGAGATTATTTAATTAAATCAGCTAAAATAGCTGAGGAAGCGGGTTTTGAATCTCTTTGGACAGTTGATCATCTCATGCAAGCTAATGAGGAAGGCTTAACAATTTTTGGTGATACAACTACAGCACTCTATAATACTATTACTGAGCCCTTAACAACTATAACTTTTCTAGCTGGACATACAACTAAGATAAAATTTGGTGTTTCTACTCTCGTTCTACCGATCAGAAATCCAATCATAGTCGCTAAACAATTAGCAACTCTTGATTATTTAACTAATGGAAGAATAGTGATGACTTTTGGTGCAGGATGGAATGAAAAGGAGTTTGATTTTCTTGGTGAAAATTTCAAGAAACGTGGTAGTAAACTTCGTGAAGGTTTACAAATCATTAGATCTTTGTGGAATGGTGAGACATCTTTTGAAGGGAAATACTATCAATTCCATGATGTCTGTTTCACACCGCTACGACCAGAACTTTCCAAATTACCTCTGATTGTTGCTGGCAGCTCAGACTATATGCTAGAAACTGCAATACAATATGGAGATGGGTTACATCCAGCAGGTGTAACAGGAAAAGAGATTCAAGAGATAATTGCGCCTTACAAAGATAAATTAGAAAATAGAGAGTTCTTTTTGTCTGTTCATGTTGATATCTACAAAGATACAGATGTAGAATCAGTGCTAAATGAGTATGAAGAAAATGGGATAAATAGAATAATTTTAGATCTATCTAGAGGAGATATTAAACCTGAAGAGAGAATGAAATATCTAGAACAATTATGTGATTATGTAAAAAATATTAAGCGATAAAAAAGTGTTTAGTTAATCAAATCATAGAAGTTTGACATATTTTTTGTATTCTTTTGGAGCGTTTTTCAGCATTTTCTCATCTGCTGTAATTATTTTCCCTTTTTTTAAATTCGCAAGTGCCACATAGGTAGAATCATATATCGTCAGCTTATTAGTCATTGCGATTTCTATTGTTTTGTTAGCTAATTCTGCATCTAAAAAACAAAACTCTATTCCATAGTTTGTTATTGTTTCAAATATTCTTTCAACTTCATTTTGATTGTGAAGATTAATATATTTCAAAGCGTTCAATAACTCATACAAAATCAGATTAGGTGCAAGTAAACTCAGTTCCCCTTTGATATATCTGTCTCTTATTGCTATCGCAGAATCTGATTTTATTTCATCTACGAACCATTTGATCAATACACTTGTATCAATTACCACTATTTCCATAGCGATTATCTCTCCAATATCTTATTAAATCCGTAGAATCCCATTTTGAAGGAGCTTCTTTTCTTAATTCTTCATTTGAGAGTAAAGCTTTTGCAATGTTTATATTTTCTTCTCGATCAATAATCCTTAAAATTACTGCTCTTAGCTCGTCACTCCAGTTTATGTGGTTTAGCTTCTTCATTTTCTTCTTTAGATCATCAGGTACACGAACACTAATTGAGGTCATTGTATATACAGTATGACAAGCAGTACATATATCTTTCTCTTAATATTTAAAGAGATAAATAATTATGTAATTTAATACGAAAGTACAAACAGTAAACAAAATTTTTCATTAGTGATATTGGCTTCAGTTATTTATTTTCTTCTTCTGAACACTATGAAAATAATCGAAAGGAGACATATTATTGGAACTGTGGATGAAACTATGGTAACATTAGGGTTTTCGATTTCCGCAGCATTATCTGTATAAATCACCAAATCGTCAACCCAGATGTTTTGATCCCAGAAAGCAACAGTAGCATCGACATAGAAGAAGAAAAGTAGGACCTCAACGTAACCAGATGTGCTAAAAGTGTAATTAAATATTTGATAACCAGTATCATGTGAATATGAAATCCCTGTATCTTGATAGTCATAAGGTCTTTTCACGTCAAGGTATTCCATGGTAAGAGGATCTATAATAGCTACGCCCATAATCACCTGATCATATCTGTCTGAAGAAGCTCTTCCTTCAAAGGATATATTCAAGGAATTTTCAAATGTGGGAACTAATGTATAGACTCCTGCATACAAGTGATAATAGGAAGAAGAAGTTTCATAAACATTAATTTCTGAGGTAGTAACGGAACTGGAAAAATCTTCAGTTGTTGATTCTGCGTAACCTGTTGAATAGTGAGGAATAAAAGCTGCTTCCGTCCAATTATGATCACTAACTGAGTCATAAGAAGATGTCAAGGTTTTGTTTGGTGAACCCTCTGCAGAGACAATAGAATTGACACTGAGAACGTTGAAAGAAAGAAGTAAAATTAGAAGTGCAATAATTGGACCTTTACTCTTCACAATAACTAGCTGAATAAGTAAAAATATTTAAGTTTTACCAAAAGAAGTTTGGCAGAGGAGTCTAGAACCTGTAATGCAATTCTGATTTTTGTCGCACTTTTTTACCACATATATATACTAATTTACTGAGATATAGGTTGGAGTTGATAAGACGTGGCTTCGTCTACATCCACAAAAAATTCAATAATAAACAAAACTGATCAGACAGATTTCTTGATGGAATGTGTCGATATTGCAATAGGGGAAGAAACAGGTTCTCCCTACATGATTAAGTTAGCAAAGGAAAGGGGAATAAAGAAAGGAGACGTCAACAATTGGTTTGACTTAGCTGAACACTTTGGTTCCACTGACCCGAACATTTTCCGAGAACACTCGGTAAACTATACTACCACCAAATGGGCTCATCAATGGTATGCTCGTACACCCGGTGCAGAACTGCAAGTAGCGGAAACCGGAGGCACAACTGGAGCGCCGAAAAAAAATATTTTGGCGGCTAATACCACTAGAATAGATTTTGACGCTATGGATTATTTTGACTTAGAAACGGATACTTTTAATATTCTTACTAAGCTCGCTATGACCCAATTCGAAGATTTTGGTATACCTCTACATCTTAACTATCTCGCAACTGTTCCTACAGGACCTCATACCATAGGTAAATGGACTATCAAATCGTTCGAACGTGATATAGCAAAATCCATCTTCATGATCGACATGGATCCTCGTTTCGTTAAGAAAGCAGCAATGATTGATCCCAAAATTATGGGTATGTATTTGCAACACATGCAAGACCAGACTCAAGCACTTGTTAAGCAAGAATTCCCATTCATACAGGGCCTCTTTACTACCGGTGTCTTGATTGAGAAATCCTTCCCAATGATTCAAGCTTTGAAAGAAAAAGGTAATCTTCAAGCAATTGTTCATGGTGGAACTCCTTTATCAAATGAGACGCTTAAGATTCTCACTGAAGATATGGGCTTACCAGTAATTGGTTTCTACGGACAAAGCTTGTTCGGTACTGCTTTCCAGAGTCCTGATTTTGATGGTCATCACATAGATTATTACAGTCATCCTAGAATGAACATGTTTCTAGTCTCCGATGAAAGTGACATTAAGAGTAGAATCAATTATGGTGAGATGGGTACCGTTGTTTCCCAACGTATCAGCCCTGAAACTGTTATTCCTGCCTTAGTTCAAAATGGTGACTTAGCTACTTTAATCAAACCTAAAGGTAAGTTCGACTACGCTGATGGTGCTCGTGATCCTCACAGAGATCTTTCTCAGGGCCAACAGATGGGAGTCTACTAAATTATACATTTTTTTCAACCATGGGAGGTTGATTTTTCTTTTCCTACATTTCTTCTTTGATATCGATTAATAATCTTTAATATGATTAAGACCTACACTTAATTAGTGAGATTGTCATGACATCTTCATTAGAACAAGAAATTCAAAAAATAAAAGACAGATTAGAAGAGCTTTTTACTATCTCAAATACTATTCTTCATTTGCTTATCTCTGAAGAGGAAGCTTTTTCTGATGAAATATCAGCAATTAGAAACAAAGAAGACGCTGTTAACGAGGAAATCTTATTTAAGGAGCTAACAAGTTGACTTTTGAAATTTCAATAAAAAAGTCTGCTTTAAAATTCATTTAAGGTTTAGATAAATCTCAGAAAGCATTAATCCACGATTTTATTCTAGTCATCAAGGAACATGCCGTTCCAAGCAAGAAATATGACATCGTTAAACTTAAATCCTTCACAAATACTTTTCGGGTTCATTTTGAAAATATCAGAGTTGTTTATACCGTTTCATGGAACAACAGTAAGATTCTTATTCAGTTCATTGGATGGAGGAAAGACGCTTACAAATAACCATGATCTTGATTGTCTATCATTTATAATCATTCAATGAAGGTTAATTCTATTTTTTTATCTTTTCCTTTAAGTAACACATCAAATGATTCCAGAAACTTCCTTCCAATTAGAGTTTCAGTTAAAGATCGATGAGTATCAATTGTTGTCACGATTGAAACATCTATACCCTTTACAGTTACAGAACCACTTGCTGTTCTTAAAACAAATTTCTCTCCTGTAATTGTTTCAGCTTTAGCAAATAGATTTTCACTATATTCAAAAGCGGATAAATTTAGGTCATCATATAGCTTTACTGGAACAACAATTTCCCCATCATATCCAGTATCTATCATTGCACTACATTCTATTGACTTTGAACCAAGAGGATCGCTTATTAATAAATCAACATATGGAGCTAGTTCACTTGAACTTGATGACGGTTTGTAATCAAAGATATTCTTCAAGATTCTTTCCTCCTGAAACCAAATTCTGTTCTTCGACCTTCTTTAAGAATTGGTGATACTATATTATACTTATTTTCAAGCTTGTTGAGTTTAACAGCTTTTATCGCTTCGTCTCGGTTTTCAAAAATTCCAATTATTAAACCTTCAGAAATAACTATCCATTTGTTTTCATATTCTTTAATTAAATTTGGTAGCGTTCGTCTATACGTTGCATTATTCTGTTGTCTCATCAAATCCTTCTCACCTTTCTCTTGCTCTTCAGCTAACCATTTAATCATTGCTTCAGCAAAAGCTTCATTTATGCGCAAACCCTTTAGAGCTGCTTTTGACTTGAATTTTGCATAAAGCTCTTTGTCAACTCCTTTTATGAGTACAGACATATTTTTTCACTTAAGTATACTTATATAACTGAGTTAATAAAGTTAACCTAATATAGGATTAAAAATTGTAACAGTCTCCAATATCTATTAATTTTTTTCAACTTGGGAGGTTGATTATTTCGGTCCTATTGATTTTAAAACTAATAGAAACTATTATGTATGATTATATATATATTCTCTTGAGAAACATGACTATATCTAACCGAAAGGAGGTTCTCTCAAAGTTAGTTGAATCTTTAAAGAATAACTTATCTCCACTATTAAAAGAATATAATGCATCCTTTGCATATTTTAGTGGTTCCTGGGTTAGAGGTCAACAAAGTGCTCTAAGCGACATAGATATTTTTGTTTCTTTACCTTCTCTTAGTACAATATCCCCTAAAGAAACACTAATTCTGTTGAGTGATTTCTCCAGAAAAGCGAGTGAGGTTACAAAGCAAGATAAACTCGAAATCACAATTCTAGAAAGAGTACCACTCCACGTACAATTTCAGGCAATTAAGGATGGTATATTGCTTTATGAGAAAACTAAGGATGTTCGAACAAACTTCTTAGAAAATCTCTTAAAATACTATTATGATCATAAAATTTGGCTTCAAAACTATCTTAGTCAAACAGTAGAAGGGTGAATGCATATGGCTATTAATTCGGATTTCCTTAAAGAAAAATTTGCTTATAGCAAAAAATACATTGAAAGACTAAGAAGTATTATTGTAATCTCTGAAAAAATATTTCTAGATGATTTTTCTCTTCAACTAGAGTCTGAAAGAATTTTTGAAGTTCTTTCCCAATTAATGCTTGATATCTGCACGCATATTATTGCTCATTCAAGCGAAACTCCTCCTTCAACATATTCCGATTGCATGAGGAAACTAGTAGATGTTGGGGTTATTAATGAAGAAGAGTCAATAAACTTCATAAAGATAGTCAAAATGAGAAACTTATTGATCCATCAATATGGAACTATAGATCAAGGAATGCTTTTTACTGCTTTAAAGATGTTAGAAACTGATTTCTTACAGTTCAAAAACAGTGTATTATCTTGGATTGAAAAATAATCTTAATTTTTATATTGGGAAATAGTTATTATTGAAATAGAAGTTGCTATTTCAAAAGTATACTCTACTGTGCTAAAGGTGCTTGTGATCCTCATAGAGATCTATCACAGGGTCAGCAAATGGGAGTCTACTAAACTATTCATTTTTTCAACCTAAGGGAGGTTGATTTCACTTTATTCTCTTTCATAGATTGTCGATAGTTTTATTTACTTTCGTGTATACTATAGTATACATGAAAACTATTACTATTTCGGATGAGATTTACGAGAAGCTTATTCAGATCAAAGGAAATAGAAGTTTTAACCAATTATTAGATGATTTGTTATCTAAGGATGTTGAGAAACGGATAGATTTACTCATTGAAGCTGCAAGTAAAACTGGTTATGAAAAGGAACTTGAAGAGATTTCTAAACAAATCAGGACAAATTTTAAGGTGCGAACATGAAAATACTCTTAGACACATCTTTTTTAATTGAGCTTAAAAAGGGCAATAAAAATGCACTAAAAATCTTAATAGATAGAAAGTCAAAAACTCAAGATATACTTGTAAGTTCTTTGACTATCTATGAATTACTTGCTGGAGCTCACTACATCTTAAAGAAGCATGATGATATCAAAGAACTTAAGCAAATTCAAAAAATGCTACAGAATCTTACAGAAGCTATAATTGACATTAAAGTGATCTGGAAAGCAGCTGAATTAAAAGCGGATTTGCTTGTTTCTGGTGTTTCTGTTCCTGACATAGATATCATAATTGCTTGTTCAGAAGAAGCAGAAATCTTAACATATGACAAAGATTTCAAACCTCTGAACAATTTTGGATTCAAAATTACGGTTTTAAATAAGTAAAAACAAATAGAGATCTTTCCCAAGGACAACAAATGGTATTCTATTAGTTCTTTCATTTTTTTCAACCTAAGGGGTGTTGATTTTCCTTTTCTTTGTGAAATCTTCAAAACATCAATCACCAGTAGAAACTATAACATACTATAATGCTCTATAATTTATTATGAGTAAAACTACTATCCAAATCGACAGCGAGCTTAAAGGTTTATTAGAGAGCCTTAAAATTCATCCGAGGGAACCTTATTCTGATGTCATAGCTCGTTTGATTTCTCTTAAATCCGAATCTGCCGAAGAATTTCTCAAAACTATAGATAAGGTTCAAAGGGAAAAAATGAGAGAACTTTGGGACAATGAAGACGATGAGGTTTGGAACAATGTATGAATTTGGGGATGTTGTTCTAACAAAGATTACCTTTACTGATCAAAGTATCGTTAGAAAACGACCTGCTCCTGTTCTTTTTGAAGAGCATGACAATATCATAGTTGCAGGGATTACAAGTAATCTGAAAATGCAAGGTATTAGTTTATCTGTTGATGAAGGAGCTGTAAAAGAGAGTATAATTAAAACAAACTATTTATTCACAGTTGGTAAAAGTATTATTGCTCGCAAATTATTCAAGTTAAAGATGGAAAAGAAGAAAACAGTCTGTGAGGAAATCAAGGACAAAATCTGTGGGAGTTTCTCATTATTTTCTTAGAAATCTTTTTAGGTCATAAGATTTGATGTAACTTTGCATAGATTCTTGTTTGGGTTTTGATATGACAAGCACTACTAAAGTCCGTATTCTCTATAAAAAAGACATTAGAAATGGGTTCATATTCCTTGGAGTAATTCTAGCCATTCCATTTGTATTTCCTTTATTTCTGTCTGGAAGTTTAAGATATCAAGAATACTTTGCTTTTTTATTTGTCTTTAATCCGCCATTCTTTATTTTCACGGTGTTTTTCATAATAATTCTTGCTATAACTGCTTATGGAATATATATGCCAATTAAAGATTTTAGGAAATTTAATTTTGATTTGGATCGGGAGATAAGTAGAGAAGAAGTTACATTGAAAGAGAAGAGGTCGAGATATAAAAACCATAGAATATTAGCTTTGATCTATATGACTTTAGTTTCGATTATTTCTATTGTCACTTTCATATTTGCTTCAGGTTTTGGATGGTAACAGTAGAAACAAATTTCTGATACCTTATTGAATAAGGTTACTTCTTTAATTCGTTCTTTCAACCATTGGAGGTTGATTTTTCTTTACTTTATAAAAATAGGATAATTCTCTATAATTTCAACCCACATATCATATATAATGAGAAATATTTTTATGGAATTCAAATAATTAACTTCTATGTCAACATCAAATGTAAAAAGGAAGAAAGTAACTCTTATTGTCCTTAGTTCGATTTTTATTGTTTTTGGATCTTTAATTCTCATTTTCCTAAATTGGTCCACAGAACTTATGATGCAGGTAACATTCGCTTTATTCAATAATGCTTCTGTCGCACAATATATTGTTATGGGGCTTGCAGGACTGTTTCTTATCTTGGGAGTAGTTTTAGGTGTTCTAGGTTTGAAAGTTAAATCAGAAGAAAGCTAAAAAAGCAAGAACACCATTTTTAATTTAATTTTTCCATATTTTTACATCCTTTAAATAAACTTTATAGATAAGAACAGCTTCATTTCATCTTGATAAGATGAAAAAGATTGCAATTTATGTTTTCAATGAAGTAGAAGAGTTGGGTCTAGATATCGTTTATAACATCTTAAAGAAAACTAAAATACTTAAACAGCAAGGAATTCTCCCTATAGACCAACCCTTGGAAGTAGAACTTATCTCCGATAAACATTTAGTTGTTGGTACTAAAGATATGCAAATCACCCCTCATCAAGTTGGTTTAGATTTTGATGATTATGACATTCTCGTTATTCCAGGAGGTAAAGGCATTGATACTGTTATTCAGAATCAAAAAATTTTGGATAAGGTAAAAATTTTTGGTCAAGAAAAATTAATCTGCACAATTGGTTTAGGTTCAATTGTTCTTGCCCATGCTGGATTATTAGAAAATAAAAAAGCAACTACTCATCATAAGCATTTTCAAAAATTGCAAAAATATTGTAAAGTTGAAAACAAACGCGTGGTTATTTCTGATAACATAATAACAGCTGGAGGCATGCTCTGTGCAGTCGACTTAGCAGAAACAATTATTGAAAGGTGTTATTCAAAAAGCATTGCAGACATTATTTTAGAATATGTAGAAGCTCACAGAAAATCTAAAGGGATCAGAATAATTCTAGGAGAAATAGACGAAGAGTAATAAAAAATCAATCTATAAAAATTTCTTACATTTCTAATACTTTGACCTTGAATTTCTTAGCTAACTTTGCTTGATTCTTATCTGAAGTCAATAAACTTGCTTTTTCCTCTAATGCGAGTAAAATGTAAAGCACATCATAAATTGGTACTCCTTCTTGAATTGAGAATTTAAACGCTTCATCAATATATTCAGAAGATTTTTGTAAAATAAGAACATCTTCACAAAGCATTTGAATTGCTTTAAACTTCTTTATCGCATCCCCTTTAGTTATTCTTTTCAGATAATGATTTTTCCAAATAGCGTTAGTTGCTTCTAATTGAATTAATTCCAAGCTATGTCCTAACAACAGATGTTTCTCTATTTGTTCCCACCCTTTCTCCTTCAAAATGTATTTAGAGATAGTAGATGCATCAATGACTATCACGATCTTCCCTCACTGTCTTCATAGCAGTTCCTTCAGGTAAACTCGATGTTTTTTCTAATATTTGATGTACCTCTTCTAATCTGTTTTTGCTTTCTATATCCCTTATCTTTCTTGTTATATATTCTCTTAACTCCTTACTCCATTCAACTTGATCTTTGTATTTTTTCATTTTCTCTCTCAATTCTTCAGGGAGTTTAAACGACATGGTAGCACTCACAGTATCACCGAGAAGTATACTCGTCAGTATTACTTAAACCTTTTTGTAAAAAGAGTGAGTATTAGGTTTCTTCAAAAACAATATTCTAATCAGTAAACACTTCACTCATTTCTGATATCCTTACAGCTGATTGGTGCTTAAAATACATCTCATATAGTTCCAAATAGTGCCTTACATTCATCAATGTTTTACAGAGGATTGGTTGAATCTCTATTTTCAGATCTTTTGGTTTCTTTTTCTTATTCTTCTGCAAATAATTGTCAATAAGATAATTGAGGGCAGAAAAATTATAAATCCATATCTATTACTTTCTGGACTATTGAGTGTAAAAAGGACGACCCACTCTGATTCATAGATGTCATAAGAAACACTATAAACGAAACAGAGCAATTTTATTTCAAGAATCTGATCTACTTTACTCTCATTATAATAGAGTGGTGAAGATTCTTCATGATACGTCTCCATTTCTTCCAAATTATCAAAACGGATATATTCAATCTGTTCATAAGGTCCAGTTTTTAACTCTAAGTGGGTTTTCAACTGTACCACCACGCTTGCAACTGTGAATAACTCATGTGGTTTGTAAACTAATTTAACTTTTAGTGTTATTTTTCCTTGAGCATGATGTAAATCTTCCGGTTTAATGTTACCAGAAACAGCTATTATTCCATTGCTTGGGATATTGAATTCCACAGAATTGGTAGAATCTTTAGAATAAACAGGTACAAGAGTCACTGAAAAACCCATTATAAATACAAAGAAGATAATAATTATTCTTTTTGTCACAAAATAACATAACTAAATTGAATATATTAAATTTTTCAAGAAGTGAATTATTGTTCTATTTTCAAAACGAGAGACTCATTCTTAATTAGTAAACACTTCACTTATTTCTGATATCCATTCAGCTGATTGGTGTTTGAAGTAAGTTTCATAGAGCTCATAATACAATCCTTTCTTCTTTATCAATGCTTCGTGATCTCCTTCTTCAACAATTTTTCCTTGATCCATAACAATTATTCTATCAGAATTCTTGATAGTAGTAAGCCTATGAGCAATGACAATAGATGTTCTGTCAGCAAGAAGTTTATCTAACGCTTCTTGTATCTTCCACTCAGTATAGGCGTCAACAGCTGCTGTTGCTTCATCTAAAATCAATATTTTAGGATTAGCTAAAAGAGTTCTTGCAAAAGAAATCATCTGTCTTTGCCCAGCTGAAAGCCCTTTACCTCTCTCACCTAATTCTGTTTCTAAACCATCAGGTAAAGCGTCAATAAATTCCTGAGCAGCAACAATGTTGATAACTTTCTCAACTTCTTCTTTGCTAGCTGTAGGGTGACCATATCGAATGTTATCTAAAACGGTTCCACTGAAAAGAAAAACGTCTTGACTAACTAAACCAATTTGTGAACGCAGATTATGCAAATCATATTCACGGATATCTACATCATCGATTTTGATAGAACCTTTGTTAATATCATAAAACCTCATTAACAACGAGGCAATAGTCGTTTTCCCTGCTCCTGTGTGACCAACAACTGCTATAGATTCTCCTGCTTTAATGTCTAGATTGATATCTCTCAAAACAGGCACACTTTCTTCATATTGTTGATGAACTTTCTCGAAGGAAATATACCCTTCTAATTTCTTAATCACCGGGTTAGATGGATTAGTAATTTCTATTTCAGCATCAACAATACTGAATATTCTCTCCATTGCTGCAAATCCTGATTGTATTATTGAAAATTGTGAAGCTACCCTTAAAAGCGGATATAGGAAACGATTGAGTAATAATAAGAACAGAAGAATGGTCGATGCTGTCGCTAAATTACTGAATATTAACGAACTACCGTAGAGTGTGATTCCGAAGTATCCGAGAATGCTAATACCATCCATTAGTGGCCAGACGCCCATAACAGCGAATGCTCTTTTCTTTGCGTATTTGAAAGTATCATTGTTGATTACTTCAAATTCCTCTTTGGACTTCTCTTCTCTTCCGAATGCTTTAGCTATAGATATTCCTGATACACTTTCTTGGAATGAAGCATTTACAGCACCAATGGCTGCTCTCCAATCACCAGTCGTCCTTCTTGTTATTCTTCTAAATGTAAGAGCAACAAGAAATACAAATGGAGCCATGAGAAGAGTAACCAAAGTCAATCTCCAATTCACTATAAACATCCATAGCAAAACTGTAACTAATATTAGCAAGTTTGAGACAAATTGTGTAACAACATTGAGCATATCTGTTAATTCTTGTGAATCATTTGTTACTCGACTCATTATTTGCCCTGTTGCTTGTCTATCAAAGAACATCAAATCTTGTTCTTGTAAGCTGACGTATGTTTCAATTTGTATTTGTTTGATTATTTTTTGAGTTACAATTGTTACCATTATCCCCACTACAACTTGAACCACCCACAAGAATAGTGACAGCAACACGTACCCAATTGCATAAGGTAAAACAGCCAACCATTCAGCTTCTGCTTCTAATAAATCGAAAGCATTTTGCACCATAATAGGCGGGAATATTGTTACAACAGCTGATGTGATAATACCTATCATGATAAACATCAACATAGTCTTAAACGGCCCCAAATATCTCAAAAATCTTTTAATCAACTCGATGTCAGAATATTGTCGATCGTAAGCAACTTTGGGTCCTATATTTCGCATCATCTTAGTTCTCCTCCTCAATTTTCATTGGTGGCAAATCAGAAAATCTCTCGAATAATCTTCTATAATCTTCATTAGTCAGAATTAAATCATCATGAATGCCATAATCTATTAGATGTCCATTTCTTAGAACTATAATCACATCTGCATTTTTGATTGTCGCCAGTCTGTGAGTAATTATGAAAGTAGTTCTGTTTTTCAGCACATTAGCAATAGCTGTTTGTATCTTCCTTTCTGTTTCTGCATCAATTGCACTGCTAGCATCATCAAGAATAAGTATTGAGGGGTCAACTAAGAGGGCTCTTGCTATCGCTATGCGTTGTTTTTGTCCCCCTGAAAGAGTAACTCCCCTTTCTCCTACAACTGTATCATAACCATTCTCAAAATCTAAAATAAATTCGTGAGCTTGAGCTAGTTTTGCAACCTTCTCTATCTCTTCCAGAGTAGCATTCGGTTTTCCATAAGCGATGTTGTCTTTTATCGTTTTACTGAAAAGAAATATTTCTTGTTCTATTACACCGATATGCCCACGAAGATTAGATAGGCACATATCTTTGATGTTGATTCCATCGATAAATATCGCACCTTCTGTTGGGTCATAGAGACGCATTAATAGTTTCATTAGGGTTGACTTACCAGAGCCAGGATTCCCAATTATCGCTACAGCTGAACCTCCCTTAACCTCAAATTTTATCTTCTCTAAAGAATTCTTCCTACTACTTTTTCCAGTGTATGAAAAGGATATATTGTCAAATTTTATTTTTCCTTGAACATCTTTTAGTTCTACTGGGGAAGAAGGTTCCGGAACATACTCTTCTCTTTCCATCATTTCGTGTATTCTCTTTGCAGCTGCCATACCTACTTGAAACTGTGTTATTGTCCAGCCAAATTGCCAGGTTGGCATCATCAAAGTCATCATTAAGAAAACATAAGTCACTAGTTCACCTATACTCAAATTTCCTGCGGTAACCTCATAAGAACCCCATAGAAAACTAAGAGCAATAATTAGAACAGTTATTGCTACAGCATAATATTTTGCAGCAATAATACCTCTTTGGGTGTTTATATCTCGCAGTTTATCAGTCTCAATATCGAATTTCTTTATCTCATCTTCTTCTTTAACGAAATTTCTTATAACTCTGATTCCAGTTAAACTCTCTTGTAATCTTGAATTCAACAATCCATTTTGTTCCATTTGAGCTCTAGAGATTGGTCGTAATTTCTTATTATAATCTCTTATAACAATGATGTAAAAGGGAAGAGCAACAAGCAAAAGCGAGGTTAATTTTGGACTTATCCAAATCATCAATGAAACAGAGAATAGTAGAGTAAAAGAAGCTTCAAACAAGAATTTTATTCCGGGTGAGATGAATATATTCATCTGACGAGAATCGTAAGTTGCTCGAGACATGATGTCTCCAATCTTTACTCTGTCATGGAATTCTTGGCTCTTCTCTAACATATTTTCATAAAAGTCTTTAGTCACATTTTTTGTTACTTTGTGAGCTAAAACTTCATTAACATAACTTTGGGTAAAATCTGCTCCAGCTCTCACGATACCGGCTATAGCAATTAGAATTCCAGTTGCTATTACGCCTTGAAAAGCAGGAGCGTTTAATCGAATGATAGTTAATCCTGATGAGACAAGGAAACTGTTTACTGCTCCTGTTTGTTTGACTAATTCCTCAAAAATATCCCCTACAAACAATGGTGTTATTGAAACTGTTCCTATGAAAATAATGAGAAATGTCATTAATATTGTGAATAACTTTTTCTCTTTCATTAGATGCTTCATAAACCATTTCTTGTAGCTCAAACTATCCCATACCTTAAATCAATTCTTTCAACGATGAAAACTCCGCTATTTAATATTTGTCAAACTGCTGTTTCCTTGCTATATAACATAATTTAAGAAAAGAATTGAATTGTTAATGTAATGACAGAGCAAAATTTCTTCAGAAGATATGAACTTGCTGTCCCCAAGTTTCTTCATTATTCTATCGCTGGTTTGATGTGGATAGGTGTTGGGGCGATGTTAGTTATTTTCGCTTCTGAATGGCTATATGATGCTACTGATCAACCTCTCTAGTTAATCATTTTGATGATTTTTTCAGGGTTAGTTCTTGCTTCTCTTATATATTTCTTTGGCTTTTCTAAAATTGTTAAGCAGAACATCAATAGAATTGCTTCAAAACCAGAGAAATTTTGCATTTATGGTTTCATATCTTGGTCTTCTTATCTTATTATTCTCGTCATGGTAACTTTAGGGATCTTATTACGAAACTCACCTATTCCAAAACACTTCCTCGCAGCAGTGTACATAGGGATAAGTGGAGGACTAGTTTTATCCAGTTCAGGTTATTTCATCAAAATCTATCAGGATATTAAAGATAAAAAGGGAGATAAGCAAAAAGAGGAAGAAAAAATAGATAACAAAGAAGAATAATATTCTTCTCTGATTATTTTGGTAATCCTTGCAAGGGGGAGAAGTAAACTATTTTTCCGTTTTCAACCATAACCTTACCATCCTTGATAACATGACTGAAATTCTTGTAGTCTGTAATTCGATTGATATCTTCAATTGGGTTCTGATTGCAGATTAATAAATCAGCAAATTTTCCTTTTTCGATAGAACCTATCTTCTCGTCCATCCAGATAGCTTTAGCTCCTTCTATAGTAGCAGCTTGTAACGCTTGTGTTGGAGTCATTCCAACATCCTCAACCATCAATTTGACTTCATTTCCTGTATTTCCGTGATAATTTCCAGGAGTTCCAGCGTCAGTTCCAATGGCTATTTTTACACCTTTCTCAAAAGCTAATTTATGACTAATTTTCATCTGCTTATCTACTTCAATAGTTTTCTTCTGTACTTCTGGTGGCATGATCTTAATCAATGATGGGCTGACTAAGCTCATAGCAGCTGTTTGAGTAGGGATAAGATATGTTCCATGTTTAATCATAAGATTAACAGCTTCTTCATCCAAGAAACTACCGTGTTCAATAGTATCGATGCCAGCTTTGGTAGCTTTGATTATTCCTGCGTTCCCGTGAGCGTGACATGCTACATGCATATCATTTCTATGTGCTTCCTCTACAATAGCTTCTAATTCTTCTTTTGTCCACAAAGTGAAACTGACTTTAGATTCAATTCCATGCAAAACCCCTCCAGTTGTAGCTGTTTTAACGAATTGAGCTCCACGATATTTCAAATCCCTTACAGCATGTTTTACAGCATCGACTCCAGCTAAAACTTGTTCATTTTCTCTTTCAAAATTAATTATAGGATCTGGTGAAACAGCTTCTCCGCTACCCCACTGCCAAATACCTTTATCAGATGTCACCAATCTGGGACCTGCTAGTACTCCTTGATTAAGAATCCTGCGCAAAGCTGGAGCTACTCCTGGATAGCAACCTGCGTCTCTTACGCACGTAAAACCAGTTTGTAGATGTTTTTGAACATTGTTTATTGCATGGTAGTGATACATGTCTGTTTTTGTTCTCAGAAGCTCTCTTTCATATTGAGGACTACCTGTTGCGTAAATATGCACGTGACATTCAACCATTCCAGGCATGACCAACTTACCTGAAGCATCAATAATTTGATCGTCTTCCTCCTTCTCATAATCGTCAGATGACCCTACCCAGTGAATCGTTCTATCTTTAATGACAATACTTGTATTAGGATGAACGGTTCCAGAAATAGAATCGAAAATATCACCTGACTTGATAACCAATCTATTTTCTTGTGCATTCATAATGAAGCGATGAATATACAATTTAAAAACTTTAGTGGGATGAAGTATCCCACTATTGATGTTAAACGCCCAGATATTTCAAGGAGAAGAGGTAATATCTATCGAAGAGCTTTCTTTTCGCTTTTTAACCAAGTACCAAACCCATATAGCTAAGGAAGTTAATCCCATAAAGAGCATTATACTATCTTCATAAACACCAAATACAGGTATTTGAATAGCAATAGGAAATGGTATTGCCCAAACAAGCAATAGAATCATGCTTTTCCAATCTACTTCAGGTATGCAAGCTGTTGCATAAACTAGTGCTAAAGCTGTTGTAGGACACGGAAATGTTCCATAAAGGATCATCCTTGGGTAAACATGTCCTGCTATCAGCCCAAAAGCTGGATATAAAAATACAAGAAGCAAAGATACACACATGAAAATCAATCTGAACTTCCCCTCAGGAACCTTAAATTTCATTTTATTGAATTTTATGTCTAAAGCAAATAGTATTGCTAAACCTCCAAAGCATATTGCTTGAGCTATGTATGCTGGTAGCTCTCGACCTTTTATTATAAAAAACAATACAGCTATCAATGCGAAACTAATACTAAAGTATAATTTCATTAAGATGTTCACTTTTTTGCCTGGCTTAATCAGAAACCAGAATGTCAATAGTGTTCCAACTGCCGCCCAAATAAATTGGAAAGGCATAATAGATTCATTATAACTTACTAATATATTCCACCAATCTTCAGTAGGTATCATAATTTAACACCAAATTTAATAGGAACATCATCTTTGTTAAGGCAAGCAGTTTCTGCTTATGAAGTAAGTTTCCAGATTGAAACCTACAAGGTTATGTGACGATGATATGATAGATGATTTCATTAATCCTGAACGCTTTCAAGAAATTTGGAAAGATATTCTAGAACTACTCAACAAAATACAATTTGCAGCAGAAAAAGGAATAGCTAACCATTGCGCGATTTTCAACGATTTACCTGAACACGAGAAGATTGAACGTGAGCTAATGAAAAACATCTTTCAATTTCTTCAAAAGAAATGGGTTATTGAAATTGTTAATGTTTTAGCTTTTCATGAACACTTGTATTTTAATGAAGTAAAGAATCATCTCGAAACTATAACTTCAAAGACACTTTCAGAGAGGCTGAAAGAACTTGTGGATAACAAGATAGCTAACCGACAAGTGGAATCTTCTTCGGCTCCTGTAAGAGTTAGATATAGCCTTACCACTTATGGAAAAGGTTTACATCACACTCTTCTACCTTTTGCAATATATTTTTTTACTAACTCTCAGAAATTAGGGAACAAAAGTAAAAGAGAATAATTAGATCCTCCAAGATTGAATCATTTTTTTCTTTTTCTAAAAGTGAAAACACTGGTTAGCTTTACTTTAGATTTTTCAGAAATATTTTTAGCAGTTTGAACAAATGATTGTATATGGAAGATAAGGATAAAATACTTAGTAGTATAGAAAATCTAGAGAAAACAACTAAAATGTTTCTAGACTTACCTAATGACATGAAACTACCTAATGGGTGGGGAAAGAGAGAACTCGCAATTCATCTCTTTTCTTGGGATAGTGAAATGGTTGAATATGCAGACCATTTAAGACGAGGGAATACTTTCGTTTGGGAGGAAATTCTTCCAGAAGAAGAAGATATCAATGAAGTGAATAAAGGATACTTTGTTGAGAACGAGGATCTTACTTTAGCAGAAGCTATTGAGGTTTTCACTGATACAAGACTGGAGTTAATTGCCACTTATGTAGATATAGTTAATAATCACTTCCAAGATGAAAAGTCTTTCATGGATTATTTTGTCTTATGGATGCATGACGTACACCATTTAAAACAAGCTGGAGTTAATACAAAAGAACTTGAAGAGAAATAAGCTCTTCATTTTTCATACAGTTTGTGTTTTTGTCTGTCCTACAAGATATAAGATCCCACCAACTAGAACGAATATGCCTCCGGTACCACCTGTTATGAAACCTATTACAATAAGAACAATAGCTAACCATACAATGTCCTTAATCCAAGGACCGGTTTTTACTTGTTTTTGTAACCAATCCCAAACTAAGAAAAGCACCAAAACCCCAAGGATTAGCATAATCAATCCATTAAGCCAGAAAATATCTGAAAATGCAAGAAAAGATACGCTTCCAACAACTCTTAACTCTCTTACACCTTGGCCAATCATCGTCAATATACCTTGAATAACAAGGATAAATCCTCCGATCAAGGTGTTGATATATCCGCAAGTAGAACCACAGATTTTAATATTTGACATAACAAACGAGATGAAATCTCAGTATATAAATGTAAAGTTCTCACATTTTAAATTCTCAGATGGTTTTTCTACTTGACTATTCTAATAAAAAATTATTGAATCACTATGAAAGAACATATTCGTTGAATGGTTCAAAATTAAGATTAAATTTCTTATAATGGTCAATGAAACTTGTATCTGGAACTTGATGCCAAAGTAATTCTAATCCTGCTTCATCAGCTTTCTGAACTAAAAATTCAAAATTATCAACAATCAGATTCTTCTTTTTGTTTTTAGAAAGACAAGAGATTCTCAAAAAACCTTTCTCTGGTTGGTATGCCTTGTACAATAATCCACCAGCAACATCATCACCATCTTGCATCAAAGAACCAGCTACAACGAGGTCTTTAACTATTAAATCATCAACAATTTTCTCAACCTCATTTCTTGGGATACCTCTTGTTTTATGAATCATTTCTATAACTAGTTCTCTGTCTCTTTTGATATCAACATTTTTTAGATTCTCAGATACATTGATATCTTTATCAGCAAAATCCTTTACAAGAATTAAAGCTCGATAAGCTAACAACTTTTTCTTACTGAATCCCCTTTTAGTTATTATCTCTTCCGCGTCTCCCCAAGCAGGCATAATATAAGCAAAGATAGTTTTTACTCCTTTTGTTTTAAGTGTCTCAATTGTTTTTTTCATTAAAACTTCTTCTACTTCTTTATATCCTTCCTTAACAAATGGAATATGAATTGATCCAGTTTGTTCTCCATCGACAATACCTTCTACAGCACTACTCAGAAATGCCACAAGTTCATTTCCATCATAAACATAATGTCTAGTATCTGCAGTAAAGTTTTCTCTGGAGTAGATTTCTGTTAGGTCTTCTTTACTTGGGTACCAAGGTTTCCATTTCCATGAGTCAGTAACTTCATCGATGAACTTAACCTGATCATCAAGTCTAGATTTATCATAGATTTCGAATCTCATAGTAATATGTACTTTTGTGAATTTCTTTATATTATTTTTGCTAATTGAATTCTAGTCTACTCTAGTATGTAACAAAGAAGGAAAAATTGAGTTTAGATCTGTCCTGAAGAATTTCGTAAACAAAAATACTAGTAAGAAAAATAAATCAGCTTCAATCTTCAATTCTGTTCTACACCAATTTTTTTCGACAATTAAAACAGAATTCATCTTTGCTAGTATTTGTCGTACTACAGAAAGAGCAAACAACAGCTTCAGTTTGAATGACATTGGAAGGCTTGAAGCCAGACTTGATCTCATCTTCCGTGATATAGGAATAGTCAATTTTTTCAGTAAGTTTATCTAATTCTTTTTCCTTTTTCTTCTTATTTTTCTTGGAAGATTTCTTAGGCATACTAAATTAAAAATAGCATTAAACAATATAAACATCCCGAAATGAAAAAAAACAACAGCGCGATTATAATTGTATTATCTTACCACACAAAAATATTTTACGTGGTAAGATTTTCATCTACTATTCGTTAACTGAGGAAAATCACAGTTAAGTTATTGAACTGTTTATTTAGAATTTATCTAAAATAATCTTCCATTCGATCAAAACCCTTGTTGATTTCTTCTTTAGGAACACAAAATGACACTCTTAGATGACTTTCACCTGTAGGACCAAAAGCTATTCCGGGAGTTGTTGATACTTTTGCCTGTCGTAGCAATTTTTTACAGAAAGATGCTGAATCTCTTCCTTCTTCAATTATGATTCTAGGAAACATCAGATAAGATCCATTAGGTTTCACATACTGGAAAACAGAATCCAATCCATCAAGCCTTTCACATAGGAGATCTCTTGCTGAAAGATAATGGTTTTTAAATTCTGTAACACAATTTTGAGGGCCCCTTAGAGCAGCTAGTGCAGCATATTGTGAAACAACAGGAGCACAAATTGATAAGGGAATATGAGCTTTAGTGATACTAGGAAGTATCTCTTCATCAGCATGTAAATATCCTATTCTCCAACCAGTCATTGCATAGGTTTTTGTAAAAGTATATGTACTAACAACATTCTTAGACATCTCTGGTATTGAAGCTATACTGAAGTGCTTACTATTATCATAAACAAAATACTCGTAAGCTTCATCAGTTATAACCATTAAATCATTGTTTAAAGCTACATCAGCTAATTGTTTGAGTTCTTTCTCTGTAAATGTCGTTCCAGTTGGATTATTAGGAGAACAGAACATTATTGCTTTTGTTCGAGGAGTTATAGCTTTTTCAATTGCTTCAATATCTAATGCAAATCCTTCTTCTTCAATTAATGGAACAAGAACAGGTTTTCCAGAAGAAATTATAACTTGTCTAATATGAGTGGAATATGTTGGTGTAGGTAATATTACTTCATCACCGGGATCAATCAAAGCTAAAACAGAACTAGCTAATCCCTCAATAGCACCAACAGTAACGATGATTTGGGAAGCATTTGCTTGGATATTATTGTCGCGTTTAAGCTTATTAGCGATTTCTTTCTTCAATTCTGGCAAACCAGAACTGGTAGAGTATCCACCAACAAGTCCTTCTTCAATTGCTTTAATTGCTCCTTCTTTAATATGATTTGGTGTGTCTGATGTTGGTTTTGCCCAAGATAAAAAAGCCACATCTTCAATCTCTTTAGATAATCTAGTCATTTCATGAATAGCTGATTTTGGTATTTGTCGAACCCTTTTAGAAACATTAGTGTTTTCTTTCATTTTCTACTCTAACAACCAAGATAAATATGTCAAACTTAAAGATTTTGCAATCGCATCAAGTTTTATTAATTATATTCCAACATTATTTATAACAAATTTCATAGAAATTCAATTTGGAAAAATGAAGAAAGAAAATGACATTAATTAATAAGAAGTAGCTATTAATACATTAGAAAATCACATTTTGATTTAGATTCATTTTCTAAGAATTTTTCCTTCTAGAACTTCTTGTTGTTTTCCTTTCTTCACAGCAATACTTCCATTTACGATTACATAATCTATTCCAGTCGATAATCTATGAGGTTCTTCATATGTTGCTTCATCCTTAACTGTCTCTGGATTGAATATTACTATATCTGCCCAGTAATTTTCTTTTATTAGTCCTCGGTCATATAATTCCAGTTTCTTCGCTGGGAATCCAGTCATCTTCCAAATAGCTTCTTCCAGAGTCAACCATTTTTCATCTCTCACATATTTCCCTAACACTCTTGGAAATGTTCCATAAAACCTAGGATGTGGTTTACCAAAACTTAACGGTCCTTCAGGAGAAACACCCGAACCATCAGTACAGATCATAGTGTATTCACTAGTCATGATCCTTTTGATGTCCTCTTCTCCCATACTTTCGATGGTGATCCAAACCTCACCCTTCTCATCAAGAATTAGACTAAAGAGAGTTTCATAATCATCCTTTAGATTACGGATTTTTGTTATTTCAGCAATGTTTTTTCCTTCAATATCTAACCATTTTTCTGTTTTTACTGAGGAGATGAAGATATTTTCAAACCCTTGATGTTTTGCAAAGTTCTCGTGATCGGTTAATCCTTCTTCCAGCTCGTTTTTGATTTTTTCTCTAACCTTCTCATCACTCAATCTTTCAAGTATTGAATCTATCCCTCCCACGTGAACCCAAGGAGGGAGAATGGTGATAAGAGAGGTCATTCCTCTATTGTATGGATACTGATCACAAGTTATGTCTAATCCTCTTTGATTAGCTTCATGAATGATCTGTAATGTTTTCTTACTTAATCCCCAATTGGGTGTTCCAGAAGCTTTATGATGGGCAATTTGTCCACTTTTACAACCTGATTCTTCAACAATTCGAATAAATTCTTCTACAGCTTCAACAACTTTCGCTCCCTCATCACGAATATGGGAGAAATATATTCTATCATATTTTGCAACTATCTTAGCGAGTTCAATCACTTCAGCTGTTTTGGCATAAACTTGAGGGGAATAGATTAAACCTGTACTCATACCAAAAGCTCCAGCTTTTAGAGCTTCTTCAACGTAAGATTGCATATTGACTAACTCTTTATGGGTTGGTGGTCGGTCTTCATAACCTGATCCACCAGCAAGACGAATAGCACCAAAACCTACAACAGGAACAATATTCATGGAACATTTTCCTTTCTCCAGTTCTTTCAAATAATCTTCAAAGCTCCTCCACGACAAATCCACTTCAACACCTGGAGGACTCCACATGTCAACTTCTTTTTTGAAAAGGTCAAAAGTTTCGTCACTGATAGGTGCAAGGGAAGAGCCGCATTGTCCCACAGCAGCTGTTGTTATACCTTGTGTGATCATTGATTCTAGTTTGTTACTAACAGGAATGTTGCTGTCAGAATGACTGTGGATGTCAATAAATCCTGGAGCAATAACTAATCCTTTTGCGTCAATTACTAAGGTTGCATTATCAGAGATTTCTTTTTCAATTTTAGTTATTTTTCCTTCTTTAATCGCTAAATCTGATAAAAAGGCAGAATCACCTGTACCATCAACTATCTTTCCATTGGTAATAACAATATCATAAACCATTTCACTCGAATGAATTCAAGTAACCTTGTTTATAACTGTTACTTCTTCCTTCGAGCGACTTAATAATCGATAACCAAGAATTAACAGCCCTACATAAGGAGTTAGTAATATGATAATAATTAGAAATGGATTCTGGTTAAACAATGTTTTCAAACTACTATCTCTTAATGTTCTATTATCATATTCAACATAAAGATCTTTAACAACAACAGCTTTGTAAGTGAGATTGGAGAATAGATAAAAGAGGATAAAGAAGACAAGAATCAACATTAGTTGTGTAATTGGAATAAAAATAAGTCCAAAATACAGTGGAAAATAGAAAGGTATGAAAAAGACAAAGAAAATATATCCGATTATGAATCCTAATTCAATTATAATGAGCTCACATAATATGTATGAGAATACAAAGAAAGATCGGTTGAAAACACTATACCCCCTATAGAGGACCTTAATTAAGGCTGTTAGGAAGAATGTTAATCCCATGAGTAGAAAGAGAACACTAAGAAAGACGCACCATTTTGTTGAAGAGTAATGGGAAGGTAGAAATATTGCTGGGAAGAAAAGAAGTACTGATAGAGAAAGAAAGATCAAACTACCTATAAAAGCAGCAGCTACTATATTAGTTCTGTTTGTTTTGAAAAGGTCACCGTATTTTTCTCTGTTTTGTATATATTTTCTTTTAACATTTTCAAACATTATTTCAAAATCGCTTGGTATTGATACACAATAGAAATAATATCTTTGAAAAAGCATGTAAATTCAAATATTCAGTAGGAAAATCAGTTATTTATAGTTTTGTAAAAGATGAGAGAGAAAGGAGAAGGGTTATCTTCTTCTTCTCTTCTGTTGGTAAATTATTGAGATGGATAATATGGTAGTAAGTACTAATACTGTTCTAGAGAAGGAAACTATTTCAGTTAATTTCGTCACAATCACAGATATTGTTCGCAGATTAAAATTACCAAGTTGATTGTAAGCTTTTAGAGTAAAGTTGTGCGTTCCAATAGCCAAAAAATCAACATTATAGCTAATTGTTTCGTTATTTGTCCACTTATCGTACCTCTGAAGAATATTTTCTTCATATATATAGTACATATCTGGATTATCATCAATCAGTCTCCAACTGATGTAATTGCCTGTACTACCTTCTTCATAAAATAGTTCATTTTCGCATAGAATTGAAGGATAGTCGTAATCAATGGTGAAAACGTTTAGTTCACTAATCCATAATTTGTGATTATCATTTCCACTCGAACCCCAATGACTACCATCTTCATAAAAGAAGAAAACAATAACTTCGTCCAAACCTGGAATTGTTACATTGAACTCTATATACTGATTTTCGATAGTATTGTTAATCTTGTTAGAATGAATGATTTCAAGTGTTCGTAGAATTCTATCCTTAGTTTCAGGGTTGAAAAACCTTATCTGCATTGAAGTCAAATAATTTGCATCACAAGTTGCGTAAGCATTGAATGAAATAGCTAATTGTTCATCAATTACAGGAACAGTAATGTAAGCACCTACAAAAGCTTCATTGGTACCAGAGCCCAATTCACCTACATAGGCATGAGTGGAGTTAACAGAATGTTCAAAATCACCACCAATAATAGGTGTTAAGGGGGGACTTGGAGAGCTGAAAGAATCACGTGTAAAGGTCCCAAACGACCAATCATATATTGTAAGATCTGGAATGATAGAGACTTGAGACCGTAATGGTAACTCACCATCTGTATGAACCTGAAAATTTTTCACCCAGAGTGTTTGATCATAATCTACACTCCACCCATCATCTAAACGAAATTCAAGAAGGGCTTCAGTATATCCTGGGAGATAATAATCTACTCCAAAGTACTGAAAACCACTATCAAGAGAGTCATCTTTAAAATAGAGAATAACGGGAATGTTCATATTTTCTCTTGTGAAAGTAATAGGATCAGAAACAACGACAGCAGCGTTTTTGGCATCACTATAATCTGCCTTAGCTCTAAGTTCACCTGAAATAACAAGATGGTCGTTCGTAACTGGTACTATAGTGTAGACTGTTGAAACACAATCGAATGTATCCAATTCATGAAGATATATCATTGTTTCATCTACAGAATATTCAATAGAATCATCGTAAGTTGGTGAAGTAAAGTCGTATCTTTCATAAATAAAAGCATTCCAAGAAAAATCAGCAGGACCCAAAGAACCAAGGTGTGGTTGATTTTTAATTGGAACTGCAGAAGATACTCTATAAATATTAAATGATGAGGAATGACCTACCATAATCATTAAGAAAACTGTAATGATTAAGAGACAGCCTTTCCTTTTCATAACAGCTTCCAAACAGATTTGGAAGTATTTAAGCATTATCGCACAGAAAAATTTAGTGTTAACTAAACCCACCTTGGTAACAGTTTAAAAGAATGGGTTACGGAGGGTATGTGATTAAACATGAAACCCCAACGTAACCTGGTAAAACTTAGAAAAATTGTAGTTAAAAAGGCTTTGAATGGCGAAAACATTACCC
>DAOVER010000037.1 GCA_030668875.1 Candidatus Heimdallarchaeota archaeon
TTCCTGATTTTTCATTTCTGGGGTCAAAATATCCAGCAACACCTGCAGCATCATCCAAATCTGCTAGAAGTACAGTAACGTGGGGATCATCGTCTATGTCACCTAGGTACCCGTCAGGATTACCAAAATAAAGGAGATTATTGGGGTAGATTTTATTTTCAAACTCATCTCTCCACGCTTCTGCTCGAGTACGAGCAGTAGAGGCTCCCACTGAACTGATAATACTATTAGTGATATAGATGTAAGAATTAGCACCTATTGCCAACAGTGTAGCGCTTATTTGGCTGTAAATAATATCATAGAAATCAGTAACTATCCAGAAGGATTCTACATTACCAATCTCCTCATCTTCTTCATCTAAACTAACAACATAATCAGCAGGTGGTTTCTTCTCATTTTTCAGATTTTCTATCAGTTTTAGTATTTGCGTAGGATTAATTGGATTCTCTTTAAGCATTGACTGTACTCTTGGATCCTTGATAATTTTAGCACGTATATCCACATCAGTTTCCTGATCAAATGACAGTGTATTTGAAGAAACCAAAGGGATGAATAACAATACACATAGTAAGTAGAAAGATACTTTGAGTTTTTTTGACATCAACTAGACCTCGCTTCTGAGAGTACTAAACACATGTGATAATAAAAATGTTGACAAACTATCATTTTTTGAAACTGTTAGAAAGGAGTTCCTGTCATCATTAGGAAAATTTGGGTAACTAAAGCATTGACTGCTAGAAGGACAACTGCAAGAGTTATTAATTGTATAGAAACGAAGTTTCTTCTTGCATGACCAGCAGCTGCTTTCATTTCTTTACCCCAATAAGTATCATCTTCTCTCTTGAATTCCCAATATTCAATATAATCTTCTTCATCAGATTCTGGATCACATATTATACGTATTTTATCCGAAACTTCTTTACCGTTTTTCCTGATCGCAGTAGCTTCTATAAGCATTGTAACTGTTTTTTTAGGAGGAGATTTGAATATTTTCGGAACTATGATATGACTAGTAGTTTCATCAATTTTTCCTTGAATCCTCTTCTCATTTATTGCTATACTTACTGATGTGGGATCAATATCTGAAGAATCGTATTTAATTCTTATTTGAAAATTTGAAGGTGTTACAGCTTGATTATCGGGTTCTACTATTCTCATTTTTGGTGGAACATTATATCTACTTAAACCACCCAAACAACCACCAATAATTAATAGTAAAGCAGGAACAATTTGAAGTGAGTATTGAAAGAAAATAGATCCACTAAAACCAACAGGAGCTCTAATCATAAGTGAATACGGAGAGATGTATAGAAAAAAATAAGATCCGCTGAAATCAGTTAGATAATAAAGAAGAATCCATATTAGAAAACTTGGTATCAAAATTATAAGACCCCATTTCAAAGTGAAAATGGCTATAAGTTTGATTTTTTCCTTGTTTGATAAACTAAAATAATCTATTTTCTTTTTGTTCTTTTTTCTTAGTTTAAGTTTCTCCAATTGCAACTTCATCGTTAATCACTGACAATATACTTAAAAAGTGCAAAGGAGTAGTAAAACATTAAGAGCGTCATATGAATACCTAAGAAGGTCCACACTGAGATTATCTCCCCTTCAAAACCTGTAAAATTAACAAAATCAGAATTTAATGAGAAGACAAGTAAAGAACCTCCTCCAAATAGTAATGCTACACTAAAAGCTAGTGCAGCCATCATTTTGAAAATGATTAAGTCGAACAATTTATCGGGTTTTTGTTTGGTTTTAGGAGGTTTCTCTATTCTTTGAGGTCTTTCGTCTATAATTCGTCCTTTCACTTCAATCTAAACTCTTTATCTTTACTCATATTGTTATATATTTCGATTTCTATAATTGTATTGGTTAATCTTTCTTCACTTCTTTTGATAGAACAAAATCATCATCTTGAGATAGAATTATCTTTCCGTTTTCTTCTGTGATAGCAATTTTTTGTTGGACTTCTAATTTATCAATTATATGTCTTGGAAGTTGAAGCCCCCCATATCGATCAAGGTATACTTGATACATATCGCTAATAGTTTTTAGATCTGCAGTAGGAGAGTATCCGGATATCCTTCCATCGACTATCTGAATCAATCTATCAGTCGCTTTAGCTACATCAAAATCATGCGTAACCATTATTGCTGTGATTCCTCGAGTATCATTAAGATGTTTAAAGTATCGAAGCAATTCTCCTGCGGTTTTTGAGTCTAACTCGCCTGTTGGCTCATCTGCTAGAAGAAGCAATGGTTTGTGTGCTAACGCACATGCAAGTCCCACTCTTTGAACTTCACCACCGGAAAGCTGTTTGGGTTTATGATTCATTCTATGATCCATACCCACCTCAGCAAGCATTTCCTTAGCTTCCTTTATTCTCTGCTCTCTAGGAAGTCCTAGTAGACGCATTGGAATCTCAACGTTCTCAAGAGCAGAAATTTCCCAAATTAAATTTCTGTTAGGGATTTGCCACAAAGTTCCAACACTGAATCGTCTGTAATTACTCCTATCTGTTTCTGTATATTGGTCCAATCTAAAATCACCTACTCTTAAGTATCCAGCAGAAGGTTCAGCCATGCCAGCAAGCATCAACAATAGTGTTGTTTTTCCACTTCCTGATGGACCAATTATTGAGATAAATTCACCCTGTTCAATATTGAGCTCGACTCCTCTTAAAGCTGGAACTCTCAGATTTGATTCTTTAGGATTGTAAATTTTGATTAAATCACGTATTTCTATAAACGACATATTATCACCTAGGCTGATTGCCTCAACTCCGTTCCAATTTCTTCCCTAGAAGAACTAAATGTAGGAATAATAGCACCTAAGAATGCGGCAATCAGTAGAGCACTTATTGATATTAAGAGCTGTACGACTGGTAATCCCATAGAATATGGAGGAATTGTTCGATTAGTTGCTAATACTCCCATGAGCATTGTTGAGGTTATATAACCTACTACTAATCCGCAAATTGTAGTAAATACTAAAAGAGCAATATATACTGCCATATAATATTTGAGCAACTGGTTCGTTGATATACCAATGGCTTTCATCGTTGCTATTTCTCTTGCTTTATCTATTAATTGAATAGATGCAAATAATGCAAGAATGATGGCATTTATCGCAAATGACATAATTAATGTAGAATTTATTGCTGAGAAGAGGATAGATGAACGAGGACTGTCTGGTTTAACAAATATTTTGTCTTCTACATTAGTTACGGTTCCACCAGTAAGTGAAAGAACTTTTGCAGTAACATCACCAAGTGCATAACTTGAATTGCCTTTAATAAACAGATAATCAATCACATCAAATGGAGCTATTTGGATATGATCCATAAACTCAATATCTGCAACAAAATGATAGAAAATTGACCTAACATTCCCCAAGCTTAATTCATTAACAAGTACTGGCCAATAATTATAGCTGTCAACAACTGAAACAGACATATTTTCATAGAAAAAGGGAGAACCAATTATTTCTCGCATGCTCTCATTATAGGCCCTATATGCGATAGCAATTTCATCACCAATATTTTGATTTAACACCCCAAGTTCATCTTTTTGTACAAGAACTTGAAGAGGGTTTTCCAATTGAGCAAGTAAATCTCCCAAAGGCTTATTAGCAAAATCTTTCCTGAAATAAGCTGTTTGTTCATATTCCGTTATGTTTACCGTTAAGACAGAATATGTGATGGAAAGATCTCCTTGAACATCTCTAAGATTAACAAATCGTACGATAGTTGATGATTCAACTTCAGTGAGAGCATCAACCTCAGCTTTCAGATATGTATTATCAATTGGAAATCCGCGGATAACTATATCTGCTCCTAAATCATAGTATGCACCTTCTGTGTTATAGGATTGATAGGTTGAAGGGATAACTATGGAGCTAACTACTAAGGAGAAAGATAGAGTCAATATAATTGATGATCTAACAAAACTTTTCTGGTATCTTGAGATTTCTCTTACACTTAGAGAAATAATATCAGATTTGAATAGAGTGCTTATCTTCACAATAATCTTAGAGAATAGTGGAAGTAATCTTTGCAGGAAGAGTATTGAACCAAATAGTACAAGAATTGTTGCTGGTATGCCGACATATTTAGCGGTAAAATCTTGATAGTCTGACAAACCTGGCATTTTGTAAATAACCCATATTATAACACCAAATACAATTAATATTACATCAACAAAATATTTGTAATACTTCGGAAGAGATTTCTCAACTTTCCCATAATCTTCTATACTTCTCTTTTTTAGAAGTGTAATCGTGTTCACAATTTGAATTAATAGAATCGCTCCCGCACTACCCATCAAAGCTACATATATAGAAGCCAAATCAATTTGAAGCGGAATAGTTGTATTCGAAAATGACAAAAATCCTGAACTTTTTGTAAGAAGAGCAGAAATGGGTACTCCTACTAGAACACCAAATAACAAGGATACTCCTCCAATTATCAATGATTCCAAAGCTAAATATGAACCTATTTCACTCCGTTTCGCTCCCCTCTCTGTAAGAATTGTAAGTTGCTGATCACGCTTCTTCCTAACTAAATTAGCTGCATAGACCGTAAGAATGATGGTTAACGCAATAATTGGAGATAAGAAGGCATACATAAATGTTTGATACAGATTATACTCACCTTGGAATTTTTCTAATAAATCAACTAAATATGAATTAATTCTAACTTGTGTGTAGGATTCAAGTATCAAATACCATTCTTTTAATTCCACACCAACTAATTTTATCGTGTTAATTTCATCCTCCAAATGAAAGGCGTCAATTACTGTAACATCATAAAATAAGTCCTCGTTAATGGTAGCTAAACCATAAGTCATTACAATTGATTGGAGAATTTCAGCTCCTTGTATCCACCATGTTACTGCTGCTGCCCGTTCATCTAGTTCTAAAATGTATTCCATGGGGATTCCAATATTAGATCCTAGAACATTATAATCTGCTAGATCATCTAAGAAAACTATACCTGAAACATTTACTGTCGTGTAAGCATCAGGAACATATAGAGAGGCATCTTTTGTAAGCGAGATTGGGATGTATAGGTTCGTTAAGCTATTAACACGAATAGATGAATGATTATAATAATCGTGAGAAACAACTGCCAAAATTTCATAAGGATTTTCAGGAGCTCTGCCTATAGCAATATTATTCGATAGATACGTTCTCAATTTACCTTCCGTGCCTATAAGAGGTATGTTTGGTAATATCGTTTCATTCGTAATTGGATCAAACGTTCGCGTGAACATACCTCTTTTGAAGAATAAATCTCTTTGTAGAACTCGATCTGTCATATTTATGTGATTTAGAGCTATAGCTGAAATTCTATCAAAACTATTGTATTGATTGAAACTTTGTTGTATAAATGTTGATTCTACTTGTACTTGTATGTAAGTCCTTGGTTCATCAGCAAGGAATAAGTTGAAAGCTTGAAATTGATAAGAGTATATAAAAAACACATATTGTGTGATGACAGCAACAGCTAAAGTGACTCCAATCGCTGAAATTAATCCATATTTCCAACCTGCTTTAAACAAAGGCTTGAATAGATGTAAACCAGGAAGGAAAATCAATAAAAAGATATCAAAAATTGGGAGAAGGAAAATTGCTATTGGTGCAATAATAAAATATAGAATTTTCCAGAAAATATTAACTTGATCTTCTTTTTTCTTTTTTGAAAAAGAAGTAATGAAACTAAAATATGTCCGTGTTACAATAAAAATATTTTGAAGTAATAGATTATAGCGAACACTTTTCTGTGAACTATCTTTCATTATCCGAAGGAACTTACAGACATCTATAAGCCTTTTTCTTTGTCCAGTCAGACGCTTATATCTCTTACGCACAACTTACTAGTTCATATCACAACAGATTGTTATTGTCGGAAAATAGTATTTATGTCGAAAATTCGAATAATTCGAATGATACGAAAAGTTCAAATATTCGAATAGTTCAGATGTTGTCTGGATAATATTTGTTGTGGTGACTATGGACAAATTTGAGAGACTAGCACGTGAAGCAATCAATGAAAGTGACAGCGTCTCATATACACCTCAAGATCCATTTGTTTCTTTTGGATTTGAATCTAATCCATTCTTAGATGTATCCCTTGCAGATTTGGAATCTGAAACATTCATAGAACCACGTTTCAAGCAAGTTATACGATACATCAACAAAGTCCACAATAGTTTCACACAAAGTTTAGAAAAAAAGCCTAATAACAATGATGGAGTAATAATGGATGGAGTCATATTTGGTTCCAGTCATTCAGGTATCAGTACTTTAATTTCTCTTGCTCATCGGTTCATTGTTAAAACATCCAAGAAACTACGAAACACGGTTATTATCGATGCTAAAGAACTGGTTGAATTTACAGACCAGCAGTATTCCATTGCTAAATCCATTCAAAATTTTAGAAATATTCTTGCTGAATCTGATTCAGGGGGAGGATCTCTCTCACTTATTATTATTGATCATTCAGATTTCATAGTTGAGTTTTTCGAAGATTTTCGTTATGCAATGGAAAGAGATTTTCAGAACACACCAATTGTTTTTATTTTTTCCCATTCAGGGTGGACACGATTAAAGAACAGTATGGCGTATTCTAATTATGATTTAATTAACCACATAGTTCCTAGTGAAAGAATTAATTCACTGAATGATGAAGAAATTCTGGAAATTCTTGTTTTAAAACTGTCAAAGAACAAGCAGATACAACAGCCATTCTCTTCAGAGATTCTTAGTTATATAGCCAGCAAATCTAGTGGAAGTTTGATAAACGCCATCAAGATCTGTTCTAGAGTATGTGAGGATTGCTATTATAATGGCCTAGACATTGCTTCAAAATCACTTGTTAATGACATCATCTCATTTCTAGGTATCAACTTGAATAAAGATTTTTACAATCTAGTTACTCTAAATGATAATACTCAAACATTCATCTTAGCACTCACATCTATGAAGTCTATTGCTTATGACCACGGAATTACCTATGATGATATTATAAACAATTTAGGCATACAAAAAACATCAGCATCTCACCATCTTAAACAGTTGCAAGAGAAGCGATATCTGCTTAAAAAAACGGTTAGTAGGAAAGCTCATTATCGTTTAAGAGAAGAACTAAAAACAGCTGCAGATACTCATCTAATTACTCGCTTCGAACAAAAAGAAACTCATGTTATGCTTGAGAATATTGTTGATTTAATCTAGTACTTGATCATAAAAGAGTGGTCTGCAATTTTCTTAACACAGGTACTCATCCCTGGTTCAAATCCAACTATTATTGTTTCTTTTCCTTTTTCTTTTATTTTCAGCAGTATCGGCGCGGTTCTTGCATGTCTAGACGCTATTACTACGGCATCAATCTTTCGACTTTCAATTAGTATATTCATTACTTCAATAGACATTGTTAAATAAATATCATGGGGAGATACGACAGGTTCATATCCGCTATTAGATATTGCTTGAATCAGCTTTTCTCCTGCATACTCATTGAGTATTACTTTCTTAATAACAGGTTTTCCCAAACCTTTAGTTATCTCATCAATTTCCTCAAGTTTAATGTGTCTATCTTTAATTTTCCTGAGAAAATTCGGTCCATCTACGATAATTGCAGTGTTTCTTTCTCCAGATATTCTCTCCCTTAATGCTTGAATGTGGGGGCTGCTTTGAATCCTATCAATAATTTTTTCTATTAGCTTCCTTTCCTCTTGTGTTTCATGATCTGAATCACTCATTAGAATCCCATGCAAAATAAATGAAAAAAGAAAGTATATAATTTTATTCTTTTGTAGCTTCTTCTTTTTCTGCAGGTTCCTCAAGAGTTAATGGGGGAGTTAATAATGCGGTGGATTCGATCAAGCTCTTACCATCAACAATATTTTGCTTGATATATCCAAAATAATCAAGTTCATAAATATATTTTGAAGCAACTTCAGGACTTATGTTCAAGATTTTTGATAGTTCTTCTTGAACTAAAGGTCTTTGAAAGTCATTTAAGATATAAAGGACACGATATTTCGGATCAGTATTCAAAAATGCTTCAACAGATTTTAGTGTGTTTTTAGTTTGATCTATTTTCTTCTGTAGTTTTTGAACATTAAGCTCATATTGATACTTTTCTTCAGAGGACATTGTCCCTTGTTTTTCCATAATTTCTAGAGTGTTCTTGGTAGCACTTAGCTCTTTGTTTGCTTCATCAAACTTTGCTCGTAAATCTTGAATTGTTTCATCATGATCAAGCAATGTCTGTTCTAAACTCTCCTTTTCAATAGTTGCCTTTTCAGCCATATCACGAATGTCATTCATTTCTGATTCTTTCTCTGCAAATTGCATCATGAGTTCATCTGATTGAGTTTTAAGAGTGTGTGCTTCCTGTTCTTTTGAACTAATATCTTGTTGTAGCTCAACCATAGTTTCAGCAAGTCTTTCCATATCTGAATCTCTTTCTTGGAGCTGTTTCCTTAATGCATCAATTTGAGCGCTTTCCTCTTGCTTTCCATCAGCTTGTTCTTGAATTGAGGTTATCTGTTGTTTTAAAGATTCAACCTGTGTAGCTTTTTGTTGAATATCAATTTTCTGATTTCTAACGGTATCCTCATGTTCTGCTATTTGATTTCTAAGGTTAAAGTTAGTCTGACGTGATTTATCCAATTGTTTCTGCAGATCATCGAACAATTTATCTTCCTTTGATGCTGATTCTGAAGACATGGCGCGTAATTTAGTTTCCATTTCTTCAACATGTTTAGCCATTGCATCACGTTCTATTTTAAGCCTGTTAAACTCTGATTGGAGATTGTTTTTCTCTAAACTTAATTGATGAACCAATCTATCTTTTTCCATAATCACTTGGTCTCTATTTTCAATGATGGTATGGTCCACACCAACAGTGGTGGCACGTTTAGATAACTCATCTATCTGCTGGTCTTTGCTAACTAAAACAGTTTGAAGATCAGTTATTTCATTCTGTAAAATAATGGTTTCAGCTTTGTAATTCCCCAAGGCATCACTCATTTCATCTATTCTTACAGAATCTTCTTGAATTTTTGTTTTTAGTCCAGGTATTTTACCTGCTTCTTTTTTGAATTTATCTAGCTCATCTAACATTTCCTTGGTTATCATACCTGCATCTACAAAGCCTTGCTCAATACCTAGTCTGATCTTTGATGTACTTTCAGTTACAACTGTAAGATGAATATCTCGAAAGAGGTTTACATAACTATTCTTGAAATTACGTATTATATTGTCCACTTCAGAAACAGAGTATTGTGCTTTACCAGGAGCAAGAGAATTACTCTTTATTTCCTCCGCTCTTGCCTTTGTTTGCTCTTCTGAGGAATTTCGAACTATCCTCATATCTCCTAGGAATTTTTTAATTAGTGAGCGCACTATACTGAATGGACTATCAGATTCTACTGCCATTTATTCCAGCTCTAATCCTTTATGTTATATAAGATATTAAGATATTTGAATATAAATGAATTTCGTCAGTTCGACTAACAAATCAACTGTGTTTTTTGAGAATTTCTTCAATTAACAGTTAAGGAAAGGTTGAACATTACATCTCTATATTCATCAATTTCTTGTAAAAAGCCTGACAAATGACTATAAGAGACAATTGGGATTTCAGAGTAGAATTGAAGGTTATATGCCCTCCAAGAAACAATTAGCGGTAAGAAGATTATTTTTCTTTTTATTGGTAAAGCCAAATTTGAAATTAAATCCTCTGATATTATAGGGAATTGCTCAAATAAGACTTCCACCCTTTCTTTCTGTTTCTCAGCAGAATTCTTTAGAAAACTAGAAGATCCTGTACTATGACGTTTACAATCAATAGCAAACAAATATGGGAATTTAAACGCTAATAAATCAATTTCATATTTTGTAAACTCATCTTTGAATCTAAAATTTGTCATAACAGAATAGTTGTTCTCATCAAAGATTGTACTTATTATATGCTCGAAACTCTTCCAATCCAGTTTTTCCATAATTGGTGACGAATCTCTCCCATGTTTTAATAATGCATAAACTATCTTTCCTTTCTCATTTTCGCTAAACGCTGTCTTATTAAAAAACTCATCCAGAGAATAGTTGATTGATTGAAGAATCATCTGGCACTTGAATTTCTCATTTCGTGAAAATTTGGTTGTTTTAAGAACATCTTTTTGTAAAATGTGATTTAAAATTATTCGAGTGACAGTATCAAGCTTCAAGTCCGACCCTCAAAGAAATAAAGAAAAATTATCCTGGTTTAGCAGATTTCACTCTTTGTATAATAATTTCCCTTGTTAATTGTTCTATCGGCTGTGCAACTTTTTGAACGCTTAAGGGTCTTGCACCTCTCTGTAATCTTCCATAATCATCTAGTTTGGATTTGATATCTGGACTACGGAGCAATGTCATAAGCTCGTTCCTAGCTTGGAGACAGGAGGTTTCAATTACTCTCATGTAAGCATCACCTTTATTTGAAGCTAATTTTTTCTCTACTAACATATCTAGGAAATTATCTGTAGGAGTTCTATCTTCTGCTGGCATATCTATTTTGTTCAATACTACTATGAATGGCAAAGATTTTCCTAAAGTATCTCCTTTCAAAGAGAGAAGTTCTGTTAAGCTTTCGACATTATCATCCCACATATTTTTACTGGGATCAAACATGAAAATTAAGCCATCTGCTCCTTCAAGAACTACTTTTCTCTGTATGTAATGTCTTTTTTGTCCAGCAACAGTCCATACTTGATACCGAAGTTTTGGTACGCTAACTCCTTGACCTTTAGGTAACTCAAAAGTGCTTTGATCATAAAATATGGTTCTCCCGCTGGGGTCGTCAATTTTCTTTAAAGATGAATAAATAGTTTCAGGATCTTCAACTTTTCTTAGTACATTATAAACAGTAAGCATACTTGTTTTTCCAGCTAAAGAAGGACCATAAATTACCAATTTAAGGTAAGGAACTCCAGAACCATCAACCTTGAAGATATCTTTGATAGTTAATTTTCCTGACATCGCTTTTCTTGCCACCAATAGTTTGTTTTTTCGAATTAAGATTTTAATTTATATAATCTTTTCGAGTATGAAGTCTAATTCTTTTATGTTTTGGAATTCTATTAAATCTTACTATGGTTTCAACCATATTTTGTCAGAAAAATAAGGAAACGCTGATTTTTCTTAACATATCCTTAAACACCTTGATTATGCTGTTCAGACAAGCTTTTTTCATCTCTATGCAAAGATACAGCAAGCTCAGCTACAATGCCATCAAGAAAAGCTAAAGCTGCTTGCTCAAAAGCAGTTCCTTCGGGAGCTAAGGTACTGTCTAAACCTTTACTTCTTCTATTTAAATCAGATTTTGTTCTTCCTTTTAATTTCACTGTAACATCACCTAATCTTCCAATCACACTTTGTGGATAACTAGTTAAGACAATTACGAATGGATTATAGATCAGATAGGTTTCCAACATTGCTTTAACAATTGGTGTAGTTCCAGAACCACTTACTACAATAATACTATCTTCCTCTTTTAATCTTGGTACAGACCTAGTGTTGGTTATAAAACGACATTCTACTCCAAAATGCTCAAGCCTTGTTTGGAACATTTGACCAACCATCGCACTTCTACCACTTGCAAGTATATAGATCCTTTTCTTATTTTGAATATCTGATAATAATCTATCTCTAACTTGCTGAACATATTCATAATGTTCCATCATATGTGCGATGTTAGTTTGAAGGTTTTCAACCATGAGCTGCATAGCCAAGATAATTGCAGAGTGTTCAGTTTGCTGATTTGCTAAATTCTTAATGCGCTCATCATAAGCTAGAGAACGAACAGATTTATTTACCCCAGAATTCTTTTTCTTTCCTTTATTATTCATTATTACCCCCACAGATAGATTTAATGTACTTGAAAAATGGCTATGAATTGAAGCTAATTTCCCAAGTTAAGATGTCTATGTGCTGAAGGTTTTAGTTACTTAAAAATCACTCGGTAAGAAGCGAAAGACCATAAATAAAATTATAAACAATAATATGAGAATTAGAATGGAGTAATTTGAAACTATTAGACAAGCTAAAGAAAAACTACAGAATGTCGTCAATCTGTATACTCATTTTTTGGATTCTAATAGTTTCAATAAATATGAATAAGATTTTCAATTTGAATGATTTTATTGCTGACGAAAGTTCTAGTTTAATATCATCTGGAGATATTCAAGAAGCTGACCGAGGTGCAGACATCTTAGGTCAATTCAGCGAAGATAATAGTAGTTTCCAGATAATAATTCACAATCCAAATGGTACAATTCTAACTGAAGAAATGAGAGCAACTATTACGAGCATTATAAACAATATAACAAGTAACCCAAAGATTGGTCCTTATCTTTCCTCAAAATTACCATATTCGTCTCTTTTTGATGATGCAGATAATGTGTTAAGGACAATTTTTAGCCTACAATGGTTTGCAACACAACTTTCGTTTTCTTCAGTTCATTATATTTGGGGAGGTATTGATTATTTTTCCAGTATATGGTTAGATAGATACAACATTTCCACAGATGTCACCATAGCAACTGATACAACCGTTTTCCTAACAAAAGATTATCTAGATACATTGATGGATTCGTTCAATGAATCTAGATATTTACTAAATGCTTATGCTTTCTTTGACTTACTAGCGGAAAGTTTCAAAGTATCTGCAAACCTCACACTTCCAACTACATCACAGGACGTAATAGATTTATGTAAGGATATAGTAGTAGCTAATAATTCACTTTTTGAATCCTATGTAGATGATCCAAGATATCTTCAGTTATTGCTCTCTATATCTGAAGATTTTAATGAGACGAGATGGGATGAAAGTGGATATACTTACCAACAAATTACAAAGTTTCTGTTTAACTCGACAGATAGTTTTAGCATTGATTTCGTTAAGGAAGTATATGCTGATGGTGATATTGAAGGTTTTGTAAATGCAAAAAACAAGTATCTAATGGATGTTCTCAAAAGAGAGGTGGAACTACCTCCTATTTCATTAGGAATAGTTGAAACATTCTTGAAACAATATACAAACTATAAAAATGAAACATCTCTTGTTGATACAACATTAATTACATTTAGAATGTCGTTAAGCCATAGAAACGAGATAGGAAAAGAAGTTTATATTGAACTTCTTGACTTTATGGAAGATTTGCAGTCGAATTATGAAGATTTAATACTATTTGTAACCGGAATTAATCTATTCATAGTAGAGCTCTCACTAGATTATATTCAACAACTTCAAAAAACTGATATAATAATAATTGTTACGATTATTGTAATTCTAGCCTTGGTATACAGATCACCTGTTTTACCAGTAATCCAACTGTTCGTATTGGGAATAGCGTTCAGTATCTCAAGGTTGATATTCATTTTAATAGGCAATATGGTGGGAGGTTTATCAGGTACAAGTTTAATTTTATTAAGTGTAAGTGTACTCGGAGCAACAACTGATTATTGTGTATTCCTCATGGGAGATTACTTGATTCACATTAAACAAGGGAAGAATAGAAGAGAGGCTTTACGAAAAACTCTAAAGAGAACATCTAAAAGTATCATCATCTCTGCTATTTCTCTGACTGTAGGTTTTGGATCTTTCATCTTAAGCCGGTATTCAATTATGACAGGGATGGGTTTTGGAGGAGCTATTGGCTTTTTTACAAGTATGGTTGTTTCCCTAACAGTTGTACCTGCGATTCTTCTTCTAATAAATCCAAAGTATCTAACTAAATGGAAATTATCTTTAAAGAGAAAAAAGAAACCAAGGTTTTCAGCAATAGATGGTGTGAAAAAAGCAGTTAATAATCCAGGAAAGGTATTAGCTGTTGCATTTGCTTTAGCAATAATAGGAACTGGGTCTTTTCTTTTAGTTCCTACTGATTATGCTCAAATTTCTACTGCACCACAGTCTTATCAGAGTAGACAAGGTTTAGATGCTTTGAATTATTATATGGGGCCTGAATTTACTAGTCAAATAGTAATATTGTTCCACACTCCAGAAGGAGAAGGTTTCATTCGAGATAATCAGAGTTTAAATTATGATTCTATCAATATTGTTCGTGAATTGGTCGAAACGGTATTAGCAGAAATTGATTTTTCCCGAGTCATAGGAATAAGTCATCCTATTGGGGAACCATATACAACAAGTAATGAGAACAGTTCCTATTTCTTAAATGAGGAAATCCAAATTCTAATGAAGAATTTTGTACTTCCTGATGTGACATATGGAACACTTATCCTTGGCTCTAATTTCGAAGAAGGAGATAGAAGGTTAGACATACAAATAGAGAGAACCAGAGAAATAGTAATTGAACAAAAGCAAGAGAAGGGTATCGAAGATTGGGATATCTACTTAACTGGTTTTGCACCTATTCTTTACGATTCCAAAGTGGGTATAGCTGATGATTTTCTTCTCATTATTGTAATAGCGTCAATAACCATTCTTGTCCTACTCTTCATTTTTATGAAAAGCATTTTTATGGCTCTTCGAGTGTTAGTAACAATCTTAATATCACTAGGAATCAGTCTAGGCTTCCTAGGCGGGGTTAGCTATTTCTTCTTGGGTGGAACTATATATTGGATCGTTCCTTTACTTCTTTACACGGTACTAATTGCTTTAGGGTTGGATTTTGATGTATTATTCTTGGGAATTTTCAATGATCTCAATAAGAAAGATAAAAATGTGAATAAAAATATAGTTGACGCTGTGGATCAAACAATGAGTAACATCTCTGTTGCGGGAGTTGTCATGGCTGCTACCTACTTAACATTAGTTTTTACATCATCGATTCATATGCAACAAATAGGATTAGGATTAGGTATTGGAATTCTCGTAGATGTGTTTGTATCAAGATTATTTATTGTACCTCCTGCAATTGTTGTTACAATTAAAACAAAAATATTTAGCAATAAGAAGAAAAAGAAAACGGAGAGTAGCACAGATGAAAAATAAGATACTCACTTGGTTAATCATTTTAGCAATTATATTGCCTACTATTCCAACAGCATTAGCTGAAACAGAAGAGGATTTTCGAAGCATGAGTTTTGATGAAAAAGGTTACTTACTTAGATATGATATTGTTCAAGGTGACAATCTAGATAACGTTTTTTCAGATATGGGTTTCAACCTAAAGGGGACACTCTCAAATGCTGAACTGCATGTTGTATTAAAAGATAGAAAAACTGTACTTCAAGATATTTATCTCATTGAAAAGGATAAATTTGAGCAGATGTATGTAACATTATTTACAATGGAAACTTATGTCCTCCTTACAGAGTCAATTGAGGTAGAAGTAGATACTACAAGTGATGTTATCTTAGATTTAATTGATTTTAACTTCCAACCAGTAGAAGAAGAAATAATCAATGTTGTACTTCCAGCAGGAACAAGCATAGTTGTTCCAAAAATATTTACTAACATAACTAGACCTAATTTTGGTAGTATGTTAGAAAATCTAGATGTTTTTGATTTCTTACCGCTTGTTTTGGACTACGATTATACAAGGTTTGAAGCAGAATTTGCAACATTAGTTTTAGATCAAACTTTCTCAGTTAATGTATTTAATCAAGGCTATGATGACTTTACAGTGTCTCTAGAAGCAAACGTCGAACCAGCAATTTCAATGAAAGCTTCTTGGAATAAAGAAAGTGGTATACTAAAATCATTTTCCTCTCACATTACTTCTGGGAATGAATCAACCACATTAATATTCTCATTAATGGACTATGAAAAAATTGAATCACCAATAGACATTCCAGTTATTGATTATTTCATGAATAACAGCAAAGCTGATTTTGAATTTTATGCGGGTTCAAGCTCAACAGAAGATCTAATAATAGACTGGGCAAATTGGGTCAATCAACTAAATCAAACATTCGGGATACAGTATGCCCTATTTGAATCAGGGTTAGATTTTGATTGGAGCATGCGCATTTATGATTCAATCAATCAGTTATACTCTTTGCACACACCTATTCACAACTCATGGACAGCTCTTATGCCTCCGATTCTTCTTCCACTATGGGAAAGATTTGAAGGCACTATTATTCTGATTCAAGAAGTCTTCAATCAGCTAGAAGATAAATTAAATGGATATCAATTTGAGCTGAAAGGGGTCACAGATACCCTATACACAATCGAGAAAGTTGAACTTAATATTGAATATCAGTATTTAGAGAATATGCATAATGTTATTTGGGATATATCTATCAAATACCAAGGAAATAACACTCAAACAGTTATTCCACGTGTTTTTGTAAATGAAGTTTATTATAATACAACTGGGTGGTTAGCTTATTCTGATGAAGGACTTCTGAAAGGTTTTTCACACTCATTTCAAGAGAATTTTCACTCTTATTATGATCCTGAGGAAACAACTCGTATAACTAATTATTTCTTTGAATATCTAATAGAATCCAATATTCTAAATTTAACAATACCTTCGTTTCTACCAGATTTGAATAAGACCAGTTTTTCCAATTTTGGGCAGATAGTTTTTTATGTTCTTTTAGTCTATTTTATTTGGAGAAAAAGACGTCAAAAAAGTGTATTCATGTGAATCCCCCACCAAATTCTGGCAATAAGTATATCTTAGATACAAACTTCTTCATTAGTGGTTTTGAGAAAAACCCCTCTGATTTTAACCTGTTTCTAAGAATAATGACAGATATGGAAATTGAACTTTATGTGACTAATTTTATTCTTCAAGAAATTAGGTGGTACTTGAGAAGGAGGATAAAACCTCCGGTTCAAATCGAAAAAGTATTAATAAAAAATATTCGGGAATATAAGGAAAACATCGGTGAAAATGCAGCAGAAGCACCTCAGATGAATGATTTATCTAATATTCTTGCAGCAACAAATGTAAATGGAACAGTAGTAACAAGTGATTTAAAACTAGTGAAATTCTGCGAACTTGAAAATATACCTGTTCTTATTAGTTCATCTTTTGTTTTTCTTCTGAAAACTACATGTAAAGATCTTGAAAACGAAAAACTACTTGATAAGATTTATGATATTATTCTTTCAGATGAAATTCGTCACTCTGTTGAGAAAAGACAAACATACGACCCAGTGACTAGGATAAAAAAAATACAAGAGCATGCTATAAATGTGTTGCAAAATATTAGTGAAACAAAAAGAGTTCCATCTGAAAAACCTTCATCTGAGTATCATCTTTTAGACGAAGAAAATAATCTAATTGATCTCATGAATGAGATTGAATTTGAATTTCCAAATTACTTAGAACAATTAGAAAAAGGTAGTCTAGAAGGACTTTATTATGAATTGGAAGAAGCTTACACTGCTTTATCTGATTTATCACTTGAACTAAGAATTGCTCTGGTTGAAAAAGAAAGTTACATTGAGGAACTAGCCATACGCTTGAAGGCTAGAATATTATTTCTACTAAGCATTGTAGAATTTGCTTTGCTTGATTTTGATAAATTGGAAAGTCATTTGAATACAATCACAGAGATTTCAACCATCTTTCCTTCACTAGTTGCTGACATTTTTATGGATTTGCATTTTCTACGAATGGTTTACTTCTTACTTTCTGACAATCATGAAAGATTGAAAAGTTACTACTCGGAGAAATTTCTCTTATTATGTGAAAAACAAGATCGCTTAGACCTATTTGGACTAACAAGAGCAGTGATTCTAGCTTCAACTATTATGGAAAGTGGATTAATAGATAAGAAAGCATCCATCGATGGAAGGGACGAAATTTCCTTACTAATTCAGATAGGTTATATATTACTTCAAAGAGAGGAGTTCGAACACGCCCTTCTAATTCTTCTGCAATCACATTATCTTGCTATCAATCTTAAAGAGACCGTACTAGCGAAGGACACTCTAGAACTACTTGTGATTTTGCACCATTCTATTAAGGAAACATGCACCGAAGAGATTTATCAAGGAATTGAAGATTTGAAGGAAATGGGAGTTTATGATTTACCAGTAATTACCTATGCAAATATGAATGAATTGAGAAGATTAACAACTCAAGAGTTTGTATCCGTAGATCAACTCTTTGTCATTTTACAGGATTGGTTCTACATTTACAGTAGTGGGACAATTGTTAAACAAGGTCAAGTTCAAACCTATTTACTTCTGAAAAACCCCTATTTTTCACCCAGAATTGCGATACTTCTGAAAAACCCTTTATCGAAACACGATATAACTCCTGGAAGACAAATAAAGATATTTGAAGGCAAAATAAAATCATCTATCCCAAAAGAATCTACGATAAATGGTTATGCTATTGATTTATTAATAGAGTTAGAAGAAAAAGATGTGAAATTTATCTTTAGAGGACCATTTGGAATGAAAATTATTCTTTAATAGCTGATTTCCATTTCTGTATAATTTCCACTAGTTCTTGCGTTTCTATTGGATAATTCTTTACTCTATCGACCTGTTGACTCATTTCATGAGTTACGAGAGTTGTTAGAGCACCCATTTCCATTAATGCGTCCCTTGCTTTTGCAAATGCATCAAGTAATTCTTCCCTGCTTCCCCCAACATAAACAACAGAAAGAAGGTTCTCATAGATTTGTTCGGGGGCAAGGCTTCCCCAATTTCGTGTAACATCTGTCATTTCTGCAAAATCAGAGGAGATAATAACATACCCTTGGCCAACTTTCTTTATATTTTCTTGTTGAACTAATCTAAACAAAGCTCTATTTATTGTAGGGATATCTGAATTTAATTGCTGAATTATGTTTTCTTCAATTAAAGGCATTTCAGATTTGATGAGCGCACCTAATATTTGTTGTTCAATGGTTCCTTGAGAACTACAATGTTTGACTAAATCTTGAAGCGAATGAATAAAAACATCATCCGTTGGTTTTCTATAGTATGCCATAATCTTTTCAACAAACTCATTCACTTTGTTTCCAACAACTGAGGTTGAGGCTTCTTGAGCTGGAAAAGATGACTGTTGATGAGGAATAGGAGTTTCTTTCAGCTTCTTTATTTCAAGCTCTTTTTGTTGAAGCAATTTGGTGAGTTCATGTTCCCGATCCTTTCTAGATTTTTTATCTTCTTCGTGGTAATAGCGTTGCTCTTCCAAACGTTTAGAATAGTTTTCGATTTCAGAATCTTTCTGAACGATAATCTTGTTAACCTCAAGCATTTGAGCTTCGACTTCTTCTACTTTTGCACTTTGATTAGCGATACGTTGTTGTAATTGTGCTATGAATTGCTTTTGTGCTTGATCACGTAATTTTGCCTTTCTTGGATCATCAGATGAATTCTCATTATCAAATGGGTTATGAACCATCATTATACACCTTATACAAATAATCATTAAGTAACAAATAAAGGTATTTATTCTAAAAAAATAATGACAATGTATTATTGAAGAGAAAAGAAGTCATCAATCTTATAACCCAAGAATTTCTTTCAAAATAATCTCAAAAGCCTCAGTATTCTTCGAAATTGTAACATAGGGCCAAAGTTCATTTTCGGTACTCATCATATAATCAGCCAAAGCTATTACATCTCCTACACCATAGCCTAACTCTTTCTTATTTCTTGCAAGGAAATTGTCAAAGTTTCTCAGAAGAACATCTTCTTTTGCTTTTGCTCCTGTTGTTTCTGCAATCCTGTCAGCGTTATTTAAACGGTTGAACCTTGTTTTCATAGAGGTGTGAAAAGCTATCACGAAAACATTATCGTGTCCATAATGTTTCTTAAGAACTTCAATTTCAGAAACTGCTCTTAACCCAGATAAAAATACACCAGGTATGTCATCAGTGAGAGTATCAACTTTCTTAATTAATCTTTCAGTAAAGTAACTATCAGAAACTTTCTTACATTCATCTGTTACTTTCTTAATATTTTCAGGTGAAAATTCTAATCCTCTTCCTGTAACTTCTTCCAATACTTCTGCTCCTGTTTCGTACAAAGGCATTTTGTATTTAGGTCCTATTTTTTTTGCATATGTTGTTTTTCCGCTTAAGGGGAGACCCGATAGTACTATAATCTTCATTTTTATCACTCTTAATTATTGGCCAGAGAGCACACTCTCTTCACCGCTAGCCATAACATTGCTCTGAGAGGTCTATGATAAGCTCTGGCCAAGAGAATATCTGCTTAATGATTTAAAAAGATTAGTTAAATGGAAAATTAGAGGGGACGTTTTTCTCCTTCAAGTTTAAGAATTTGATTTTCTTCTGTAGATTTTCCTACTTTCTCATTCAAATTCATACCATTTATTCGCATTTCTAGGGTTAAGATTAAGGATATAAGTTGTCTACACCTACTAATTGCCCCCATTTATCTTTGATACATGGATGTTTAGTTTTTTCCAAGCCAAATATAGTTGGTTACGTTAAAATAAGCCTTCAATAAAAAGTGGTCGAATGGAAGATTTTAAATGTCAGTAAACTCTTGAAAAAATCGACATCTTAAGGTGAGGGCTCTTTCATGAGTGAAAACGAAAAAACTAATGATAAGTCTACTGATGATTTAATTGAAGTCGATGTAGAGGATTTTGAAGATATTCCAGAAGTCGAAAATAAAGAACCTGAAAAGGTTGATCCTGAAGAATTAGAAATGAATAAAATGAAAGAGGAATTTCGCAAATTAATTGCTAAGAACAAGGATGACAAAGCTGTTGAAAAATACATGAATCTTTTCAAAGAACTAAAACAATCAAATGAAGAAAAGAATGATTACTTAAACACTGCACAGATGGTTCAAGCTAATTTTGAGAATTACAAGAAAAGAGCTCATAAAGATCAAGAATGGTCAAGTTTTCAAAGTAAAATGAAAATAATTGAAAGGTTTTTATCATTCTATGATGATTTAGATAGGTCTGTTACTGCATTCAATGATAATCCTGATGTTGAAAGCCTGAAAGAGGCTCTTAATCTAGTATCTAGTAATTTGAAAGCAACGTTTGAATCACTAAATGTTAAAACCATTGAACCTGAAAAAGAAATTTTCAACCCACAATATCACGAAGCAATTCACGTTGTCGAGAATGAAGAAGTTGAGCCCAATACAATAGTAGAAATAGTTTCAATAGGGTTCATTCTAGAGGATGTTGTCATTAAACCTGCTAAAGTTGTAATTACAAGAAAATCAAGTGAAAATTCTGAAAGTAAGTAGAAATATCCTATCTAAACATTCATCTTGATTGGCAAAATTTTAATTAGATGTAGGATTTACTTTGTCTAATAATAGAAACCATTCTAATATTATCTCTATTACATCTATCACTCAAGAAACAAAGGTATAATCATGAATAAAGTTGGTATTGTTTCATTTGGTTCATATATTCCACATTATAGAATAAAAGTAGAAGAGATTGCAAAGGTATGGGATGAAGATCCCGTTGAATTGAAAGCTCAATTACAGATTAGTAGCAAATCTGTTCCAGGACCAGATGAGGATGTAGCTACAATGGCAGTTGAATCTGCTCGAAATGCAATTAGCAGATGGAAAGGTAAAGAGAAAGATATAGGTGCAATTTATGTTGGAAGTGAGTCTCATCCCTATGCAGTCAAACCAACAGCTACTATTGTTGCAGCAGCTTTAGATGTAGAAAAATCTCTGACAGCTGCTGATTTAGAATTTGCATGCAAAGCTGGAACTGCAGGAATGCAGATGTGTTTTGGATTAGTGAAATCACAAATGATTTCGTTAGGATTAGCAATAGGAGCTGATAGTAGTCAAGGAAGACCAAGAGATCCATTAGAATATACAGCTGGAGCAGGAAGTGCAGCTTTTCTAATTGGTTCTGAGAATATTATAGCAGAGTTGGAAGGAACCCATTCAGTTACTACCGACATGCCTGATTTTTGGAGAAGGGAAGGAGCAGTGTATCCTTCTCATGGAGTCAGATTTACTGGGCAACCTGCTTATTTCAAACACACGATTGATGCTTCAAAAGGTTTAATGGAAGAATTGGGGACAAAACCCTCTGATTATCAACATGTTATTTTCCATCAACCTAATGCTAAATTTCCTCAAGCAGTTGCTAGAATGTTAGGATTTTCGAAAGAACAAGTTGAATTAGGACTAATTTGCAAACATATGGGGAACGCTTATTCAGCTTCTTCAATCTTAGGATTTGCGAATGTCCTTAACCACACCAATCCTGGGGATAGAATACTTCTGACATCCTATGGAAGTGGAGCAGGAAGCGATTCATTTTCAGTTACAGTTACAGAAGCAATAGACAATATCCGTCCATACAAATATGATACACAGTACTATCTAAACCAAAGTGAGTACATAGAATATGGAAAGTATGCAAGATTTAAGGGGATTCTGAGGTGATTAAATGGTAAAACACAACGTGTTTATAATTGGTACAGGAATAACGAGTTTTGGAGAAAATTATGAGAACGGCGCAAGTCAACTTGCTTCTCAAGCACTAACAAGTGCTATTGAAAATTCCAAAATCACGAAAGAATCAATACAGAGTACATTTATTGGATCATTGGTTTCTGGCTCAAATTCACAACCATCCATTGGAGCTAATTGCCTTAGAGAGAGTAACATAATAACCCCTCATGTTCGAATTGAAGCAGGAAACGCTAGTGGTGCAGCTGCTTTTCATCAAGCATATCTTGGAATATTAAGTGGTGTCTATGACTGCTTGGCAGTTGTAGGTGTTGAGAAATTGAGCGATTTTGTTAATGTAGGATTAGTTGAAAGAATCCTAAGTTCAACTATTGATTATAAATGGGAATTTGAGATGGGTGCTACCTTAACAAGTCTCTATGCAATATTAACTAAAGCTCATATGAGAGAATTTCAAACAACTATGGAACAACTCGCAGCAGTTCCAGCAAAAAACCACAAGAATGGTGTTAACAATCCGAATGCTCAATTCAGAAAAGAAATTACAATTGAAAGATTTCTTAATGCAAAAAGAATAGCAGACCCCATAGGAAAATTTGATCCAGCAACTCATTGCGATGGAAGTGCTTCTGTTATTTTAGCTTCAGAAGAGTTCATACTTCAGAATAAAGATATTAACAGTAAGGTTCCAATTCTAGGATCTAGTTATGCCTCGGATAGTTTAGCGCTACATCATCGTAATTCATTAACTGAACTAAATGCTTCAAAAACAGCAGCTGCAACAGCATACAAAATGGCAGACATTAAACCAGAAAAAATCAATGTTGCTGAGGTTCATGACTCTTACCCAATAGGAGAAATCCTAGCAATTGAAGATCTTGGTTTCTTTAAGAAGGGCGAAGGAGGAAAAGCTGTTGAAGAAGGCTTAACGGAGCAAAATAGTCAAGTGAGCATAAATACTAGTGGTGGATTAAAAGCTAGAGGAGACCCATTCGGTGCAACTGGTATTGCTCAAATCATTGAGATAGTAAAACAGATGCAAGGAGAAGCAGGAAAACGTCAAGTTAGTTCTATTAACTACGGATTAGCACAAAATGTAATGGGTACAGGAGCCCTAACTCACGTAAATATTCTTGGAGAAGAAGAGGTGAAAAAATAATGGAACCACCAAAAATATGGAGAGAAAAACGAGGTAAATATTTAGCAATGGGAGTTGAGTGCTCAGACTGTATGACCAAACAGTTTCCTTTTACAGAGAACTGTACAAAGTGTGGCAGCAAAAATGTGAAAAAATACAAACTTGCTACAACAGGAAAAGTACTATATTTTTCAACCGTTACTCAAACTACAGATGAAATGATGGTTTGTACCCCTTATTTAATCGCTATTATAGAACTGGCTGATGGAATTAAAGTCACAGGACAAATCGTTGATTGCAATCTTAGTGAAGCGAAAGAAGGAATGAACGTAAGGATGGTTTTCCGTGTGTTAGCGAGAAATGGTTCAGAAGGTTTAATCCGTTATGGATACAAATTTGCACCCATTTAGATTTTAAGTGGGTATATGCTGAAATGATTGAACTTCTAAACCTATATCTCCTATTTTCTTTTTTGCGTAATCGACTTCGTGAGCATATTGCTGCTCTCCCCCAGTAAAGATTCCATGAACACCACCGTGATATATATCCTTAACAACTAAAAAGCCCATTCCGCACCCTAGTTTTTTGTTGTCACAGTAGGTAACGTAAAGATTTTCTTTATTCAAATCAAAATCCAAGTTAAGTTTAGCTATAACTTTATCTGGAAGTTGATGGCTAACTATTGAATTTGAGCAAAATGGACATTTTGTTGAAAAGAATTTCTTCATACGTTTTTTTGCTTCTCCGAAAATACCCGAGAACCAATAACCTGATGATACCCGTAAAAGAGAAGCTATTTCCATACTCGGAATCGTGCTCAACTGGTGAAGAGATGCTATTTCCGCAGGTTTAGCTACCTCAAGAAGTTGTTTGAAACCTTTAATTGTAGTCTTAATCACTACAGGATTATCAAAATTTTTCTCTACAAATTCATTATCCTTAGGTAAATAAGGTTGAAGAAAACCCTCTTTTGGTTCTTTTGTAATAATATTGAAAAACATTGCATTTGCAGTTGATGGAAATTTCTTTGTTTTAGTTCCAAAATAGTAAACTGCAAAATCCATCAATTTTGGATGTAGTGTTTCGTCAGGCTCATCAACCATAAAAATCATCATTTGATCGTTGTTTGTCAAAGTTAAAACCAATGGAGGAAGAGTGGGTTTGGAAAGATATACAGATTTTATAACACCAATTCGTCTAGATGCAAAAATCTCTTCAAGGTTCATAACAGCTGTTTTAATATTCTCAGGACCTTCATATTCTATGGGTTTAGAAACTTCATATCCTTGAGTTTTGAGAGATTCCTTAAAATCCATATTCCAAAATTCTTTAATCCAATCCCAAGGTAAGTAAACCACATTTTTCTTTTTATACCATTCTTTTGATTCTCTAGCATCACCATCGAAGAAATAATATAATGGATGAGCCCGAGATGATTTTTCCACTATGATAATAGGTACAGCGGTCTTGCCTTCAAATTTCTCGCAATAAATTGGGTCTATTCCAGAGTTAAGAGAGAGCACGCAACTCAATAGCTTAAGAGCAGGTTCTTGAAGCTTCAATTCTATTTGATCGTCTGATCCTCTGAAAGGATCACTAATATCTCCACTACGTGCCCTGATACATAATAGGAGATCGTCTTTGTAGGCACAGATTATGATTCTTTTGTAACTTTGATAGAAATCAACACCTCGTGTATAGATATTGCAAAGTTCAACTGTGAACCCTTGATCTTGTAGATAAGCCTCTACTAGTTTCATAAAATTGGTCTTAAACAAACTCATTATCCAACATCCACATTAATTAATGATAAATTTTCTTATCGTAAAGATATATTTTGCAATATAAATTACCTTCAATATATGATTCTGAAATTCACTTAAAAAATAGAAGAATTTTCCGATAAAAAATCATCACTCCAATGATAACAGAAGGATAAGATTTTGAACAATTTCTATAGTATTCGACTCTTCTTCCTTTACATCAAAGTCTATAAACGTGCACACAGTATCTGGGTGAATTATTGCAATGAATCCCTCATCTGATTTTCTTACTGCAAATGGATATAATTGACATGCTAGAGGTTTGAATGAATGGATTTTACATAAGAGATTTTCATCTAGAAATGCACATTCTTTTACAAAGGGTTTTTTTCTGAGGACATATGCCTTGATGAAACCTCCCTTGACATTAGTACTAGGGATTAGTACAGGACTTAAAGATTCTAAAGATTGATCTACCTCAATTCCATTATCCAACAACCTTTGGACATCTTTCTCAGTTACTGGAATATTATTCAAACGGCAACAATCTGCACATCCTGTGCATTTAAAATGGATATGTTTGAGAATAGTGATATCACCATCTTCATTTACTTTTGCAATTGGCATACCACTATATTCCATTTTGATTCAAGCAAAGAAAAAAAATTGGTAATAAAAAGATTGTTAATTGATATTTTAGTGAAAAATATGATTTTTTTCTCTGTCTGTTTAGTTTACAAGAGGTTTCAAAGTAATGTTTGATCTTTTTTCATTACTCATGGGCTTCTATGGGGTTCGGGTCGATTTTCTTAATGATAGGATTATCTATCAGCACAATGGTTGGATTCATTAATGCAAGAAAAACTATAATTACATAAGGCATAGAATCTTGTGTATATCATACTGTAGAGGAGAAAAATAATCGCCTACTTTTTCTTATCTTCAATAAATTTATATTAAGAACTTATTTAGTTAGAACATGAATGAAGAAGATAGGGAATTTACTTTTGCTTCTTTCTGGAGAACAAATCTTCCTACTAGAAATATTTTCTTCACAATCTTAATAGTTTATATTATATTATCTATTTTAACGATAATTTTCAATCCAATCTACGATTTAATTAGTTTGATTACTATCTCTGAAGATTTATTAGCTACAATTGGACAGCATAATTTGAGGGTTTATGAAGGACACGTATATCAGTTGTTTACCTCTATTTTTGTTCATTCAAATCTGATACATTTCCTCTCCAATAGCTTATTTCTTTTCATTTATGGATTAAGAGCTGAGGAAAAATTCTTCTCATGGCAATATTATTTAATTTTTATTATATCTGGATTGCTTGGGAGTATTTTAAGTCTATTTGCGTTTAGTTTGGCTACAATTAGTGTTGGTGCTAGCGGTGGGATATTTGGTCTACTGGGAGCTGATTTGGTTCTAGCATATCAAGAAGAGAAAAAAAGTAGTTTATGGATATACATTGGAATAGGTGCAATCTTCTTAGGATTTTCAGCAGGAATCAATGTTAATATACTTGCTCATGCTATTGGTTTGCTTAGTGGTCTCATCATTCCTTTAATATTTAAGAGTAGAAAATTAAGTCCTTCCATAGAGAAAAACGTGCAATTAGAATAGGAAGAGGATTAGGATTTTTTCTCTGAGCCAAAGTAGTCAGTTATTTTTGAATCTGAATGTCCTTTTCTTATTCTCTTAGCCGTGTCCCAAGATTCTCTTACAAATGGTGGAAATCTTTTGTACTGTGAATAATATTTTTTCAGAAAATTCTTTGTTTTTGGATCTGCTGGATATCCTGAACCTATATCTTCACCTACTTCTAAACTCAAAGATTTAACTGCACGATCTCTCTCGACTTTAGCAATTATAGAAGCGGCTGAGACTACTGGAAAATATTTATCTGCCTGATGTTTTGAGATAACTTTTGCTTTAGGAAACTCTTTTTCAAAAACAAGACCGAATCTTTTCTCATTTACATCTGCTGCATCAATATAAATCCCTTCGAGATCATGTTTCAATTCTTTGGTAAGTTTGAGCATAATTTGTTGTTCAATTACATTCAAAGAGATGCTTCTTCTTAACTCATCAATTTCTGCAGCAGATAGGTGTTTAACTTTAATATCTGCAGCAATGTTCTTTAACTGAGGATAGAGAGTCTCTCTTTGATTCTTAGATAATAATTTGGAATCCTTAGCTCCCATTTTCTTTAAATCTTGGTGTTTTTCATGCTCTATAACATAAGCGCAGATCACAAGTGGACCAATAACAGGACCTCGTCCAGCTTCATCTATTCCAACAATATATCTCTTTGAATCTTTTGAAATCTAAATCACCTTCTTGCCTTAATATTGTTCAATTACATTTACAATCTCATCATATGATGCATCTGTTTTTAGACCTTGAGGATCAAATATAGTTCTAGAAACAGTAAACCCTTTCGATCTTAATGAATCTATTATTTGGTTTAGTGATACCCCTTCTTTCTTACAGAAACGGAGAATAAATGGAATATAGTAAAAGAAAGGAGGGGAGTTTATTTCATCCAGAATTAAATTTAGTAATTTCTCAATCTTCTTCTCAAGTTGTAATGTAAACTGCTCAATATCCTTTTTCATTTGTTCAATAAACTCTAACTCATAGAGATTCCCAAGCCACAACGGTCCTGCTTTTTCTAGTTTTTTCGAACAATTAGAACATAAAGTGCTTTCTAACTCTTTAGATAATTCTACTGTTGCTATGTAGGAACACTTCTTACAGAAGTATACATAACCCAGCTTTTTGTGCTGTTGATTAGCTACTTCCTTACTGTCTTTTACCTTAACCTTAACTCTCAGAAAATGCTCATGATTGTAACAAAGAATTGGTTCCACTGCTAAACCTAATCTCCCAGCACTAATTATCATATTATAGATTAAAATTCGTAAAGCAACTTCATGACATAGAAAATGTCGAGTTGGGAAAGCATTGTAGATTCTATAACATGAATCTGGGAACTTGCCACATAGTACCTGTAAATCTGTTGCCGTTGAAAAAAGGTAGCCTTCATTTATTCGTAAAGCTCGTAGTGATTCCTCTATATACTCAATTGGTGACCCAAAAGGATCTAAATCAATAATGTGAGTCGTGTCTTTATTTTTTGGCAAAGAATCAATAATGTTTATTGCATTCGAGTGTTTAATTTCCATTTTTTCATCAAAATTCAAGTTATTTGAATTCCGTGTAATGATATTAATTGCTATAGGATTAATATCTCCAACTATAACCTTTTCAACAGAATTTTGAGGTAATTCATTTATGATTCGGTAGCTACGAACACCTGTTCCCGCAAATGGATCTAGAAAGCAAATTTTTTTCATTTCTTTTTTGATGATTGAAGATATAGCTAGTATGGTGAGATCTCTATTGATGGCCATTTTGGGATTATAGAAAACTGAAGCATCATAGATTATATCTGCATCTTTGTATATTGAAAAAGTAGTACTACCCTCTGTTACTTCTTCCCACTTATCTTCAGAGATTTCCACCTTGACTACTCCTATTTCTCAGTTTCTGTTGAGGAATCTTTGCTAGCATTATATTTTAATCCTACTGCATAAATTTCTGCACTTTTCTTTCTAGATGCTGCTGGTTTATACAACTTTGTTGTCTTGAAATGCTCTTTCATTTCCTTCATGAACTCTGGTAATTCAGTTCCTTGAAACAGTTTACAAATGAAAAAACCATTGACTTTGAGTAGAGATTGAGTTAATGTTAATGCTCTTCTCGCTAATGATATCTGAATAGAATGATCTCTGCTAAAATCACCTGATATGTTCGGTGAACAATCTGATATCAACCCATCAGTCTTTCCATAAGTTTCCAAGATGATGGTGGGAAGATTCCGATTTAGAATATCCTTATTCAAAATTTCAACTTGTTTTTCTTTGAATGGTGAAATATAAGACTTGTCAATAGCAATCACTTTACCATTTCCACCAACAAGATGAGAGGCAACCTGCGACCACCCACCAGGTGATGCACCTAAATCTATTATTGTTTGACCCTTACGAAAAACTTTGAACTTATTGTTAATTTGTAATAATTTAAAAGAAGCTCTCGACCTATATCCTTGGGATCTTGCTTGTTGGTAATAGAAATCTTCTTTCACAATATCACAATTCTCAATTTTAAGAACAATAAAAAATGATGTTGATAAAACTTGCTTATCAAGAAAAAATTACTTCATTGGAATTCGTATATTATCATCTTCATCTAAGATGTCAAATTCCACGAATCTAAACACTTGAATTTTATCTGTTCCATCTTCTTCTATTAACCATTCGTTAAATGATCTGC
>DAOVER010000005.1 GCA_030668875.1 Candidatus Heimdallarchaeota archaeon
ACCTCCGGCGCTATAAGGACTATTACAACTTCTTCCGCCCTCATCAAGGAATCAACCTCCAAACTCCAGGTGAAAGATTTATGAACCAATCTCCCAAAGATATCCTGCCCAAAAGTGTAACCGATCTTAGTTGAGTTAACACTACTTAACAAAAGATATAAACTCAAATAAACCCTTAGATTAGAGGTAAAAAATATGAAATTAAGAGGAACTTCTCTTAAAGCTTTGACTTCCTTTGTTCTTGTATTTTCAATAGTATTTTCTGTAAACATAAATGCAAACAATCTTGCAATAGAGAGTCCAGTATCTGAATTCTATCCATTTACGATTACACACCTCACAACTGATTTTTCTTTTTCAGCCCCGCTTTTAATTGATTCCGATGATGATTTTCTAACTTATGCTTTTCAGGAACAGGTACACCTAGCGACCCATATGTCATTGAGGAGTATCTAATTGATACGGAACTGGATGTTGGGATACTCATTGTCAACACAACAAAAAATTTCATAATTCAAAATTGTGATGTAAAATCTAACACTTTAAGCATCATGATTCAAAATGCTTCTTTCTCAAATTCCTTCATTCAAAACAACTATCTTCACGATAGTGATTGGTATGGCGCATATATTTTTGATTGTGCTAATTTAACAGTTCAAAATAATATTTGTCTAAATACTGACATAGGTATTAGTATCTTCATATCCACCAATATTACCGTTGTAAACAACACCTGTTCCCATGGTTTATGTGGGATCCTCTTTTCTTGGTCTAGTCTCTCAACTGTGAATAATAATGAATGCCATAATAATACACTATATGGTATCAGTATATCTTTTTCAGATTACGTCAATGTTAGTAAAAATAAGTTAGAAAAAAGTGGTAATGCGCTGAGTTTCTACAGTAGTGATTATGCCACAGTTATAAGCAATTATTGCAAGGAATCTATTCAAGGGATAAATTACTTCTACTCAACAGGTGGATTTATTGAAAATAATACTTGGGTAAATTGTGATGTTGGTGCAGAGTTCAGTGGTATTGATGAATCTTATATAATAGACAATTATTGTTATTCTAATTACAAGGGACTTCGAATAGATAATGCCCACTTTTCATACATAATCAATAATACTAGTAACAGAAATATATTGGATGGTGTGCGAATTACTAAATCTAGTTCTTCCATTTTTCAAAACAACACTATTAAGGATAATGGTCGACATGGTATTTACATTAACAACCAAAATCACATGTTTGATCAGCCAATTGAAGTCATAAAAAATACTTGTAAGAATAACTCTTATGGTCTTCATTTGGAAGGAGTTGACTCTATTTTCATTTCAAATAACACTTGTGCTGACAATTTTTATGGGATGTATTTAGAAGACTCCAATTTTAACACAATCTCCTATAATGTAATTATAAGAAGTGCAGAATATGGTGTATCACTGGATGAATTGTCTACTTGGAATAAAATTCATCATAATGATTTTGTAGATAACAACAAAAAGGGAACAGAATCTGGTAACTCGCAAGGTTATGATGATGGTTATAATAATAGATGGTATGATTCAACATCTAATGAGGGGAACTATTGGTCAAATAGCAAGAAAAATACAGAATATTTAATAGATGGAAGTGCTGAAAATTCTGATTCTTATCCTTTCGCTGACCCTCTTGCCTATGTTCCAACAGATGACGCTCTCATGAGCTTCGCATTATTTCCTTTCTCACTTATTCTGATTATTTTGACCAAAAATGTCAAACGTAGACGAATAAAAAGATAGAACTAGAGAGGAAAAACGAGTAACTTAGAAGATTTAATCAAGACAACGATTTTGATTAAGAATATTGTAGGGTTACTTTACGACATCCCCTTTCAGAAGTGAGCTTAAGTACATTTAGATATCCAAACTTCATTAGTATAGACTCAAATCTTACTTCTAAACATCATAAAATAGGTGAAGTAACTTCAATTGCTACTTTCCTTTTTATAAACTATATTTCCATTAATTAATGTAATTTGATTTTCCGCATAGAAGTTTTTTAACGGGTGTTCTGTCCAAATAACTAAGTCCGCATCTTTTCCTGGTTCAATGCTTCCTATCCTATCTGCAACCTTGAGCATTTTAGCAGCATTAATTGTTACAGCTTTTAGAGCTTCATTTTCAGGAAGACCTTCCTTTATAGCCATACAAGGTAAAATTTGGAAGTATCTAAGTCGAGTAAAAGAATCGCTTTGAATTGATATTTGGACTCCAGCTTTCCAAAGAATAGCTGGTGTTTCAAATGTTATATTACGTAATTCGACCTTTTCAAAACCAACTAATGAAGGACCAACGGAAATAGGGATGCCCTTCTTTGCAATATAATCTGCAGCCTTGTGACCTTCAGTGGCATGAACAAGCATGAGATCTAAATTGAACTCTTCTGCTAGATGTATGCCATTTATTATATCATTTAATTGGTGACAATGAAGGTTCAATGGTATTTCTCTGTTTAATACTTTTACTAGAGCTTCTTTACCAAGATCACGTTCTGGTTCAGATGGCATTTTTTCTATATCATTAGTTTCTTCTGTTTTTTCTTTCTTTTTCTCATATTCCTGCCATTTTTTAGCATAATTTTGAGCATCTACAAATGCTTTGCGAAAAACAGCTGCTGTTCCCATTCTTGTTGATGGCAGTTTCTTATCTGAACCATAAACATTTTTTGGATTTTCACCTAGAGCAGCTTTCATCGATGAAGGAGTTTTTACAATCAAATCATCGACAATATTACTTTTACAATAAGTTTTGATGATAGTATCTGTACCTCCAATTACATTCCCACTTCCTGGACCTGTTTGAATTGTGGTAACACCACCTATTCTAGCTTCAACTAACCCAGGATCTTCTGGGTTTATAGCATCTAATGCTCTGACATATGCAGTTGCTGGATCAGTCATCTCATTTCCATCGAAACCTGCCCAACCAACTGAACCATCAAAGAGTCCTTGATGGGTATGAGTGTCAATAAAACCCGGTAGAACAACTTTCCCTTCTGCATCTATTACTTCATATCCCTCTGGAATCGGTACTGTTCCATCTGTTATTGATTCTATTTTTCCATCTTTAATTAGGATGGTTCCATTTTCTATGATTTCTTCATTTTCATTAACTGTAATTATTTTACCTTTAGTAATAGCGAATTTCATCTTAATTACGTTTCATTCAAAGGAATTTTTAAACCTATTTGAAGGAAGATGAAATGTTTCATTACAAACCTTGAAAGTTGGAGAAATGACACATTGGATGGATAAAAAAAATTAGGTGATCAATTAATCCTCAAAGAGAGTAGGGTTTAAAAATTAAATTGTTTGTTTACCTATTGTGATTAAATGACTATTGATTTAATTGAACGACTAAAAGAATTCGGAAAAAAGATGAAAGACTGGGACAAAATGAAAACAAGTGTTGTTGGTGTTTCTATTGTTAAACTCCCCACAAAAGGAGAGGATCTCAACTTTGGATTAGAGCTGATACCAGTTAATGAAGATGGTGCTCCATTAAAGAGAAAGGGAGTGTTCATCACCTCGCTAGAACAGTGGGAATCATTCAAATCGTTACTTAATAACGAAAAAGCACATGATCTTATAAAAAACATCGATGGGATGAGAAAGCAAAAAGCATTCACAAGTGCATCTGAAAATAATGGAGAAGTATTAGAACTATAAACTCTTTTGAGAGGTTACTTATATGAAAGCCATCCTTTTAGCAGCTGGTGAGGGATTAAGATTAAGACCTTTAACTGAAAATGTTCCCAAACCTTTATTGAAAATTCTTGATAAAACAATTCTCGAGAGATCAATCAACAACTTATCAAAATGTGGTGTTGAAGGTTTTGTCATTATTACCAATTATAAAGAAGAAAAAATCAAAGAACACATTCTTGATAAGTTTCCCTCTTTTAATATTGTTTTTGTACATCAGCCAGAAATAAAAGGTACTGGCAATGCTTTTCTTTTAGCTAAGAATCATATTCAAGAGGAATTTTTCATAGGTGTTAATGGAGATTGTGTATACTCAATTTCCTTAATAAAGCAGACAGTTGAAGCTGCAAAAAACAGCACCGTTTCTGTTGGAGGGAAACTAGTATCTGATCCTGAAAATTATGGGGTTATTTTAATTGATGATAATTCTAGCCCTCATGAAATAAAAGAAAAACCTGCAAAAACAGAAATAAAGGAAGGTTATGCAAATATTGGTTTGTATTCAATAAGTAAGGATATTTTTCCAATTCTAGAAAAGATAGAAGAAAAAGGAGAAGTTTCTCCACGTGGTGAGTATGAATTACCAGATGCCTTAAACAGAATTCTTAGTGAGAAAAAATATCCAGTTGACCTTGTAACACTTGATGAAAATGATTACTGGTTCGACATAGGACGGCCTTGGTCACTCCTTGAAGCGAATAAGGCCTTATTGGACATAATTGTAGATGAGCGAAATGGGAAAATTGAGGATGGAGTTCATATTAAAGGAAAGGTAGTCATCAAAAAGGGTGCCATAATAAAAAGTGGAACCTATATTGAAGGACCGGTATTTATTGATGAAGAAGCAGTTGTAGGACCAAATTGTTATATTAGAGGTCATACCTATTTGGGGAAAAAGTCTAAGGCAGGTAACGCTTGTGAGATAAAAAATTCAATAATAGGAGACAATACTCATGTAGCTCATCTTTCTTATGTGGGGGATACTATTATTGGAGAAAACTGTAATTTTGGTGCAGGAACAAAAACCGCAAATTTGCGTTTGGATAAGCAGTCAATACCCGTTAATGTAAAGGGAAAGAGAGAGGATAGTGGGAGAAGAAAACTAGGAGTGTTTATTGGAGATAATGTTGAAACAGGTATTGGGGCCTTAATTATGCCTGGAATTAAAATTGGAGGCAGTTCTTGGATAGGATCAGGAACAATAGTTAATGAAGATGTTCCATCGGAATCAACATATTTTGGAACTCAATCATATACTCTAAAAAGGAAAAAAACCGATGCTAATTAAAGAGCAAAATGCTATTAAGAAGAAGTGGTCGCCAGATAGAATATCGATAGGTTTAATCTACCCAAATACCTATCGAGTCGCTATGACCAGCTTGGGTATGCAATTACTTTATTTCCTTTTTAACAGCTGGGAAAATTTTGCTTGTGAAAGAATTTTCAAACCACTTGATTCAAAAGTTCTCCCTTATTCCTTAGAAAATCAAAAAAAACTTTCTGATTTTGATATTTTGGCAATTTCATGTCAATTTGAACACGATTATTTAGAAGCCATAGCACTATTACATAGAGGTGGAATCAATCCTGATGTCAGAAAACGGGATGAACACACACCCCTTATTTTGATTGGAGGACCATCCCCTACTTCTAATCCATTTCCCGTGCTCTTTACCCCAGATGTCTTTTTCCTTGGAGATATAGAACCTGTTGCTAATGAGATAAGATTAGCTCTAGAAAAGGAAACAAAGAAGGAGAAAATAGAAGCTCTTTCCAATGTTCCTGGATGCATGATATTCAACTATCATTATAATGAAACTGGTGAATGGATTGGAAAAAAGGTTCAAAGCATCCGAACAAAGAATCTTTCTGATTCTTTCTATCCGATAAAACAAATAATACCTGATAATGTCAAAGGTACAAAAAATGAACCAATCTTTGGAAAGGCCTATTATCTAGAAACAGATAGAGGCTGTTCTGAGCGATGCCTTTTCTGTTTTGTTGGACATTGTCGCTTTCCACGCAAAGAAAGAAGTCTTGAACGATTAACGGATATTATTGAGCAAGCAAGTGAAGTAAACGATTTTGAGAAAGTTGTCCTGTATGGTAGCGCTGTTGCTCAATCTGGCATTCTTGATAAACTTATAGAATTCATTGTTTCCAAGGGATATGAGGTCTCATGTGCCTCAATTCGAGCAGATTATCTCACAGAGGATCTACTCTTGAATATGCGAAAAGGTAAACAAAGGACATTGTCTCTTGCTCCAGAAACTGGGGATGAAAATCAACGATTCGCTATAAACAAACGAATGTCTGATAAAACCATTTATTCTGCATTAAAACTTGCTTGGGATGTTGGGTTCAGGCGACTCAAGTTATACATGATGTATGGGTTTCCTTCAGAAAAAGAAGATGTAAAACACAAATCTTATGAATTTGTTAAAAAGATCCGAGAAAAATATTTTCCAACGGGTCGTATCTCGATATCAATGAATCAATTCATAACAAAAGCGAATACACCTTTTCAATTTGTTCCCATGCTTGGAATTAGGGATTCCAAAAATCAGCAGAAATGGTATAAATCGAATTTGTATCAACTCAAAAATATTGAAGCATCTTTCTATGCTCCTGAATGGGCGGTCATACAGCGGATACTATCTTTAAGTGATCACAGCTACTTTCCAATTATAAATCAAGTTTCTTTAATGGGAAATAAAATTGGCAATTGGAAGCGAGTACTCAAAAATAGTGGGAGTAATTTAGATAATGAAGCAAGTAAAAGTTATGACATTAATACTATGTTTCCATGGGATAATATTACACAACCATTAGAGAAGAAATATCTTATAAAATCATATCAAAGATATCTTGCAAAGATGGAACTTTAGTTTTAGAATAAAAAGTAAAACAGATGTGTTTAGATATTGCCTTTGATAATACGTATTTTTCTAATTTTTATTCATATTGAGCAAAAAAATAAACGAGGTCTTATATAAAATATTGCAAACTAGTAGGGAGTTAGTCATTTTTTATATAAAGGATTATTCTTGGTTTTAAGGCATAACAAGCTAGATTTAACGAGGAGATAATACTTGAAATAATAAAATTGCATTTTTTAATTGTACGCATGTTTACGATTATTGAGAAAACAAAAAAAAATCTCAAAAAAAATTGTGTCCCATAGGGAGGTTTCTATCATGTTTAGGAGAGATAGTGCAAGAAAATAAACAGATGTATTTGGAAAAGATTTTTTTTGTAATTTTTCCGTAAAATCTTTAGAGACTCTAAATAAGGCGAATAATGTAAGGATTCGTCTCATTTTTCCAATATCAATTTCAAATAAGTTTAAAAGGAGAATCTTTCGAGTTTTAAATAATTATCAAAGGAAATGATGATTGTGGCTATAGCACTTGAAAACATAAAAATTAATCAAAAACTTATAATTGGCTTACCGCCTAGTGCGATTACGATCTTTAAAATTGTTACCGGAAGTGGACCGATAACCAGCAGAGAAATTGTTGATATGTGCAATTTAGCTCCACGAACTGTTCGACACGGTTTGAAACTTCTAGTTCGAGCAGGGTTAATACAAAAAATACCACATCTTCTTGATATGCGTTCCTGTAAATTTTATGTAGATTGATTATCTACAATCTTTTTATTCTTAAAAAAAGAAGATTAAAGTTCCACATCACTACTGTGGAACAGAACATCACGATTTATAGCAGATTTGAAAAGTTGTAAAAGCAAATCATTTGTAGTGCGAATTGCTATAGGCACTTCATCAGCTGTTAGGAATGCAAATACAGCTTCATTGTTTCCGTCAAGGATTGCACAATAAACATCCTTTTTGTCATAATGTTTAAGTTTTAATCCAGGGAATCTTTCAGCTAAAGGTCGAAGTAAGTTTTGATGTCTATTCTTATCAAAATATGATACTAGGTTAATTCTTTGAGCTTTTGTGTATTGCATCATTTCTTTCAGTAGCTCCTCATCAACATCTGGTGTAACAAGTAAAAGTTCATACTTGGAACGCATTGCAATATCAGTGATACTCGCCTTTATAGCTTCTTCACCCACAATTATAGAGGTATTGTGTTGTCCCTCAAAGGAGTAAGAAGAAGCAGATCTATCTATTTGTCTAAGTTCATCCTCTCTTGTATTAATAACTTGGTAGAAGGTCATAGTTCTTGCTATGACAGAATCGAGTTGAGAGATAAGGATATCATCAATATCTTTTACAACAGAAGCAACTTGAGAGATCAGTGTGTTAATCTGTATTTCTTCACCTTCAGTCACTTGTCGAATAATCTGTTCTTTTTGCTCTTCTTTGTTATCCTTAAGGTGTTGTTTCTTGTCGGTTAGATTTGCAGCTAACTCAGTTTGTTTAGTATTTTCTGTTTCCTGAAATTGTTCAACGGATGCACTTATCTTTTCTTTCAGGCCAACAGCCATTTTCTCTGCATCTTGTCTGGATTTAGTTATTTCCTGAAGTGTATCAGACTGTAATTTTTGTATAACTTGATTACATTCAAGACTAAACTTGCGGATTTCAGTCACGGCTTCTTCCCTTGATTTAATTATCTCATCAGTTGTTGTTTGCTTTAATTGCTCAGTAACATCGGCACAAGATTTGTATGAAGATTCCGCGTATTTTTCAGTTCCATTTTGAAGCAAGTCTAGTAGGTCACTAGGAAGTAAATCAATTTTTTCTATAGTTTCACTAGTAAGCTGATTCTTCTTTGTCCGTATAGTTGTTTCTCCTGTTAATTGGAAATGATCCATTTTTGACCGAATATTATCTCTTACATCGTTTAGGGCTAGAACGTGTTGATCTATTAATTGTAAACCACTTTCATTTAGATCATTTGCTAGATTTCTAACAGTGTCTCTTGCATCTACTAGTGGGGACTCAATTTGCTTTCTAGCCTTTCCTAGTTTTAAGACAGTAGAAGCTTCAATTGAATTTAAAGATTCAGCAATTTTGGATGAAAGAAAATTAATTTGTCTATCGATTTGCTCAACACTTCTTCTTAGTTCTTGAGTCTGCTTAATCTGTTCAGAGAAGAGATTGTTTACCTCTTGAGAGATAGCATCTACCACCGTTTTAGATTCGTTTGTCCAAGATGCATAAGCTTCTTGCCAAATCGTATCATATTTATCCATAAATAACTCTTGGATATCTGTAACTCGATTAACAAGTTCTTTTAATTCACTATCCAAATCAGGGGCTAATTTTTCAAGAAAGTCTTTATGGTTATCAGTATGAGCATCAAGACTATTTGCAATCATTTGACTCAAGTTAGCAAATGTTTCTTTGGTTTGTTGTTCAACTGCTTCTGCTAATTGGTCACTTCTTTGTTTTGCAACATGGTTGAATTGTTTAACAAATGCATTTAATTCCTCTACGAAAGATTGTAATTGTGTTGAGAAAATTATAGGTTGATCCATTATTTTGGTTAGATATCCTTCTACTGTTTCTTTATTATCTTTAACATACGCGGAAACGGATTCATGTAGTTCATCACTATGATCAACATATTTCTGATAGAGAGCATCGACTACTTGCTTTATCAAACCACTTACAATGCGAATATCAAACACATTCCCTTCTCCAGTAAGTTCCAAGGTTCCTCCAAATTTGGCCTTTTTCTCCTTATAGTCTTCCTTTGCACCCTTTAAGGAATTAATTACACCGTCTATAGAATAGAGGGCGTCTTTTTCGACAACAATATACTCTTTCAAGAATGGTAACATTCCGAAATATTCAGGTGTTCTACCAGATATTTTTTTCAGAAAGCCCAATTCCTCCAGATTCTTCACAGATTGAATTAGAGTAAGTGGGTCTAAACCTGTAACCACAAGTAGTTCGCCTATAGTAACTTTACCAAGCCCCAATGTTGCTGTATAGACCTTAATGTCAGTTTCACTAAAACCTATACGAGTCAATAAAGGAGGTAAAATATCGATTTTGGACATATCCTTCAGCCTACAATTTTTTTAATATTAATTACTAGGTAATTGTTTCCTAAATAAATTTTATTGCAATATAGACATAATTTGATTACCTTAAAAAGAATATACAAAAGGCAACAAAAAAGGCAACTGACTATTCCTCGAGAACACCTACTCTAGGACATAAATTAAGCAAGAAACAGGTTTTGCATGAAGGTTTCTGAGCTTTACAAACTACACGTCCATGAGAAATAAACAAATGAGTAATCTGACCCCAGTTCTCAGAAGGAATTATTTCTCGTAAATCTTCTTCAATTTTGTTTGGATCAGTTTTATCTGTTAATCCCATTCGGTATGATAAACGTTTGACATGGGTATCAACTGCAATACCCTCATGGATATTAAACCAATCATTTAGCAAAACATTAGCAGTTTTTCTACCAACACCTGGTAATTTAACTAGCTCAGGAATGGATATAGGAACAATAGAATTGTTTTGAGCAATAAGATGTTTTGATAATTCAAAAATATATTTAGCTTTGTTCTTATATAGACCTACCCTTGAAATGGAGTTTTCTATTTCGCTAATGGAGGAGGAAGCAAAAGCTTCAGGATCAGGAAAACGTGAAAACAATTTTTTAGTGATCGAGTTTACTTGCTTGTCTGTGCTTTGAGCGCTTAGTACGGTAGCAATAAGCAGTTGAAAGGGAGAAGAATAATTTGTTAAACCCCCACGAAATTCGGGATAATTTTTTTCCAATAATAAAAATATTTTAGAAAACCTGTCAGACAAACTCATTGCAATAAGAAGGAAATTTATTCTGTTTTATACTTTTTGAACATAATAATATAGTAGATAAGAGTTAATGAGTAAAAATTACAAATTAACCCACTGTCACAAACAGAAGGAATATTAGACCAAGAGTATCAAATAATTTAAATACTATCCTAGGCTAATAGTAATTTGTATAAAGGGGAAAATCGAATGGCAGCTGGCCAAAGGAAAATATTCAAAATAACTTTGTTGGGAGACGGTGCAGTCGGAAAAACATCCTTGCGTAAGACCTATCTAGGAGAAGGATTCAAAGACGGCTACAGTATGACAATCGGAGCCGATTTTGCCGTAAAACGACTTCGTATTGATGATCAAGATTTCGTTGCTCAGATCTGGGATTTAGCAGGACAACAAAGGTTCTCAGCTGTTCGTGAGGTTTACTATCGAGGAACTTCTGGATGTCTTCTTGTTTTTGACATTTCTCGTCGTTCTAGTTTCGAAAATATTCCCTCTTGGATCGCAGAACTTCTTAAGAACAACAGTAATAGGGTTGTTCCCATTGTTTTAATCGGTAATAAAAGCGATCTTCGTGCTACAGCCAAAGATCCTATTATGCGAGAACAATCTGAAGAATATGCTCGTTCTCTATCTCAATGGTCTGGTTTTTCTGTTCCTTACATTGAAACTTCTGCAAAGACAGGAGAAAATGTTGATGAAGCATTCAAGACATTACTAAAAAATATTGTTCTCTTCTATGAAAAACTCTATGCACAGCAATAGTGTTTTTTATTTTTCACTTATTTTATTTATCTTCACTTGCCTTTACTTTGATATTCATTGTTTCTTCATTAAAACTTGCGTCAAGAGAAACTGTGCTGTCCTCATTTATTTGTAGTATTTTCATTTTTTCTAGTTCATCGATATAACGTTTAGTCTGTGATAGTGAAACACCTAGAACGAATGATAATTGTATTGGTGCAATTACTCCCATTCTTCTTAACAAGTTTATTATGTTAAATCGAGGGTCAGAAGTAACCAGTCTTTCCAGTACTTCTTTTTGCGCACTCCATTTCCCCTTATCAGCTAAAACTTGATCTAATTTCTCTTGTAATTCTTTTTTCTCTGTCTCAATTGCTACTACTTGGTCTGATAACTCATAGATTAAAGTTTCTCTTTCTTCTAAGAGTAATTTTAGCATTTCCTTCTCTTTTTCTATTGTTTCCTGGATATTTGCTATATTTTCTTCTGTCAACTCTCTTTCTAGAAGAGATTCTTCAGCACCTAAATTATTTCTACTTCTTGGATATAGTGACACTGTTTGAAAACTAGATAAAAAGTTGAATAATCTAAAGAATTCTGTTTTTAATTCTGATATTATGTTGTCTGAGGAAGATTTTAACATTTCGTTGATATAAGCAATTGCAGGGTTGATATCTAGTGTGCTTTTATTGGTATTCATCGACCCACTCTTTATATCACCCATTCGAGCCGAGTTTACCTTGCTCTTAATTGCTTTTACTTCTTTTGTAAGCTTAACAATTTCATCGGTGATATCCATTAAATCGTGGGTTTCAGCGTCTTCAGAGTTTCCTTCTTTTCCCATAAATATCAACTAAATCTTTGCGGTTGATTCTATTTTGAAACCTTCTGCTTCTGATGGAGTGATATCTAGTGTTTCACTCACATATGCTACACCCATTAGTTTCGTTATTGCGAAAGTGTCCTTGATTCTACTTCCAATTGAATCTCTTGTGAAATAGAATATACCTTGAGCTGCATTCATTATAATTCTTTCAGCTACAGGGTCAAGTACGCCTTGTGGTATTAAGAAAAAGTGTACTCCACCTAATTTTGCTAAAGACATCAAAGTGTTTTTTAGAAATGTAATCAGAGCTGCTGAATCTTCATCAAGTCTATCTTCTTTCATCCATAACAAATCATCGAAAACGCTAAAACATTGTTTATTCTGATTTTCTTTAACGTGAATCATCCTATCAATTATTTTTTTAGCGTAAGTTCTTCTTCTAACTTCTATTTTACCTAACTTCAGAGCTGATGACATTGTTGAACTAGTTAAATCGAACATATTTTCAAAATACCAGTTTTTACCTTCGTATGGAGAAATATCCCATTCATAAGCCTGGAAGGATTTTAATATACTGTCATATGGTGTGCTACTATGAACATAAAATATCATGTTGTCTTCTGTTTTTTGCGCCCAATTGAGTAATATACGTTGAACAAATAATTTGGGGATAACAGTATCTGAAGGGTAGCTCACTAGGATCAGAGAACCAGTTGGTATACCTCTTCGAGAGGACATTTCCATACCAAGTTTCTGGTCTAAAGTTCTAATGCCAGTAAGTATTAATTCACCTCTGGCATCAATGTTACTACGTTTCTTCCCTATTCTTTCAACTCCACCTTTTGGGGACTCTATATCCATAGAACTTACCTCATAACAATTTTTTTGATTAGAACTGCTCGAGTTCTCTCAAAGCTAGCTCCAAATCAGATATGAATTCATCCTGAACTTTCTTTTCTTCAGTTGCTATTGGTTCAGGTGCAGGAGTTGGAGTGGGTGTTGGAGTAGGTGTTGGAGTTTCAGCAGTTTTTGCAGGTTTAGCTTCAACATCTAATATATTTCGTATTTTTTCTGCAGCCATTTTCATGGTTCTTCGTACCATACCTAGTTGTACACCAGTATCTGTGATAAGACACAGCACTGTACTTCCACAACTGGCAACTAAGATTAAGCCATCAGAAAATTCTGAGATTATAATGTCTAGTGCTGCTAATCCCACATTTTGACCCTGTTGTTCACTTGCCAAATACACTGCACTAGCTATCGCTCCAAGCGCTTCTGTTTCGAATTCATCGAAAGCAAATCTTGAAGAATATGCAAGTGTTAGTCCAGTTTTATCGGCTAATATAACATGGTTAATGTTAGCATCACTAGTTATTATTTCATGTAGGATTGCATTTATTTGATCGGCGCCATACAAGACAAATCACCAAGTGTTATTACACAGCTCTTATTGATTATAATAAATTTAGATATTTAAACATTTCAAATGTTGTAGTACTACAACAGAGAATTCAAGCAAATTTTTTAAATTACAATGTGAAATCTATTTTATGGTTGCATTAAAATACCCTGTTATAATCTTAAATTTCAAAAATTACATCCAATCTGTTGGAGATAATGGAGTAAAATTGGCTAAAATTGCAGAAGAAGTTGCAAAAGAGGTAGGTGTCGAGATTGTTGTTTGCCCTCAAACTGTAGATATTCGTCTCATTCATCAATCAGTAAGTATCCCCATATTTGCTCAACACATAGACCCTAATGATTCAGGTAGTCACACTGGAAATAATTTAATGGAAGCAATAATACAGAGTGGAGCATCTGGAACACTGATAAATCACTCTGAACACCAATTGAGATTGTCTGATATAGAAAAAATCATTGCCAAAGCAAAGAAATCAGATTTCTTCACATGTATATGTGCAAACAATCTTCAAGTAAGCAGAGCAATCTCAGCTTTAAATCCTCTAGCATGTGCAATGGAACCACCAGAACTTATAGGTAGCGGAATCTCTGTTACAACAAAACCAGATTTAGTTAAACAAACAATTCAAGCAATAAAAGAAACCAATGTTTCAGTCACACCCTTAGTTGGAGCTGGGGTATCTACAGCTAAAGATGTTTCAGAAGCATTACAACTGGGTGCAAAAGGAGTACTCCTAGCTTCTGGATTTGTTAAGGCAAAAGAACCTAAATCGGTGCTACTAGAAATGGCAAATGCCATGATAGAAAAATAGGATAAAGAGAAAATAGCTCAGGTGGCGCAATTATTCATTGCGTTTCCACATCATTTTCTCGCCTTGCTTTATCTGTGTTAAAATTCCAGCTTCATCCATTTGTTTTAAGGATCTAGCAAATTCCTCTTTAGTAATCGGGGGATTCCCTTGTTTTAACGCTGCAAATTGGCAGGATGCAAATATTGCATCTTCAAACATAAATTTAGAAGAGCTGAATGATTCAATAATCAAATCTTTATTAGGAATCTTAAAATCCTTAACAACTGTTTTAACTTTTTGAATCTCTCCCTTAGTAGATCCAATTTTTGAAATAATTAAATCCGAAATAATGTCATTTAATCCTTTACCCTTTGTTTGTTCCCCAAAACCATGAAGTTCAGCTAACAAGAAAGTTGCTTGTTGAATGAATGATTCTATAGATTCAAAGTTATTTTCATCGACTAGTTTCTGTAAATAGTTGTACAAGCCTTCAGGGATTGTAATTTCAATAGGTTTCATTAATATTACTCCTTTTTATAATTTTAAGATACATCTTTACAATTGGATTACTTCTTATAGGTTTTCTCTTAGATACGCACAAAGCAAAGTAAATTTTGTTAATATTCAGTGTGACAATTTGTTTAGTACTGTTTAAATGTAGTGAGAGATGATGGCGTCCTTTTCCCGCTTTTATATCCTATGTGTGAAGCACATCTAAGCCGTCTCAATCAGTCATTCGCCTAATTACATTAAGGAAAAAACGAAGTATAAATTTTTCTGTAAGGGTTTAATATTTTGTTAAGAAGCTTTACGACCACGTTTATACTGTGTGAAACCACATTTTCCACAAGTTTGACGATCTTGATGTTCAGCCATATATACAGCATCTCCACATCTTTCGCATTCTTTCTTTAATCTAACTATCTTATCTCCTTCAGTTTTATACCTTTTATATGTTGAACTCATTTCTTACACTCACTTTGCTTTTTCTTGGATAATTCCAGATCTTTTTAAGAGAAACTCTTTTTCAACAGCGATAGCTCTTTCAGCTGTTTCATAAACATGAACAAGAGCTAAACTTTTTCCTTCTCCATATTTAGCTTCTAGTTTAATTAAAACTACTTGATTTCTTTCTTTGTTTAATAGAGCAGCTAATTTTGACAAGAAATCATCACGTTTAGGAACTGGTTGTCCAATATGATCAACTTTAGCTTGTATTTCTGTTCGCTCTAGTAATTTATTTTCATTTTTCTCAATGATATCAATCTTCATTAATCTTCACCATTTTACGTAATAATCCGCAAACGTTTTGTTTTACTTCTTCAGTGACTGACACTACTACTAATCCTTCATTAGGTTGCCCATATAAGACTTTTGAATCCAGTGGAGCTTCAAGTATAATTGGAAGTACCAGTAAATCCTCTTCACCTATTATTTTTATAATTATTTTGTTACCTTCACTTTTTAGACTATTAATAATCTCAACCCACGCGTTTTGCATTATGTAACCTGCTTGGTTGGATGTTTCTACAACAGAAACATTCTCAATTTCTAATATTGGAACTTTTTCCCTTTGCACATGTTCATCAATAATAGCGATGTCTGGTATAAATGACAGTTCCACAAATACTTTTGTGGTTACGTCACCCACCGTTATAACCTTGGGTATTGTATCGTCCTGAGATAGCTTATTAATTAGTTTAACAATGTCGTGTCGATTCTTTATGATTTGCCCTAAAGGGTTCTTAAAATAGCACCTTTGATTTTGGGGTAAAAAATAGGAACCAGGTTTTATTTGATTCAACAAGTTCACCGGACTCGAAGAGCATAATGTCCTTTTTTATCTATTTTCATTCTCTTCGCAACGTCGCTTTCTTCTGGTTTTAGGATGAATATTTCACCCACAAATTCAGAAGAAATGTCTTGTGTTTTACAATTTGGACAAATACTAGCAGTCTTATCCATGATTATGTGGCACACCCTACAAGCTTTGGACATATCATGAAGCCTCCTCTGCTTTACTCTTTGGTTTTTTTAGTTCAACTTTCCACTCTTCAATCCATTCATTTGTTCCTAAAGCATCTTGACGCATAGTTAAACCAACCCTTATGGATGACTTTCCTATGCTTACAGCAATGATTCTTGCGCGTACCCTTGTGTTTACCAGTAAATCTCTTTTAGATTTATCTCCACGAAGAACAGCGTTTTTTGGGATATAACGGAAATAATCATCTGCGATTTGAGAAACATGGCATAAAGCATCAATGGTTCCTATCCTGATAAATGCGCCAAAATCTACACATTCTACTACTTCTCCAGAAACAATCTCATTTATTTCAGGCAAATAGCATAACAATTCGAAATCAGATTCATAGTATGAACCTCCGTCTCCTGAAATCAATTTTCCTTGGTAAATTTCGTTTATTTCTGTAACTGCTACAATGAAACCTAAATCTGCATCAATTTTACCTTCTAACCCTTCTCTCGCTATTTCTACTAATACTTTAGCAAGGTCTTCATCGAATCTGTTAGGGGGAACCCTTAATGTATCCTTTACTTTTACCTTATAATACAAGATAAACCCATCTCGCTTAATTATTCAATCCTCGTTCTTTTCTAATGTTTTTAAACATGCTCATAGTAAATATTTTCTATAAATCTAACGCTAAGAAAGTAACCTTTGTGAGAAAAAGATAGATTACTTATCTGTAAAAAATATTATGTTAAACGGAAGGTTTTTGATAGATTACTTTAGATTGAAAACAAACTTAAATAGGTTCATCTAAAGTTTATCAATAAAATTTGGTGGATATTGATTAGAAATACTGAGGAAAATTTAATGAGTGAACAAGTTCCCCCTAAAAAAGAAGAGAAAAAAATCCAACAACCAGTTGTTAATATTGGAACCATTGGACATGTTGATAATGGAAAGTCTACATTAGTACAAGCTTTAACTGGTAAATTTCCAGACGATCATTCAGAAGAATTGAAAAGAGGTATATCAATCAGATTGGGGTATGCAGACACAGAATTTCGTAAGTGTCCAAATTGCTCAGAACCTGAAGCATATACTGTGGAAAAAGAATGCCCCAAATGTGGAAAACCCTCTGAACTAATCAGACGTGTATCATTTGTTGATTGCCCAGGTCACGAAGTTTTGATGGCAACCCTTCTTTCTGGAGCTACATTGATGAATGGTGCGATCCTACTAATTGCTGCAAATTCAAGATGCCCTCAACCTCAAACAAGAGAACATCTTGCTGCTATGGAAATTCTTCAAATAAAGAATATCGTCGTTGCTCAAAACAAAATAGAACTAGTTACAGAAGAAGAAGCTAAAAGAAATTACCAAGAGATTAAGGATTTTATTAAGGGAACAATTGCTGAAGATGCACCAATAGTCCCAATAAGCGCAATGCATGGAGCTAACCTTGACGTATTAATTAATGAGATTGAGAAAAATATTCCAACACCAGAAATTGATCTAGATAGCCCATTTGAAATGCATGTAGCACGATCTTTTGATATCAACAGACCCGGTACTAAACCAAAAAACCTCAAAGGAGGAGCATTAGGTGGATCAGTTATTCAAGGACAAATCAAGGTAGGGGAAGATATTGAGATTGTTCCAGGGATTTCAATCAAAAAAGGAAACAAAGCAGCCTATCAAAAAATTATAACAAAAGTAGTAAGTATTGCAATAGGAGAGCAAGGTTTAGTAGATAGTGCCCATTCTGGTGGTTTAGTTGCTCTAGGTACAGAATTAGATCCATCATTTATAAAATCAGACAAAATGGGAGGAAATATTATAACAAAACCAGGTGAAGGACCTCCAATACGTTCAACATTAAGTCTCAAAATTCGATTGCTCGAATATGTTGTTGGGTCAGAAGAAATAACTAAAGTACAACCTCTTGCACAGGGGGAGACTCTAATGCTCAATGTTGGAACTGCAAAGACTTCAGGATCAATTACAGAAATCAAAGGAAAGGAAGCACAAATTAAATTGAGTAGAGAAGTAGCAACACGAACAAAAAGCCTTGTTGCAATATCTAGGCGCATTTCTGGAAGATTTCGGTTAATAGGCGTAGGAGAAATTTTCAATTAATTTGGAGATTTTATCATGTTAGTTCTACTTGATTCTAGCATGTTAATGTTGCCTTTAGAAAAAAAAATTAATCTTAGTTATGAATTCGAAAGAATTCTAACCGTTGCTTTTGAAATTGTTGTTCCACAGATTGTTTTGATTGAATTGGAAGAACTAAAAGAAAAAGGTGAAATAGCTAAAAAACGCAAAGCACAACTTGCTTTGAATTTAGCTGGGTCTTTTAAGATGATAGAATCCAAAACAGAAGTGCACGTGGATTATGAATTAATACGACTTGCAGAGATTCACAAAGCTGTTATCGCTACAAATGATAGAAAACTTCGATCTATACTCATAAACAAAGGAATGGCGGTAATTTCTTTACATGGTAAAAATAAGCTTGCTCTTTTTGGTGATTTATCTTATCAATAATTTCTGGTAACGACATCATATCACAAGCACAAATTTTAATTATTCCGCGTGAATTCTCCCTTTATCAGACAAAATCTGACGTTGATAAAAAAAATATCAGTTACGAGGTAATAAAGAGGTTATTTAGATGGAAATAAAAAATGTTTTTCCTGAAATAGAAAAAATAGAGAATAAAATACTACAAGATAAAGTAGTTAAGTCACTTGAAAAAGCGATAAGCATGGGAGGATGGAAAGAAGAAGATCTTCAAATGATTCCTTTTACACTTTTGATCCCGGAATTGCTCGAAGGAGATAGCTTGGTCCCCAAAATAACAATTGTTGATCACATACGAGCAGTAACTCAGATGTGCATTGCTACATATGAGAGATATGAAACACTAGGATTAGCAGATAAACTCAATAAAGATGAATTAATTGCAGGGGGATTACTTCATGATGTAGGAAAGTTCATTGAATATGAGAGAAACTCTGGAGGAAAAATAGTTCAAAAGATAGAAGGAAAATTAATTCGACACCCCGCCATGGGTCTAGAAATCGTATATGAATTTGAGTTACCTATATTGGTAAGGCAAGCAATAGTCTTTCACAGTAAAGAGGGAGATAAAATCCCAAGGTTGCCAGAAGTAGACATAATTCATCGTTGTGATTTTCTTTGCTTTGCTCCTATTAAACAGATACTTGAGAACAGTAATTGACAACTAAAGGTGAAAACAATGAAGAAATATAAAATCGCAGTACTACCTGGAGATGGAATAGGAATAGATGTAACCAACGCGGCAATGAAGGTTCTTGAAACCGTTGGTTTCAGTAATATGGTCGAGTTTACTTGGGGTGACATCGGATGGGAGTTCTGGAAATCAGAAGGAAATCCTCTACCTGATCGAACAATAGATTTACTCAAGAATTCAGATTGTTGCTTGTTTTCGGCTATAACTTCTAAACCAAAAGAAGAAGCACAAAAAGAGTTAGTTCCAGAATTGCAAGGAAAAGGATTAGTGTATTCCAGCCCAATTGTTAAGTTAAGACAACTATTTGATTTGTATACTAATTTACGCCCTTGCAAAGCTTATCCTGGTAATCCCCTAAACTTCAGAGATGATTTAGACTTAGTTGTATTTCGTGAAAATACTGAAGGGCTTTATGTTGGAATAGAATTCCATCCAGTTCCTGAAGATGTGATGAATTGTTTAGTAGAGAACCATCCTAAAGCTAAACGCTTTGCAGAAGCAGATTTAAACGATGTAGCTATTTCAACAAGAATTTTCACTCGAAAGGGAGTTCAACGAATTCTAAAGGCCAGTATGGATTATGCAAAAGAGTTTGATTATCCTACCGTTACTGTAGTCGAAAAGCCAAATGTTATTCGTGAGACTTCTGGTTTAATGATTCGAGAAGCTCGTAAGCTTATCCAAAATTATGAGGGGAAAGAACTTTGGGAAACCAATATAGACGCGATGTGTATGTGGTTAGTCAAAAATCCGCAAAATTATGGTGTTCTAGTAGCTTCCAACATGTTTGGAGACATTGTTTCTGATTTATGCGCTCAGTTAGTAGGTGGGCTAGGATTTGCTTGTTCAGGAAATATAGGTGATAACTTCGCGGTGTTTGAACCAAGTCATGGTTCAGCTCCAAAGTATGTAGGACAAAACAAAGTAAATCCTATTGCACAAATTTTATCCGCAAAAATGATGTTAGACTGGCTTGGAGAGAAAGAAATGGCCAAAAAGGTTGAGGATGCCGTAGCAGCTGTTATAATAGAAGGAAAAATTCGAACTTACGACATGGGTGGTTCTTCAACAACCACAGAAATGGCTGATGCAATTTGTGAGAAAATAAAAGGAATGTAGTGATTACATTCTTTCTTTTTTGTCATTTATTTTATGTGTTTTAGTTATCTTAAATAAACACACAGAGATATATTTATTACTTCTTTACTAATTGGTGAAATTGAGTAAAATGGTGGGGTCTACACTAATAGAGAAAATTATCAGAAAGCATACAGATGCCTCAGATGAGGAGATTTATCCAGGTAATATTGTATGGATAAATCTTGATTTAGTAACAGCTAGAGACTATGCAGGACCACAAGTTATAGATTTGTTTCTGAAACACTATCCTGGTTCCAATACTTTTAACAATAATAAAATAATCTTTACACCAGATTGTTACCCGTATGGAAATGATCCTAAACATGTTAAAGATCAAGAGAAAATACGTGTTTTTGCTAAAGAACATAATATTCGAGTAACGGATTTAGGATCAGGAATCGGTTCACATTTGTTATTCAGAAGAGGTTTTTCAAAACCCGGAGATATTGCTTTTGGAGCAGATAGTCATTATAATATATTGGGGGCGTTAGGGATTTTAGGGCAAGGAGCTGGGGATGTAATGTTAGCTTTCGCTTTCAAAACTGGAAAATCTTGGATAAAGATTCCGGAAACTGTTAAGGTTAAAATAGAGGGTAAATATACCTGGCCTACCACTTCAAAAGATTTGGCCCTATATGTCTTAAAACAGCTTCATGAGTACGGAATAACTGGAAAAGCTGTTGAATTTTATGGAGAAACAATCTCTGAATTAACAATTGATGATCGCGTGACATTATGCTCGCTCATTACAGAAGCATCAGGCATGATAGGGTTTGTTTCTGCTGATGAAGTAACTGCAGAATATTATAAACAACTCAACATCGACATTGAATTACTTTCTGGCGATGAGAATGCAAATTATGCTTCTGAACTTACAATTAATGTTGATAACTTGGGTTTATATGTTGCATGCCCACCTCACCCACACAATGTTAAGCCTATTGAAGAGGTTCTAGGAACTCCAATTAAATCAATTATAATTGGCTCTTGCACGAACGGTAGTGCTAGTGACATTCATGAAGCTGCAAGAGTGCTCAAAGGCTCTCATGTAAATCCAGAAGTCCGATTTGGTATAGTTCCTGCAACTCGTGAAGATTTTGTTGAAATAAATCTAAATGGAGATATGACAGTAATATTAGAAGCTGGTGGCAATTTCTATGGATCTGGATGTTCAACTTGTGCTAAAGGTCAATATGGGTTAACAGGAGGAGAAACTGCTGTAACTCTAACAACCGGCAACCGCAATACACAAGGTAAAATTGGTCCAGCGGACGTTTATCTGGCAAGTCCTGTTGTTGCTGCAGCAACAGCTATTGAAGGAAAGATTGCTAAACCAATAATAAAAGAGATGATTAAATGAGTAATGAAATTATTGATGGAAAAGCTAGAAAAGTTCTTGTTGATGATATAGATACTGATCAAATATTCCACCAGTCACTTTTAACAATTCATAATCCCGAGGAAATCAAACCTCACATTTTCGGTAACTTGGATGGATATCGTGATTTCGGAAAGGAAAATCATACAGACAAAATTCTTATTGTAGGAAAAAATTTTGGAAAAGGTTCTACTAGGCAACAAGCTGTAACTGGTTTTCTCGCCCATAAAATCAAGGCCATAATTGGTGCATCCTTTGGACCAATTTATTACAGTAATGCCGTAAATGCAGGATTGTTCTTAGTTGAAGTTCCCAAGATTGCAAACTTCTCGATTGAAGAAAATGATGAATTAGAGATAAATGTTGCTCAATCCTTGCTTACAAATAAAACACGAGGAACTAGTATTAAATGCGAAAAAATCCCGATTCCAGTTTTAGACATTATCAAAGCTGGAGGCTTAATGAGCTTAGGGGAGAAAATGTAATCAGAGGGATTTAAGTGACAGGAAAAACATTCTCAGAAAAGTTATTTTCGCTGAAATCTGGAGAGGATGTAAGTGCTGGAGACATTGTGTACGTAGAGCCAGACTTAATACTTTCACATGATAATTCAGCATCTATTGTAAAAACCTTTCAAAAAATGGGTGGAAAAAACATATTATATCCGCAACGTCTAGTTGTTGTTTTGGATCATGATTCTCCTCCAACCAATGTTCAGTTGGCAAATGATCATCAAAGCATACGGGATCTAGTAACTGAACAAAATATAATAAATTTTTATGATGAAGGAACTGGAATTTGTCATCAACTAATGTCAAATCATGTGTTACCTAATATGCTAGTTGTGGGTTCAGATTCTCATACATGTACTAGTGGAGCATTTTCATCTTTTGCTGCAGGTATCGACAGAACAGAAACAGCTGGTCTTTGGCTTACTGGAAAAACATGGTTCAGAGTTCCTGAAACCATAAAGGTAAGGTTACTTGGAAAGTTTACCCCAGGTGTTTATGCTAAGGATTGTGCTCTTTATATAATGAACAAATTAGGATCAGCTGGTGCAACTTATCAAACTATCGAATTTCATGGAGAAGGAGTAGAAACGCTCTCAATTTCAGAACGCATGACCTTAACCAATTTGGCTTCTGAAATGGGCGCAAAAACAGCTGTATTTCCACAGGATAGCGTTTTGGTAAAGTGGTTAGAGGAAAAGCATGGAGTTTCATATTTAAGGGAAAGGGAAGTAATCTGGTCCGATGATGATGCTTTATTTAGTCAAGAAATTGTCATAAATCTCAGTGAGTTAGAACCATTAGTTGCAGTACCTCACCAAGTAGACAATGCAAACAAGATATCTGATTTAGATGAGATTCCTATTCAAGAAGCATTTCTTGGGACATGTACAAATGCTAGATTAGATGATCTCCTTATAGCGGCTTCAATTCTAAAAGGTGAAAAGGTAAAATCAGGAGTACAATTTTTCGTTGCTCCAGCTTCTAGAGAGATTTATCTTGAAGCTCTTGCAAAAGAAGCAATTCAAACATTTGTAGAAGCAGGTGCAACAATATTATCCTGTAGTTGTGGTCCATGCCTGGGAAAGGGTCAAGGGATTCCAGCAGATGGTTGGAATGTAATTTCCACTGCAAATAGGAATTTTCTTGGCAGAATGGGTAACAAAAAATCATACGTTTATCTTGCGTCTCCAGCAACTGTTGCAGCTTCGGTAATTGCAGGGAAGATTGTTGATCCCCGCTATTACTTAAAGAAAGATACCAAGAAAACTACTTCATCACTAGAATTAGAAACAAGAATAAAACAAACAAAAACATTAGTTATTAGCTCAAGCGATGATAGAAAAATAAGCAATGCTTGGAACTATAGCGATATTGATGATTTCAACACGGATCAAATGTTTGCTGGATCATTGACATATGATATTAAATCAGCTGACGGAGAGAAAATCGTTGCTCATTTGTTTAAAGGGTTGGACGAATCATTTGCTTCTAGAGTAAAAAAAGGAGACGTAATCATAGCTGGATCAAATTTTGGTTGTGGCTCATCAAGAGAGCATCCTTCAGTAGGATTAGCTTTTGCAGGTGTAAGAGCAGTAATAGTAAAATCTGTTTCACGGATTTTCTATCGGTCTGCAATCAACCAAGGATTACCAATAATAGTTCACCCACAGTTTGTTGAAAACTATAATTCAAAGGAAACCGTAATGATAGATTTGCAGAAGGGAAGTATCATGAATGGAGATAAGGAATACACATTTCCAAAATTACCTACTGAGTTATTAGAAATTTTCAATGCTGGTGGTCTTATCAAATATTATCAAATAAAATATTCAGAATAAAAGGTAGAGATAATGAAATTATACGAATATGAAGCAAAACAAATTTTCGAAAAATTTGGTTTATCAGTGCCAAAGGAGATTGGTATAATAGAAAATATTAGCGATTTAGAAAATCTAACCTTGAGTTTTCCAATAATGATCAAAGCGATGGTTTTGATTGGAGGAAGAGGAAAAGCGGGTGGAATAAAAAAAGCTGATAATATTTCTGAAGCTAGTGACATCTGTAGCAAGATGTTTGATTTAATTATTCATGGTTATGCTATTAAGAAACTACTTCTTGAGGAAGCTGTAAGTGTAGCACATGAAATTTATCTATCTATAGCCACAGATCCAGCAACATTTGATCTTGTAATTGTTGTATCTGCTAGTGGTGGAGTAGATATTGAAGAAGTTGCAATAAATCAACCTGAAGAGATTTGGAAAAAGACCTTAAGAGACAATCCTAAGACTCTTTCAGAGGAGATAAGTAAAGAAGCAGCAGATTTTCTAGTCGGACGAAATTCTGAGTTGTCTTCAGTTAAAGAAAGTTTATCTACGACAATAATGGCACTATTTTCAGCTTTTCAACAGTCTGAAGCCAAAATATGTGAGATAAATCCACTCATAGTAACCAACGATAATCAACTGATAGCTGCAGATGCAAAATTTGTATTAGATGATAATAGCTTATACAGACAAGCTCCATTGCTTAAATCAATCGGAATTGACACTCGAAGTAAGAGACATGATGTATCAGAGCAAACCAAGTATGAAGCACAGGCATATATTATTGGTTTTCCATTTCTAGATTTACTTGACAATCCAGAGAGTTTTCAGAAAGAACAGGATAAGTTATATGTCGGATTAGTTCCTGGAGGAGCAGGTTATGGCATCTTTTCAATTGATGAAATTGTAAATGTTGGTAATCGTTATTTTGATGGAAAGGTAATTCCTATCAATTTCATGGATAGCGGGGGGGGGCCTTCCCTTAGTAAAGTTGCAGATATGTTTCACATCTTAATGGATCATCCAGCAACTGACCTAATAATTACTAGTCGATTTGGTGGCATATCAAGTTGCGATATATTTATCCAAGGCCTAATTATGGCTTTAAGGGATAGATACATCTCAAAGAGAAGAATGATTCCGGTCTTTGGCAGAATGGTTGGAACGGATTTAGCTGCTGCAAGAACTTTTCTTGACAAAGCAAAAAGAGAGTCACCTGAACCTTTGAAAGATTTACACATAGTTGTTGGTAATCAAAAGATAATGGCAGATATCATCAAAGATGGTATTGAATATGGTTTTAGAACCAAAAAACAGAAAGAAACTGGAGGCAATTAAATGACAATTGAGAAACTATCAGCTGAACAAGGTTTGCTTCATTATTTCATTAAACAAGTTCGTCCAGAGCTTGCTGAGAAGATTACAGAAACTAAAATAATCGAAACTATGATTGTAGGATTAGGTAGACAAGGCACAAGGCATGCTCAACTCATGATGGAATATGGTACAAATGTTACATGTGGTGTAGCTCAAGGAAAAGGTGGAACTTTAGTCCATGAAAAAATCCCTGTGTATGAAAGTGCAAAAGATGCGGTGGAAAAGCACCCCAATATCGCGGTAGCCAGCATTTGGAGACACTATTCAACAGCAAAGGATGCCACAATCGAAGTAATTAGAGCTGGGGTACCGATTGTTGTCTTGATTTCTGAGTTTATTCCACTGAAGGATGTCAGAGACATTCTTGTTGAAGCAAGGAAGCACAAAACGATTCTATTTGGTGGAAATACTCCTGGCATAATTTTTCCTCCTGAAGGAATAAAGGTTGGAATGCTTCCAGACATCTTTCAAGCTGAACTGGTTGGGGATAAAATCGGACCAAAGGGTGTCACTATTCTTTCAAGAAGTGGAGCTATTCTTTACCACTTGTCTGATGCATTAGCAAGTGCAGGTATTGCTCAAAATGGTGTACTTGGTGTTGGAGGAGATGGTGCGATTGGTTCTCGCTTTGTAGACCTTGTTTCAAGAATTATGAGTTATGAAAATACTGATCTTGTTGTTATCGCTGGAGAAATTGGAGGGATGCAAGAAGAACTTCTTGGACAGGATATGATAGCACATCCAGAAAAATATTCTAAACCTCTTGTTGCTTTGATTTCAGGTGCTAACGCTCCCGAGGGGAAAACAATGGGTCATGCAGGAGCTGTTATCTCCCCTGGACAAAAATTTGGAACTTATAACTCAAAGCGAGAGAGTTTGGAGCAAGCTGGAGTAACAGTAGTTAATCATCAACATGACCTAATTGAAGCTGTCAAAACAAAACTAGAGAGGTCATATTTTGATGTTGGGGGGTATTATAATAAAATGCAGAAGAAATGGGATGAAAAACCACCTGAAAAAACATGGGGTACTTTGATAACAAATGCCATGCCTAACAACTTGATAATAAGAGGTTACCCACTACAAGATATTATTGCAAAAAAAGGACTGTTAGAAACATCTTATCTTTTACAAGTTGGAGAATTTCCAGATGTATCAACATTAGTTGAGCTAGAAAAAATAGCCATGGATGCAGCAAAACAACCGTTTGTAAACCAGAATGCAGTTCCCTCAAGTCCAGATATCTCAAAGATGTTAGGAACTTATCTCTTGATTGATACTAGCCTATCTAACTACATTAGTTCGACTAGTGATATAGCGAAAATTGCTTCGTTTAGTTTAGGAAGAATGTTACGGTATCTGGCAATACTCTTAGGAACCACAGATATGCTTGAGAATGCAAGTAATGAAAATACTTCTTTCAGAAAAATGATATATCTTGGACTTGTTGGAGAAGAACAACCAGATTTATTAAAAGTGAAGTTACTTGAATCCTTGGTAACAGCTTGTGTTGATCACGGCATAACACCCCCATCTGCTCAAGCAACATTGATATTAGCATCTACTCGTGCAAATTTTGAGGTAGCAATGTCTGCTGGTCTTCAAGCGATTACTGATGTTCATGGAGGAGCAGGGCAAAAAGCTGCTGGTTTCTTCTTGTCTATAGCAAAGAAAGCTAAAGAAGAGAATATTGATCTTGATGAAGCAACATTTGAATTAATTCGTAATACAATCAAAGCAGGTAAAAGAATAGAGGGTTTAGGTCACCGTATACATACTCAAGACCCTAGAAGAGATGTTCTTTGGCAACTTGCTGAGGAAGCAGGTTACGCAAAAGAATGTGTTGCTATTTCAAAAATAGTAAGCGATGTTTTCTACAGAGTAAGAGGTATGAATCTTCCCATCAATGTAGACGGAGTGATAGCTGCAATTGTTGCGGATATGAAATTAGATCCAAAACTAGCTAAGGCAATTTTCGTGTTTGGAAGAACAGCAGGATTGGCAGCCCATTACTACGAAGAAATTAGTACACAACCGCAAATGAGACGACTAGCATTTGATAAAGCTGTATACAAAGGATCTTCTATACGAGAGGTAAAATAACAACTCTAAACCTAATTGAAGATGTCATCATCTTCAATTAAAAACAACTTGTTGGAGATAAGAATGAAAGCTTTAGCATTTGAAATAATCGGGAGTATTTTGATTATAAGAGATTCAGCTAATGATAGAGATCTAAAAGAATTTGCGGAAAAAAAGATGAAGAGACATCCATATATCCAGACAGTTATGTTACAAACCTCAAAAATCCAAGGTCAGAAGAGAACTCGAGAGCTGAAATTTCTTCTTGGGAATAAAAACTTTGAAACAATTCACAGAGAACATGGTAATCAATACATACTCAACCCCCTAGACACCTTTTTTTCACCTAGATTAAGCTTCGAAAGACAGAGAATAGCTGGTCTAGTCAAAGAAAGCGAAGTAATTCTTAATTTCTTTGCGGGGGTTGGACCCTTCAGTATTGCAATTGCCAAAAAACAACCAAATTGCTTAATTCACAGTATCGAAATAAATAAAAAATCATGCAATTACATGCGAAAAAATATTGAACTAAATAATTGTGAAGACAATATTATTGTCTATTGTGGAGATGTTTTTGATATTGCTCCTCACAGATTTCTAAATTCTTCAAATAGAGTGATACTTCCGCTTCCCCTTGAATCAAAACGTTCCTTACCTTTGGCTTTTAAATGCTTAAAAGATGGTAAGGGTACTATTCACTGGCAAATAACAGATCATTTGAGTTCAAAGGTTGTCGACTTGAATGTAGTAGCCACAAGTATAGAGGAGATATTTGCAAGAGAGAAAATTTCAACCGAACATAGTATTAGTGAGCATCGTGTTGTTAGATGGATTGCTCCTCATATTGCACACATTGCAATAGATATTGAGTTAGGACAATGAAAATTCGCTTACGTAATCAGCAATCTGAACTAGTTCTTCAATAAGCTCTTCACTTGTAAAAATAATTTCATTTTTTGATTTTATTTGTTCTATTATTTTGATAAAATCTTTTATTGAAACTTGACTAAAATTCAGAAAAAGATCAATGTTAGCTACTAATATTGTCCAATTGTTGGTTGAAAACAAGCTCTTCAAGGCAGCTAACCCAAGTTTCATAATTTCTGTTTTATTAATAATCCGGATCTGGAAATGGGTGTGTTCCTCTAGGCTCTTAATCCAACTGTAACTATCATTGAAAATAATAAGTATGGTTTCAAGAGAGTGCCCTTCTGACCTAATAATTGTACCTAAGCCTGTTTCAAAAGCCTTTATCTTATCTCCAAAATAGAAATGAACTAAACCTGGCATCAATCATTCCATCTTAAAAATCTATTTTTTAATTTTCTTAATATATCTCCTATAACCATCTAATGTGTCTTCAATTCTTAGAACATGTTTTTCTGCCTTAATTCTGAGTTCTTGCCATTCATCTTCATCAATCTTTTCAGAATTCAACGCTTGTTCGAGTTGTTGAATGCGTTCCAAGGCTTTTTGTCTCTTCGATTCTAAATGGGTGATAATATTCTGTATATCTTCAGATTGTACAGGAGATTTCTCCGTTTCACCTGATTCTGCTTCAATCATTTTTGTTAGAGCGGATTTTTCTTCTGGTTCAATATCTTTTTCCTCGGAAACATGAGCTATTGTTCTTTTGATAGATGAAACGAATTGTGCAGCATCTTCTTCTTCCGGTGCGGAAAGAACGCCACCTAAACGCGACACTGAAGCTCTAAAAGCATGTACTTCTTCCAGTTCTTCGTCTGTAAGTCCTTCATCAATTATCATTTCTTGTTCTGTCACAGAGGGGGAGTCATCGCCTAAGGTCAGTAATTTTTCAGTCAATGGTGATATTACGGAATCGTCCCCAGGATCTAGGGCTGTTAAGAGACTAGCCAGTTTCTTTAGAGATTCTTGCTCAGATTCCAGAGTTTGTATAAATGGTTCTTGTTTGAATTCATACTGGGAAGCCAGTTCTATTCCTTCAATCAATTCTTTCGCGTCTGATGAAACATCTTCCTTTTCCTTAATTACAATTTCACCCTTCACTTCTGGCTCAGTTTCTATTTCAGTAGTATCAAGCTCCTCATCCGCATCTTCTTCTTTCATTTCTTCATCGAAAATCTCAATTTCAGATGGGATTACTTTTATTTCTTCTTCCTTTTCTTTATCATCAATTTCAGGAATAACTTCAACTTTTTCAACTTCTTTCTCTGTTACTGTTTCCTCTTCGATGACTTCACCTTTTGGCAATTTTGATGTTTTTGACTTGATTTTCTTTATTTCTTCATTTAAAGAATGGAAACTCAATTCCAAAGACTCAAGTTTCGCATTCAAATATTGGAGTGCATCATTATCAACAGCTGCAGATCGTTGATATTCAATCTGCAACATATTAGCATGAGTTATGACATTGTAAACTGTATCTGTCATTTCAGGTAATTCGCGGAACCAAGGCCCTGCACTATCAAATTTTAGTAATACATCCTTTGCTTTTTGAAAATGTTTCTCATATTCTTCTTGTTGTTCAAGGGGCAGAAATGATTTTGCAAAAGAGGTTAAAGTTGCAAGATTTGTTATCAAGTGTGCTTTGACGTTTTCTTCCTCATCAGGATTGTATTCCCCCTTCAGGACACCCCAAAACATCTTTTTTATTTCTTCAATGGCTTCTTCAAGATTCATCATTAAAACCCTAAATTAATAGTTCTTCGCTTTGTAAAATCTGGAGGAAGAGATGGTTCTATAAAAACTGCTTCAGCACTTAAGTCCTCTCTCATTTGATTAACAGATTCTAGTTTGTCAGCTGATGAAACATTCCAGAAATACAAAGAATATTTCATACCAGAACTTGAATAATCCTTGAGAACTTCAAGTGATGAAAGTATTTGTTGATACTCTGGTGTTCCTCGTGAAGGGAAGGATTCACTCCAAGGGTTAACATGAATAACGAAATTGTTTGTTACTTTAGCCAATTCAGTAATATTTTGCCCAAAATACTCATCAGCTCCAACAAGAAAACCTGTCTCTTTATCAGTCTTTACTGTAATTGCAATATCAATGTTTTTTAGATTCTTTATTGAGTCTGTTATTTCCCTTAAAGTTTGATTTATGTAAGTTGCCCGCGATTCCTTCCACTCTGCTAATAAGTCTCTAGATTCAAGGAAATCTGAACTAAAATCTCGTTCCACATTCCATTTAGCAGCAAAAATTCTGCGACATCGGTCACAAAAACAAGTTTCTTTGCTTGGAAACATTAATCCATCAAGCACAAGAGATTCGATTGGATATTGCGCAACTTCTAGAGCAATTGATGCAATATATTTACTGAAATGCTCCTGACTTGGGCATGCATATGATGGCACAACTCCACCCTCGCTACTAATGATTCGAAAATCTGCATTTTGTGATAGAAAATTATCTTCATGATTGTAAATGAATGCGTTAACTTTGATCCCCATGTTATCTGCTATTGTGCAGAAGGAGTGGAAGAACACACCATTGAATTTATCTTTAGGAGCACTGTTGCTCTGGTAAAAAGTGAAACCAGACCTTCCTTTTGCAACTAAAGCAATTGTATCTAAAATATGACCATAATGATCAAGAAAATCATCAGGGTTTGTGTCAATGATAGTAGGATTAACAACCAGTATTGCTCCGCTTTCAAGTATTTCCTGAATAATGTCTGCCAAAGTAATCACATTGATATTTTATTTAATATGATAAACGATTTTTCCTTATTAAACGTTTGTTCAAAGGCCTCGATCTTACCTTCAGTTCTTACTGTAGGTTCAAGAGATTAAGATTGAATTCCTCATCTTTTTTTCTAGTTATTGTAGAATTAATTTCGAAGATTGTAAACTCACCTGTGACACTAATGATTGTACCAGGAAGTACGTGACCTCCAAATGTATTTCCCTTGATATCGCCTATAATCATATGAATGTGGGGGATATAGTCATTTGTTTCTTCATTTTTTGAGATATTACCAGTACAGCATAAAACCTCAGCATTGAAATCGAATTTATTTTCTAAATATGTTTTTTTATCCAGATCATAATATCCAAGTGATGCCGTGCTTACCGCACCTAAGCCATAGATTGCCCCAGAAGTGAGATTTTTTTCTTTGCAATATTCAATAACGCTTTTTAACACATCTTCACCCCTCATTAAACGTAAGAAGTGAACACCCTTCAATTCATCAAATTTTGATTGCATAATCTATCACCAGTTTGTCATTAAATGTTTTTAAATTATATATTATTCTTAAGCTACTTATACAAAAATGTTCTAGTAAATCAAAAAGAGAAGAAAATATTTGGGAATCTTAACCATTTAACAACAAATATTATATTTGTATGTTTTAATATCCCTCAAATAATAATAATTTTAGAGTTATTGATATTATGAATTCCAATCTTACTAAATTTCTATCTGAAAATTCAAAAAAAGACAACCCGAATATTCAGAATCAGACTAATAAAGTTAATAATAGTAATTTTCCAGATGATGAAGAGGATAATCATATGTTTATTGCAAATCATGGAAAACAAACTCTTGAGGATAAAGGGAAGGATTACATTCAAATTGCCCCTGACAACCTACCACCTTCAATTCTAATAGACGTAAAATATGATGGTAAGAATGAGCAAGCATATGCTAAATTGTTCAATCTTGAGGATGGAAGAGTTTACCGTTGGTATGACAATACAAACCATCTACCGTATCTATTAACAACTTTAAGCAAAACTCAAGTTGAAGCTCAATTAAAAAATGAGAAGGAATTCATAGGTTGTGAGATAGTAAAGAGACATAATTTGTTAAATGATAAAACCATAAATTTAACTAAGGTTCTAGCAACTAATCCTTTAGCAATTGGTGGTAAAAACAACAGTTACAGAGACCAACTGTCTCCCTCTTTTGAGTCCAATATTCGCTACCATCTTAACTATATTTATGACCGCCATTTAGTTCCAGGTACCTATTATAAAATTCAAAACGGGGAGTTGATAAGTGAGGAACCTACAATTAGTTTAGAAGTACAAGAAGGTATTCTTGAAATTTTTAAGGGACAATCACAAGAAATTGCGAGATTAGTTAAACAAAACATGCCTCTATTCTTTGCACCTATTCCTAATATCAAACGTTGTTCTGTTGATATTGAACTTCATAGTGAACCAAACAAAATCCCCGACCCAAATGCAGCGATTGAAAAGGTAATCTCAATAGGAATTTCAGATACTGATGGGGATACTTGTGTTTATGTGCTTAATGAAGAAGGTAAGCAAATTGACAAAATTAAAGCAATTAGTAAGTTCATTGAATTCAAGGACGAAGCTGAATTGCTTAAAGCAGTTTTCAAAAAAATTGGAGAATATCCGGTTGTTATTACATTCAATGGAGACAATTTCGACTTTCTATATTTGGATAATAGAGCAAAAAAATTAAAAATAGAAGAAACTCTGATTCCTTTCATCAGAACAAGGACTCAAGACATCTATCTTTCTCATGCAGTTCATATTGATTTGTATCGATTCTTCAGACAACCAGCCATGAGAATTTACGCATTTGGGGGGGCTTATGAAAGAGTCACCCTAAACGAGCTAGGAAAATCACTTCTTGACAAAGAAAAAGTGAAACTAGATAAAAACATTTGGGATTTAGATTTAGAAGATTTAATTACATATAATGCACAAGACGCAGAAATAACTCTTGAATTAACTACATTTAGTAATAATCAAGCAATAGAACTCATATTTATGCTGTCCAGAATCACAAAGATGCCAATAGATGATTTCACAAGATCAAGTGTAAGCATTTGGATTCAGAACTGGATGTACTTTGAACACAGACTCCTAAATTATCTAATCCCAAGAAAGCAAGATATTCTACAACTGAAAGGTGATACATCTACGGAAGCAATTATCAAAGGTAAAAAGTATCAAGGAGCGATTGTAATCGAACCGCAAGTGGGTGTATGGTGGAATGTCTCTGTTTTAGATTTTGCATCACTTTATCCTTCAATTATTAAAACTCGTAATCTATCATATGAAACAATCAATTGTACCCATGCAGAATGTAAAGGGAATAAAATTCCTGAGACAAGTCATTGGGTATGTAGCAAGAAGGCAGGTATAAGTTCCATGCTTGTTGGATTTATAAGAGATATTCGTGTTTATTGGTTTAAAGATCGAGCAAAAGACCCAAGTTTAAGTGAAAGTGAGAGAAATCAAAGCAATGTGATTCAATCTTCATTAAAAGTTCTTCTCAACGCCTCATATGGCGTATTTGGTTCGGATAATTTCGCCCTTTACTGTCCACCTGTAGCAGAATCAACTGCGGCTATAGCCAGAGAAGCTATTTCAAAAACCAAACAGTACTGTGAACAGAAATTAGGTTTAAAAGTTCTTTATGGCGATACTGACAGTATCTTTGTGCTTAAACCAACGGAAGATAACATAAAAGAACTAGAAAATTGGAGTATGAAAACTTTTCAAATTGAATTGGGAACAGATTATGTCTTTAGATACTGTGGTCTTTCAGATAGAAAAAAGAATTATTTTGGCATCACAACTACAGGAAAACCCATAGTGAAAGGTTTAATGGGTAAAAAGAAAAATACGCCTATTCTTGCTAAACGCCCCTTTGAAAAGGCTCTAGAGATATTATCTGAGGTTCAGAATCCTGAGGAATTAGAGGTTGCTAAGAAACAAATCATAAAGATAACTAAGAAAGTTGTTCAAGAGATATCGAAGAGAGAATTTAATCTTGAGGATCTTGCTATCACTGTAACACTATCAAAAAAACTTGAACAATACGATAGTTGGACTCAACCTTTGCAAACAGCCATTCAGTTAATTGTCGCATTTCCAGAAGGTGAAAGACCATCAGTTGGGAGTTTTGTTAGTTTCATCAAAACCAAACCATTTAAAATTCAAGCAAATGACGTAAAACTGTCTGATAAAATTAACAAGAGTAGTGAGTGTTCAGTTAAGCCACTTCAATTAGCTAAGAAAATAGATGTAGATATACCTAAAATTAAAGAACTACTCAAAACAACATTAGTACAATTGTTTGACACCATTGGAATTTCATGGGATGAGTCTGTCGAAGGACAAAAATCATTAGATAATTGGTTCAAATAGAAGTTGATGTAGATGTTAAGAACAACTATGATAAGAATTTCGCAGAAATCGTTGAACATAGATACCTTAGATGAGTTTTACTCTTCTTTAGATGATGAATCTATAACAATTAAGCGTATTTTTGACCCACGATATTCATTTTCAGGAGATGATCTCATCATAGAAGGGGATATCGATAAGGTTCTTACAAAACTTACACATGATTTACCCAAGGTTATTTCAGTTCGTTATAATTTCGATGAATTTGAGGACCTCTTTGATCCTATAACAGCTCTCAATATTCAACATGGAGAAACTAAGATATACTTTGGAACAACTATGGTTGATTATGAAAACCTGTATGATAGATTACGCGTTAATGATAAGAAAAAGATATTTGCATTATTATTTAGAACACAACTTGGAAGCCAATTTATCTCACTTATGCCAGTAAAGATAAAGGGTGTTGTAGTAACGAATCTGTCAAATGGAAGTATTGAATTTATATTACCAACTCAAAGATTGGAAACTTTGAAAGTCTGGCTACAAAAACTTATAGAAGTACGAACTGTGAATTTTGATACACTGGTTGATATTTACCGCGAAACTGACCCAGACATGAGAAGGAAAATGGAAGAAACAATGATTTGGGTCAACGGTCAATTACCGGATATTGTAGCGAAATCAACTGTTGTGGAAGATATTGACATAGTAAGAGCATACCAAAATACCTTAGCACTCATGTGACTTTTTTTCTTGGTTTCATTAAGACATAAAGAGTTAAAGTTAAAAATAAAGTGTTTTTATGCATTCAAGGAGAAAACAAAATGAAAAAGATGAAACTAATAATTCCATTAATCTTAGTTGTAGTGTTACCTATTTTTGTCTTACCAACAGATGCTTTCATACCTGAAGATCAAGTTTTGATATTAGATCAACAATACTTCACAAGGGAAGCTGTTGAAGGAGAAAATATTACTATTGGAATTATTGTTAAGAATTTCTTTAATTACACAATTACAGACGTAAACATCTCATTAGACCTTACTGAAGAGGTCAACGCACTAAGATTTACTTCTTGTGATTTTGGTTCCCTCTCCAAGGAAAATGTTACTCTTAATTCAACAATGCAATCATCTGATGAAAACGAGTTCACTTCCACAAACATAACTTATGGTTATATGACAGAAAGTCATCTCACTTTCAATGTTTCACAGATATTGAATGGAACCCAAGCAATTTTTTATTATAATGTGACTTCAGATGAAGATAGGTCAGCACAAGTTCCATATGTAAGAATGTCTTATTATGATAATTGGGAAGATCTTCAGGAAATTCAGAGTCAAAACCTATTATTACTCAATTTCTTACCAGCTAATCCCCTAAAAGATCCAGTTTTACCCTGTTGGGAGTGTGGTGAATCCTTGCCAAATGTTTGGGGCTGGATTATTATAGGGTTAGCACCAATATTATTTGGAGCTATAATTTCCTCTGTTTTATACATACGCAGAAGATAAAGTGATCTTCTGAGTTCCTCTTCTATTTTTCATTTATCATAGATATAGAAGCCTTCTCTTGTTTTCTTTCCCAGCTTTCCCTCATTCACTAATTTACTGAGAATTTTAGCTGGTTTGTAACTCACACCTAGTTGTTCTTCCAGATATTGACCAATATCTAAAATAACATCTAAGCCTATGTAGTCAGATAACTCAAATGGCCCCATAGGATGATTAAGCCCAAGTTTAATTGCAGAGTCGATAAATTCTTTATCAGAAATACCATTTTCAAACAATTTGTAAGCTTCATTCAAGAAGGGCCAAAGTAAACGATTTACTATGAAACCAGGTGCCTCATTTGATGGTACTGCAATTTTACCTAACCTGGTACATAAAGCAATTATGTCTTCTACTACTGACTCACTTGTTCTTCTCCCTTTAATAATTTCAACAAGTTTCATGAGTTGTGGAGGATTAAAGAAATGCATCCCTAGAAACTTGGAAGGTCTGTTAGTTACATCAGCTAAACTGCTAATACTTAAGGCAGAAGTATTACTAGCAAATATTACTTCATCAGAGCAAATTGAATCCAATTCTATAAACAGGTTCTTTTTGGCACTCTCATTTTCAATAATTGCCTCGATTACTAGTTGAATATCTTTGGTAGCTTCTTCTAAATTAGTGCTCAGAATAACACGTTTAAGAATCTCTTTAGATTCATTTGGAGTTATTTTTTCTTTTTCTATACTTCTTTTAAGAAACTTCTTTATGTGTTCAAGTCCTCTATCAAGATACTTCTGTTCAACATCTACTAAAACAACTTCAATTTTTGCTTGTGCAAAAACAAGAGCTATTCCACTCCCCATAGTTCCGGAACCAATAACTGCTATTCGGTTAATATCTGTGATCATATAACCAATTTATCTCCTTAATATATTTAAGAATTAAGCAACAAAAGTTTTCTAGTAGTTAACTAAATGTGAGTTTGATATAGTTCTGCTTGATGGAAGTTGTGAATGTAATGTATTTTCTCTCGTAACCTCTTAGTATTACATCGCCTTTTATTCGTTTTTATGAATTTTTAACTGGGTGCCTTATAGATGAACCCACATGTTGAAGTGAAATTTAGAGATTATGATATCTATAAACTAGTTATTTGTGGTCCCGGTAAATCAGGTAAAACATCTATTTGTAAAAGATTAACTCAGAATACTTTTCAAAAGAAGTATCAACCAACTTGTGGGGCTGAATTTCACAGTTATTCATTCAAAACATCTAAAGGTAAAGCAGTGGCTCTTTTCTACGATATGGCAGGACAAAAGCGTTTTGGTGTTGTAAGGAATCTTCTCTATTCAGGTACTAATGCTGCAGCAATTGTTTTTGACATATCAAACAAAGAATCCTTTCGAGAATGTGCAAAATGGATCAGAGAACTAAGAACTCAAAACAAAGAATTAGACATCACTATTGTAGGGAATAAAACAGATTCTACGCGAGATGTTGAGAAAATTGATGCTGAGAGAATTAGTCGCAGACTTGGTTGTAGATACGTTGAAACTTCAGCTTTAACCGGCGATGGTATAGGAGATTTAGTTAAAACTTTGGTAAGTTCTGCTATTATTAGTTCTAATAAGAAATTTGTAGGGAGATAATATCTGACAATTTTCTTCAACACACCGATTATTTTTCACAAAGAAGCGAAATATTTTTCAAAGTTCAAAGTATTTGTAAGTTGATGAGTAGTAAAAGTAAACTAACCTCCAATATTCGAATATATATCATTCAGTATGCTATATTTATCTTTGGTGGCATACTTGCAATCGCGGGAATATATATGATTAATCTTGAGGGATTAGCAGCTGCAGGATTTATTCTCCTGAGCTTAGGTTCCGTTTTTATTGTTTTATCTTATATATATGCGAGGTATGGTGCTAGGGTAATTGGTACAAATTGTCCTTTCTGCTATGGAGTAGGTTATACTGATAAAGGAAAAATGGGAGCAAAAGAACTCTGCCCTGTCTGTGAAGGATCAGGAAAAATGTATTCCAAATCTCAACAACATCTCATGGAAGAACAAAGGAGAAAAGAAATAACGAAAAGTGAAACTTCACGCAGAGTAGAACTTACTGAAGAAGAACGTGATGAAAATTCCAAAAACCAATAGAAATTGATCGAAGATATAAAAACACTTGAAAAAATTGAGTGTGAACCTAACTCTGTGAAAACTCTTAAGAACATTGAAAATCATATAGAATCAACTATATGACTTCTTTAACTGTAATATATGGTGATGGAAGAGGAAAAACTAGTTCTGCTATTGGTTACTTATATCGCAAAATTACTGAAGAAAAAAACATAATTGTTGCTCAATTTTTGAAAACTGGAAAAAATTGTGGTGAATGCAATTTCTTTGAGTCTTTTCCTAACGTCATGTGGTTTTGTTTTGGAAAAAAAGAATTTTATCATGAAAAGAATAAAAAAGAATTTCAGGAAATTATAGAAGTTGGTTTTCAACAATTAAAAGAAACAGTAAATCATGGAAAGGTTGATATCTTAATTCTAGATGAAGTTGGTATTGCTTTATTCTTTGATTTAATAGATTGGAGAGAGATAGAATGCCTCTTTCAATTCGTGAAGGAGGAAGTTATAATCACAGGCAGAAAAATCCCCGATATTGCTCTTCGAGATGCTAGCACTTCCATATATATAAAAGAAATAAAACATCCTTACAAAGCTGGGATTCAAGCAAGAAAAGGTATCGACTATTAATTGTAATAACTAACAAGAATTATACAATTATCACTCATCACCTTAATAAAGAACAAGGCTAGATTTCAGTTGAATTACTTTTGAAGAAGGGTCTCCCTACGAAGAAGTTAAATTGACTTAGAGTATAGCTTAAACTGAGTATTGTCTTTATATACTCTAACCTCTTCGGTCAAGTAGCAAAGGTGTATAGTATGAGCAAAAATAAGCAGGAGAAGACGGTTGAGCCTGAAATAAAGGAAGTTGAGGAACAATATGAAGAGCTCCTTATAGAAGAAGCTAGAAAAGAGATGGTTGAATCAGATGAGATAGTCTCAATTTTAGAAATAAAGGATGTTCCTGGTTTAGGCAAAAAAAGTCAAGATGTCTTAGCTGATAATAATATATTAACGATTGATCAATTGATGACAACAAGATTAATTGAATTGCAAGCAATGGGATTACAACGTGCTACGATCAAAAAAGCCCGTGCTGTAATCTCCAAATCAGTTGCAAAATACAAATATTTTAAGGAAGAATTGGGACTCGAGGATCTTCCAGGAGTTGGAAAATCAACTGCGGACATGTTACGCGAAAAGGGTTTGAATGTCTACCTTCTTGAAACAACTCCTATTCGTGAACTAGAAGATAAGTATGGAATTACAGAAACTGCTTCAAAGAAGTATAAGGAAGGGTTAAGCGAGTTAAGAGGAGGGATTGACTTTGTTAGTGCTTTTGAAATAATGGAAAAACAAACGGACGCTCCCTCTTTCACCTATGGAATAAAGGCTTTAGATGCATTAACTACCATTGAGGAACTTGATGTATCGGGTGTGAGGCTAGGAGAAACATTAGAACTTTTTGGCCCGTTTAGATCTGGCAAATCACAGATCTGCCATCAACTTTGTGTAACAGTACAATTGCCAACTGAATTAGGGGGGGTAGGAAAGAAAGCAGTTTTTATTGATACTGAAGGAACTTTCTCACCTAGTAGAATTAAGGCTGTTCATGCTAGATTACAGAGTGAACTCGGTTGGGAAAAGAGCTTTGAAGATGTCCTTAAGGACATAACTTATGCAAGAGCTTACAACTCAGACCATCAAATGAGTTTAGTAGAAAGACTACTTGAATTGTTCTACAATCATAAGGATGAGTATGGTTTTGTAGCTGTAGATTCAGCAACCGCACATTTCAGAGCTGAATATGCAGGCAGAGGAACGTTAGCTGAAAGACAACAAACAATCAATCATCATTTAGGCATATTAGGTAGACTAGCTGACACATACACTGTTGCTGTTGCAATAACGAATCAAGTTCAGTCAAATCCTGCAGCCTTCTTCGGTGATCCGACACAAGCTATTGGCGGGAATATTTTAGGTCATTGGGCAGTAACAAGATTTTATTTGAGAAAATCAAAAGGTGAAAAACGAATAATAAGAATATATGATTCGCCGTATTTACCTGAATCAGAAGCAGTTTTCGCAATTACTCCAGAAGGCTGCATCGATGTAGAAGGCGGTTAACTTTTTTTATTGAGTGTTGCCACAATTACCACAAAACTTCCAATTGATATTAATTGTTGAACCGCAATTCGGACACTTACCGAGATATTTACGAGGAATAGAGGTAAGATTCATTTTAGAGGGACCATATTTTGTTAAAGGAGACACACCTATCATTTCAGTTGGTTCGGAGACATAATCCTGTAATACATCTAAATCACTTCCTTCGGATGAAGAAACATCATTAAAGTGATACGATTTATGTGGGGGAGATTGTGATATGGAACTACCAAATAAGTTCGTTATATCGATGTCGTCATTATCAATATCAACTCTCTCTACATATGCTTTGTTCGGTTCAGGTTGAAAATTAACTGAAAGTTGGTTTAAAGCATCAAACTGTGTCTCCAGAGTCGAGGGTGATGTGTTTGATTCAATCTCACAAGCAGGATTAGAATGGAGTTTATCGTAAATTTTACAATAGGCTGACATTGAACAAGTTTTTTCCCCAACTTTAATATTTGGAGACTGGTCAATAAATGATCTTCCAATCAATAGTGTACCATTAAGAGAATGAACTTTAAGACCTTGTTCAATAAGAGCTCGAAGGATGTCCTTTGGATCGAATTTCAATCCATTGATCTCAACAATCCCCTTAACTTCATTAAGATTCATCATTTATCAAGATGACATTAACTTTGATAGGTTAAAAAATAAGTATCATATCAATATGGATGAGGGTATTACTTTTATATTTTTCAAACTTATTGATATTTTAAGTGAATAGCTTTGGTAACCCTCTCTAACCAATCATCTAATTTAGAAATAAGCTCGCTGTGAATATCTGGTAGAAGAATGTCCCCTTCTGGCATTTTTCCAACTCTCTTAACCCAAGAATTGAGTTCATAAAGCATTGGAGACATGCCCACTTGAGTTTCTACTTCAGCTCTTAAATCTTCAAGCATCTTTCCAATGTTACCACAACTAGATTGTGGGGTTATCATTTGACTTATATGTTTGAATTTACTTGAGACAGCATTAAAAGCTGCATCGGCTCCATTTGATGCATCAAATGAAGGATCCTTCTCTTCAAGAGCTGGTGAAACATATTCTTCCTTAGGTTTTTCAGGCTCTTTAACCTCCGCAGGAGCAGCATATTCTTTTTTCTTTCCTGACTTCTTTGCTGGAGCAGCAACTACTGAGTTTGATAATCCATCTATTTTTGAAGCTAAATCGGCGATCATACCTTTCATATTTGGAATATCACCTACTTTTAGACCAACTTCAGAAACCTGTGATTCGACATTTGAAAAACCGATCATCTTTGTATCTAATTGAGTGATCTGGGTCGACAATTTAGTAATGGCTTCATTCACATTTTGAACTAAGTTAGACAATTTATTTATTGAGTTGATTAGTTGAACTAACATTTCCTCTGGATTACTCATATAATCTCACAGTTGTAAAGAATACATCGAATTTAAAAAGAGTTTTGGAAGAGGTTATCAATTTTCATAATAGAAACTATATAAAACATTCTAAGTCACTAGAGCATTAGTAATGTTAATAAATCTAACTCGCTTTTCTTAAATGACAGCTAATGAGTGAAAGAGACATTGTCGAATTACTAGTAAGGTGGCGTTCGCTAGCAATGATGCTTGAAAGAGAGGAATTCAAAAGAATAGCAGGGGATCAAAAGGGTCTAATTGCAGCCGTTCTTATGATATTACTAGAGATGCAACAAAACTCGTCTGGAGGATACTAAACTTAATCTCAATTAGTCAAATCTAAAGGAAGGATTTGAACAAATGTTAGCAGAAGAAGAGTTCTGGCCAAGGATAGCAATTGAAGCTAATGAATTGAAAAAAGAGCTTCCAACATTTAAACCAGTGGACAATAATACTTTGTTTTGGAGAGGATTCATTTTTGGAGCTGGGTTATATGAAGAAGGAGTATTTGTTCTTGAAATTGAAATTCCCAGAGAATATCCCTTCAAACCACCAAAAGTCAAAATGTTAACAAAAGTATTCCACGCAAATGTTTTCGATACAAGAATATGCGTAGGAGTATTAGGAGTAGATTGGACACCTGCTAATAACCTAGTAGATGTAATTGAATCAATAAGGTTCATACTTAGCAATCCAAATCCAGATGATCCTTTGAACTCTACGGCTGCTAATTTGATGAAACGTGATCCAAAGGAATATTCCCGCAAAGTAAGAGAATATGTTGAGAAGTATGCTACTTTTGAGCAGATAGGCAAATATTCGTTGTAGAAAAGTGTTTATGCTAAAATATCAACAGAGGGAATTTTTATTTATCTACAGGCTTAAGATAAATTAATGCCACCAGGTTATATTCAAGAAATATTCTCCAGTTTTCAAGGTGAAGGAGCTTCTATTGAAGGAAGTTGCTATGGTTTAAGACAAATTTTCGTTCGGTTTTCAGGATGTCCTCTTGCTCTAGGAGTACATGGAACCAAAGGATGCATTTGGTGTGATTCTCCCAAAGCTAAAATAGCAAAACAAGAAACATGTTACATTGAAACAGATGCGGGAAATCAAGAATTTAGAGAAGAGAAAAATCCAATAAGCCCAGAAAACATCATAAAAATTATTCAGAACTTGACAACCAAAGACTTACACACCATTAGTTTGACAGGAGGAGAACCACTTTATCAACCTCAATTTCTTGAAGAGCTTCTCAATCAACTCAAAACTGAAAGTTATAAAATATTCCTGGAAACAGCTTTCACTGATGATTTCAAGTTTCTTGAAAAAATTGCAAGTAAGATAGATTATGCTTGCGTAGATTTAAAGGATAGAACTGCAGGTGCATCAACCAATTGGGAACAGCTCATTGAGGAGGAAAGCAAAATGGTGAAAATTTTGAAAAATGCTGGGACTAAGGTTTTTGCAAAAACTGTAATAACTAAATCCTCAAAAAAAGAAGATTTTGAAGTAATCACAAAGAAATGCTCAGAAAATGATGTTCCAATTGTAATCCAGATTGTAACGCCCATTAGGGGAACAAAAATATTACAACCAACGTGGAATCAAATCAAAGAATTCTCTGAATTAGCCGGAAAATATTTACCTCCCGAAAAGATTGGTATTTCTGTCCAGATGCACAAAAGTATAAACATACTATAGAGGCCCATAAAAATGAAAGTTAAAAATGACAAACTATCTGATGTTCAATCCGATCCATCAAGGATACAAATAGGAATTCGAAGAGTAGGAATCAGCGATATTCCTAAAATTATAAGACGAAAAAGATTCGGAGTATATAATGAATTATCAGCTAAAATAGATGTTTATGTGGATCTTTTGCCCTCAAAAAGAGGTATTCACATGTCAAGGAATATTGAAGCAATAAATGAAGTTATTGCAACACTTACTGGAGAAGTAATAACAGATTGTGAAGAGCTCTGTGCAAAAATTGCTGAGAAGGTAATTACAATTCAACCTGGAGCACGTTATGCAGAAGTTAGTTTAATAGCGGATTATGAGATGGAAACATTTTCAAATGCTATTTCTAGGAAAAAATCCAGCGTTCACAAGCTACGTGCTGGTGCATATGCCAAAAAAAAGGAGAATAAAATTACAATAACAAAAGTTATTGGTGCAGAAGTTGAAGGTACAACTGTATGTCCATGCTCACAAGAACTTTCAAGAGATATATCTAAAGAGAGATTATTAAAAGAAGGATTTTCCGAAGAACAAATCAAGAAAGTTATTGAAAATGTTCCAATGGCAGCTCATAATCAACGATCAAAATCTATACTTTTGTTCGAGCAACCTAGAGATGCAAAAAGAATAGAACTTGAAGATATCATTGAAATACTTGAAACATCAATGAGCGCTCCAATCCATGAAGTATTGAAAAGGAGAGATGAACTCGCAGTAGTACTGTACGCCCATCAACATCCAGTTTTTGTTGAAGATGTTGTTCGAATCATATTGCGTAAAGTAAGTAAAAAATTTGTAAAGCAACCCCAAAATACTATTGTATCAGTAAAGCAGATAAATTATGAAAGCATACATCAACATAATGCAGTTGCTGAGGTTAAAACAACACTTGAAAGCCTAGATAAGCAATTAAACGGATATGAAAAGAATGAAAATACAGAATAAAGGCAATTATTCTATTATAATTGAAGACTTGAAAAAATCAACAACTTATGATGGATCTCAGCTTTCAAGTCAGTTTACATCACAAAATTACAATGTAATAGGAAACTCAATCCTGGTTTTCAGAGGAGGGATGAAATTATCTCCAAAAGAGATGGTAGATATAAAAGATATTCAAAGAGAATCACACTTGAGTGATATTTTAATTAGTTCAGATGACAGTATACACTTTATCATAGAAGAATTTGACATTCAACCTCCAAACATGGAAATTGAATATTATAGATTAAGAGTACTTACACAGCTAGTTATAGAATTTCTAAGGTCTAGAGGGATATCAACAACAAGAAAAGGTACAGACATATACATTCATGATAGGAAACTAAATGTAGGAATTGCAAGTATTAGTGTATCTAGTAGCAAAATACACTTTGGAATAAATCTGAGTTGTACAGGTTTTCCACAACATGTTAAAGCAACTTGTTTATTTGATTTGGACGTAAAAGAAGAGGAAATAGAAGGAATTGTTGTTCAAATAATAGAGAGATATGTGGAGGAAATACAACGAATAAAGGAAGATGTTGCAAAAACACGTTACATACATTAGGTGATTAAATGAAATTGAGGATTTCTGGAGACAAACTTACAATCGCGTGTGCCCATATGCTTTCGAAACACGATAAATGCGCTCGTGTGCATGGTCACAATTATCAAATTGAAGTTGAAATAGAAGGAGAGATTAATGAGAGTAATATGATTATTGATTTTGGCCTCTTCAAAAAAGGTGTGAGCGAGATCCTTAAAGAATTGGATCATAAAACTTTACTACCGGAAAATAGCAAAGATTTTAACATTAAAACTAACAAAAAAGAAGTAATAATTTCAACATGTGATGATAAAAGATATAGATTCCCTAGAGAAGATGTCAAGTTACTACCAATAGAAGCAACTACTGCTGAACTTATGTCCGTGTATTTTCATGATTTAATCAAAAAACAATTTCCAGAATTTAAAATCACAGTAATTATGTCGGAAACTCCTACGAGTAAGGTCATCTATACAGGTGATTGATTTTCGATAATACGAAAATAATATGTTGAACCTACATGTCATTAAGCGAAGAGGATTAAAAATGGTTATAGCAATAATATTATTCTCTGGAGGATTAGATTCTTCTGCCTGTCTTTATTGGGCTATTGAACGATATGATAGGATAATACTATTAAGTTTCAAATATGGTAGCAAAGAAGATGAAGTTATCAAAAGATTAAATCTGAAATTTGCAAATTTTTACAATTTGGAAAGCAAAATTATCTCTCTAGATTTCCTTGAAGAACTCTCCTTAAAAAGAGGTTCAAAACTCGCATCGGTTGAATCGGAACCTCCTGAATTTTCTAGTTTTAAGCAACTTGATGAGAGTAAATTGACAAAAGAGACAGCAAATCAAGTATGGGTTCCAGCAAGAAACATACTATTCATATCCGCAGCTTCAGCTGTTGCGGATAGTTACAAGGAACCGGTTCATATCTTATTTGGTGCAAACAAAGAAGAAGCAACAACATTTCCAGATAATACTCCTGAGTTTGTAGAACGGATGAATGGTGCTATTAGTTTAGGTTGCTTAAACGAGGTTTCTGTTCTCGCACCTTTCAATACACAAATTAAAAGTGAGATCATTGAATTTTTGATTGAAAAGAAGGCAAAATTTGAGTATATGTCTTCTTGTTATCAGGTCAAAGAATGGACAAAGGAAGGATATCCGATCCATTGTGGAATTTGTGAGTCATGCCAAAGAAAAAAGAGAGCTTTTCAAGAATCGGGGGTTTCGGATCCAACATTTTATAAGAAATAAGGTAATTTGAAAGCAAATAGTTTTTATTTGTAGTTCACCTTCGTATACAATGGGGTGAAATGTATGGGTCTACGTATCTTTTCAGTTAATAAAGATGGTAGTTTTTTCGAGGTTCCATCAGAGAAAGAGAGTTTTCTTCGCGGTGATGGAGCTTATTTGATTGTAGATAGAAAAGAAAAGAAGATATTCATCTATCGAAAAATGGGCATATCAAGTGCTTTAGCATATTCAGCCGCTAGAGCAGCAACCAACCTTAATACACATAAGGGTTCTAGATACAAAATCATTAACATAGAGGAGGAAGAGAAGGATCGTATACTTCCATCACTTTATCAGAGGCTAGATGTTTCGATTCCAAGTGAGATTAAAGAAAGTAAAGAAACTGCGATTGCCTCGAGAAATATTGTTTATGGTGAAACAACCATTCCAGTTTTTGAAACAAAAAACTATTCTTCAAGCGTCCAAACTAAGAAAGAAGAGAGAGAAATACAACCTGTAAGAAAAATTCTTCAAATAGAGAAAGAGAAGGAGAGTTACAAAACTCAAAATATTGATGAGTTAGTTAAAACTTTGGCAAATCAGATTCTTTTTGAAACTAAATTAGACAAAGCCAAAAAAATGAATAAGCCAGCAAGACATATTCTGAAAGCTGAAATGGTTAAAAAGATAGATTCGTTATTAGATAATATCTATGAAGAGGACAACTAATTACCCTCTTTCTGTATTTTCGCAATGAAAAAACCTTCAGTTTCATGAAGGTGAGGATATAATTCTTGAGCTTTATTTTCCAATAGATTAGATTCTATGCCAATCATTGGTGAGGCTAGCATTAATGAAAAGTTTGAGTTGTTCTTGAGAAACTGTGAAATAATCTCATGATTTTCGTCTTCAAAGAGTGAACAAGTTGAATAAACAATACACCCACCCACTTCAAGAAGCTTGGAGGCTTCATCAAGCAAAGCATTCTGTAGTTTAATATACCAATTAAGATCTCTCTGTTTCATTCTCCATTTAATATCAGGTCTTGAAGAATAAGTTCCTGATCCAGAGCATGGGGGATCAAGTAGAATTTTGTCAAAAGTTGATTTAACAGTTTTTTTTAGAGTTCTCGCGTCTGCTGATAAAATTTTAACTTCTTCAGCACCTAACAATTTTAATCGATCAGTTAATATTTTCACTCTTTCCTTGTTTAAATCAACAGCCAAGATATTTTTTGCTGTACCAGCTTGAGCTACAATATGTGAAGTTTTTCCCCCTGGTGATGCGCACATATCGAGTATTTCCTCGCCTAGTTGTGGATTCAGAACTAGTGAAACCAAGGCAGAAGCTTTTTGCTGTATAACAAGCTTGCCTTCCTTAAATTCATCTAAACGTGGAATTGGTACAGGTGTTTCATCAATGCGTATAAGATTTGGTATAATTTCAACAGGGGTGTACTTTATCTCATAGGTTGCAAGATTGTCAACAATCTCATCAAAAGATGCTTTTAGGGTATTAATTCTTACATACATCGGGATACTTTCAAGTAAGGATTGCAAAACTTTCTCTGTGAAATCTACTCCCCATTGTTTGATGAATTTCCTAATTATCCAAGTATAAGTAAAATACTTCAGAGAATATTTTGAGGGTAAATCTTCGCGATTCTCAAAGAGATTTTCTTCAGTTACTGATTGGATTAATTCTAACAAAGTGTCAAAAGACATTTGAGCAACGGAGCGATAGTAGGGTTCAAGCATAGTAACTACTTCGTCAACTGGTTTATTATTTACTTTCAACATGTGTGTAGCTATGCGTAATAGTGCTCTCATATCACTCTTTATTTTTTTCAGAGAGAAATTTGATGAGCTTGTTTTTATAAAAAGATCAATCCAGTTAAGTTTTCTATAAATCTCATTAGTATAATAATATAGAGTAGATTCTTCTTCTCTATCTAAATTATATTGATTAACGTGAAAACGTAAAACATTACGTAAAGATTTCCCATTATCTATATCTTCTAATGCAGACATAACTATAGGAATAATAGAATCCATCACATCCCAACTCTCTCTTCTGGAGTCATTGTCTCTTTTCACTATATATTGGTTTAGTTGGTTAAATCATTAACAGAAATCCAGTTTACTATCTCTTGCGGATAGAAAATTACTTTCTGCTCTACTTTCATTTGTAATAACTGTGAAAACTTTCTAAGAGCGACATTACAGAAATCTTGAATAGGGATAAATAGGAAATTCATTTTGTTTTGTTTGTATTCCTTTAATCGTTTTGAATCTAAATTGAAACTAACCACTGTAGTTACTCCTTCCTTCTTGAGTTTCTTTAGTTCTTCTGACGATAATTCTTGCTTTTCCAGTACAAAACATTCAGGTTTATCATCGGATGTGTTGTTAAAAGCTATCCATTTCTTTGTGAGATGTGAAAGATTTGCTAGGAAATCTTTGAAAGAAATTTCGCTAGCATTCCAGCGAGAAATGTTGTTACCTGGAGATACGGAAACTTTGTCTTGTTTAAATCGATTGACACCAAGTGTTTGTAGAAAGTATGCAAAAGCACCATTTTTTGAGTATAACCAGTTATTTGATAGGCTCATTGTTTTGATATTATTGGTAGTTAAAGAGCGTAATAATTCAAAATCTCGCTCAGATAATGGAAAACCATTTTCGATAATAGATAATGGCAGAATAGTGATAACCAGATTAGATTTGTTATCATTCATCGAGTGTGTAAGTCTAAGATTAGCAAATGTGGAAACGAAGATCGTTTTTACTATAGTAGATTTTGTAACCTTTTCTGCATAAGTTCCAAATTCAAGCCCAAAATCCTTATTTCGTATGACATCTTTATCACACATTGAGCTAAGTAATTTCAATATCTCGTCTAAAGTTTTTGTCATTCTAACGACGTTTGTGATTACAACTTAAAAAAGGATTTGGGGGCTTTGCTGAAAGTAAAATACCTCAAAAATGAAGAAAAGAAAAAATAGTTCTTACTTCTTTAGGAACAATGGTATTAGTGTATATCATCGGTTGGAATAAAGCTAAAAGAAAAGTTTAAAACAAAAGTAAGGAAGGAAAGACGTAAGCTTGATTTGTAAGATTTACAGAGAATGCCAGGATATCCAAGCGGCTACGGAGATGCATTGGAAATGCATTGCCCTTGTGGCGCCGGGGTTCGAATCCCCGTCCTGGCTCCATATTTTCTTAAACATGTTTATTTGACTAATGAATATGTTTTTCTCTATTAAGCAAATACTTAAAAAAATCTTATCTGCATCCTTCTTGAAGTCATTGGTATCTTCTACATATAGATGCTAGGCGAAGCTCGCTGGAGATAGATGTCTCCCTTTCTACAAACTTGTAGAACGATGAGCTCCACAACTCCGGGTTGTGGAAGAAAAAACGAACAAAAGTGATAATATGTCATTTCGCCATTTAGTTAGGATAAAGTCTACCGATTTAGAGGGTCATTTACCTGTTTCTTTAGGACTTTCTAAAATCGGAGGTGTTAACAGAAGGTTAGCACAGACAATTGTAAAAACATTGAATATTCCTTATACTGAACGTATCGGTACTCTTACCGATGTTAAAGTTAAGGAAATAGAAAGCGTTATTTCTGATCCCGTTGCTGCAGGTATCCCTGTGTGGATGATTAATCGAAGAAAAGATCGTCAAACTGGTGATAATTTACACATAACAGAGGCCAAACTCATTCTTCAGACAAAACAAGATATTGAAAGATATATCAAGATTCGATGCCGTCGAGGAATTCGCCATCAGTTCAAATTAAAAGTCAGAGGTCAAAAGACCCGAACTCATGGTGGTACTGGTACGACTGTAGGCGTATCTAAGAGAAGACAAAGGTAATTATTATGGGTGGAATTAAGAGAAAAAGAAAGAAAATCGAAACGCCAGGTCATCCTTATGATAAAGCTCGCTTAGAGAGAGAACTCCCTCTTGTTGGTGCTTATGGTTTAAGAAACAAGCGCGAATTATGGAAAGCAAGAACTATTCTTTCTACAGCTAGACAACAAGCTAGAGGCTTACTAGCTCTTGACCCTGAAATTAGAAAAGTTAGAGAACAAGAACTTCTTTCAAGACTCTCTCGTTTTGGTATGTTATCTCAGAATAGCAATCTTGACTCTGTTTTAGCACTTGAAATTAAAGTCATTCTTGAAAGAAGACTTCAAACAATTGTATTCAGAAAAGGTTTAGCATCCTCTCCGTACCAAGCTCGTCAATTTATTGCTCACAGACACATAGCTATTGGAACTGGTGTTGCAACATCTCCTAGCAGATTAATCACAATAGCTGAAGAGGAGATAGTCAACTACGCTCCCCGTTCTCCACTGAATGATCAAACTCATCCTTCGCGACCTCAAGCACCTCCTGCTTTTGATGCGGGGCAACCTGAGAAAAGGGAAGAACATAAGCGTGAAAGAACTGGAAGAGATGGCAAACCTAGAAGGAAAGAAGCTCCAAAGAAGGAAACTAAACCAGGAGTTAAACCAAAACCAGAGGTAAAGAAGGAAACTCCAAAGAAAGAAGCTCCAAAGAAGGAAACTAAACCAGGAGTTAAACCAAAACCAGAGGTAAAGAAGGAAACTCCAAAGAAAGAAGTTCCAAAGAAGGAAACTCCAAAACCAGAGGTAAAGAAGGAAACTCCAAAGAAAGAAGTTCCAAAGAAGGAAACTCCAAAACCAGAGGTAAAGAAGGAAACTCCAAAACCAGAGGTAAAAAAGGAAACTCCAAAACCAGAGGTTAAAACAAAGCCAGAAGTGAAGAAAGAGGTTCCAAAGAAGGAAACTAAACCAGAAGTTAAAACAAAGCCAGAGGTAAAGAAGGAAACTCCAAAACCAGAGGTAAAGAAGGAAACTCCAAAACCAGAGGTTAAAACAAAGCCAGAAGTAAAGAAAGAAGCTCCAAAGAAGGAAACTAAAATCTCTGACCTTGACATCTCTTTGATAAAAGGTATTGGTGCAAAAACTGCCATGCTTCTCAAAGAAAATGGCTTTGATACTGTTGGTAAGATTGCTAAGGCAACTACTGAAGAACTTTCCAAAGTTCCAGGTGTTGGTCCCGCTACTGCATCAGCTATGAATAGTGAAGCTAAAGTTTTGCTTTCAAAGAAAGCTGAGGATAAGAAGTAGGTGAAGTATGATGAGTAAAAAAGAAGAAACTAAAGTTAAATCTGAAGAAAAGTCTGAAGAAAAAACTGAAACAACAGAATCTTCGCGACCTGAGCGACCAAGAAGAAGAGAATCTAAACACGGGATAGCACATATCTTTTCAAGCTATAATGACACAATCATCCACATAACAGACATCTCTGGAGCTGAAACATTCAGCCGTAAAAGTGGAGGAATGTTTGTGAAAGCAGACAGAAATGAATCAAGTCCTTATGCAGCAATGAAAGCAGCAAACGCAGCAGCACAAGAATCGCAAGCAAAAGGAATATATCAACTGTATGTAAGATATAGGGCACCAGGAGGACATAAAAATAGAACTCCAGGACCAGGAACACAAGCAGCATTACGTGCACTGAAAAGATCAGGAATGAGAATAATAAGACTAGAAGATGTAACTCCATTGCCACACAATGGTTGTAGGAGAAAGGGTGGCCGTAGAGGCCGTAGAATGTAGTTTTCATCTTTTTCCATTTCCTTATTTTTACTTTCATTTTTGTAATGTTTGGGTTTATATCCCATTTTCTTTATTATAATTTGAAGAGTTTATGACAATTACTAAAGCTAAAATATTTGCATGTGAAATCTGTGGGAAAGAGTTTGGAAGAAAGGACAATCTAGGAAGGCACAAAATAACAGTTCATTCCAAATCACAGAAGCATAAATGTCCAAAGTGCAATTTTTCTTCAACAAGAAAAGATAGTCTTGATAAACATATCAAAGAAGTTCACAGTGAAGTAAAGCAATATTCTTGTAAAATGTGTGGAGAAAGGTTCACACAAAAAGGGAGTATGGAAAGGCATATAGATTCCTCTCATAAAGACGTTTTTTCTTTTGCATGTCCCAAATGCAATTCAATTTTCTCAAGAAAAGATAGCTTGTTACGACATATCAGAAGTGTGCACGAAGGTATAAGACCTCACAAATGTTCAGAATGTGGTAAAAGCTTTCAACATAAACATCATCTGAAGGATCACCTAATTTTAGGTCATTGAGGGAAGGAAATGAGTAACTCGGAAAAAATAATAATGCGACCAACTTGTGAAATCTGCGGTCTTAGTTTTTCAAGAAAAGACAGTTTGTATAGACACAAACGATCAGTTCATTCAGAGTCAAAGAAATATAGCTGTACAGAATGCAATCTCACATTTTCTCGTAAAGATACACTGGATCGTCACATCAATGATGTCCACAAACAAATAAGGAAATATATTTGTACCATATGTGACGAGAAGTTCAAACAAGCGGGTGCTCTAAAAAGACATATCCAAACAATGCATGAGAAGAATATTAGTTATGAATGTCCAAACTGTGATGCAGCATTCCCGCGTAAAGACAACCTAGACAGACACATAAATGCCGTTCATTTAAACCTCCGACCCCACATTTGCCAGGAATGTGGTGCAGCTTTCAAACTACCTGATCACCTTAAGCAGCACATTATTTCCATACATACTGACCGGCGTCAATATGTTTGTGATGAATGTGGTTTTGCTTTCAAACTTCGTCAACATCTAAATGATCATGTCAAAGTTGTTCACCTAGGTCTTCGTTCTTATGCTTGTGAGGAATGTGATTCTTCTTTTGCTCATGCTCGTGCTCTTAAGCAACACATTATTTCTGTTCATACCGATGAACTTCCTTATGTTTGCGAGAAATGTAAGAGAGGATTTGCAGATCCTAGTCATCTATATAGGCATGAAAAAGCTGAAGCTTGTTGGTTTACAACTACTACTGCCTACAAATGGGAAGAGCTTTGTAAAGAGATAGCTGAGATTCTTTTAGAGGAAAAGAATTGGGAGTGGAAACCTACTATAGAAACACCTGAGTTGGTTGAACAGACTAGAGTGCAGCCTGAGATTGTTATCTATAATGATGATGGTACGATGGATTTTATCGATGCTAAGAGGTCTACTTATGCTATTTTCAAGGAGAAGGATCTGGTAGTTTATCCTAAGGTGGCTAGGAGGGTGGAGTTCTGGTGCCTCTACGGTAAAACCAAGGGGATATTTGAAGAGGAGGAAGGGGTGGAAGCGAAATCAAGTGAAGAAATCATTGGCAAACTAGAAAAGGAAGATTCGCATGATGGACAGAGAGTAAGGAATCTAATAATGAAGATTAGTTTATTGAAAAAGGGAATAAGATTTGAAGGACAACAGACACTGTAGTCATAGAAAAACAGATTGTACAATAAAGTCTTAAAGAACTCAATACCCATACCTTGAGGGTAAGCTTGATCTGTAATCATAACTTCTAAACAAGTTTTCAATTAACCGAGGGATAGATTCGCCCCTAAAATCTCTAACTGTGTCTATTATATCGTCATCTTTACCCTCTAACAGCTTCAACCAAAGCTGAGGTTTGTATCTTACAATGTTGGAAAGCATCCAAGAACCTACAAATGCATCAAATGGGTTATAACTTCCTATCACATCAACAAATGAAGGAACAGATCTCTTTTCCAAATAATCAGAAATATTTGGAAAGCCCTTGAGATTGTCTTCAGCTAAAAGAAGTAGTAAGCTGTAAAAAACACCTTTATCATAGACTTTAGCATGCATATACGGTCTGTTTTCTACATATTTGCCTTTTTTCGAAAGACCATGATGAGTGAAGAAAAACACCTCGTCTTTCATTTCATATTCAAGACAGAACACTCCTTTGACACATTGTAATAATGCATAGTATTCAACAAGTGGGCTAGAGTTTTCATCCATTTTTAAGGCAGTTTTAAACATCTCATAGATCTGTTGAAAATAGATACTAGAATAAATAGCTATTTCAGTATAATCGATTTCAAAATCCCTAGTTTTCACTAGATTTGCTTTCTTATGGATATTTTCTAGAAGATTAATTTTTGCATCTTTACGCTCTCTTTCAGTCTTATGGATTCTTCTAGATTTCATTTGCTCTTCTTTTGAATCACAGGTTGGATTGAACCTGGTAATCAATTTTTTCTTAAGATAATATGGAATAGAGTATTTCTCAAGATTATAGAGAACGATTTGGTGATACTTGTCAATCATTATTAAACCTCAGTTTTATTAATTTTCAATCGGATTGGTTTCAGTTGTCTATAGCAAGAACGGCAGGCAGGTTTATTTGTTGAAATACTTACCTCAGCTCCACATATGTGACAATAATTTCCCTTAACAAAACCTCTTCTCTTATCTTTCCAACAATCCTTACACCTTATAACGTGGGTCTCTATTGCATCAAGAGCTATTTTTTTCTTGCAAACTATGCAAAAACCCAGTTCTTCTTGATTTTCAGCATAAACAGTAAAGTGTTCTCCTTCTTGTTTGAATTGTAGCTCAATCGCCTGTTTACCATTATCAATAGCTCTAATTTCTTCTCCATTTCTAACAAGAACTGAGATATATTTATCAATCAATTCTAAGTTAGGCAAATCGTCTTCACCTTCGAAATCGACTCCAATCTCAAAGTTATCCTTTAGTGAATGGTAATAAAGATTCATTGAAGTAGTTAATGCTCTATCTCCATTATAATAACACTTTGCATGAAGATTAGGTACAAGCCAAATTTCATCAGAATAATCGTATAGCTTATCTCTTATAGCTTGTGTTTTCGTCAACCTTTTCTCAGCTGATTTATCATCTGGTTTTCTTGTAATAAAGACAATTTGCAGATCTTTGTTTTGTTCTATTAAACTATCCATTAACCTAGACCACTGACCATCTTTTTTTTCAAGTTGAATATAGGGGCTAACTATATGTATGTGTTTAGTAGCCCTTTCAACTATTTCCTCTATAGCCCCAAATATAGAGCCAGTGCTTGTTAGAATTTTCACTTCTTTTCACTTCCCATCCAAGCAAATAATTAAATAAACTATAAAAGTTTTTAGGGGATTTATTGTTTGATGTTAACTCAACTAAGATCGGTTACACTTTTGGGCAGGATATCTTTGGGAGGTTGGTTCATAAATCTTTCACCTGGAGTTTGGAGGTTGATTCCTTGATGAGGGCGGAAGAAGTTGTAATAGTCCCTATAGCGCCGGAGGTCAGCGTTACAATAAGCTAATCCCAGCCGCTTCAGCTCTCTGACGGTTGTACCATGCTGGCGCTCTACTTTCCCACAAGTCTCAGGGTGGAAGAAACGGCTGCGGATATGCTTTATTCCTTCCTGAGCGAGCACGCGGGTGAAGGTACTTGTCCCTCCTCGCATAGAGTGGAACTGTGCTCCATTGTCTGTTAGTACTTGCTGGGGACGCCTATAAAGCTGGAAGCAGTGGTGTAACCTTGTCAAGATCTCTTGCTGGCTAATAGGATGGGTGTAGAGTCTACTCTCCAGGAGGAAGCGGGAGTGGTCATCAATGATGGTTAAAAGATAAAGGTGTTGTCCTTGCTCTTCCACCCAGAAGGGACCTTTGATATCCAGTTGCCAGAGGTCATTGGGTTTGGGTCGTTCGAATCTCTTTCTCGCCTTCTTCTTGTACGGTTTCTTTCTCCAAGGAGGTTCTCCTTCTCGTTGGAGAGTCTTCCAGATGGTGGTGTGGGAGAGCACCAAGCCTTTCCTCTTGAACCATTGCTCAGTCTGCATGATGTTCAAGCCATAGGCTCGTCTCAAGGTGAGGATCTTCTTCTTTATCTGTGGTGTTACCTTTCTCCTTATGCATCTTGGTCGTCGAGAGCGTTCTTCCCACCATTTTCCCTTGGGGTTCTCACGATAACGTCTTAACCAGGTGTAGACGAATTTTCTTGAGACCATGTACTGTCGAGCAAGGTGGGTGATAGGTGTTCTTTTCAAAGCCTTTTTAACTACGCGTTTCCTTATAAGTGTCGGGTTACTGTTCGGGTTCATTTAACTCATTTACCCACGGTAACCCCTCTTATTTAACTGTCACCAATGTGGGTGGAGTTAACAGGGATTTATTGTTTGATTAATGAAAAGTTCTGTATCATCGTTGTCTTATAACATAATTTACAATTGTTTCAACCTCTTTTGAAGAAAATGTTTCTTCGAAATAAGAGATATAATTCACTATTTCTTTAAGTGAAAGAACTTTCACAAACTGAAATTGCTCTTTAGGTTTAGCATTAGTCATTAGAAGCACACTACGAATAGCGATTTTCTTTTTTCCCCAATGATGAGAACTAAGACGAAGAGAACCACTAGAAACAGAGCTATTTAGAAGAGTGAAAAGAGCAAAATTTGCACGTCTAATTTGTTTAACTGGTGAAAACAGGTTCAGATTTTGTAGAGATTTCTCGCTCCAGTTTTTAGTTTCAAGTAAAAACACTCCTGAAGGACCAACAACAAGATGGTCAACTTGTATAGATAATATTTTATCATTTTCTTTTCTATTGCAAATTGGACGATTAAAAGACATCTGAAGATCATTGATAACAGTGAATGTATCTGGAAGTTTCTTTAGTTCTTCAGTAACTTGTTGTTCTCCTATGGTTCCAGAAATTAGGGTGTAGTTATCATCTAAAATTCTATTTATGAGATTGATTCGGTTAGTATAATTTTGAGATCGTTTTGATATTAAGGTTTCAAAGTTGGTTTCACGATAGGTTACATCGCGTTCTAGATTCTTAATTTTCTTGGAAAGATGACGAAAGGGTTTTTCAACTTCATCTATAAAATAGTGTGTCAACTTGTCAAGTCTTTTAGAAAGTTGATTGAGTTTAATTTTGTAAAATAGGAGCTTGAAAGGATTCTTAGTCGATGAGGAATATTGAATGATCTTAGAAGGGATTAGTTCTTTTTCTTCATTAAGTAATTTTGTTTGATTAGATATCATCTCTTGATATTGATTTGTGAGTAGAGTATAATCGGATTTAAGTTGACTAATTTCAGCAAGAAGTTTCTCTTTTTGCTGTTCTTGATGCTGTGAAATAGAATTTTTCCAAGTTTTCTTAAAAGTCTGTATTGATTCAAGAGTTGAAAACTCTCTGATGTTATTTTGTTTTAAGACATATAGAAGATGATTAAGAGAACTAGAATTACCATATATGCGAGCCAAAGAAATACCTCCATTCCAACGGAATATTCAATCAAACAATCTTAATAAAACTTGTTATGAACAGGTATTCGTCCATTTTATAATTTAGACCGTAGAATGTAGTTTTACTCATTCACATTTTTCTTTTATTTTTGTAATATTCTTATATACTGAAATGTTAGACTGTTTCTCAATGGGTCTCAACATCGATTTATCCAAACTTGATTACGCCTTTCATCGTAAACCTTTGCTTATAGGTGGGAAAGTTATGGAATATTATAATCTACGTAAAGCAGGTGATGATGTAGACTTTGTTGTAGCTTTAGAAGACTATGAAGGCTTAAAAGAAGCCTATCCAGAACCAGAATACCAGAGGGGCTTATTTGGTGATCTTGGAGTAACAGTTGATGAATCAGAGGTTTGGAAATGTATATGTCTTTTCGAATATAAATTCTTATCAGAAAAAGCATTAGAAATGGAAGAATATCTAATCATATCATTAGAGAAATTGCTCTTTTTGAAAGTTTTAGCAATGCACAAAAGAAAATATCGAAAAGATGTAAAACTGATAAGGCAAAAGATTCTGGACAATAAATATGATGACGAAGAGTGGAAGGAGAAATATATGAAATAACATTGTAGAAAGGAGCTTACTTCTTCTCAATTCTCCTTTATCGTACCGGTCAATTCGAGTAATTGTTCATATTGCCAAACGCGTTCCTTAGTATCAACTTTAGCAGCATAATTTGCTGCATGAACAGCGTGCCCTGCAACATGGACAGTAGCAGTTGCATGACCAGCTGCACGTGCAACTGTACAAGCTACAGCGTTATCAACTTCTCTAGCCGCGGCATGAGCAGCAAATGCTGCAGAGCGTACCTTACCTACAGAGATCTCCCCATATGTCCATGAATGTGCTGCTTCTATCGCTTTCCTCGGTCGGTCATCATTGGGAAATTTATCTTCAAAATAGGATAACACATGTTCCACACAATAAATCGCCCAGATCACCAATGATCTTTTTTCCATTTTGCTTGTAATCTCTGCAATCTTCTTCTTAAGGTCGCTCTCGGAATTAAGGGCAGAACTATCCTCACTCATACTTACCATCTGAATGGTTGTTTAAAGCAGATAAATAAACGATGTATTTAGTTCATTTAAATCTAAGCAAAATGCAAGAAAATGATAAGCTTGTCTGATAAAGATAAATCCATCTTACCAAATTTAGCCATAAGTTTTTTCTAATAGCAACATTTTTGTCAACTTAGGTACAATCGATGTCTATTGAGAAAGTTAAGGATAATGTTTATGCAATTACTGATGGTAGCACACGCGGGAATGTAGCTGCTTATGTTTTACCTACACAGATTGTCTTTGTTGATTCAGGTATGCACATTCCTTTAATAAAGAAATTTAGGGAGTATATTGAAAAAGAAACTGGAAAAAAGGCTTCTACTCTTTTTATAACACATGAGCATGGAGATCATGTTTTCGGCAATCAAATTTTTGAAGACTGTGAGATAATTACATCAGAATTAGCAAATGAAGCCATGATAAAATCAAAACAAAATGATTGGACACCAATAAATATAGAAGAATGGAAGAAAAATGCAGAAGATCCAACTGCATTAGAAGGGTTACAAATTGTTTTCCCCAATAAAACCTTTGCAGATGAGTATGAGATGGTAGATGGGGATGTAAAAATCATAGTTAAAAGAACAGGCGGTCATACTGAAGGTTCAAGTTATGTTTATTGTCCAAACTACAAAGTAATGTTCGGTGGTGACAATTTATTCAACCACAGTTTTCCTTGGGGTGGAACACCTACTGCCGACCCTTTAAAATGGATTAAAGCCTTAGAAGAATACCTCTCACTTGACGTGGAGCATTATATTCCCGGACATGGTTCAACATCTGACAAGAAACCTTTAGAGGAATTTCGTGCATATCTGAACAAGGTTGTTACTCTTATGCAAGATATGTTTGTTGAAGGAAAGAGTGAAGAAGAAATTCTTGAAGCAGCAGATAAAATAGGATATTACCCACCTAGAAGGGAGCAATGGAAGGCTCTAACGTTAAAGAGATGGTATGATGTTGTGTTAAATTAATCTGATTTGTCTCCTTTTATTCTTTATAATTATTTTTTCGCGGAGATAATTCTTAGAAAAAAACTCTTTTTGTCAGAATATTCTTTGTTGTCTTTTAGTATTAGTTTTCATAGAAACTATGCTTAGTTAAAAGTGATGCAAAAGAATGACCCTAAAGAAGAGGACCAATGAAGCATCCTTTCCCTTCAGCAACCCATAATGGGGGTCCTCTTCCTTCTTCCACTTTAACAAAATCTTAAATAATTGTAAGATAGGTCGATTTTATTCGTGGTAATCTATGTATAATATAACATTTGTACCTAAAATTAACGAAATCGGTCTCGATGAGAAAATCAAATTCTCTTCGCTTATTGATTATATGCAACATGCAGCATATATGCATGCAGATCAATTGGGGGTGGGGCACCATCAGATTTTTCATAAAAATTTAACTTGGTTGCTTCTAAGATATGCAGTAGAAGTTCTTCGTCATCCCACATTAGATGAAAAACTTAGGGTAGTCACATGGGTAGCTGAATCTGAAAGCCCGAAATTCACCTTAAGAGATTTTGAAATCTATGATGAGAGGGATAATATCATTTGCAAAGCAACAACAAGCTGGTTGCTATATAATTACAGAAAAAGACAAATTGTGAATTTCGTAGATTATTGGTCAAATTACGATGCAAGAGAAAAAAGAGCTTTAGATTATGATTTTCCAAAACTAGGATTACCTGAAAAAGTTTCTACAAAGAGAACCATAAAGGTCAGACTACATGATTTAGATATTAATCAGCATGTAAATCATCGAATGTATATAGAGTGGATAATAGAGGGATTACCACAGAAAATATTCAAAAAATATGAATTGGAAAAACTGGAAATTAGTTTTAAGGATCAAGCGCTCTATGAAGATGAAGTTCTGGTGGAAACCGAAGCAGAAAAAATAAAGGGCACAGGACAAATTAAAGCGATTCATCAAATCACAAAAGGAAAGAAAAAGAGCCTTGTTTCCAAAGCTGTTACCTATTGGGGAGCGCAGAAATGAAGAGAAAAGACTCCTAACTAGTTTGAAGTAGATTTATATTATAGATTGTCATAAACAAGTTATGGGGTACGAAGCAGTCACTTTTCTATTATTTGCCGCTTATTTGCCGCTTGTTTGGATTCCAATCCGTTTAGCAATCAAGAAACAAACAGGATACAAAATCGCTCCTGTAGTTCTTGCTCTCTTTCTGATGAGTGTATGGATAGTCGGTTTTATCGGTCGAACAATATTAGTTACAGCTGTTGAGCATTTAATTTTCGCAGGATCGCTCTCTATTATAGCAGTAATTGTCTTCGAGATAGTTCGAGGTAAAACTAGGTTTCTTAGGAAATTCAAGACAAGAAGACGTTTGACAGGACTTATCATAATTGTTCTTATCATTGTTGTTGGTGGGAATTCATTATTGGGTATAAACAAAACCATGCAAAGTGCAAGATATTTTGAGAATATGGTAACCTATGATTCTACCAATTTGCCATTTATTGTTCTTGATGAAGTAAATGAGATAGATAAGAATATGCGACTTGTTACTAAAGAATTTGCAATAAGCAAAGCAGAACAAAACAAGGCAGTTTTTGGTTCTAACGCTGAATTAATGGAAGCTAATGTCATACTGGTTAACGATTCTATTTACTGGTGTATGATTTACGCACCTAAAAGTTCAGCACAATTCTGGACTCCAGGACAATTTAACCATGCTTGGGGATTGATATTGGTTGAAGTTAACAACCCAAACGCTGAACCTGTAACAATTAATTTTCCAGAAGGAGAGTTTAATTATGCTGATGGTTTATGGCGCAACCACGATATTGTTCTTAAGAATTACCGCCGGGACCAAGGAGCAAAATACTGGCGTTCATATCCAGCTTGGACAGGTACTGAATGGGTTTACGTTGTTACTCGAACTACAAGAGATGTTTATGGAGCATGGTATTCCGATGGGATAGACATTCTTGATATTAAAACAGGCGGTTTAATCACGCATTATACAGCTGAGGAATTAGACACAACCCCCAACTATATCATGCAGATTTATTCTGAAAGATTGGTTGAAGAAAAATGGATCTGGAACTGGGGTGATAAGAGAGATACGACAGCAGAAGGCAACATACGTTTCTTTAGTGGTTTTCCATATTATAGTTCAGATAGGATTGGTTTTTATGGAGACGGAGTTGAAGATATCCGTTATGTGAAATATCAAAATTCTACAATAGCTTTCTTTGCCACACATCCTTTTGATTCTTCAGAGACTCTCGCAGGTATTGGTGTAATGACAAAAAATGATGTTACGTTTTATGACCTTAGAAAACGAGGATTCATTTCAGCTAATACAGCAGCTACGCTAGCTGAGGGGCAGCTTACTGCACCAAATGAAGGTGGTTACATTGTTCAAATGCCAGTACCATATACACTTAACACTTCTATCGGATTGAGATTATCTTGGTTCATACCCATCTATTGGCAAAGTGGCGCCATACAAAGATTATCTCACGTCTGTGTTATTGATGCCTTAGACTCAAGTTATGTAGCTATAGCTGAAGCAGAGGGACTATCGGGTTCTCAAGTAGTAAAAGAAGCACGCTTACAATTCAAGTCCTTTTTCACAAGTGAAATTGTCGAAGACCAATATGAAATTGCACAAATAGAAGATGTTGGAAGCTACGTAGAAAATGGCGATAGTATTTTTGTTTATCAATTGAATGATAGTCGAACAATACGTTGTTCACAAGATTATCTGAATGCAACTCATTGGAATCAAGTTGTTCTAGCGGATATAGGAGACGATATACGATATACATTCACTGAAGATGACGAAGGAATATTTTGGGCAACAGAGTTCTTTATTTTAACTTAATCGTTTGAGAGTAACGATTATTTTTTCTTTTTTCTTATCACTTAACTCTTTTATATTTCTAATTTAAATTAAACCATAGAAAGCATTAACAAAGTAGGGTGTTTGAAAATCGATGAACAAGGAAAAAAAGACGTTTGATTTAGTAAGTCTTGGTTCTTGCACTATGGATATGATTGTTTCCGTTGAAGACGTATTGAGAATGGAACTTGTAGATAAGAACCTAATTGATAAAAAATATTTAGCAATCGAGCATTCTTCAAAATTGAATGTTAGCAACATCAAATTTCATCCTGGTGGTTCAGCAGCAAATATCTCCTGTGATCTATCCAGCATTGGTTTTAATACGGCATATATAGGGGGAGTTGGAGAAGACTTCAATGGTAAAGCATGTTTAGAAGATATGCAAAACCATGGAGTAGATACTTCAGGTGTTAAAATATTTGGTGAGGATGTAACAGCTATTTCTGTGATTATACTAACGCCTTGGGGTAGAGATAGTTCAATATTAGCATACAAAGGAGCAAACAACCTCTTCTCTGAAGAACACATACTAGATGAGATGTTATTATCTACAAGGTGTTTTGTTTGGACATCATTAACTTCTAACAACGGCATTAAAGCAATAGAAAAATGCATAAAACTAGCTAAATCAATTAATGGTTTAATTGTTGGGGCACCATCGATTTCAATCATAAAAAATCGTTCAGAGGAAGTAATTAACTTGCTTCGACAAAGCGATATTACAAGTTTAAATGAAGAAGAACTTATTGCTCTCACTAATGAAACTGATATAAAAAAAGGAATGGAGAAATTATTTGATTTAGGCATTAATATTGTTAATGTCACATTTGGAAAAGAAGGTCAGTGGTTGAGCGATGGAAAGACAATTATAAAGACCAAGCCTCCAAAGGTCTTTGCAGCTGATACAACAGGTGCTGGTGACGCAACTATCAGCGGCATCATTTATGGTATATTAGAGGAAAAGAGTATTGTAGAAACAGCTAGAATAGCTGCTTCATTAAGCGCAATGGAAATTGAATCTCCAGGTGTGAGAGTAGGAACACCAGTAAAATATACAGAATTAGAGGAATTCATGAAAAAGCATCCAATCACTCAGACAATAGTTGATTTCTGAATGAAGAATATTTGTGTGAATCCTATTGCATTTTCAATGCATTCAGCTTCCAGGGAACAGATTCATTAAATCTACAAGTGATGAAATTATAAAATCAGGACTTTCTAGCTCAAGTCTAGATCGAGTGAAATCTCCTAGATCCCCTAAGATCCCCACAGTTTTTGTTCCTCCAGCTTTACCAGCTCTGATATCTTGAGGAAAATCCCCAATCATAGCACACATTGAGGGATCCTTACCTAGTTCCATACACGCTAGCAATAAAGATTCTGGATAAGGTTTGATTTTCTTAACTTTATTTCGTGTAATTATGACATCAAAGTTATTTAAGAATTCAATATGTTTCTTAACTTTGTTAACAGTCTTGTCACCAGCATTTGTAACAATGGCTAAATCGTAACCTCGGGAATGAAGAACTTCCAAAATATCATTTACACCATCAAGTGGAACTATGTTTCTAAAAGCCATTGGATCAGATTTAACATTTCTTAACACCTTAACAACATCAATAAGAGATAGTTTCAATGCTCGGGCTGACTTCCACACCATTTGTAGTTTTAATAGTTTTGAACTACCTTGTGAGGTTTCCATTACTTGAGTTATCATGTCTTCTAGAACCTCTTGCCGTTTTTGTTTATCATAATCTGGTTTAACCTTGTCAAAAGCTCTTATGAATGGATACCACCATCTTTCACCAAGATCAATAAGTGTACCATCCATATCAAAAAGCAGAGCATCCACTTCATCTATTGGAATCATATCTAACTGCACCAAAAGTATGATTATAATAATGTTATTAATCTATCAAAATCATCTGATTTGTTAACCAGAAGTCTTTTTAGATAACGCTATTTGTGTTGTAACAATGAAAGTCTTTATTCTAATAGGGTTGCAAATAAGTGGCAAATCATCTCATGGCTATAGATTAAGAGAAGAAGAAGGAATACCAATGGTAGAGACCGGGCACGCGGTTTATCATGAGCTGAAACGATTGAATTTAGAAGTTAATCATGAGAATAGTAGCAAAGTTATAATTGGTTTGTTAGCCCAAGACCCTACAGCTTTTACTCGTACAATACTAGATTATGAAAAAAAAACCTATGAGGGAGCTAAGTGTCTTATTTTAAATGGCGTAAAATCACCAGCAGAAGTTGAGTATACACAGAGTCGATTCGGTAAAGAGAACGTAACAGTCTTTGGATTTCATTGCAGTCAACAGACACGTTTTAGCAGAGTAACTAACCCTGATAGGTTCGAGGTATCGGGTCAATTTCACGAAAAAACACAAGAAGATCAAGATTTGGCAAAATGGGAGAACTTCAAGAGTAGAGATTTAAGAGAGATTGGCTTAGGGATAGGAAATGCTCTCGCTTTTGCGAATGAAATAATCTGTACAGAGGATAATTTTTGGCCATATAATTCATTTGAGAGTTCATATAAACAGTTTCATAAGCATATTTTTGATAGACTAACAAAGTCTACTTAGCGCTTTCATTATCTGCAATTGCTATTTTTTTGGAGAGCTTGGATAAGTTCCGATTGGCATTAGCACTCGCTTTACACTAGAGACTATACCGTGTTCCTTTTCAGGAAGAGTTATTGCATCAATCTGTGCTTCACCTAATGCAACCAATTCATTCTTCAAGGTATAAATCGCTACCATGTCGCCTGCTTTGAATTCTTCTGAATACCTTGAAACACCTGGTAAAGCTAATGGGGCACCATGACAGATAGTATTAACCGCACTGTCTTTGATAATAACTTGTGGTATATGTCTCACCCCATATTCCATAGGTAGAATAATGTTTCGTAAGGGATTTTCATCTTTTTCTTCTCTATACCATGCAAAAGCATCATATAAATCATGGAGAGTGGATAAGAAATCATTTTCCGAAAATGGTCCAGAGCGCGTTCGTCTAAGTTCCTTCATATGAGCGCCACACGATAAACTTTGTCCAATATCATGGCAATTAGAAGACACAAAACCTGTTTCAATGAGAAAATTATGAGTTTTTGGTACAGTCATATCATAAACATAACCAGTACTTTGGACATTCTCAATTGATTCTATTTTTTCAATAATGAAATCATCCAGTTCTGGTAACATTATGTGTGTAGAAGCAGTTTTGTAGAACCCTCGCGTCATAGGGATATTTTCTTTTAAAATTCTATCCAAATTTCCACCCATTATTTTTTTCAATTCTGTTTTATGGGAAATTAAATAATTCGCAAAATGAAAACCAATATGATATTTATCTCCATATTCATGATCAGAATTCAGTTCTTCGAACTCAGTGAATTTTCTGATTTTCTCTGGATGGTTAGAACCAATTTCATTGATGAATTTCAACTCTGCACCTATCGTACCAACAGACACTATATACATTGTAGTGATATAATTCTTAAAATTAACTTCTCTTGAAAAAATAGTATTTTCAATTTCTAATTTAAGTAGTAATTTATGAAGTATTATTGCTTCACTTCTGTTAACCGTGTATAAAGAAATACGAGATTTAACACTATGAGAATATGTTTTTATTTGTACAGACCCATCCCCATCAAAATAACCTCGTAAGTAGGAACAAATCAATTTAGGTTCAAGTTGGAGCAAAGGAGAAAAATCAGCATTCTTTTTTGGGCTTCTTATTCCTAAAGATGCTGCTATAGTAGCAAGAAGAGAGTTTGTAAGAGATACACCCCAAACACCATTTTTATCTTGATTAACCGAATAATGTGAATTTGGGAATAATTCTTTGTAAATTTCAACATACTTATCAATTAGTTCCTTATTTGTATTATTAAAAATTAATCTTGTATAACGTACTGTATTTTTCTCTTTTGAATTATTTCCATCTGAAGCAATTAATCCTAAAAGATAAAATAAAGATTCATTTAGCTCTCTTAGCTTAATGATTTGACCTTTTACTTGCTTAAATCTATAAATTTGTTCTTTAACATCTTCATATATTCCAGCTAGTTTAAGATGTTTTATTTTTATCGAGTAAGAAGAGTTTGAAACAAATGGCTGCCTACTAACATCTAGTTTTCTGCTCATTTCTCTAATACTACCATATTTTTTAATGAAGGCGTTTTTACATTTTTCCTTTATTTCATCTTGTTCTATAAGGTACTCATCATCCAAAAGATCTGACACAATTAGTTTTTTACTAGTTAAGTTTGGTTTAAAACTTTTAACTAAAAAATCACCAACTCTTAATTTTCTAGCTTCAGTCATATTATAACCAACATCTGTAGATTTCAACATTTCATGGTCTGGTGTAATAATTATTGAAATACCAGTTTTCATTTTTAGTTTAATTAAAACTGGAGGGGAAGGGATGGTTTGAACTGCAGATGGATCTTTTTGATCTATTTTTCCATCAACAAAAGAAAAGATTGTTTTTGGACTTTCAACGAAATCTTTAGCTGAAACTGATCCTTCAGCTGTAAGAATCTGAGTATTAGGATGTAAACAATATTTTCTAACATAAAATCCTGCTTGAGAGCTTATCCTAAAAAGAACTTCTCTTTCCCTTATATCAAGAATCTCTGAATTATAGATGGTTCGAATTCTTAATACTCTTTTTACACTTGCCCTTAATGGGGGTCTTTGATACAAATCACCAACATAATCACCAACAATAGATCTTATTCTTTCTTCATCAATATCGGCGTGTAATCGCATATTTCCAACGTATTCCTTTCCAGCGAGGAGAAGTGTATCCAATATTCGAGTTGCTTTTCCTAAAGCCGTAGGAAGAACACCGGTTACCTGTGGGTCCAAGGTTCCAGAATGACCCGCTTTTGGAATGCCAAGAATCTTTTTTACATAACTAACTACTTCATGGCTAGTTGGATTAGGAGGTTTGTCCAAGTTGATGATACCATAATTCAATAATTCTGCAATTGTTCGATTTGAAGGCTTTTTTCCCCATTTAAAATCAGTTGTATCTCTGGAAAGTATCTTTAAGGGGTACTTATTGTCATCAAATGATAACTTTGGGGTGGAAAAAACTAATGTCATGATATCATCACGGAGCACTAAGAAAAATAGAGATATAAGGTTTGAGGAAATTAAATCTGTGGAACTACGACTTCTTCCATGAATTCCTTAAAACCCGCTTCATTGATAGCAGCAGAAACATCGTCATCATTAGCATCTCGTTTTACTGAAACTAGTTTATCGGTTGGTTCTAAATGCATAACATTGCATTTTCTTCTTCTAACTGATGTTAGTTCTTTTGGACCTGTAACTAAAACATAATTTTGATTAATTAAATCCACGATCACAGCTTTCTTTCCTGCTTCTCTTCCGTTTGTTTTTACTATAATTCTTCCAATTTGAATTGCAGTCACTTTTATTCACCTTTTGTTATTTTCTTAACTGATGCCATTATTATATCAACACACTCAGCTGCATCATATTTTTTTGTGTTGATTATTACATCATAGATGGACAAATCAGAGATGTCAATATTATAGAGTTTTTGATATCTGTCTCTTTCTGATTCTTCTCTCATCAACGTCTCTTTTTTGATTTCTTCTATAGATCTGTTTTCTCTTTCAGCAATGCGTTGAATTCTTGTCTTTACAGGTGCTGTAATGTAGATTATCAAATCAGCAACCTTTCTTAGAACCCATCCACCTAATTGAGCGTCAACTATAATGCCATTTTCTACTTTTGCAAGTTCTACAGTTTTATTGTCTATGTATGTATCAATTTCATTGTTGGTTTCTGCAAGCTTGCTAAATTCTTCAATGGTCATGCCTTTTTCTTTAGCCATTTCTCTAAACAGTTGTCCAGCTGATACGTATGTATAATTCAACAACTCTGCTACAGTTTTTGCAGCTGTGCTTTTCCCTGAACCATGTGGACCAGAAATAGCTATTATAGGCAAAATCGTTACTTCCCTTAGCTTCGAACATCCGCTTTAATTGCACTTTTTAAACATCGAGAGCATAAATGACCCGCATGTTGTCTACTAGGGAGATGTTCAGAACGGGACATTTTTCTTACTTTATTCTGAGATCCAAATGCAACACCATGGAGGATAGCCCCACATTGTGAGCAATGAGGTTTTTTAGTTCGCTTGGAAATTTTCTTTAATCTAGTTTCAGATGGGGTTCGTACTAGTCTTGTTTTTGAAACACGTAATGATGGTCTAACCATAAATATCTCCTCATTTGTTTGTCTTAGATTGAGGTTTGTTCTTTGCAAGTTGTTCTTTTTTAGAAACAGTTGCTGTCTTTAAAGGTTCAATTTTTTTGCTCTTTTTCTTTGTATGAGTTGCTCCAGAGGGAGTTGCTCCAAATATTCTACTAAGCAATGAACCAAAAGCAAAAGATACCATAAAATACCAGAGAGTAAAAGGCGCTTTTGAGTATCCATGATATTTTAGGGGTAAAGTTGTATCCACTACACCAGATGGGTATGATATACCAGATACTTGGAACCATGGATTTCCTATCCAGGGAAAATCACCCAGATTAAAGGGTAACCATGCATAGTTATGATCAGTTGTAAAAGCGGTTCTAAGTATAGCAAATAAAATCAAGAAGGGAATGGTTGTGATAAGCATTGGTTTCATTCTTTTGAACATCATGGAGGATTGTAATTTCTTTACTCTTTCTTCATCTCTTTTGACACTCAACCATAATTTCTTATCAGCGGTTTGCATTGCTGTTTTTCTCTTTTGATTCCAATCGTTAACTTTCTGCATACTTTCTTTTAATGCATCAGTATCAAGTATCAATCGAGTAGCCAGTGTAGATATGCTTGCAAGCATGATTGAAGTTAGGGCTATAAATAGTGCAGAGTTAGGAAGTTGATTCCATCCCATACTAGTTATCCATTCTGCAATTCCTGTAAACCATGGGTCCCAAAATGCCATATAAATCACTTCTTTTGCTTACTTACTCCACAAATAACTCACTTTTAAAAGCTTTTGTAACTAGAGTTTTTAATAATCTAATTCTTTAGATGTTGGGGAGAGAATCTTTTTTCAGTAAAACAAAGAAGTTATCTTTTCCACCTTTCCCACCGCATATTGAGAGATCAATTATGTTCAGATTAGTTTTCTCTAATATAGAAACAAGTTCTCTTTTGGTGAAAAGATGGTAAAATCTCTTTGCAATGATATTTCTATTTTCATCGCGCCAGGGGAGATAAATATCACCATGTCGCCAATCCTTATTTTTCAATTTCATAATAGGGTAGATTAAGAAATCGCCAATCAATTTTTTTCTAGTATCTGGCTTCCATCTTCTCCAGCAAGATAAAATAAGATATCCATCTTCTTTTAGCAAGGTTGACAGATGTTTAAGACATGAAACTGTTTCTTCCTTCACTCGTAGATGATGTATAGTCGCAATAGATAAAACTAAGTTGGCAAAATTGCTACGCAAACTTAAAGATTTCATATCGTTATTTATTGTGAAATGATTCCCTGCTTGAATATCAACTGAAGCTTGTAATAATTCTAAGGATATATCAGTGGCAATGAATTGTAAACTAGAACTATCAAAATGAAGAAGGTTTCTGCTGTTACCTGCACCAATATCAACAAGGATACCTGAGGAAGGCAAAGAATGTATTTTGGAAATCTTATTCATGTACGTTTGAAAATCTTTCCAAGGCTTTCTTTTTACTCGTGCATACTTTGGAGAGATTTTCTTATAAGCTTCTATTAGCTCCTTATCACTATTCTTGTTACTAGTAAACAATGCATAGAATTTAGATATACAAAGTATATCAATTTTCTTCTTATTTCTGAACATTAAACAATGATTTTTATACTCTATAAAAAATCAAAATTTGTGTTTATGTTTGTGTTTATGTTGAAGGCAAAAATGCTTATAAATAGAAGCACACCTATCACATTAAAGCCACACCGGTGAATTACATGGTTTCAAAGTTCTTGATGCTATTCAAACCGTTTCAACGTTTTACCTTTGAGGTAAAGAAGCCAGCAAGAAAACCTTCTTTTAAAAGAAAGTTAGCTTGGACCTTCGGAATCCTAGCCCTCTATTTAGCTATGCTAAATATTCCTATTTTCGGTATACCTGAATCAGGTGGAACCGATCCCTTCTTCGCCATGAGGGCAATATTAGCTTCACAAAGAGGAAGCTTAGCAGAATTAGGTATAGGACCTATTGTAACTGCTGGTTTGATTATGCAGTTACTTGTGGGATCACAAATTATCAAAGTTGATTTTACTAATCCTGAAGAACGTGCTCTATACACCGGAACACAAAAAATACTTGCTATATTGATGACCCTATTCGAAGCTTTAGCATATATTCTTGGTGGAGCTTATGGAGAGTTAGGTTTCCAAGCACAAATGATTGTATTATTGCAATTAATTGTTGCAGGTTTTACCATTCTTCTTATGGATGAAGTTATCCAGAAAGGTTATGGACTTGGAAGCGGTATTAGTTTATTCATTGCTGCAAGTGTTTCATATACTATCTTTGATGGCATGTTCAGTTTAACGCAAGAAAGAATTGGAGGTTTTGATTGGTACAGAGGTTGCGTTCTCGCATTCTTTCAAGGTATCTTCAAAGAAAATCCAGACATACTAACACCACTCAGTAGACCTGGTAGAACCCCCGATGTAATTGGTTTACTGGCAACAATAGTTGTTTTTGCAATGGTTATCTATGTAGACTCTATGAAAATTGAGATACCTGTCCAACACAGCCAATATAAGATGCCAGCCAGATATCCAATAAAATTCTTATATACGTCAAATATCCCTGTAATCCTTGTAAGCGCCTTATTTGCAAACATCTACTTCGTTTCAAACCTAATGCACAACTCTTGGAGTGATATAACAACGGGTTATCAAGGATTCTTGGTCGACTTTTTCGGTAGATGGGATACGATAGAAGGCACGGAACAACTAACTCCAGTTTCGGGGCTAGCAGCTTTTACAACGGCACCGTATGGACCTGAACAAATTGCGGAGCAACCGTGGCATGCCCTAGTGTATTTACTATTAATGGTTGCACTTTGTGGTATCTTCTCGCGTATTTGGATAGATACGGCTGGGATGAGTTCAAAAAATGTTGCGAAACAACTGTTAGATGCAAATATGCAAATACCTGGTTTTAGGCGTAATCCAAGGATTGTAGAAAGATATCTAGAAAGATACATTCCTACAGCAGCCTGGCTCGGAGGTTTCTTTATAGGTGTTCTAGCAGCAGTAGCGGACTTTCTGGGAGCTCTTGGTACGGGTACTGGTATTCTGTTAACAACGGGTATTCTCCGTCAGTACTATGAAATCTTCGCTAGTGAACAAATTAGTGAAACTGTTCCAGCTTTAGCTGGAATGTTAGGAATAAAATAAAATTCCTCCCCCTTTTTTTACTTTTATTTTAGTATCCCTACTAAAGATGTAGGTCTATCACTTTGTTTGTCTCGATACTTTCGATAGATGCGAGAGCAATCTTTAAAGCTTTAAGCCCATCGACCGAAGTTACAACAGGTTGTTTATTTTCTAAACATGCTTCCGCGAAAGAATTCATTTCTCTGCTTAATGGTTCTTGCCAAGTTGATTTTGTATTTCGTAACCACTCATCGTCTTCAATGATATATTCTTGTGTGATGTAATCAGCTTCTACTATCCCTTGCTCACAAGTAAGCATCAATTTTCTATATCTGTGAGGTGTTAAATAATTAGATTCAATGAAACCAGTCAACCCATTATCAAAATCAAGTAATATTTCAGCATAATCAATATAGCTATGACGTAATTTTCCTCCACGAGCATACACGGAAATAGGATCTTTTGAAGTTAAATATCTGAAAGCATCAATATCATGGATACTCACATCACGAATAACATCAACATCTTTTAACCTATCAGGCCAAAATGGGCCTAGCCTTCTTGCACTCAACAATACAAGTTCACCTAGTTCCCCACTCCCTATGAGAGTTAGTGATTTGCCAATTATTGGATTGAAACGTTCGATAAAACCTACAGACACAATAACGTTTGAGCTTTTAGCTGCATCAATAATTTTCTCTGCTTCTTCTAAGGTACTTGTCATAGGCTTCTCTATCATAACATGTTTTCCATGCTCTATAGCTTTGAGCGCTATTTCCCCGTGAGTAGAAGTAGGAGAAGCTATACTAACCGCATCTATTTCATTTAGACTCAATAGCTCATCTAAATCTGAAAAAGCTCTAGCACGATGTATCACTGCCAACTCTTTAGCCTTTTCAAGCTGAATATCATAAATACCAATAAGGTTTGTTTTTTCCATTTCTTTAAAAGCTCTTGCGTGGTTTTTACCCCAGCTTCCTACTCCGATAACTGCCATATTGAGTTTTTTCATCGAATCACTACCAACTACATAAATTAATTTTACTCGCTTTGAGTAAACATAAGTGAATATTTAAAATTTTTTGTATGATTATTCTAAAAAATGAATTAGAGTAAATAAAAAGAAAAGAAAAATTAGTTAGAGCTGCTTAGTTGAACTTTGCCACCAGCAGACTCTATTTTCTTAATTGCTCTTTTACTAGCTTCAGCAACTACAATATTCATCGCAGTGTTGACTTCGCCTTGAGCAAGAAGTTTAGTATAACCAAGCTCTGTCAAATTGACTTCGTATTTAGCACCCTTCTTTGTGACTTTTCCTTCACGTTCGAGGGTTGTGACCATTGAGTCTAAATGAGAGACATTGATTACAGTGTTGTCTTTTATGGATTCTCGAGGGCGGATGAAACCATGTTTTCCAATTGGAGGACGCAAACCTTTAATCGTTTGAATCCAGTGATGTGACTTAGGAGCAGCTTTACCTACTCCCCCGCGCATACCACTTTTTCTGTGGGTTCGTACAACTCCCCAACCATGGGTTCTGTATCCGCGACGTTTTCCGGTTTTCTTCTTAGTTCTAACTGTCATTTTGATCACGCCATCCTTACAATAAGCTCGTTTATAGCTGAGCCTCTATAACCTAAATCTCCGCCATCTGCAAAGCTTCTTTTAACAGATTTGTAACCTTTTCTTGCAGGATGTAATCTGAAAAATTTCTTTAGCTTAGGAACCTTTTGAATTATAGTTTCTCCTGTCATTAGAGCTTTTGAAAGTGACTTTATGGTTGGATATTCAGTATTTTCCTTAACAAACTTATCAGTCAATCTAATTTTTCCTTCAGACTCTCCTCTTTTCCTTAGGACATGTTCTAAAGCTTCTTGGTTTATTTCACCCCAAGTTACATGATCTTTTGCACGCTTTAGCATACCAAGGGTTGAAGGAGTATTAAGAAATAATGACATATAGTTTGTCTTACGAATGTTTAACATATCCAAATTTTGTTGAACCTTATAGAAGACGTTAATTCTTCCTCTAATTCTAATAACTGCCAACAATTTTAGAGTATCTTGTTTTTCACTCATGTTAATCACTTTCTTTATCTTCGTGTCCAATCGTATGGAGCCATGATTGAATAGGTGTTTTTCAAAGCTTCAAAAGTTGCTTTTGCAAAATTTGAAGTAGTTCGTGTTTCACCAAATGTTTTGCTCCAAACATCAGATATTCCTGCTAATTCTAGAACAGTTTTAGCAGTGTTTCCAACGACTAATCCTAAACCTCTGGGTGCTGGATAAAGAATAACCTTTGTAGACCCTACCTTACCTGTTGATTTGAAAGGAACAGTGTGTGGCCCTCCACAGTTGCATTCCCACGAACCGCATCCTCTACGAACAGGTCTGATGTTCAATTTGGCATTAACCATCGCTTTCTTAATAGCTGGACCTATTTCTTTGAGTTTTGCTTCACCTACACCAACATAACCGTTTTTGTTTCCAACAACAACAGTTGCACGGAATTTACGTTTTCGACCCGCGTCTGTTTGTCTTTGAACAAGGCTTATATCAATCACATCGTCCTCTAGGGTGTCACCAAGCAGAATATCAATTATTTCAGGTTCTGCTAAAGGAAGACCTTGTTGGAATAGTTCATCGATAGTTGTAATTCTACCATCTTTTACTAATCTTCCAACACGAGTTCGAGGTTCCCATTCTTCTAAATCTAAAAACATTTTATTGCTCATCTTTTATACCTCATTCCATTGAATCAATTTTTGATTTTGTCTCTTCAAAATACTCGGTTATCTTTTCAGGTTTCTTACTTGCTGCTAAGTATTTGGCAAAGTATCTGTTATACTTGTTTTGATCTTCTTTAGCTAAGAGTTTTGCATATGATTGAATATGATCCCCTCTAATTCTATCTTCAGAAGGCAACATAGTTTCATTGCAAGGAACATCAACACCTGCGTCAACAACGCCTTTGAGGGTTGCAAAGATTTTTGTTCCAGAGTATGCGGTGTGTGTTCCGATATCCAGAATAGCATCCTTGATTTTAGCTTTCAAAGCTCTTTTTCCAGCAAGATAGCCTGTAAGGTACGATGCAGGCAAATTGGATGTTGCGATATCCCAACCATATTTTTTGAGATCACCTGATGTTATCTGAATGTAAGTTTGATCTCCACCAATTTTTGACATAACAAATTGTATCAATACTTGTTTATTGGATGCTCTTGTTACAACCCTTATTTTACCTGATTTCAATAATCTTTTACGCTGACCATAATCAGTTTTAAGCTCTCTTCGTCTTCTAAAAGGCACTCTATACAGAGGTCCTTGCCTTTTCATCTTTTGTTGTAATTTTCTTCTCTTCTTTGGTCCTCTTTTACTTCTTCGACTTGACATAACTTAACACCTCTTATAATTCAGGAAGTCTCTTCTTAGAGAGACCGTGTTCGGCTATATAATTTCGGAGATATCTCACAGAACGGAATAAACCACCTTTTGACTGTAAATACAGTTTTCGGTAGGTTGTAGTATCAATGTATCCTTCGTCCCTTAATTTCTTCAAGAACTTTCTCTGGGCACGGATTTTCCCAATCCATCTATCTTTCTTTGAAAGTCTGGAATATTTTGGACCTTTACGGCTACCAGTACCAATTCTTTGACCTCTCCTTTTCTTTGCTGCTACAGCTCGAGCTCGTCCTCTACTAACACCTTGAATTTTCCTTTTCCTAATATCGCCATCATCAATATGACGTTTTACATCTTCTCTAGTAATAGCTAGAGAAAGATCGTATAGGCTATCAGGATCAATTTTAACTCTATTGGATCCAACTTTGAGGATTTTTGCTGCTAATCTTCTTTGTGTTTTAACGTCCATAATTCTAACCTCACATTAATTTTCTGCTTTGTCAGAATCTGCTAATTCATCGAGATCAAGATCCTCATCTAATTCGAAATCGTCTTCGAAATCGTCACCAATATCATCTTCAAGTAATTCGTATTCTTCCTCAAGCGATGTTGCGTCAAGCATATCACCAATTTCATCTATAGTTGCAGGTGGGTTCAAAACCTTAAGTCCCAAATCAGCTGCATTGTCTAGAATCATTTGCCTCTTACGAGCACCAACGGTGTGCTTAATCATAACTGCTTCAGTTTCTTTATCTATTTCTTCAAGTTCATAGATATTAGCAACATGAACTACTTGATAACCCGAAGGATGCAGACCTCTGACAGCTTTTGGTCCCCGGTATCCTATGCTGACCATAGCAGGATAACCTTTGCGTTTTTCTTTCATTTTATTATCAATACCCTTAGGTTTACGCCAGCTTTTTTTTACTCTCTTGTAACGCCAGCTTTCTTGCCTAACAAAGTTAGGTCTACGAGCACTGATTTCTTTACGCTTTTTTAGTAAACGTTTCTTATCGACTGTCATAGGCACTCACAGTAGAATGTTACCTTATTTTGGTTAACCTATCATCTGGCTGTAGTTTTTAATACTTTTTATTGGTAAGAAAAAATGAAGTGAAAAGTTATACTAAACACAAATTTGGGGAAAAAATTAAAAAATTTGCAAAGGTTTAAAATGTTTTAAGAGGAAATCAATAATGGAATCGAAGAAATTGGACTTATTTGATTCAATGTCTTCAAGAGTAAGTATCCCATTTAATCTTAAGGTAATTTATACTTCTTTGTTTGCTATTCTTTATCTCATATTTCTAAATATACCCATTTTCGGCGTGCCTAGTTCAGGAGGAACTGATCCTTTTTTTGCTTTCAGAGTCATTATGGCATCTCAGAGAGGAAGTTTGGCAGAGTTTGGTATTTTTCCGCTTGTATACGCATCTTTCATTATGCATGTATTGGTGGGGTTAGGAATTTACAAAATGGATTTCACACAAGCAGAGAAGAGAAAGAAGTTTTCGATTATAGTTACTATTCTGGGGTTGTTTTTCTCTCTCACATCATCTTTATGTTATGTAATTTTTGGTGCTTATGGAGAGATAAGTGTTGATCAAGGTTTTATAATCATTCCTCAATTATTGCTTGCTAGTACTCTTATAATAATAATTGACTATTTCATGAGAAAAGGGTACGGATTGAGCTCTGGTGTAAGCTTGTTTATAGTAGTCAGTGTTTCACGAACTATCTTTGATGGTATGTTCAGTTTAAGTCAATTAAGAGTTGGAGGTTTTGATTGGTACAGAGGTTGTATTCTCGCATTCATTCAAGGTATCTTTAAAGAAGACCCAGATATACTGACACCACTCATCAGACCGGGTTTAACACCTGATTTTCTGGGATTCATTTTAGCAATTATAGTGTTTGGAATGACGATATTCTTTGTATCCTTTACCATAAAGAGACCATTCTATCAGAGAGATCAAATTACAAAATCATCGATGACAGCTCAATCATTATACAACTATTCTAATTCCGTAGTAATAACCAGTTCATTTTTTGCAAATATTTCCTTCGTTTCAAATATGATGTTTAATACATGGAGCTCATTTTCAACGGGATTTAGAAGTTTGTTGGTTAGTTTCTTCGGTAGATGGGAGACGATAGAAGGCACGAATCAGCTAGCTCCAGTTTCGGGGCTAGCGGCTTTTACAACCCCTCCATATGGGGTTGAACAAATTACACAACATCCGTGGAATACTTCGGTGTATTTTCTATTTATGATTGTATATAGTATCCTTATGTCTAGATTATTAGTAAAAACATCAGGAAAGGAAAATGTAAGTATTCTAAAAGGAACAGACATATTTAATCAAGAAAAATATGAAGTCACTAATTTCCCTTTAGCATTATTAGCTGGTTTTTTCATGGGGTTTTTAGCAGGGTTTTTTAACATCATTTCTCCATTGGGAACAGGAGTAGGTATTCTAATAACAACGTGCATACTGAAACAACTCTTGGACATCATTTCCCATGAAAAATCCAAATGGAATGAATCAAGAAAAAATACGGAAATTAATAAATAAAAAATCAAGAAACATTAAGAAAAATAAAAAAAGAAGAATTGGAAACTTATTCGCTTGCCCACTTCCAGATTCCATCCATAAATGTTTCAGGATCTTTCTTTCTCTTACCCCTTAATCTACAGATTTCTTTCATGTTGGTAGTGGTTTGTCCTACAGCTTCTTTATCGATACCTTCTATGATAACATCATCTTTGTCAACCTTAACAGTTGTATCATCTCCTACAATAGGAACAATCAAAGGTTTTCTTCCTCCATAGAGGTTCTTGATTGTTATTAGACGTTTCTTGTTATCAGGTTCAACTGTAATTGGAAAATGGCTGAAGATTATTTTTGATCTATAGACATAACCTTCTGTTACACCTATCATCATGTTTTTGAGATGACCTACAACGGCAAGCATTTTTGCCTTTTTCTTTTTGTCAACGAAATAGGATTTGACATTGATTTTATCTTTTGACTTCTTTAGTTCTACCTTGAAACCCTCGAAGTTTTTGATAAGTTTACCTCTTTTACCTTCCATGGTAACTATAGTTCCGTCAATAGTTATCTTCAAATCCTCAAGTAATTCAACATCTCGTTCAATATATACTTGTTTCATTATCATCACCTAATATATGTAAGCTAATAGCCTTCCACCTATTCCACGTTCTTTTGCATCCTCGTGGGTTATTACACCTTCAGATGTTGTCATTACAAGGATACCAAAACCTCTTGCAGGTAGGTACTTTCTTTCTTCATCTTCTAGTTTATCATGTTTAACTGGAAATCGAGGTTTGATAACACCACATTTGTTAATCCTGCCCATCAATTGTATTTCGAACATTCCTCCACGATGATCTTCTATATATTCAAGTTCACCGAGATATCCTGCTCTTTGAACAGTTCTGAAAACGTTCGCAATTATTTTACTAGCGGGTTTAACAGTGACGGTTTTCTTACCTTTTTTTTCAGCGTTAAGTATTGCAACTAAAGCGTCTGCTAATGGATCCATTTGCATTTTTCTTTACCTCCTTAGCCTCCTCGACTTCCTGTTTTCTTGAAGCCGATTTTGGAATATATTTCTCTAATACAGCGTCTGCAAACATACAAACCACCACGTCTAATGATTGCCTGATGTGTTCCACAGCGTCTGCATTTTCTTGAGCCTTTTCCATATTTAATTTCTCTTCGTTCTTGCATATCCGTCACCTAAATTATTTGTACCTCAAACTCTGTTCTAACAAATTCCATAGTTTCAGATGGGGTTAGTAAGTGCTTCTTTGGTATTTTCTTTCGTTTGTGTTGCCTGTACTTTAACCTATAACCTGGTCTTTCTAACTTAACAACGACATTGAAACCGATTGTTCCTAGCATTGGATCAAAAGGAGCATTTTCAATATCAACGTGCTCAGTTATACCAAAAGCAAAATTGCCTTGTTGGTCAAAGGAAGATTCCTTCACTTGATAATCATGAGCATAAAGAAGACGCTTCAACATTATCTTGGCTTCTTCTCCACGTAATGTTACTAAAGCTGCGATAGACTCTCCTTCTCTTATACCAAAACCTCTTTCAGATCTTTTAGCTACACGTTCAACTGGTTCGCATTTGGTAATTTGACGAAGAATCTCTTTTGTTCTTTCAAATCTAGGACCTGATTCACCAACACAACTATTGATGATTAAAGCCTTCAATCGAGGTTTTCGCATTGGATTCTTTTTCCATTCATCAGCAAATTGCAAAGGAATTGGTTCTTGCTCGATTACTTCGTCACTCATTTCTTATCACCTTCGTTACCAGCAATTGTTACACTTGGAGTATCATTGCCCACAATGAAAATATATCTGAACAGTGTAACGAAAATCTCACCATCAGGTGTCTTTATGGTCGCTGTTTTAGTTTTTTGTGTTCCATGAGAACTGATTTCTTCAATAGTTCCATGCTTACCCATCCACCTTCCACTAGTTACAATACCATAATTACCTATTTTCAATTCGTATTTTTCTAAAATCTTTTGATCTGGTAAAGATATCTTAACTGTGTCATGTGTATGGTAAGGAACACTATCGCTTTCAGATTTCTGTAAGATGATGTTTCTACCATCATGGAGATTTAGTTGTGTTAGACCTCCTTTGAGTGTAGTCTTATTCTTAATTTGGCAGAGTTTAACTTTTGTTTCATCTTCCTTAATTGGAATTGTCCTTAGACCTTTCTTCGGAGTATATACTAATCTATAATGTTCTTTTATTTTTGGGAAGGAAATAACATCCATGAAACCTAGTGGGTATTTTCTGTTTGTTTTTATTTTTCCATCTATGAGAACATTTCTTTCAACCAATATACGTTTAACTTCACTCATGTTTCGAGCTACTCGGAACATATCACGGAGCATAATGGCCATTGGAATACATTCATGTGCAGCATGAGGACCAGGAGAGGGTTTAACCGTATAAGTATTAGCTTTCTTTTCAATAGGTATATGTTTTGAAACAACGAATCTCTTCAGATGTCGTTTTCCACCGCCTTTTGTCATACTAATTCCTCCTTTTTATCTGTTTTCTCAGAAAGCAAATCTTCTGCGTTAGCACTCATAGTTTTTGCTGTACCAGGACCAATACCAGGTACTTTTGAAAGCTCTTCTGAGGTTGCTTTGGCAATCTTATCAACAGTATCAAAACCATTTTCTTTGAGAAGCATTGCGGTTTTAGCACCTATGCCCTTAATCATAGATATGTCAAGGTCAGAAACTTTGGTCTCCTCCTTGGGAGCTGCTTCTACAACATCTTTAGGAGCATCAGTTTCGTCAAGATCTTCGAATTCTTCAAAAATATCCTCTTCAAGATCTTCATCTTCTTCTTCGACATCAGATTCTTCTAAAGGCTCATCGAATTCATCAAATAGATCTTCAGTTAATTCTTCTTCAGTAAGTTCTTTTCTAGAACGTCTCTTAATGATCTCCCTTCTCTTTTTATCACGTAAATTCAGAGAAGTAATTATGATGTTGCTTGGATGAACAGGAAAACTAGAGACTGTACCATCAGCTTTTTCCTTACTATATCCTTCGATATGAACTGAATATTTCTGAGGTAAAACACGGATTACTTTACCTTTAATCTCTTGGTCTTCAGATTTAGCTCTGAAAACCAGTACTTTGTCATCTTTATGTACAGGAAGACGTCGAATACCATATTTATTTCTCAATTCACGTGAGAGAAGAGCAGTCATTTGACGATTGCGAAGATGTAAAGGAGCAGTATAATACCTCTTACGTTGTTTACGAGGTTGTTTTGTTTTTGTATATCTCATTTATATTTCACCTATACTATTATTGAAGCTTGATGTGCAATCTTTGGCCACTTTTCGGCTGCCTCTTTAGCAATTGGTCCTCGAATTTCGCTTCCGAGAGGATCTCCTACTTCGTTGGTAAGAACAACAGCATTCTCTTCAAATTGTATCCAATCACCAGATCGTCTACGGTATGGAGAACGTTGTCGAACAACTACTGCTGGAAAAATTTGTTTTCTCCTTTGTGGAGTGCCTTGTTTAACAGAAACGACAACCATGTCAGAAACAGAGGCTTTTGGTACTCTGTTTAGTCTTCCTCTATAATTCTTTACGGCAATTATTTGAACTATTCTAGCACCAGAATTATCTGCGCTACGAAGTCTTGTCCCTACAATTAAGCCCTTTGTAATATGAACTTGTGTTCGTCCTACGGATTTTCTTTTTGCCATGATACCACCCTAATTTAGTTTTTGAACCACAACAAAACTTACTGTTTTTGCAAGTGGTCTGCATTCTGCTGCTAAAACCATATCGCCTTCTTTGACATTAAGGCAAGGGGGGTTGTGTGCAGAAATCTTTCCGTGAGCACGTTCATATCTACGAAACTTTTTCACATACTTCAAGAAATCTCTTCTAATTACCACGGTACGTCTCATTTTATCGGAAATAACTTTTCCAGTAAAAATACGACCCCTTGTTGGAAGTTGACCATGAAACGGACATCTTGGGTCATCGCACTCAGTAGCGGGAGGTTCGACTCCTTGAATACCTACATTACGTACTTTACTCATTTGTTCTTTCACCTCGGTAATGCGTCTTGCACCCATGTTTCCCCATCGTTTAGAAAGGATAGAGGAACAATCTTGGCTCCTTAATCAAGGAGTAAGACGTCAATCACCTATAACTGATTCACAGTTATTTTTGTGATATTAGCAATCCTTTCCCCGTTATAATCTTTTTAATACTTTTCATTGTTAAGAGAAAAATATCGCAAGCGAGAAAAAGGGAAATTGTGGAAATGAAGTATCCTAAAGTATTGGTTAGGTTAACCAAAAAAGGTAACCATACCCGCTTGAATAAGGAGAAATGTAACTAGATAAAGCAGTGCAAGGAAACAAATGTAACCGATAATAACAAGAGGATATCGAACCCAATATCTTATTTTTTTATAATCTTCAACTTTCCTATGGGTACTAAACAACTTTGGAAAAAACATTCCGGTATTTAGACGATATTCAACATAATCATCACCAAGTTTCTTTATTAGTTTCCATTCTTCATAGTCTGACCAAAAAAATAAGATAATACTAAAAACAGACCAAGAGAGTATGTCGCCAAACCTGATGCCAAGATCAGTTGACCAAGGAACAAAGAGCGAAAGAGACAAGGAAATGAGAATTAGACCGAGATGTTGGGGGTGACGGATTAATCGATAAGGTCCTTTTTTAACAAGACTCTCTTTTTTAAGGATAGAATTTGCTAAAGAAACAATACCATAAACAATGAGAACAAGACCAATTAGAAAAAGTAAGAATTCAAAAACGATTAACACGATGACCCCAGGAGTGTATTCAGTACCCTGTAAAACAATCCATGACCAACCCCAGTTTTCGGTATTAAAGAAGAAAACGACTTTCCAAGAAAGTAGAGCAAATGGATAAAGAAAGAACATAGGAGCAAGTATAATGATGATGGTACGAAAATAGGACCAAACTATTGTTAACATATACAAAAATCTAGTTATGATATCACTGACTTGCTTCTTAATTGGTTCTGCCATGATGTGATTCAATGATATCACATATTTATATTATTTTATAATAACTATAGTATCTATAAAGTGGCGTAAATAACACCTTGTATGATAGCTGCAATATACAGATGAGGAGAGTGCCTGAAAAGAGAAGCGTAAGAAAAAACTTTTAAAATAAAGATGCAACGGAACAAATGCTAATAAGGGCCATTAGCTCAGTTTGGTTAGAGCGTTCGGCTGATAGTTTAACCGCTAGAGAGCGTGTAATTTCGAAACCGAAAGGTCCGTGGTTCGAATCCGCGATGGCCCACCATTCTTCTACTTTTAAGATTTATCACCACGAGATAGGATATTCAAACTGCTAGCGCGCAGAAGATTTTTATTCCCAAGAGGCATATTATCTATGAATAGATTATTAGTGAGGGAAATTAATGAAAAAACCACTTTCCTTTGAAGAATTTGAAAAAACCAAAAGTAAAGATATGGCCAACGAATACAATAGATATAGTTGGGTTATCAATAAAGAAGAGGAATATTCTATCAGAGAGATATCAACTCACACAATAACTATGAATCTTTATCATCAAGCTTCTTTGTGCTATATCGAAGGCCTATATCTATCATGTATTTTATCTATAGGGGCAACCATTGACCAATTTATTAGGCAATTAGTTGACCCGACATACAAACAAAGAAACTGGATAGAAAAAAGTAATCTAGATAATGCTGTAGAACAGAAATTTATTGCTCAAGAGCATGAAAAGGAAATTCATGAATTTAAATACTCTATAAGAGATCCTGTTGCACATCCTAAAGTTCCTGTATTTGGAATGCTAGGTTTACCTTATGACAAGAAAAAAGGTTACTGGGGAGGTGAACATGTTAAACCAGTTTTAACAGGACCTAAACCAAGTGCCGAAAGAGGACTTGAGCTATTTTGGAAAGTAGTAAATTATTATTTTTACATATACAAAAAAGGAGCACCATCACAATAGTATATGTAAAATATCTAGAACTAGGAAAATAATTTGATTGAGAGAATATAATGGAAATAAGCAAAGTAATAGAAGAAATTAATACCCTTTTGACAGTGTTATGCAAATATAACAAAGAAACAGATAAAGAACTTGCAAAAATTCAGTTCCCAAAAGGAGTTATCACATCTGTATACCAATATAAAATAGGAATGCCTTTCATAACAGATGAAGTTCTTCAAAGAAATTTAGCGTATCATTGTATGTTAGATGATGTTTTTACTTGGTTACTAAGACATTTTGCATTTTATGCTGTAGTTAAGGAAATGGTAATTAAAATAGCAATTGCAAATATAGGAAATATGATGGAAGCAATTACTCAACATATAGTAAAACAATTTCAAAGTGATAAACCAGTGGTTTTGTTTTCAAATATAATAGCGATACTATCAAAACGAATCAACTGTTTAAGGAAAAGGAAAAAGGATAGGATAGGCACTCGTAAAGGACTCAGCAAACTAGTTAGTAATAAAATAATTACTAACAATTTAAAGAAGGAAGTTATGGGGGTATGGGGGGTAAGATGTAAACAGCATCTTGAATCTCTTAAGAAGAGAGAATTCAATATATACAATACAGATGATTATCGTGAAGCTATTAAAATATGGATAAATTTTAACAAACAGCTTTTTGAATCATGTGAAAAGGATTTGATAAAAGGCTCAGAAAATATTCTTCGAGGTTTTTAAGTCCTTTATAAAATAGTTTTTCCATCTCTATTTATGTTACTTACATCTTAGTGTAAGATAGAGCAAATAAGATACAAATAATCTATTACTTGCTAGAGCTATTCTTTGATTTGTATGTGTATCTTTTTTTATTATCAATCATTTTGATTAATCGATGAGTACCATCTATTTCTTTTACACTAGCTCTAGGTTTTTCCGTCATTAAATCCTCAAGATTCAATATTGCCATTCCCTTATCTTGTTTTGAAGCTTGTTTTGTTGCTATCTTTGGTATTGAATCTATTGCTCTTTCTATTTCATCTACCATATTCTCACAAACCCAATCTATACTAGTAGAACTTGTTTCTCTTTTGATTCATTGTATTACTTGGATATTCAATTTGAGATGCAGCAAGGGACAAAAATTTATTATAATTGTCTTTCCCTTTTTACTCATGCCTCCTTCCAATGATTCTGAAGAACAAGTTAAAATTGGTGCAGATTTGTTATTGAAGGGTTGGGTGATGCTCAATCGCGCATGTCCTACCTGTTATTTACCACTTTACAAAAAACAAGATAGAGTAGTTTGTGTGAAATGTAAGCAAGATTATGTTTTAGTTGATTCACCCTCGGAAATACCACAACAACAGAGAAATAATGCTCAACAGAAAGTGATCTCAGCTCCATATAGTAATTCTTCACCCCAATCCAATCTATCTTCACTTGACTTTTCGTCACTCCCTCCAGCATTGGTTGATACAGCTAAAATCTTACTTGAGAAAATAGAAATGCTCAATGTCCAATTAAAGGAAACAACTGATCCTAAAGAAATCACGGATATTTCTAACTCTATTCGTTCTCTTGTTGATTCTATTCGTTCTCTGACTTCTTAGAATCTTGTTGAGGTTCAGGCCTTAGACTATCCAACTCCTCTTTTATTCCACTTAATTCTTTCTCTGCAGTTAGTTCATTATAATCAGCATAGATAAAATCGATAATGTCAGAAGCAATTTTTTCTCCTACTCCTCTTATCTCAAAGAAATCTTCTCTGTTTGCAGTTACAATTCCTCTGAACGACCCAAAGTGTTTCAGTAATCGTCGAGAGATTTTATGCTCAATGTGAGGTAGTGCAGAAACTGCTTCTTCTAGTTGGATTTGTAATCCCAAGCCCTTTCTTTTACCGATAGATAATCTTCTTTTTCTTTCAACTTGTTCTCTTTTTGCAAAAGCATATAGCATTTCAGCTGTTTCTCTTTGATTCTTCGTATGGATTATAGGAATTCGAAAATCAGTAATCAAAGAGGTTAGTGCTCCAGATAAAGCATGAGGATGCAAGGTTGAACCATGAAGATTAAACTCTCCTTCAATTAATATAACTGGTTTAGCACAATTTTCTACAAGGATTTTTGTTTGAGAGAATAAACGTTTATCCATAATAGATTTAACAAAATCATCTTGTGTCTTTCGCTCTACTATAACTTGGTCTGAACAGATATAATCGCCAATTTCTAATCTTTCGAAACCAAGGACAACATCTTTTCTCATTAATTCTTTAATAACTGTAGAGTTCCTTTCCCTACTATCACAAATTATTTTTATTTCCCCTTCATCTGCTAATTCTTTGCTCTCATCAACGTTCTCGTCTTCAATAACTGACAGTGCTTCTACCGCTTCCTCTTTTTCTTCAATTTCTGTTTTTTTGGATGATTCTGTTTCCGCTTCTTTCAGAAAATCAAGAATGCCTTTTTGTTGCTCCTTTTTCTTCATGGCTTTTACTGAGGGTGATTTTTCTAATTGTTTCACAATTTTCTTCATTTTCTGAGCCTGTCTCTTCGACGCCCACATATAAGCTACATCCCTAGTTCCTTCAGCTATCAACATTATTACCTTGCCCTCCTTTCTTCTACCTGTACGACCTTTTCTCTGAATCAATCGTATAGCACTAGGAACGGCATCATAAAAAATAACAAGCTCACATTCACCAATATCTAATCCTTCTTCGGCAACACTTGTTGAAACAAGAACATTGTATGTTCCATCACGGAATTCTTGCATAATTTCGATCTGTTTTTTCTGAGATAGCCCTTTTTCACCTTTCATTGATGATTGACCCACAAACCAGTGCGCATTTATTCCTTCAATTTTATTTATTTCTTTACTGATTATTTTGGCAGCGACTCTGAAATGGGAGAAGATGAGTATTCTATTGTTAGCATTGTTTTCTACTTCTTCTTGGACTATTTCTTTCAATCGCTCTACTTTGGGATGAATTACCTTTTCCTCTTGTAATATGTGAACAGCTTCAACAACTTTTCTCATTTCATCAGAAAACATCATGTTCTTTAGAGCTCGACTCCCTCTTCCAAACTTAATTTCATTAATATGACCTTCTAGATATTTATTAAGGGAAGGAACACCTTGAGTCTCTATTAATTCAATGGCGTGAGATATCCTAATCGAGTTCCCAACAAGAGCCATTGCTTTAAAAAAATCTGTTCTATCTTCATCAGGAGAACTAGAAAATTTCTCATTTACTCTTCCCCGTAATTTCAATAATTCTCGTCTAGGATTATTTCTAGGAACTGCTGAGTTAATAATGCCGAGCTCCTTTAATCCTTCTAAGATAATTTTAAAGAAGTCATTTAGTGTCGAGATTATCACACTAAATGCTTCAGAAAGAGGGATGATTTCCCAATTTTCTTGAATCTCGTGGATATATTGTTTAACATCATCAGAGCTTTCATCTCTCATTTCCACATTGAAAGCCTTCAAATTTTCTTGTACCTCTTCAATCCTTTCAATATTAGCTCCTGGACTTGCAGTGATGCCAAGCAGAAGAGGATTTTTTGCCTTCAAGTTATATTGTTCAGCAATGAAAACGTAACTATGGTCACCAACAGCCTTATGAGCTTCATCTAGGCACATAAAAACGAAATCTTCAAGTTTTACTCTACGTTGGATGATATCGTTTTGAATAGTTTGAGGTGTACAGATGAATACTTGTCCCTCTTCCCAGATTTGTTTTCTTGTACTGGGATCAGTTTGACCAGAGATTTGTATGATTTTATCTGAATCAATATTTAAAGAAGATCTAGTAGTTTGTTCATGTTGTTCAAGTAGTGGTTTAGTTGGAGCGCAAAATACAATTTTTCCCTCGGGAAATTTCTGAATGCGATGTGCAGCAATCATGATAAAAAGGATTGTTTTACCCAAACCCGTTGGTAAAATAACCAAAGAATTTTCCTTAACGCATGAAGCAAATAATGTCTGCTGGTACAATCTCGCTTCAATTTTATCAGGTTTAATCAGAGGATGGTTAATATATTCTGCTTGATCCATTGGAAACCACAATCATGTCATCGTACAATGATGGTTTTTTTACTATTTAAATTTTAATTGTTCTTTGTAATATATTCTCTTTTCTTAATTATTTTGCACAATTCTTATTAGGGGGGTACATTGAGAAGGATTGTGATTGCTTAGAAATGGACAATGTTACTAACTCTTTGGCTTCATCAGATGCGTCTCTGAAGGTTCCAATTGTTCAACTTGTTAGTTCAATAGGAATAGGCACTTTCATGGCAACATTAGATGCTTCGATTGTTTTTATTATCACTAATCGGATAAAAGAGTTCTATGTCGTAACTCCAAACATCGTTCAATGGATAGTGTTAGCTTATCTGTTAGTGATGATGGCCTTTACTGTTATTGCAGGGGACTTAGGAGACAAGTATAGTAATAAATTAGTCTTTCAGATTGGCATGGTAATTTTTGCTTTGGGGTCGCTGTTCTGTTACCTTGCTTTGAAATTTCTTGTTAATTCTATTCTTTGGTTGATTTTTGCTAGAATCATCCAAGCTTTTGGGGCAACAGGTATGGTTAGCAACAGCATGGCTTTAATTACTATGTTCACCACTAAAAAGAATCGAGGAACAGCCGTAGGATTCAATAATCTACTCATATCAATTTCCGTAATATTAGGTCCCGTGCTTGGAGCAGTTATTGGTCAATACTGGGAAGTAGGGGGGGTTTTTCTTATCAATGTTCCAATTGGAATTGTGGGTTTCATAATGGTACATAGGAATATACCTAAAACAAAACCTTTAGAGAAAGGCAGAAAAGCAGATTACATAGGATCTATACTGCTCGCAGCAGCTCTATCATCCTTAATATTGAGCGCCAGTTTATTTGTAGATATGGAATTATCAAGCTCAAATATCTGGGCAGCAGTTTGCCTAGGGATAGGTATTCTGCTTGTTCCTGTATTTCTTGTTTGGGAGAAAAGAGCTCCAAACCCATTAATTGATTTTAAATTGATTAAGAACAGGAAAATTTCAATCGGATTATTTACAGCTATAACAAATCATCAAGGGTATATTGTTATTATATATCAGGTTAATCTTTTTCTATTATCATTAACTATTGTTCAAAATGAAATCCAAGCTGGTTTGATAATTGCAGGATTACCAGTAGGGATGGCTATATTTGCAGCAATTTCAGGTAAACTGTCTAACACGATTGATGCTAGATATCTTTGTACTGTAGCCATGTTTTGTGTTGCTGTGTGTTTAGGGATATTAGCTATATTCATTTCAGCAAGCGCCCCCACTTGGTTGTATGGGGTGATTTCCACAATAATTGGAGTTTGTATTGGGTTGTTCCAGTCTCCTAATGCTAACTCTATTATGTCAGCAACGCCAAAAGAAAAACTAGGGATATCAAGTGGTCTTTTAGGGTTGACAACAAGCATAGCTATAAACTTAGGAATTGCTCTTTCAACCGCAATTTTAACATTTGTAACAACCTATCTTTCCAATTCAAATGGTTTGGATCCTTTTGCTTCAAGCAATTATGCAATAGGGTTGAAATGGGTTTTTGCAATATTTGCGGTAGTCACAGCTGCAGGAGCAATCTTATCCTATTTCAGAGGTCCAGAAGACAGAAAAGAAGAAACACTAACTTTGCGGATGGATACAATATAGGCTTTATATTATTGTTCTAACTAAAGAAACTTAGCGAACTTCTTAATATTCGTGTAAATAAACCGTTATAAGAAGACGACAAATAATTTTGAGTTAGTAACCACTCAATTTTTAAATTAAGAACAATCGTCCATTACGTCAAGGTGACTTAATTGAGTAAACGTGACCCTAAATTACCAGAGCGAACATATGACCCGCAGAAACAAGATATTAATCTATTTAATTCTTGGCAAAAAGAGAAGTTATTTCATTTCAATAAAGAATCGGGTAAGCCAATTTATAGCATTGATACTCCACCCCCTTATGCAAATGCCCCGTGGCATATGGGAGGAGCGATTCATTATAGTGGCATCGATATGATTGCTCGTTATATGAGAATGAAAGGTCATGAAATTTTGTTTCCCATGTGCTTAGATCGCAATGGTTTGCCTATTGAAGTTCAAGCTGAAAAAGAATTCAGAGTTTCTATGCACGATATTTCACGTGAAGAGTTTCTAAGTATGTGCAAACAAATTCTAGACAGAGTAGGTGACATGATTTTGAACATCTGTAGGATTCTTGGATTTAGCAATAACTCATTTGAATGGGATGATGTGTATAAAACTGATCAGGAACAATATAGGGCACTCACACAGTCCACTTTCATTAAACTGTTTGAAGATAATCAAATCTATGAAGATAATAGACCAAATAATTACTGTACTAGATGTAAAACTACCATAGCAGATAATGAAATTGATTATAGGTCTGGTTCCCATATTCTGTATGACATAAAGTTCAAAGTAAAAGAAACAGGAGAGGAATTAATTATCTCAACGTCTCGTCCGGAACTTATTCCAGCTATTGGTGTTGTAATTTATAACCCAAAGGATGATCGCTATAAACACTTAAAAGGCAAAACAGCTGTTACTCCAATTTTTGAGGATGAAGTACCAATCCTACCACATCATTATGCAAAAATGGAATTTGGAACTGGAATTTTAATGGTTTGCGCATATGGTGATTCTGGAGATGTACACATATTCAGAGAACTTAAACTTAATCCAAGACCAATCATAAATACAGACGGGAAAATTACAGATGCTGTTCCTGAATTTGAGGGATTAAAGGTTAAAGAGTCTAAAAAAGAGATAGTTAAACAATTGGAGGAACAAGGATTTATCCTTGAAAAAGTAGATACAGCTCATAATTTTCCAACATGCTCAAGATGTGGGAAGGATGTCGAATTTCTAGCTATGCCTGAATATTACTTGAAACAGGTAGAATATTTACCTAAACTAAAAGAATATGCTGACACAATGAAGTTTTTCCCAGACTTTATGAAGAAAGTATGGATGGATTGGCTAAATACAGTATCAATAGATTGGCCAATAAGTAGAAGAAGATACTATGGAACAGAAGTACCAATCTGGTATTGTAAAAAATGTAATCATCCAAACCTTCCTGAACCTGGACCTTATTATCAACCTTGGAAAGACAATCCACCGTTCGATACGTGTCAAAAATGTGGTTTTTCAGAGGGATTTGAAGGTGACAAACGAACTTTTGACACGTGGATGGATTCATCAATAAGTGAAATTTACATTAGTCTTCATCCTCATAATAGAAGAGATGATGATTTATTTGATCAACTAAATTCCAGGGATTACATCTGTGACATTCGACCACAGGGCAAGGACATTGTAAGAACTTGGCTTCATTATACAATGTTAAGAGGTCATCAACTTTACGATAAACCCGCCTTTAACCATGCGTGGATTTCTGGACATGTTGTAAATAGAAAAGGAGAAAAAATGTCTAAAAGCAAGGGTACTACAATTTATCCCGAAGAAATGATTGAGAAATATGGTGGAGATTCTGTTAGACTGTACGGTGCGATAGAGGCCAGTCATGGATCTGACATTAGATTCAACCAACAACGGTTACAAGGTGTTTCTAAATTCATAAACAAGTTATATAATATCTCTAAATTTGTTAGTTCGTTTCCTTCAATCGACAATGGTGAAATGGAATTACAACCAGCAGATGAATGGATTCTCTCAGAATTAGCACAAACAATCGCTGAATCTATTCAAGGGTATGATGTTTATGATTTCAATGTTCCAGCAAAAGTGTTGAGGAAATTTACAATTGACCTTTTTGCTTCTCAATACATTGAGATGGTGAAAGGAAGGGCATATAACAGAAATGAGGCCTTCAGTGAAGGAGAACAAAATGCAGCTCATTATACCTTGTATAAAATCTTGAATACAGTGATTAAAGCTTTTGCACCTATTGTTCCCTTTGTTACAGATTTCATTTATAGAGGACTAAATGATAAAACAGTTCATACAGAAGAATTTCCAGATCCTGAGAAAATAATCAAAGAAACAAAATTTACAGAGTTAACAGATATACTACTTGAATCAAATTCTCTGATTTGGAAATTTAAGAAGGATATGAAGTTGCCTCTTAACACACCAATCAAGAAAGCCATGCTACCCAAGAGTCTTGAAGTGTTTGTTTTAGATTTAAAAACAATGCATACAATTGAACTAATTAGTTCTGAAGAAAGTCAACTAGGTTCAGAGGCTAAAAAGTTCTTTTTAGCAAATGGAGAAGAGCTGATTATTTCTCTCTAACTCTTTCTTTCTCTGTTTCTCCCCATTTTTTGAAACCCACTCATCAAAGCAAATTGTTTTATACAAAAATATATCCGTCGAATTACGGGACCATAAGGGTTTGTTAATATAATAAGTGTGAAAAAACAAGCCTTAAAAATTATGCTCTTACCCGCTTATTAATCAAGAGCATGTACAAGATAGCTGAAAGGAGAATTAAGATTGCCAACTTACAAATATTCCATTCAAACAGATCCTGATAGATCAGCAAAAGCTTCAGCAAGAGATATTGATGTTAGTCCAAAAGCAACAAGGGAAATCTGCAATACAATTAAAGGTATGACAATTCACAAGACCATTGATTATCTTGAAGCAGTCATCGAGAAGAAATCTTCAGTTCCATATAGAAGACACAAGAGAAATGTTGGTCACAAAAGTGACTTAGTCGGTTGGGCTGCAGGTAGATACCCCGTTAAAGCTGCCAAAGAGATTTTGAAAATAGTGAAAAATCTAGAAAATAACGCTGAAAATAATCAACTTCAGTTAGACAAATGTGTAATTGTTCATGCTGTTTCATTACAAGGGTCAAGACAACGAGCAATATTCTACCGAGCACACGGGAGATCTTCTCCAAAAACTAGGCAAAATATGCATATTGAATTAGTAGCTGAAGTAGCTGAGGTGTAAAATAATGCCTACAACAAAAGATTACCTATTAAAAAAATACCAAAAAAACGCAATTGACGAATTTTTAGCATTTGAATTAAAGAATGCAGAATATGGAGGAGTTGAAGTTCGTAGAACTCCTTTGGGAGATCGCGTAATTTTACGTGTTGGGAGAGTGGGTTTAGCCATTGGTGGTCGTGGAAGGAATATTCATCGTATCACAGATGCACTTAGAGAGAAATTTGAACTTGATAATCCTCAGATAGAAGTAACTGAAGTTGATAACCCTGAATTGGATGCAAGAATTATGGCATTCAGACTCGCTTCATCTTTAGAAAGAGGAAGACATTTTCGCCGTAGCGCTCATGGTATTATTCGAAGAATTTTGGCTAGTGGAGCAAAAGGTGTTGAAATAAAGATTAGTGGAAAAGTTACAAGCCAAAGAGCAAGAGTAGAATCATTCAGAGCTGGTTTCGTAGCAAAAGCTGGTGATCCTGCAATGACATTTGTAGATGTAGGAAAAGCCACCGCCATAATCCGCAGAGGTTTAATTGGTGTTCGAATCAACATAATGAGAGGAGATGCCATCTTACCAGATGATATTGCAATTGTTGCAGAACCAACTTCAACCTCAATGATAGTTGACACTGGATCAGAAGTTGAGCCAGATATAATTGAAGAAATCAGCGAAGAGGCAATCGAAGAGCTTGATGAATATCCTGAAATAGAAGAAAAAATCATAGCTGAAATTAAAAAAGAAGAGAAAATCAAATCTGATGAATTTGGAGAACTTGACGAAGTTGATAAGAAAACAAAACCAAAAGACAAAACTAAAACCAAAAACAAGGGCGATAAAAAAGTCAAAACCAAAGACGAAAACGACAAGAAAGCAAAAGACAAAAAAGCTAAAAAGAAGAAAGAGGAGTGATAATTATGGTTCTAATACGTCCTAGTGAAATCAGGAAAATGAATAAAGAACAACGAATACGAAGGTTAGAAGAATTCAAACAAAAACTCTTCAATGTTAAATCAGAACTTGCTTCAGGTGGGTCAATACAAAATCCAGGTCAGATTCAAGAGTATAAAAAAGCAATTGCAAGAATTCTCTCTATTATGACTGAATTAGATGAGATTTAATGAAACCTAATACAGGTAAAACGAGTAAGATTCTCAAAGTTTGGGGAAATCTAGCAACCAGTGTTGAAGGACTCCCTATTGTAATTTTAAAAAGTTCCTCAAAAGAATTAGAGGGAGTAAAAGGGACAATTATTAATGAAACTACAAATATGATAAAAATTCGAACCTTGAAGAAAGACTTCTCTATCCAAAAGAAAGGAAGTGTATTCAAAATACAACTTATTGATGGTTCAAATTACATCATAGATGGTAACATTTTGAGCGGATTACCAGATGCGAGAATAAAGAAAAAAATGCTGTCTTGGTGATAAATTTAGTAATTTACAGAACAAATAAGCTTGGATCAGGTTTGATTAGTGATTTAAAATGGTGAGGGTTGTACGTATATGAGTTGTAGATTGGAATTCCTCTTTTCAGAGATTTCCACTTGTTTTGTGGTTCACCAAGCCTTAGAATTGGAATCTCTTCATAATCAGGATTGTAATCCCATTTCCCTTCTGCAAGTCTATAATAGCAACCTCCTTTAGTATTGTGAAAAGGTTCTTTAATTTCTTCAGCATCAGAAGCGCGTATTCTAGAAATAATTGCTATCTTGTCACTTGGATTAATTATTGTTACCCCATAAGAAGGAGGAACCACCAGAATGTCATGCTTCTGCATTCTTATAATAATAGCGTCTTTGACTTGTTCATGGTTTTCTCTAGATTGCTGAAGTAAAAACTCAGCATAGCCTTGTGCTAGTTGAAATATTTCAGGATAACAATAGCCATTTTCAGCTAATGATCTGTAGTAACCAAGTGTATTGAAATATCTCCCATTTAGTTGACCTGATTGTAGAATAACTATAGAATATGTGATATCGTTCCATAATTCTTTATCTTGAATCTTTCTAATTCCCTCATATGTTCGATAGACCTCTAAATCTGTTCCATTTTCATCTTCATTCATTTTTAAAATTCGTTTATGTTCTACTAAATTTTGAATATAGAGTGAAGTTGAGATTATCTCTGAATCAGTATATGATATAGTTGTCTCATTGCTTTTGATAGATAATCCCAAGACATCCCGCAAGTCCATTATTCTCGTCTCTTCTAATCAATTATCACAAATCATAGAAGTAATCTTCTCCCTCTTCAGTAATTTTCCAACTGTCAAGGGCTCCTACTTTGAAGGTTTTTAAATAACCATCAGCTGTAAGTTCATTGATAATTTCAATTAGCATATGTTGATCAACTTTCTTCCCTTGGGTCTCATAGATGTTGTTCAGTTGAAAATTAACATCAGTTAGATGTAGTCCTCTCTTTAAAGATACAAAAATATCCAAAACGTCAACAATTACTTTAGTTTTCTCTAACATATTCCTCATTTAATGTATTTCTCTATCTTTCTAAAAATATTTCTGAAAAAAATAGTATTGAACAAAAAACAATAATAATAAACCCTCTTTCTTTATTTTAAGTATTAAATCATGGAACTTATTTAGTCTGTAATAAGAACTTAACCAAAGCCATTACCGAGGAAAATAACATGTCACAACAGAACAATCAAGAAGATAAAAGGTCCTCAGTTGAACGTTACATGCTCAAACATGAAATTGAGAAACTCGAAGCAAAACGTAGTTTTAACATGTCAACAAGCCTTGTTACTATTTATATTCCGCCTGGAGCAAGAATTCCAGACATCACATCACAACTCAGAGATGAATATGGGACAGCCACAAACATCAAAGATAAGAGTACAGGAAAAGCCGTACAAGCTGCTCTTTCATCCATTCTATCAAGAATAAAGAATATGCAAAAGACTGGGGAAAACGGGTTAGCTATATTTTGTGGAATAACACAAGGCAATAAGGTGGAGTTCTTTATGATTGAGCCGCCAGACCCAGTGTCGATAAAATTGTATCTTTGTGACAATGTTTTCCATGTCAAGCATATTAAGGAAATGTTAGAAAGTAAAACAAGATATGGTTTGGCTTTAGTTGCCAGGGGTGGAGCTACTCTAGCTATAGTGCAAGGTCCTCGACTTGATATCATTAGAGATGAAGATTCATTTGTTCCCGGAAAACACAAGATGGGTGGTCAATCACAGGCACGTTTTCAAAGATTAACTGAAGAAGCTGCACAAAGATGGTATGGAAAAGTCTCTGAGATGATGAACAAAATCTATCTAGAAGATTTTCCAGTAGAAGGAATTGTTGTTGGTGGACCAGCACTTTCTAAAACAGAATTCTTAGAAAGCAAGGGACTAGATTATCGGTTACAAGAAAAAGTGATAGGTATTTTTGACGTGGGTTATACAGGGGAGGTAGGTATAAGAGAACTCTTAGAAAGGGCTCAAGACAAATTAGCAGATTTTGAGTTGGTTAAGGAAAGAGTATTGATGCAAAAATTCATGGAGCATCTTGGGAAGGATACAGGTTTAGCAACTTATGGTGAGAAACAAGTAAAAGATGCTTTAGGAAAAGCTGCAGTTGAAATTGTTCTCGTAAGTGAAGATGTTGATCGTGTAAATATGGAAATAAAGTGTGATGGTTGTGATTACTCTACTACGGAATCTGTTAGAACAAAAGATTACAACGAATTCTTCAAAAAACTCTCAGATAGGGACTGTTCTCAATGTAATGAATCAAAACTCTTTATCGAAAAGGAAACTGATCTCATTACAGAATTAAATGAATTAGCTGAAAATACAGGGGCTCGTTTAGAGGTGATTTCGAGCGCTCATGAAGATGGTGCAATGCTGTATGGTGCTTTTGGTGGAATCGCTGCGATACTCAGATACAAATTGTACGATGGATATTAAACTAAAAATTTGGAAGAAGATTAAGCTTCCAAACTCTTTTAGCCATGAATTATAGTACCTACAGGCTCGCCTTTTACAGCTTTTATGATGTTTTTTGGATCAGAACCATTTGTAATAATGAGTTTGATATTAGATCGACGAATTATCTCGCAACCAACTCTATCAAAAAGTTTGTATTTTCCTGGTTCTTCATCTTTTTCAGTAATAACTTTCATGAATTCATCTGTGGTCATTGTATCAAGTGGTTTTGCATCTGGATATATCTTAGGATCTTTATCAAAGACTTTATCCACATCTGTAAGATTTATTAAAAGATCGGCACCCCAATATTCTGCGATTAGAGCTGAAACTGCATTTGTAGACTGACCAGGCTGGAATCCTCCTGTAACAACAATTTTATCTGAAGACAGTGCCTTTCCAACCTCTTCAAATGAGCGAGGAACTAGCATGTATGCTTTGTCTTTCAGCGATGCAATTACTAATAGTGCATGAATTCTAGTTGATTCTACAGCTAACATATCCTTGATGGTATTCACATGGCCAAGCTCATCACTTGCACGAATAAGTACTCGGGCCAATACGCCTCCCCCAACAACGATTGTTATTTCATTACCTTCTTCATGGAGTGTATTGATAATAGAAATAATTTCTTTAATATTATCAACTTCTAAGAGCATATTTTCTTTGTAAAGAACAGATCCACCAAATTTCAAAACAATTTTCTTTGTAGACATCGTTAGAGACTATTATTATTACAAGCTAAATAATGTTTTTTCTCTGAAAGTGATTTTTTAGTCAATTTATTCTTTTTAAGAGTAAGTTCTACTCAGAACTGAAACTTTTTTAACATAATTGCGGAAAATCAGTCAAAATATTGAGGATTGCAGCATGAACCTTCAGAAAAAGATACCAATTGAGAAAATTTTCATTAATGGACTAGAAGATGTTTTTATTGCAGGATGGATTCAGCAAGTTAGAAATCTTGGTGGATTGAAGTTCATTCAACTCCAAGACAGGACAGGATTAGTCCAAATAGTTCTTCCAAAGAAAAAGGTGGCCCCTGAAGTATTTGGAATAGATTACCAAGAAGGAGATATTATTGCAGTGAAGGGGAGTATTGTCGAAAATGAATCAGCTCCAAAAGGTAAAGAAATTTTACCTTCTGAAATAGTTGTTCTAAACAAAAGAACTCAAGAGTATCCTATTGCAATTGGTGATAAAATTGAAACCAACATCGACAAGAGATTGGATTATCGTTTTCTAGATTTAAGAGATCGAAAAGTCGCACAGATTTTTGAGATTGAAAGCGCTGTAGCCTATGCGATCCAAGAATACTTCATGAAAAATGACTACTTGCAATTCTTTTCACCAAAAATAGTAGGATCAGCAACAGAAAGCGGAGCTAGTGTTTTTGAGATAGAATACTTTGGTAAAAAGGCTTTCCTTGCACAATCACCACAATTTTACAAACAAATGATGTTAGTGGCAGGTTTTGAGAAGGTGTTTGAAATTGGACCAGTATTCCGAGCTGAAAAGCATCACACATCACGACATCTATGCGAATACACCTCTATCGATTTTGAAATTTCATATATTAATGATCAAAAAGACGTCATGGATGTCTTACAAGGAGCCATAAGTTATGTTCTTAAGAAAGTACAAAAAGAGAAAGCTCAAGCCCTTGAGGAACTAGGTGCGTCTATTGACACCCAACCAAAAGAATGGCCCATCCTTTCCATACCAGAGTGTAATGAAATTCTCCTATCTGAAAACAAGGAATTAGATCTCTACGAAGATTTAGATGCTGAAGCAGAAACCATAATTGGAAAACATGTTAAAGAGAGGTATAAGTCAGATTTCGTTTTCGTCGACCAATATCCATGGGATGTAAGACCGTTTTATACCATGAAGGACGATAAAGATCCAAAATTGACCAAATCATTTGATCTACTATACAAAGGGCAAGAGCTTACTACTGGAGGACAAAGAGAACATAGAATAGATATTTTAACCCAACAAGCTGTAGAAAAAGATTTCAAGATAGAAGATGTTGATAGTTATCTTCAATTCTTCAGAAATGGGAGTGTTCCTCACGGAGGGTCAGGTACAGGTATTGAAAGATTTGTTCAACAACTCCTAGACTTACCAAATATCCGTGAAGCGAGATTATTGCCAAGAGATCCTACAAGATTGCACCCCTAATAATAGATTTTTTTTCTTTTGTTACTAGTGTAATATTGTATGTACAAGATTATTATTGAGTTTTTTCTTTACAAATAACATTCCCCCATTTAAGGAGAAATATAACACTACTCTTTAATGGATCACTAGTGCGTCTATTGAATAGTTTCTGATATTTCTCTTTAGATAGTTTGATAGTGTTGCTCAGTTCTGAAGTTTTCGGTTTTTTCAATACCATTTGGAAATAATCCTCAATTAATCCAATATACTCCTCGTGTATATCAGTATGTTTTGGTGAAGATGTAGGAACACCGGTGCTATCACCTATTATATGAGGTAGAAATAACCTGTTATTTGCTGAAACTTTATCAGCACGGCGTAGTACAATATTACTTTTCATATAAGATAGTTCTACTTCTAAATCATCAAGATTGAAATCTCTTCCCCAACTACCACCTTTCAAGTTTAAAACTATTTCATATTCTAGGAAGTCAGGGAATTTTGGTGAATATTTCTTTGGGATATATTTTTCAAAACCATTTGCAGTCGTATAATCATCAAATATATTACCTAAACTTCTTGATCCTAGATAAATAAAGTAAGTTCTGTATAGAATATCAATTAACATCATATCTTCAACATCAAATGAGAAACTCATTTTCTTATAGTTCATCTGAAGATGATAGTTTTTCGTATCTTTCTTATTTCTTTTAAGCTTTGAATACTCCTTTGCTAATCTGTTTTCTATTAGTTGAAAAATTTGAAGTAGTTGTTTTGCTTTATTCATATTATTTGTAAAAATTCTACAATTTGAAAGTGCATTTTTTGCGACCATCAGTTTTACAGTTTTGAAGAGGAATTCATTAAGGTAAATCTCACTTGATTCTACTTTAATCAAATCCTCCCTTAGATAAATAAATTCCTCTCTTCTTTGCATATTTTTGATTCTATCAACAAAATAGGAATAGGTAAATAATGTAGCTTCAATAGATGCACAATGACCACGAGTCGGGTAATTTTTGAAAAAATATACCATTTGATTATTTGAAAGAGCATTTAATAATTCATTAGTTTCAATATAGTGCTGTTTTACCCACTCATAAATTGTATCAATTCTTTTTTTCGCATTTAAACATCCATTTAGTGCTCTTCTTAACTCATTATTGCTGGTTAAATCCCTTTGCAAAGAAGACATTATATGTTTCATGTGTGTATAGATGTAGAGTTCATCAAATTTCGACAATTTATGGGTATTTCCTTTATCAATAAGAGCGATTATTTCTTTAATGTTTTTAGTATCTACTGATAAATACGATTCTTCTACTTCATTATAATATAGTGCCCTATTATAATCTTTGACTAGTTTTATCAATCTATAAAAATTGTTTCTAGGTTTATATTCTACACTATTACCAAAAAGGAGATGCAATATCTTTGAATTTTTTAAATTAATTAGACCATAATTCAAGATAAAATCCTGATAACCATTTATAGATGACAGATTGTCAGCAATAGTAACATTATGAATAAAAGAAAAAGGTGAATCATAAACACAATCTATTTGCGTAAAGATTTCCGAATTTGTCTTTCTACTAAATTCATACCCATTGAAATTTTTTAGTTTCTTGAATCTCTGAGTAAAATTCTTAATATGACTATTTTCTAAATCTGTAAGAATGAACAAACTTTGTCCAATTGGATTATGATCTGGAATTATGTTTGTTTTTCCGTTATAAATTACATTACGATAATGTATTTGTTCAATACCAAATTCATCACAATAAGTATTCACATTAGCAAATAAAAATGGTGCATGGAGATACAATTCCCAGTAATAATTTATAGTCTCTCCAATCTTATTCATAAGTAGACTTAAAGATTTAGAGAGATTATGAATAGAGAATAACTCATCATAATCCTTAATTTTTGCTATTCCCTTAAATCGTTCATAGTCAATGGCATGGTTTTGATACAAAAGAACAAACAGATTTCTAGCATAATTTACATCAGAAGAGGATATATTCTTATCTTTAATATTTTGTGAAACAGAGGTAAGCTTCCTCTTTATACTAGTTAATTGGGATATTGCAATGTTAATAGGAACAGTTGTAAGTTCAAAATGGTATTGAAATTCATTATAAGTATAGATTAATCCTTTAGTTTTTCGTGCTTCTATAAATAGAGCCATTTCAGCTCGTTTTAAAGCCTTCATAGAAAGAGTAACATTCTTATAATCTCCACCAAAGTAGCAGTGTCCTAATCCTCTATCGAATCTAAAATAGGGAGAATAACTAGAGAAAAGATGACTGCCTTCTACATCTAAAAAAGTCATATAGATAAACTCTTTCTCCTTATTTCCAATTTCTGAAGAATATTTTAACAATTTATCAAAACTATAAGGACTAAACTCAACTTCCTTTTGTTTCCATATTATGTCATCTGTTTGTTGGTTTTTCGTTTTAAAAAGAAACGAATATATGGGTTTTTCTTCAAGTTTACATGCCACTAAATCTGTATCAATGGTATCCAATGAAACAAAGGTTTCTTTACCTATTGAATACTCAAACTTATACTCATTAAAAGGAGACACTTTGTAAGTCGTTAGTTCCAATTGCACATCAAAGGGATCATAAAAAGGATTTATACTTCCATCTAGTAGATATTTAGAAAATTTCATTCGGGTAAAGTCTTGGATAAATTCATTCAGAACACAATAACCAAGGACATATTTGCGATGTATCTTATTTTTATAATAAAAGAAAATAAAGCCAGAAGCAAAATCACCATCAATAACTTCATAGGATTTTTCCATGCATCCGGTAAATTTTACATCATCTGGATATTCTGTAACACCTAAATATGTTAAAAATTTGCCAACTTGATCAGTTCTATAACTTATGTAAGCTGAGTTGGACTCTAGATAGAAGGGACTATCTGTGATAAAATCAGTAGAGTGCCCAGTTATTGTGTTTATTTTGTGCATTATGAATCTGCTATTTTTCCCAATGTTAAAGAATAAGAATTTAGTAAGTAAACCGTCCTTCACAAGTGTATGAAGCTGCAAAAATGAAACAAATCTTATGAGTTTTTCAGGAGTTAATAGGTTACTCTTACTTGCTAAAGTTCTTAATAACATCATTCTTTGACCAAAACCATATTCCTTAGTTCTATATTTGAAATACTCTTGAAATGAAAGTATTAAAGTACTCAAAACGTTTTCTTTCTTTTTATCATTTGTTAGTGAAAAATACAGTTCAAAGAGATCTTTATAGTTTGAGATATCATACAAATTGTAGCCATTATTTTTCGATTTAATGATTAGAGGTATTTTTATTGCACCAAAAAGAATCATAAGAGGATCATTCTCTAAACCTCTTATATATCTATTTTTGATATGGTAAGTACTGGAGGATATTGTTTTGTAAGTAAAATTGTTCAGAACATCATTCAAGGAAGAACTATATTTCACTTCAAGAAAAATATTCGGAAGCATTTCATCGATCCCTGAATGCCCCTTATAGAAGTAATTAGTGATAGAGTTTTCATCAATTTTCATAGTAATTTTTGAAAGGAAAGTTTCAAAATATGGTCTGTAAAGTTCTACTTCTCCTATTTGTTCATTAAATTTTAAAATACCATTTCTTATAATCTTGCCATTTTTGAATTCTTTTTCACCAAGTAGTTCAATTCCACAAAAAGAAGTAACAAGGTTTAATGTATCTTGAAAATCAAACTTAGAGAATTCAGATAGTAAATCAACTGAAGGATTCACAATTTTCTTTTTTTTCAAATCCTGATTCGCTATCAAGACTAAGTTCGCTGAATATACAAGCAACTTGAAAAAAGGCAAAACTTCGGTATATTTACGATTTCGTTCTAAAATGATTTCTAAATTATAAGTTATGTCTGTAATTAGTAAGTCAAGTAAATTTGCTCTTTCAAGAATGGTTCTAATATTCTCTAAATTCTCTCTTAATCCAACAACACTAAATGGCATTTTTTTGTAATTCGTTATTGAATTTACATTGGTTGCTTCAAAATTATGTTTATTGTAAAGAACTATGGATAATTCATTATAAAAATCTACTATTTGAGTGAGAATGTCTATGATTGTGTTTTCTACATTTACTCCCAAATTTATGGACTCATACAATTTACAATAATGAGGTTCTATACTCTCTAATCCTTTAAATTGGGAATTATTTCCACGTATTAACACTGAATTAAGAATTTTACCATCATTATAATCCTTATAAATAGAATACTCTTCTATTTGTTTGATAGTTTCATTTTTTATTTTGGAATCTAAATCACAATAATCCTTGAATTTTTTGGATGTTTTTTCATTATTTTGATTTTCCATATTATCATGGTTATTTGCAGTTTTTTCACTATTCACACTATTCTTATCATATTTCGATATTAATTCCCCTTTTTTTTCCTCTGTCTTTTTTTCTAGTATATCAACCCTTATTTCACTGTCAGCACTGCGGATATAGATCTGCTCGGTAATATAATATTTACCTAATTTTGGGATTTTATTGGACACGTCTATTAACAATCTATGTGCTAATCTTGGTGAAATACTCAGAAGTTCAGTAAAACGATTTACAGGAACTTGAAGTTTTATAGAAATGTCTTGAATAATAAGATTGACAATCTTCTGGAAATAATTGTTGTATTCTGTGCTAGATAAAGATTCTTCCTCGATCATTGAGTCTGTTTTGGTATTATCCATTCTAATGTTACTTACTTTTATTCGTCCAGACTTGAAGAAGTTTTTAACTAATCTCTCAAATTGCTTCTCTTTTGTTTTACCCAACCAAACAAGGAAAATTACTATGCCTAAGAATATGAAGGGAACAGAAAGCGTACCAGCAATTCCATGGTTTGAGATATTTTGTTGGATATAAATAAAAAGAGTTATCCAAGATGAAAAAAAGAGGATGAAAATGAAAATCCCAGGATATTTAGTAAATCGGAAGAAATCATCATAAAAAGTATCACTA
>DAOVER010000066.1 GCA_030668875.1 Candidatus Heimdallarchaeota archaeon
TCCCTCTTTTCTCTGTTCTGTTCCTGCTGTCACGCATCTCCTTTCTGAAGAACCTGTCACCCTCTACCGTGTGCGGCGACTCTTCAGAACGCTTACTGAGGGAGGTGAGAGAGCGTAAAAAAGCTTATTGCGGAAGTACTAGATATATAATACGATTATTAAAGGAACACATGTTCTTAAGTACTTATTCTCAAATTGATATAAATACCATGTAAAATTTCAGCACATTTCTTTTGCTTTTTTAATAAAACTTTCGTTTAAACTCCATTTCTTTTTGTCCTTAAGAACCTTTTTTGAGTGAGTATGAGTGATTTTTTTCATGGCTTCTACAGAAAATACTTTTAATTATACTAGACCCGCTTTCTATTTAGGGTCGTTTTAATCAGTCTTGTTGGTGGTATACTTTTCTTCTTTGCTGAATTTGATTGGTGGTGGCCAGGTACTTATTCTTGGGGTTATGATTTTGCTCTCTATGGTGTGGAAGTGCCCTGGTTTGGTAAGGTTATTCTTGTCTTACTTGCACTTGTTTATCTCTTTGTAGCTTTTGTTTCATTGTATAAGCTTTATCCATTCTTTAAAATCTCCAAAGATCTAGAAAACACTCTAGAACTCTCCGCTATAATTGCAGCTATTGCAGTAGTTGGTCTAATCATCCTTGTTGCAATTATTTTTGCTATTATGGCAAGTGATTCTAACGATTGGGACTTTGGAACAACCTTCTATACTGGTCTCTTAGGTGGGATAGTTACCACAGTACTTCTCTGGTTTGCTAGAAAAACTGAATCTACAAAATAAATAAGATGATAAGAATTGTTATCACCTTCTCCTTTTTTTCAATCTAACTGGATACATGCAAGAATACTCTCTAATATTACTAGGTAAGACATATTAACTGTTTATTCTTCTTAATCTCATGAATAATGACAAAGATTCCTTCCGAATCGTGATTACTGGAGGTTCAAGTGGTATAGGTGAAGCTACTGCCTTTGAAATGGCTAAAAGTGGCCATTGTTTTTATCTAACTGGACGAAATGAAGAACGACTTCAGAAGATTGTTACTGAGCTTCATTCCTTAGGTTGTGAAGCTCACTATGGTGTTGGGGACGTAGCTGATGAGAAAATAGCTGAACAAATGTTTAGTGAAATAAAGCAAAAACTTGGTGGAGTAGATGTTCTTTTAGCAAACGCTGGTGTTGGGCATTTTGGTAACCTTGAAGACTTATCTCTTGATCAATATGATAGTCAATTTAATACCAATGTTAGAGGAGTATTTCTCTGGATGAAGATGGTTTTACCTCTTATGAAAGGTCAAAATAGTGGACAGATAATCGTTACTTCTTCCAGTCTTGGATTGAAAACTTCTGCCCGTTGCTCTCTTTATGCTTCAACCAAACATGCTGTTCAAGCAATGGTGTGGTGCCTTCGTGAAGAATTGAAAGGAACAGGTGTCAAAGCTGCAACAATTAACCCTGGTTCTGTTGATACTCCCTGGTTCGATGGAAAAGATGTTGATAGATCTAAGATGCTCTCTTTAACAGACATAGCCTCTGCTGTTCGTTTGATTATTGATCAGAACGATACAAGTGATATTGATCATATCCTTCTAACACCAGGTAGAAAATAAATTACTCGAAGTAAATCTCGAGTGACCTTTATCTTTTTAAATATTTAATCTGAGCAAATTCCATGCATCAAGATTGTGAGATAATGCTCTTTGATCACTCATTAGCTTCTGAAGATTTAATTGAGAAATATCATGATTTTGATGATACTATCGGTTTGGAATTGAAACCATATGAGGGATTAATGTCTAGAGATTTTCGAAGAAAAAGTTTACAGACTGTCAACCCTAATGTCGATGTTTATACTTGGCTGATTATGAACAAAGATGGGATTTCTGGACCTATCCTTGGTAGGGCAATCCTACGTGTTAAAAATTCTCAATCACCTACTTACAAACAAAATGGACACATTGCTAGAATAAGTCTTCAAGTTTTACAAGAGAACAGAAGAATGAATATTGGGTCAATTTTATTAGATGAAATAGTAAAGAAAACGGGTGAATTCCCCATTGTAAAGTTGCTTATGGTTAGTTCAAATAACGAAATGGGTTGGCGGTTTTGTGAAAGTAAAAAAGCAAAACTTGCTTTAGAACAGACAGAATCAGTTTTAGATGTTAGCAGTGTAGACTGGGGATTGATGACTGACTGGAGGAAACAGAAAGAAGTTCTAGCAACTACTGAAAATGTAGAATTCGTATTTTTTGAAGCTGTTCCCGAGGAGATTATTGAAGAATATGCAAGTCTCTATACAGAAACTATCAACCAACAACCTCTAGGATCCTTGCAGTTTCGAAATGTAATAACACCAGATACTTTGCGAAACAGAGCAAAAGTCTGGATAGTTGGGGGAATGAAATGGCACACTTTAATTTCAAAAGAAAATAACGGAAAAATAAGTGGCCTAAGTGAATTTTTGTATAACCCAGAACAACCTAACATAGTTCATCAGCTGTTAACTGGAGTTAAACAAGAATATAGAAAACGAGGGTTGGGAAAAGTATTGAAAGCAGAACTTCTATTCTTCATGAAAGATAAGTATCCTAAGGCAAAATTCGTCTCAACATCAAATACAATTACAAATGAAGCAATGTTATCTATTAATACTCGTATGAATTTCAGAATAAAAAGCCCTCTGAGATATTATGAATTTGATGTAGAAAAACTAAGAAAAGCTCTGAGTTAATATATTCTGCTTTTCCTTTGAAAAAAACTAATTTGATTCTTTGCTTTATACTGCATAAACTTTCTTTAACAGTACTTCTCTAGCTAAAGATTGGAAACATCTCTTTACTCCAATCCCCTCAACTGCAATTGTTTCATATATTGGAATGTTCATACCTAAATCTAAGGCATCTACTAATTCCTTTTTATCCATTGCATCAGGAACATCTCTTTTATTTAATGCAATAACGATTGGAATTTCTCCTCCAATCTTGTTTCCTATCTCATTTTTTAGTTCTACTGCAGATTCTATATTATCAGCTAACATAGCTCTTGAAGAATCTGCAACAAATAACAACCCATCTACACCTTTCAAAACTAGAGACCTTTGATGTCTGTGTCTTCTTTGACCAGCAACAGTGTATATGTCTAGAATGACAGAAGCTGTTGCCATAAAGGGACTAAAATCAAAGTATATTGTCCTTCCTGAAGGATCTTCGATGCTATTTAAACCTCCCTTCTTAATCCCAGTCACATCAGTATGTAGTCTTCTAAGTAACGTAGTCTTTCCGGAAAGGCTTGGTCCAACAAAAACCAGTTTAAAATGCATTTTCCCTGAAGCGTCTTTTCTCATCTTACTTTGTCCTCGTCAAACGTATTGTGGCTAGTATTGTATCTATTTTATCTTCTTGTTTATTTCCTTTTTTCTCGTAACACTATCAATACATATTCATTTTCAGGTGCAACTAAAATTTCACCATGACTTGTATCTAGTGTGAAGAAGTTTAGGTGACCTTCTTCTAGTTCTGTTACTACTGCTTTAGCACGACCTACAAGAGAAGCAACAAGAGCAGAAACATTTTCCCTCATTTCCATACTTAGGTTTTGTGTGCTTGATATTGGTAAACCATCATTGCTAGTAATAATCACTCCTCTAACTCCGGGATGTGATTCGAGAGATTTAAGTGTCTCTTCAAATTGTTTTTGTGATATCATTTATTAATCTCCTTTAATGCAGCTATCTTTACAGACCATCCTTTTTATAACTTATTAAGGCTGTTATATAGTTAAGACATTGTGTTTTTAAAGGCTTATGATAGTTTCTGCAATATCTAGGAAACATTGTCGTTTTTTACCATTGTGATAGTAGACATGACATTAAAAAAATTTTCACGTATTATTTTCAATAAGATTTAATTAAAGTTATCTTCATATTGTATACACATAGAACAATTAAACTGTGTTGGTAACAATGCCAGATGATAAGGATTCACAAGAAAAGATTGAGGTTCTTTCGAGATTAAGATATCACAAAGTTGGATTAACTGAGAGAATGAAACAAGCATTTCTAAATGTTCCTCGTGAAGAATTTGTTCTTCAAAAACATAGAGAAAGTGCTTACATCGATACTCCTCTTCCTATTCTGGCAGGGCAAACCATTAGTGCTATTCATATGGTTATGATTTATATCTCGACACACTGCACTGATCCCCAAATTGGAGACAAAGTACTTGAAATAGGTGCTGGAAGCGGGTATAATGCTGCTATGTTTGCTGAAATGGTTGCACCAGAGGGCAGTGAAAATCCAGGACATGTTTATGCTATCGAGATTGTACCAAAACTAGTTGAGTTTGCAAAAGAAAACATCGAAAGAACAGGATATTCAGATAGGGTTACTATAATTGGAGGTGATGGGGGGATTGGTCTTCCTGAATATGCTCCATATGAAATTGTTTCTATTGCAGCTGCAAGTAAAAAGATTCCTCCTCCTCTTCTTGAGCAAGTTGCCATTGGTGGGAAAATGGTTCTGCCAGTTGGCAAAAGTTTCTATCAAGAGCTTATTCTTATGACAAAGGAAAAAGATGGAAGTTTCTCTGAAAAGAGTCTAGGGGGAGTTGCTTTCGTCCCACTCACAGGAAAATATGGCTAATTTCATTTATCGAAAACAAGTTTTTAAATCTTAAAATATAAATATTATTGCTAGGTTGTTTAACAAATGGGTGTAAAGAAAATCAGTGATTTGTTCAAAGGAACTCCAATTGAGCTAGCTCAACTAAGACAAAAGAAACTAGCTGTTGATGCACTAAATATTATTTATCAGTTCTTGGCTTCGATTAGAGGATATGATGGTAGCCTTCTTTCTGATTCAGAAGGTTATGTAACAAGTCATTTATCAGGACTTCTCTATAGAAATGCTCGGCTTTTAGAAAAAGGAATTCAACTTGCCTATGTGTTTGATGGTGCACCTTCTAAACTAAAGAGAGAAGAAATAAGGAGAAGAGCTAAAGTTAAACGGAAAGCAAGAGAAGAAATGGAGGAAGCGTTAGAACGAGGAGATATGGAGAGAGCTAGAACTGTAGCACAACGAACCAGTGTTGTTACTTCGTCAATGATCGATGATAGTAAAAAACTGTTGAGACACATGGGTATTCCTGTTATTGAAGCTCCAACTGAAGGAGAAGCTCAAGCAGCATATTTGGTTCAGAAGAAGAAAGTTTGGGCCGTTGCTTCTCAAGATTACGATAGCTTACTGTTTGGTTCTTCAACACTTGTAAGAAATCTAACCCTCTCAGGACGAAGAAAATTGCCAAAATCAAATCGATATACTACTATAAATGTAGAGGTTTTTCACCAACATGAATTGCTTAAAGCTTTGGAGCTGACTAAAGAACAGCTGGTTGATATGTCCATACTAATTGGAACCGATTTTAATCCAGATGGTGTGAAAGGAATAGGACCAAAAACTGCTTACAAATTTATCAAAAAGCACGGCACATTGGAGGAAGCTATTATCAATGAAGAATCAGTTGTACTTGATGTAGATATTGATGCAATCCGTGAAATTTTCTTAAACCCTGAAATTAACGATGACTACACACTCGATTTCAAACCAATTGATGTTGAGGGTGTTACTGAATTTCTGTGTGAAGAACGTGGCTTCAATAAAGATCGCGTTGTAAGTACTTTAAACAAAGCTAGAATAGGGCAAGATTCTGCTCTTAAGCAAAAAAGTTTAGATGCTTTTTTTGGTTAAAGGTTCTCATGAGTCATTCAATTAGCAAAATATATTCTCTCAATTGGGAAAAGGCATTATTTCTACCTTCTTACAATTCATTCTGGAATCAGTATTTGTATTAGATTTTCTATAAAAAGCTAACATTAATATGGGAGGAATAAGGAGAAACAATCATGTCTATTTCGTTCAATTCTTTTATCAAACTAGGCTCAAATAGAAATTTATCAAAAGCAGAACTTTCTCAAATTTTAGACTCCTTAAGGATTGAACAAGTCAAATATCAAGACTGGAAAGATTATCTTCTTTTGAGTTTAGGGAAAAATACTCAGAAGAAGCTTGTAAAAAAACTAGAACAAACAGGGAGTATCATCAAATTCGGTAATCTTGAGTTCAAAGTTGGAGTATCTGAGAAAAAAGCATTAAATAGCAACTTGGTAACAATTATTGATGGAATATTCTTAAAATATCTCCCTAAACGACAGAAGCAATTGAAATTGTCATTAAATATTCGGACTGATGATGTAACACAAAGATCAGAACTAAGTAAAGAAATAAGAAAAATTATCCAAAAAATTTCTCAAGAAAAGCATCTTCCCGTAAAGGTTTTACCAACGAAAAAAGAAACTTATGAGCTTACCCCATTTGATTACAACAAAGAGAATCTTCCAACAAGAGGAATTGAACTTAACTTATTTGTTATAAAATCGAAAATCTATTTCGGTCCAACTAGATGGGTAACTAATCCGTTTAAGGATATTAAACAAGATGAGGAGCGACCAGTGCGTTTCTTCACCCATGGAACATCAATCAAATTATCTCGTACATTAGTAACATTAGCTAATATCCCCTATGATGGTGTACTGTTGGATCCCTTTTGTGGTACTGGAACTATACTTATTGAGGCCTTAAAGCAAGGAATGAATGTTATAGGTGTTGACAAAGATCAAAAGTGCATTCGCTCTTCAAAGACTAACCTCCATCATTTCTCTGAGAAGTATCCCAGCCGTGAGAAAATGAAAACAAAATGGAGAGTTCGATTACATGATTCTCGGAAATTGACAGAAGCTATCCAGAAAAAGGTTGATGGGGTTGTTACTGAACCATTTTTAGGTCCTTTTCTCAAACATTTACCTCACATTGAAGAAGCACAGATGACAATGAAAAGTTTGGAACGTCTCTATACTAGAGTTTTAGCTCTATGTAAGAGTTTACTTAAAGATGGAGCCAGAATAGTTTTTATTATGCCTGAATATAATTATCCACTAAAGAGATCTGTATATCCTAACGTCAAATCAATATGCGAAAAAACTGGTTTGACAACTTTAGAAGAAAGCAAATTTTTCAATATAAAATTCCCCATCGAGATCGGTAGAAAGCACAATGTTGTCGCAAGAAAATTATTTATTTTTGAAAGTAAAGAAAATTAAAAGAAGAACGTAGAAAGTTTGAACTAAAACCTTAGAGTTAATTTAAGTGCTCCTTCCTTACAAGCATCTATACATTCTCCACAATTTGTACAAGCCTTATCCGTTATGTCCGTGTCATATGAAAGTATTGGTACTTGTACTGGGCATGCTTTCTCACAAGCATCACAACCGCTTGTACATCTGTTTTTGTTTATTTTCATTCCCAGAATGCTGAATTTACTGAAGAATCCCAATATAACTCCTGTTGGACATAACCATCTGCAGTAGGCTCTTGGATATAGAATTATCATAACTAAAACAAATATTAGAACGGCTAATCGCAAGAAGAATAAGAACTCCCATTGACCTATCTCTGCACCAACAGATTCACCTTGAATTCCCCATTTGAGATAATAATAGAGAGTTGCAAAAATAGTTGATACAGGATCTACAGTACTAAATGGCATATCTCTTCCTGCTCCCCAAGCAGTTTTTGAGTGAGGATCTGAATTGGCATATGAAGTGCCGATAATAACTGACATTAATACAATGAAAATAACTAATACTAATCCTACTTTCCCTAAGCTTTTGTTTGTAGGTCTTGAAACCTTTTTCTTTTTAGTTGGGATATAGCTAATCATATCTTGTACTGTACCAAAGGGGCATATCCATGCACAAGATGTTTTTCCGAAAATTGAACCCACGAGAAGGAAGATTGAAATTGCAAGATATGGAAACATTCCAAATGTTATCGCATATTGTAAAGCTTCAAATGCACTCCATACAGTTGAAAATGGTCCTCCAGAAGGATATTCAATGGGTAATATCACTGCCATTCTCCCTAAACCAAAAACAACACCATTTATCAGTCCAAAACTTATAACTTGGACTAGTGTCCTAATTATTCGTATCCTATGTTCGCTTATTGGGCGCAGAAATACTGAAACTATATTCTTTTTTTGTTTTGTAGCCATGGTCGTCACCTATTAAATTATGTAAACGGTGGTCTTGGAAAACCTGTAGTGTAAGTATCCAGAAAGTCCACAATTTCAGACCCAGTAAAATCTTTAATAACTGCGTAGTGTTCTATCTGGTTTTGTACGATAGCGACTAATAAGAAAATTATGCCAATAGACAAAAAGAATATCAGGTATATCCTACTTCGAGTGTTCATAATAACTGAAGACATCAAAAAAAGTACGTATTAAAAACTTTGCTTTTAATATATCTTTAACTTGAAAATATCTTACCTTGATTAATCAAATCGTCTAATTACTGAAATGAGAGTGAAGCTTCCATCTATCAAAACTCATTTAAAGTTCAACTCTACTATGTCAATTATGGGTTCTGACAGAATGTGGAAAGTTACCCCTTTGAAATCTTGCATTTTGACAATATTAGAAAAAAGAGGTGGCGTGCTTTTGGAAGGTGATTTGGAAAATCCCCTCAGAGATATGTACGGTGATTTCAGTAACTCTGAGCTAAATAAGGCACTGATGACTCTTGAAAATCAAGGTTTGATTCACGTTAGTTGGATTTCAAAAACGCGTAGAAGAATACATAAAATGACAAAAGATATGGGCTTCTTAGCTGTTGGAGAAGATTAAGAACAATAAAAATTTCTTCTGTTTTGAATTATGTCAAAATCATTTCATAGGTATTAAATACCCAAATCTACAAGTTATCTATATAAAATAGGGAATAAAACAAACCATTATAAAGTCCAAAGTTTTAGAAAAAACAAGCGTAAAAAATGGTCAAGATTGTCTGAGGAGTTAAAATGACCGATAAAGAAATTACACTGAGAGTTGCTGAAGCAAAGCAACGAGATGTTGGAAGAGGTAAAGTACGTTTAGATAGTATGGCAATGTCAAAAATTGGTGTTTCAACAGGTGACATTGTTGAAATTGTTGGCAAACGTTCTACTACTGCAGTTGCATGGCCTTCCTATCCAGAAGATTTGAAAAAAGAAATAATCCGCTGTGATGGCGTAATTAGGAGGAATGCAGGAGTTTCTTTAGGAGACAAAGTTGTTGTCAAAAAAGCAAAGGTAAGTGTTGCTAGACAAGTCACTTTAGCTCCAGAACAAATGTCAGTTAATATTGATTTTAGTTTCGAAAATTTTGTTAAAAGAAAACTCCTTGGTCAACCACTTTCAAGAAAAGATACAGTTTTAATACCAATTCTTGGTAGAGCAATTCCTTTCAATGTTGTTACTACAGTCCCTTCTGGAATTGTAGTTGTTACTGAAAGTACACAGCTCAAAGTAGCTGAAAAACCATTACTTGAAGGAGAAAAAACTGCTCCCAGCATTTCCTATGAGGATATTGGGGGTTTACACCAAGAAATTCTGAAGATACGAGAGATGGTAGAACTTCCACTTAAGTTCCCGCAGCTTTTCGAAAAACTAGGTATTGATCCTCCTAAAGGTGTTCTACTCCATGGACCTCCTGGTTGTGGAAAAACCTTAGTTGCTAGAGCTGTAGCAAATGAATCAGCTGCTCACTTCATTGTTATTAATGGTCCTGAAATCATGTCAAAGTTCTATGGGGAATCAGAGCAACGTTTACGAAGTATTTTCAAAGATGCTGAAGATAATTCTCCAAGTATTGTGTTTATTGATGAATTGGATGCAATAGCACCAAAACGAGAAGACGTTACAGGTGAGGTTGAAAGAAGAGTAGTTGCACAACTACTAGCATTAATGGATGGGTTAGTAGCACGCGGACAAGTAATTGTTATAGGTGCAACTAATCGACCCAATGCGGTTGATCCTGCTCTTCGTCGTCCAGGACGATTTGATCGAGAAATCGAAATACATGTTCCAGACAGAGATAGTAGAGAAGAGATTCTTCTTATTCATACACGTGGAATGCCTTTAACTCAAGATGTTGATTTGAAAGCATTAGCAAACGTTACTCACGGTTATGTTGGTGCAGATTTAGAAGCTCTGGCTCGTGAGGCTGCAATGAAAACTCTAAGAAGGGTTTTACCCTCTGTTAATCTTAGTGAAGAAAGTATACCCTCTGAAGTTCTAGACCAACTTGAAGTTACACATGACGACTTTCTATCTGGTTTTAAGGAAATTACTCCAACAGCAATAAGAGAAGTTTATATAGAATCACCAAATGTCCCCTGGACTGATGTTGGTGGTCTTGCAAGTGTGATAACTGATATTCGAGAAGCTATAGAATGGCCTCTTACCCAAAAGGATGCTTTCAAAAGAATAGGTATCAAACCTCCTCGCGGCATATTACTTTATGGGCCTCCTGGTTGTGGGAAAACACTACTAGCAAAAGCTGTTGCTACAGAATCTGAAGCTAATTTCATCTCTATTAAAGGTCCTGAAGTACTTTCAAAATGGGTAGGTGAAAGTGAGAAAGCTATCCGTGAAGTTTTCCGCAAAGCCCGACTTGCTGCACCATCAATTATTTTCTTCGATGAAATTGATTCTTTAATTCCTGTGAGAGGGACGTCTTCTGACAGCAATGTCACAGAGAGAGTTATCAGTCAATTATTAACAGAACTAGATGGATTGGAAGAGTTAAAGGATATAGTAGTTCTTGCAGCTACAAATAGACCAGATATAGTCGATCCAGCAGTTTTGAGACCTGGCAGATTTGACAGATTGATTTTTGTAAATCCTCCTAACCAAAAAGGTCGAATGCAAATATTCAAGGTTTATACACGCAATATGCCACTCGCATCCTCTGTTTCAATAAAAGAATTGGCATCAGTTACCGATGGTTTTGTTGGTAGTGATATTGAAGCATTATGCAGAGAAGCTGGTATGCTTGCCCTTCGAGAAAGTTTTGAAATTAAAACTGTAACTATGAGTCATTTCAACACTGCTCTTGAAAAAATACACCCCACCGTTACACCTGATGTTATTAAATACTACGAAAAAATCAGTGAAAAGTTCAAGCGTCCAAGTCAAATTACAAGTCCAAAGATTGGTTACACCTAAGTAACCCCTACTCTTTTTCTTTAACTCTGTGTCATAACAAGTTCCCTTATTGTCTCGATATGATACTTAAAATAGATTTTTAAGCGTATTGAGTCAATTGTAATATTGTAGGGTTGTGCAGACATATGATTGGATTCTACATAATAAACAAGAATGAAATGGAAGTGCTTTTTTGTCGTCCCCATACGATTCAAAAAAAGGATCAAGAGGTAGATGATATAGTTAGATTTTTACTTCAATTTTACTCTGAAGCTGAAAAGCACTCCTCCTTAGATGAACTTCAAGTTTTGATGTTTGGTAACACAAAAATTCTGTTTAAGCATAAACACTCATTTTTATTTGTCTTGCTAAGCCCTCCAAATTATTCAACAGAAATGATTTCTTCTCAATTATTTTTCTTCATGAAACTTTTTTTGAATGCCTTCGAAATTACAGATGAAACTAGTTCAACTGAATTCCTTAAAGAATTAGAAGGGATTAGGAGACGTGAAGTGTCAGAGTCACTCTCTCACTCTTTCTTGTTGTGGAATGTTTTAGATCTTCACATTGAGGATATTGATAAAAGGAATCTGGTAGAGGTGTTTGAAAACATCTTAAATTCTATCTGGGTTGGGATAAAGAGTTATATTGAAGAAAGAAACTCTATGAAAATTGAAGATTTTTATAAGAAGTACAGTGAAAATTTACAAGCATATTTAGATGAAAATTATTCTTATCTAAAGGAAGTTTATTCTCTGACGCTTGAAGAGGGGTTTGATATTAGTGAAGTTGATACAAAGAAAATTACAACAAGCGAAATCAAAAGAGAATTTATTTGTTTTCTTAAGAATATGTTAGATTGTTTGCAAAAGGAAATGGGAGAAGAAGAACTAAGGTACATAATTGCTCAGAAAGTACCTGTGGCAATGAAAGTAGAGTGGGAGAGGTTGAATGGATTAGGTTTAATTCAAGATTTATTAGATGTGGTATGGAGATAAAAAGATGAATCAGTTACAAAAAATAATATGTGTTGGCTCAGCATTTGTTGGAAAGACTTCGTTAGCTAGAAGATTTACGTTAAATACTTTTATTCACAGCTACATACCAACATTAGGCGTAAGTTGGTTAACAAAAACATTAACATTTACACCAGAACAATTGAATGAGAACATGCTAAAAAAAATATATACAGATCCTGAAACTATCAGGTTATCTTGCTGGGATACAGGTGGTCAAGAAATGTTCACTTATCTTCGACCCAAATACTATGTAGGTGCTACATGTGCGATAATAGTTTTTGATATCACTAATCAAAACTCATTTGATGATGTTGACATCTGGACAAATGAAGTTCTTTCTAGAGTACCTGATATCCCTATTGTCCTATGTGGAAACAAATACGATCTGAAAGATGCTCGAGCAGTATCTCGTGATGATGCTATTGCATTTGCGAAACTTCACCGATTTGATTATGTTGAAACTTCAGCTCTTTCAGCTTATAATGTTGATAAACTATTCTTCCATGCTGGACGATTGGGAAAGCAATTTAGCGAAGAACATCTTAAATTTAGAACAGAGTATATGCTTTAGAAAACATCCTCCTTTTTTTCTACTTTCTTTCAACTAATAAGAATCCTTTATAATCATAAAAAATTGTATTAGCTTATGAGTACTGATATATCGATTGTTTCTGATTTTACTTCAATCAATCTCGATGAACCACTGTCAAAAGTGTTTGAATATTTTAAGGATAATGTACGAGAAGTTCTAGTTTTTGACGAAAAGGGCATCTTCTTTGGATATCTTACAAAGAAGAACATAACAAGGCAATCTAGAATACAACCTGGTTCTAAAGTAGCCAACTTGCTCCAAAAGGTTCCAACCGTGATGAGGAACTCTACTTTTGATGATATAGCGAGAGCTCTTTTGTCTGCAAAGATAAACACCGTTCCTATCGAAGACAATGGGAAAATCATTGGTGTATATAGGGACATTGATGTTATTAGATCCTCAGCTGCATTGTTTAAGGATAAAACTGTGAAAGATATGATGACTCCGAATCCTATTTGTGTAAGCCCTGATACTACGGCGGCAAGACTAATTGCAATCTCTAGGACAAATAATATCTCAAGGGCACCTGTAGTCGATGAAAATAATTACTTATTGGGCATTGTAAGTCCTCATGATATGGCTGAGCTTCTAATTCCTTCCTTTCCCACTAAACAAACTAGGGGTGATAGATCAGCTGTGCAGCATACTCCTCTTACAGCGCCTATTAGAGAACTTATGACTGAAGAAGTGGTTAGTTGTAAGGAAAACGAATTGGTTCTTGAAGCTATAAGTAAGCTTTACAAAAACAATCACAAAACGCTAATTATAATAAATGAAGAAAATCACCCTGTTGGAGTTTTAACAACTACAGACCTTCTTGAAACAGTAAGCATCCCCCCTAAGACTGAAGGATACTATGTGAGAGTAATTGGAGATGTTGATGACGAAGATATGGAACCAATCATTGAGATGGGAGTAGATCTTGTAAAGAAATTTGCTTCAGTGATTGGTAATTCTGGACAATTATTTATCCATGCTAAATCTATTCCAAAGAAGAAGTTTAGAGGTTTCGTTCTCTATCAAATAAGGTTGAGAATATCCACCAACAAAGGTCATACGTATGTTTCAAAGGCAGAAGGATATGGAGTCTTCAGCGCATACGCAGTCGCCCTAGATAGGTTAGAAAGAGAGATTATCTCTGAAAGAGAATTAGCGATACAATCTAGACAAACTGGCAGTGAAAGATACCTTCTTGATGAACTTGAAGAAGTCTAACCTTCTTATTTTTTTCATTTTTCAGCTATTTTCCTCTATTTGTTGCTTATATCCTTCAAACTAATATCATGCAACCTTAGTTCTGTTAGCGAATTACGTTTAGACAAATAAAAGAAGTTTTGAATCCAAATTTTCTTTTCCAAAAGCGCAAGTTTCTTTAGTTTGGAGCATTTTGAAATTTCTTTTAAATCCACTCTTATACTTTTACAATCAAAGTTTCCTTTTCTTGTAGAGAAGGAGGACTGGTATAACAATAACTGGTAGGATGATCAGACTCATCAATGCCCAATACGGACTCGTAGTATGAACTCGTTCCAATTGTTCTGTTAGAGGGTATTTATCCACTGCTTCTGCCTGACCTGCAATCTTGTATGATCCTTTTCCTTCATAATCTTTCCAGTAATTTCCCCT
>DAOVER010000085.1 GCA_030668875.1 Candidatus Heimdallarchaeota archaeon
ATAAATTGTTTCTTCTTTTGTCTCAAGGATGTTCTTTCCTTTTGCCCCATCCATTCCCCCAAATAATCCAAAGGGTGCATGTTTTCTTCTTTCGCTTTGAATAGACAAAACAGCTTCATTTGTTAATAGTCTGATTGAACGACGTATTGAATTACTTCCACACCATTTTCCTGATCCACCTGTTCCAGGTATAATAGAATATTCCTCAATTCTCAATGGATAATACCTTTCTAGTACTTCAATTGATGTGTTTCTTGTGTTTGTCATGTGACTATGCTTAGCGTTTGGTGGAGAATAATTCTTTCCTGCACCTATTCCACCTGCAATTGTTTCATAATAAGTAAACATCTCTCCATTGGGTTTCAATCCCCCAATAATTGTGTTATTCATAGTTCCACTGCTAGCAGCTGGTACTTCATCAGGGAAAAGTTGTGAAAATGCACCTAGCATCACATCAGTAATTCTTTGACTGGTCTCAACATTTCCTGCAGCTACACCAGCAGGTGGCAGAGGATCAACTAAAGTTCCTTTCTTTGTTATGATGTCTAAGGGTTCATATAAACCATAATTAGTTGCATATTCTGTGGAAATTAAACACCTGATAATGTAATATGTTGCTGACAGAGTAACAGCATAAGGAGCATTAATATTGCCCTCAACTTGTGAATCAGTTTTAGAATAATCAACGACAATCTGATCACCTTTTCTTTCTACTTCAGCTGTTATTGCTATCGACTTATCATTAACCCCATCATCATCCATGTAATCAGTATAAGTTACCTTCTTATTCTCCGGTATCCTCTTTACTAGTTCGAGAGAGGCTTTTTTTGAACGCTCATTAAGAAAGTCAATAATTTTTTGAACTCTGCTTAATGAATACTTCTTGAGTAGAGCGTGGAACTTCCTTTCTCCTATTTTGGTAGATGCTAATTGTGCTTGAATATCGCCTTTTCTTTCATCAGGAACCCTTATGTTATCTAAAAACTCATTGAACCAAGCTTGGTTTAAAGTTCCATCTCTTTCCAGAATTGTTGGATTGATTATATACCCTTCTTCTTCCAAAGTATACTTACCACTTGGCATTGAGCCGGGGACTATTCCTCCAACATCAGCATGGTGACATCTATTTGCAATATATCCAACAATTTGTTTCTCAAAGAAAATTGGTTTTACAACAGAGATATCTGGTAGATGAGTCCCACCAAGATAAGGGTTATTAGCTATGTAGATATCCCCATCAAGGATGTTTTCTTCACCAAAATGAGCTATAATTGCTTTAACTCCTTCCGGCATGGCACCCAAGTGTACAGGAATGTGCTCTGCTTGAGCTATTAAACGACCATACTGGTCCATAACTGCACTTGAAAAATCCAATCTATCTCTTATATTAGGAGAGAAAGCTGATCTCTGTAGAACAATTCCTGTTTCTAATGCAACATTCTTCAATGATTGATTAATCACTTGCACCTCTATAAGACTAAATTTGGAAATCATTTCTTCTCCTCCATTATGATATAACCTAAGGAATTTATCTTCCCAACAACCTTAGGAGGAATAACTGTTGTTGTATCTAATTGGTCAATAATACAAGGTCCTTCAACAATGTTACCACTTAGTAGAAGTGCTTTGTTGTATACCGGTGTATCTAACCAATCGCCATCAAAGCTTACCTTTCGACTTGTTTTATGCGCTTCCTCAGGAGGTCTATCTGTTCCAACAGGAAGTTTTGTCATTGTTATTCTTGGAACATATCCAACTGCTTCTACTGAGATATTTACAAGTTCTACTGTTAAATCTCTATCAAACCAAGAATAGCTCTGATTGTGCAGAGAATGGAAATTTTCTATTAATTCATCCAAGGTTGCTTTGTTTAATGGGTATGCTGATGTGATTGTTAATGAATCAGATTGCCCCATGTAACGCATATCAACAGAGTAGTTGAATTCTCTTTGCTCTTCTTCAACACCTTCTTTTGCCAATACTTCAGCCAATCTCTCTTTAATCTCTAACAATTTCTTGTTTATATCCGCAAAGCCTATTTCGTTTGTTGTTTGAAGATATGATTGAGTCACCTCATGTTTAATATCAGAACTTACAAGACCAGAAGCTGACCAAACACCAGGGAAAGGAGGTATAATAACGCCGCCCATTTCTAATTCTTTAGCTATTTCCCAAGATTGCAAAGGTCCTGCTCCACCAAAACCCAAAAGAGTGAAATCTCTTGGATCTAGACCTCTTTGAATGGTTACCACTCGTATTGCGTTTGCAATATTATTGTTAAGAATCTTCCTTATTGAAAGCGCTAATTCATCTACTGATTCAATCTCAAGTGAGTAAGCAGAAGAATTAATTTCATCTAGCAATTTTTGTAGATAGGACTTAGATTTCCCAACATCAATATTCATATTCCCAGCAAAATTATCTTCATGAATATAACCGAGAAACATATTTGCATCAGTTAATGTCACTTTATCTCCCCCTAATGAGTAACATGCTGGACCGGGATTTGCCCCTTGTGATTCTGGTCCAACGGACAATAATCCATCCTTAAATTTGGCAATAGAACCTCCTCCACTTCCAATTGTTTCAACATCAACCATATTTGCAACAAGAGGAAAACCACCGAAATTCCTTGATCTCAAAATTATCGGCTGATCAATTAAAGCAGATACATCTGTTGACGTTCCTCCAATATCCAATGAAACTAGATGTGTTCTATTCAGATGTTTTAAGCTATCAGCAGCTGCTAATACTCCTCCTGCTAAACCGGAATAAAGTGTTTGAATTCCTGACCTTCCAATTGTTTCAACATCTGCCATTCCTGTGTTGGATTGCATAATCAATAATGGTGCTTTAACATCTATTTCCTTCAATTGTTTCTCTAATTTACGCAAATAAGTGTGTACAACTGGACTAACTTTAGCATTTACTAGAGTGGTTACAGCTCTCTCGTACTCCTTTATTTGAGGACTAATCTCATGCGAAGGAAAGACTTGAAAATTTTTATCTTTGAAAAATGAAGAGAGAGATTTCTCATTCTTAGGGTTAAGAAAAGAGAATAACAGTGACACAGCTACTGTTTGGATTGAGCTTGTTTTTAGTTCAGATAGTATAGAATCTAAATTAGACATGTCAAGTTCTTTGATAGCTTTACCATCTCTATCTAATCTTTCATCAACCTCAAACAAAATGTCCTTTGAAAATGATATAGGATATTTCTCTCCAAATTTGAGATTATAAAGTTCAAATCTCTGTTGTCGTCCTATTTCTAAAATATCTTGAAAACCCTTTGTTGTAACAAATGCTACAGGAGGACACTTATCCTCTAAAAATGCATTAGTCCCGATTGTTGTTCCATGAATAATTAAATCGATATCTCTTGCTTGAAAATGAAATGTTTCCATCACCTCTTCTAAGCCCTCAATTATTCCTATGCTTGGATCAGCTGGAGTTGTTGGAACTTTCCATGCATAAATCTCACCAGCATTAGATACAATTACATAATCAGTAAAAGTTCCACCGGTGTCAATCCCTATTCTTATTGGAGCTTTCAAGTTGTTTACATTCAAACGTAATCAATATTAAAAAGAAAAAGGAGAATTAAAGTTTAGTGGATGACCATTTGACAATTGTAGTGCCCGTAACATTTCATCTGTTCTTTTTTAACAACTAACTGGTATTTCCAATCTTTCTCTATCTTTGCAATTCTTCTTCTATCATTTCTTTCAATCATTTCTTTCACCTTTGATGATTACATGGCACTCGCTCTAACGTGCGATAAATTCATTCCACCAACGAGCGTCCACCCTCATTTTTGTTGTGCATAAAACAATAAAAACACCAAGGAAAATATAGAACAGACATCAGTGGAGAAGTAGAAAAAAATGAAGAGATAGATTAGGGTTACCGGAGGGTTTCGTAATCTTGTACCCAATCAGATACTTCATCTAATCTTTTAATTTCGTCTTCATCTAACTTTATTTCTAAAGCACCAATATTTTCTTCTAATTGTTCTACACTATTTGCTCCAATAATCGGCGCTGTAACGAAATCCTTTGCTATGACCCATGCTAGAGCCACTTGGGTCATCTTAACTTCTTTAGAATCAGCTATCTCCTTCACTGTTTCATGTATCTTCCATCTCTTTTCCGAGAAATATCTTTTTTGTGCGCCTTCACTTCTAGGTGTATCAGGTAGAGCACCATCGCGGGAGTATCTATCGGTTAAGAAACCGCCTGCTAATGGACTGTAAGGTATAACTCCCAAACCATATTTCTTGATCACATGATACATTTGATGTTCAACAAGCATTCTTCGAACAATACTGTATGGAGGCTGAACTGTTTCAAAACGAGCATATCCGTTCTTCTCACTTTTCCAGAATGATTCCACTAGCATCCATGGATGGACATTAGAAGCACCTAGATAATTGACAACACCTTTGTCAACAAGTAAATTGAGTGCGTGTAGAGTTTCTTCTATTGGTGTATCATTATCAAAACTATGAATTTGGTACAAATCAACCCAGTCAGTTTGCAGCCTTTTAAGACTCGCTGCAATTGCTTGATGGAAGTGTCTTCGAGATAATCCTCTATCATTGATATCATCTGACATCGCACCGCGAAGTTTGGTTGCAAGTATTAAATCGGTTCTTGTTCCCCTGTCTTTCAACCAACGACCGATAATCTCTTCTGTTTTTCCAGGGTAACTATTATCAGCCCAATAACTGTAAACATCAGCTGTATCAAAACAATTGATACCTAGCTCTAAGGCTCTATCCATAATTTTGAACGATTCCTCCTCGTCTACCCTCCATCCCATTTGCATGGTTCCGAGAACAAGAGGAGTGATTTTTATTCCTGTCGTGCCTAATCTTACATATTCCATAACATAAGATTCGCAATGGTAAAATAAAAGAATTAGCTTCAACCAACATTTTTCAAAGCAATTTCTTTATACTTGAAACAGGAAGTCATATGATCATTTACCATGCCTACAGCTTGCATGAACGCATAAATTATCGTGCTACCTACGAAATTCATTCCTCTTTTTTTCAAATCCTTAGATATTTTGTCTGAAAGTTCAGTTTTAGCCGGAACCTCTTTCCAAGTTTTGAAACCACTATTTATTGGTTTATAATCAACAAAGGCCCACAGATATTTGTCAAAAGAACCAAACTCTTCACGGATGGCTAGGAAGGCTTTAGCGTTTTGAACAGCAGAACGCACCTTCAACTTATTTCTAACTATACCCTCATCATTCAATAGTCTCTCAATATCTTTCTCCCCATACTTTGCAATTTTGTTAAAGTCAAAATTGTCTAGAGCTTTTCTATAGTTCTCCCTTTTGTTAAGTATAGTGTTCCAATTCAATCCAGCTTGAGCTCCTTCTAAGATTATAAACTCATAGAGAACTTGATCATCATGAACAGGGGTTCCCCACTCATCATGATATGCCCTTGAAAGTTCGCTTTTATCTCCCCAACATCTTTTAACGTCCATCAATGTCACCTTATAATTTTAAAAACTTGAAGTTGTTTATCTTTTCTGTAGAACAAAAAAATTAGTTTTTAGAATTGGTATTTGGTTTAGCAAATTTTTCGCGAATCGAGGAAAAAACTTTCGAGATAAGAGAATTTGTATCATCATTTACAGCGTCTTTAATCATAATTTCTCTATTTCTGTGAAGTAATCTGTGTTCTCCTATACAGTGTGGATGTATCATTAACTTGCATATTTTGCACACCGCAAAACTTGCTCCACATGTTTTCTTAGCTTGTCCTATAGGCTTTCCACATTGCCCGCACTTACCGAAGATTGACATATATGGTTACGCATCATAGACACTTATGAAGCTAACTTCATTGGACACAAAAAGAAAAGATGAAAAATGGAACTAAAATCTATAGATCCATTTTCTTAAGTTGTTGTTTGATCTCAGCTACTTTTTCCTTATTCAAAGTATTAAGTTTCCAGAAAACAAGTGCTCCAATTATAACCAGTATAGCTGGTATTAATGCCAAATGGAAATTGATTCCCCACAGAGCGAGATCGGTCTGAGTAGTAGCGTTAGGATCAGAATTGAAACCTGTAAGTTCATGTAGAGCCCAGAAGGATAGAGCTTGGACAGCAAAGGATAAACGCCCGAAAAATGCTCGAAAACCTAAGAATATCCCATCATTTCTTTTTCCTGTTTTCACAACTATCTCATCTATTGAATCAGCCATAGCTGGAGTCATGATAAGCCAAAAACCACCAAAACTCATTCCCCAGAAGACTAAAGCGATGATGAAACCAATTTGACTACGAAGGAAAATCATCGGGATGAAACTTGCACCAATTAGTAGAGCAGCTATCGTAATCATCTTTTGATTGTTTTGAACCTTTTTAATGAAGTATAACCAGATAGGGATTGAGATTAAAGCTCCGACTAACATAGCAGCAAAAATAGGCGTTGTTTTTGATACATCTCCTAAGAAATATTTCCCAACATAATGTATACTTCCTGTCAGTGACATGGTAGCAGCTTGATAGAAGAAGAAAAGCAGAATAAAAGCGACGAAATTTCTATGAGTAAAAGCTTTTCTTAACTGTTTGAAGAACCCTTCTTTTTCCTCAGTTTCAATACTTTTCATGTACCGTTCAATCATTTTGGGTGTTTCTTTTACTCCAGGTATCATTACAAATATTAGAATAAAACCTGCTATGGAAAATACCCATCCATTAGTGATGAATGTTGATGAATTATCTACAGTTGTTGAAAATATAGAACTATTAAGGGCAAATACCGAAGAAAAATCAATGTATGTTGAAAATGCCCATAAAGGGTCTGTAAAACTATACTCAACGATAAACGTTGGGAGTAAGGCTCCAGCAGCAATACCAAAAACTCCAATTACGATCGCGATACTCGCGGCCTTATTGCGAACATTATGACTCCGAAACTTATCAACAAAGGTGCTCTGATAATTAACTTCCCAAACTGAGTAAAGGGTATCATACAAACAAATAGTCAGCACCATCCAAGTAAAAACAGCACCTTGATTTGATCTTATAGATGTAGGGACAGCAAATATGAGAACAAAGGAGAAAACCCAAACAAGTGCCCCAAAAATAATCCACGGAAACCGTCTTCCGAGTTTCTTTGAAAGAAAAGTTGGTTTCTCAGTAAGAAAGCCAATAATAGGATCGTTTACTGCATTCCAAATAGAATAAATAACAATTGCAAGAGTAACCATCCATGTTGCCAAACCAAGTTCTGTCTCGAAATAGAAGAAAACAAGAGCGCCAAAAGCACCTGTGAAGAATTCAGCTTGAAACTTTCCAACACCATATGAACCCATAATCCCAGTAGATCGAAGTTTGGATTTTGGTGAAGTGTCTGATGCCTCATCATCAAAAGATGTTGATTTAACAGAATCGTTATCATTAATCATAGTTCCTAAAAGAAGCAGTTTTTAAAAAAGCTTATGCAAGAAATAAGGAGATAAAAAGAAAAATGAATGGTGCCCAGAGCGTGATTTTCAGCTTTCAGAACGCATCTGAAATGGTTCTTGAACACGCGACAACAGGATCTTCAGTCCTGCGCTCTCCCAGCTAAGCTATCTAGGCAACATTGTTCTATCTTTTTTCTTCACCGTTCCATTAAAAGTTTTTTGTTCTATTTCCCTTTCTAGTTTAATCTTAAAAAATAAGTATAGTACTCACCCTAAATGACTAAGAATTTATAAGTTACACTTTCTTCGTTTAATATGCTATGGCACTTAAAGAAACTGATAAATTAGTAGAGAGAAAAAAACGTACTTTATTTATTGTTCTTGGTGTTATTCTTGGTGTTTTAGTTTTCAATTTGTTTTTTCTACTCGATTTTCTTTTCTACTTTGACCCTGAATTAGAGTTAGCAATTCTCTTGCTAGCTCTTATTGGCTTGGGCGGTTTTATTTCAGGCATAATACCCTTAAAAATAGTCGATGGTTTAATCTCTGGTGCCTTTTATTCATTGTTTTTCTATATTGAAATAAATTTAATAGCGGTGTTTTACTATATACATTTGGGGGTTTTGGATGAGGTTTGGGAACCGCAGAATCTTGCCATTTCTTTGCTTTATGT
>DAOVER010000024.1 GCA_030668875.1 Candidatus Heimdallarchaeota archaeon
TGTCGGAGTAAATGCGCACTCCCTTCCTTCCTTCCCCAATCATGATCCTCATGATTCTTCCCCTCAACGCACGTGAGGGGACCCACTTAAACGACGGTTAGACCGCCTTTGGCAAGTTTAACCAAGTTTCATAACGTGCGTAATCATTTGCGTCAACATAGCAGTTATGAATAGTAAAATATTTTGTTGTATCAGTGATATGAATACCAGTGCTATCCGTTGTCGTAATATTGTATCCTTCAATAAGATAAGGATCTCCAGCTGTTCCTAATCCAGGAAAAACCTCAAAATCACTATCAGAAGAAATTTCAATAGAATCATGTGGAATTAGTGAGGAGTAGGAGGGGGGTTCAGTAGATACTGTTGTAGCATTTATACTCATACTAGAGAACGAAAGCATTATACTAATCATCAGCAAAAAACATAAAACGCTTCTAATTAACATTTTAGACTTTTTTGGTTGCAGGTTCATTTTTTCACCATTATTTTTTAAATAGATATAATAATTCGCTTTATGAATTATAATTCTATAGTTAGGGGTCAGAGGAATATCATAGAGAAACTTCAGAGTTTATTGTAGATATAATACTATCTAATAATCTCAAGAATTTTCAAATTAGAAGATTTAATAATAACCAAGCTATTTTAATTAATGATGTCAAAGAGAACCATTCACAGAATTAATCATGTCATCGGATATATATTCTATGTGTCGTTTATTGTCTACCTAATTCTATCTCTAATTTCTATAATTCAGAAAAGCGTAGAATTAGGTGTGGGTGGCATCATATTGAATATATTATCATTGATTTTAGAAATATTAGGACCGATTTATATGATTTATTTCCTTGTCCAACTTATTGATGGTTTTCTCAAAATAGGTGAATTGGCCTATGATATAAATGCAATAGATGGTCAAAAGAAGGTTAGTGTCATTATCCCCATACACAATGTTCCAATTCCAGTTTTAGAGGAAACTTTGGTGGGTTTAACTAAACAAACTTACAAAAATTTTGATGTTTGGGTTGGCGATGATAGTCCTGATAAAATTCTAAGGAAAAAATATGAAAATCTGTGTAATAAGTACAATTTTACCTACTTTCATGCAGAAAATAAGAAACTTAAGGCTGGGATGTTAAATCTTGTTATTCCAAAAACAAAAGGAGATTATGTTATATTTTTTGATGTAGACCATGTTCCTACTGAAGACATTCTCGCGAAATTTGTTGCAATTTTAGATCAATATCCAGAATATGAATTTGTTCAAGCAAAATATGGTTTTCGCAATGCTACTAATGTACTCCATGTATGGTCAGCAATGACTACAAGCCAGATTTTTTGTTCTCAAAATGCACGACGTACTTTTGGAGCAGTTCTTTTCCAAGGAGCATCTGCTTGTTTTCGCAGGAGTGGAGTTCAAAACATACCTGAGAATGTTGTTATAGAAGATTATTCCCACTCAATTTCTCTTATGACTCAAAAGAAACAAGGTTACTTCTTAGATGAATTTGCATCTCAAACATTACTACCAAGTACCCTAGATCATCAGATGTCACAATTGTATCGGTGGATAAAAGGGCAAACTAGTTCCTTTGTTGCTCATATCAAAGACATTCTTATGAGGAGATTGAGCTTTAAACAATCAGCAGATTTATTCTTTACATCCACCATTATATTCGGGGTCACAAGTTTCTATGGACTTGGATTTGTTTATGGTTTTATGTATTTATTCAAAACACCCTACTTTAGAGCCGGAGGTTTAGATGAATACTCACAAATTATCATACCAATATTAATCATGATAATTTACGGAGGTACGTTCGCTATTATGATAATTTATTTCATCAGATCAAAGTTTCTAAAATTGAAAGCTTGGCATGTTCCGTTCTATGTAATCTTTGGTGGATTAGCTTCACCTTTTCTAAAAGTAGCAGCGATAGATGGACTATTTACATCTCTATTCAGGGTAAAGAAAGTTGAATGGAATAAAAGACTAAAATTAGGATTATGGGGAGCATTCTTTTCATCAATTGGAATTCTATTCCTTGGTCTTACAGTGATTTCAACACTGGATCTAGCAGGGATAATAAACTATTATGGGATGAATTTCTACTTTGCGATTTTTCTGGCAGTAGGTTTTGCTCTTACTTTTGTATTACCATTCATCTTAATGGCAAGGAACAAGTTTCAAACTGCAGATTTCGAAGAAAAGCACATTTTCCACTAGCTTTTCTCATTGCAATTCTCATAACATTTATTATATTTGAAAGATTAAGAAGAACAGAAGCGATTTCAATGGAAAAAGACTTGGAATATATGATCCCACTAAAAGAACGAGATACTAAGAATTTCTTTTTTAAAGTAATTAAACCTTCAAAAAAAGTATGGTTCATTAGTGTATTAATATTTCTCAGTTGTTATGTAGCATGGTTTTTATCGATCTGGTTTCTAAGTGGCGCAGAAAGCCCTTCACAAAAACTATTAATCACAATTTTAGTTGTTATTACTTCTATAGTATCTCCACTTTTAGGTTTATTTCTCTGGAAACTGGTTGGTGGATGGGTCTCTAAGAAACTGATATTTGAAACATTGAAAACAAAACATGAGAAAAGAGGGGAAATACGAGAAACCTTAAGCAAACTAAAAAAAGACAGAGAATATCATAAATTTAGTTTCTTCCGCATTTCAATTGCACTTTTGTTTGGTTTTGATTTAACAACAGATTCAAAGTACTATTTGGAGGAAAAAACACATAGTATTGATATTGGAAGTTTCAAATCGTTTGTAGGTACAAGACTATATGATATAATGTCAGCATCTCTTGGAGTAGGATTTCTCATTGCAACTATAGTTAAATCTGCTATATCAGATCCTTTCGTTGGATTTACAACAGGGGCTCTTGTATTACTATTTGCCCCCATTCTTATATGTTGGTTAACACCAGTTGTTTGGGCTATAAAGGATGCACAAATTAAGTATATTAAACCAAACAATCGTGATTATGAATTATCAGATAAGGTAAGAAAAAGTCTTGTAAGCATGTTCTTTGGCATATCTGCATGGTTAGCAGGATTCAGTTTCTTCGTAAATCTAGCAGAAGAAATGACTACATTTGATGATAAATTTGCAGCCAAAGTGGCTATCTTCTTCATAGCTTTTGCAGGAGTACTAATTGTCACGATATTAGCTTTTGGAACCTTGTATCTATTTGGTATGCTGTATCTCAATTTCTTCCATGAGAAAAGAGTTAATGATTTAAGAGGGGAACTAAGTGAGATCTTACCTTATGCGCAAACAAATGCAATAGTTTCTGAAGAATCAGAACATCTAATATAATCTAGTAAATCTATTACCATTGATATTATTTTTTTAATTATCAGGTATCACTAAGTCTACAGATTCTATTGTTAGATTTTTCATGTTAATGTGAGTGTCCCTTGAACCACATTTTGGACATATAAAATTGTAAGCAAATTCAGGATCTCCTTTTTCATCTGGTTCTCCCTTGTAATCGCATTCTAGACAGCTTATCTCTGCCTTACTGATTTGTATTTCAAGTGTAGAATTTTTAAATTTATCTAGCTCATGAATTATTATCCCATATGCTTCTATCAGAAGCTCTGGTATGATCATTTCGTATGGACTAGCAGACACGATAATCTTTTTCACTTGAATAGCTTTGTGCTCTTCTACAATTGCCTTCACTTGGTCAACAATTGCAGAAGCAACACTATATTCATGCATTTTTATCGTCCTTTAGGGTTCAATTCCAAGCGCTTTGATAAGTTCATCAATCCCTTGTCCAGTTTTTGCACTTGTTAGAATAACTTTCATTCCAGATTTTAATTTTGAAGCGTCTTCCGCTAAGACATCAGAGTTAAAACCCAATCCATCAAGATCACATTTATTGATTATTGCAATTGCTGCATTTTTAAAGATAATAGGATGTTTCTTAACAACGTATTCGCCTTCTGTTATACTAACAACAGTGATGTTGAGCTGTGCCCCAATATCCCAAGCAGCTGGGCAGATTAGATTTCCTACATTTTCAGCAATGAAAATATCATAATCATCAATATTTATTTTATCTAATTCATTTTGGATTAGTTTTGCACTCAGATGGCAACCACCACCTGTGTTTATCTGTACTGTTGTTGCTCCCTGTTTAGCTATTCTATCAGAATCTATTGTAGTAGCTACATCTCCATTGATAACGAAGACACGATATTTCGAAGAGAGTTTTGCAGCCAGCTGCTCTAAAATAAGAGTTTTTCCTGCCCCGATTGAACCCATCATATTGAAAAACAGTTTATTCTTACTCTTCATTGATTCTCTAATTTTATCTGCAAGTTCATCATTTACTTGATAAGCATGCTTCTTTACAACAACTTTTTTCTCTGGGGACATAATATCAAACAACGAACGCTTTAAAGTAATTATAAGTTATTCCATCCAACTATTTTTGGCACTAGCACAGCAACAAAATTTATTACCTTAAAATTCATAATATCTTTAGTAACCGGTTAGAGGTATATGGATGAAACTACCAATTTTCAGAAAATCAAAGAGAGCAGTATCGCCTGTTTTAGCAACAGTGATGTTGATTAGCCTTGTTGTAGCAGCTAGTGCGATGGTTTATTTTATAGTTGTACCTATGTTAAAAGGCAGTTCTAATGTAGATTTACTTACAGTTCAATGGTTTGATAGTGATGGAGACTCTGTTACTGATGTAGCATATGTTACACTACAGAATTCAGGAACAGCAACGGCTATTGTAAAAGGCCTCAATGTTACCATAACTACAGATACTCAAAATGAAACTGAGATTCTCAATGCATTTGTTCAAGGTTATGAGTTGCCTTTGGCTATAGATACGACACAGAGAGTAGATTTAGTACTAGTTTTTGATCCAACCAGCCATGTAGAAATTGGAGAAAATGTATTTAGAATTAAGATAACTTATGATAACGATTTAGTAGCCTTTGCTCCCGATAATCTCAGAAACGTCAATGTTATTGAATCGCTAGATTTGACCGTTCTCAACCCTATAAATGGCAGCTGGGTGAGTGGGATTATTGACCCTCAAGCTATTGCCATAGGTGGATTTAAGACATCAGCGATTACTTATGATTTTCTTCTACCAGATGACTCTGTGGTTCTAAATGATCAAGCAATTACGACTAATATTGATTCTACACTATATCTAGATGCTAATGACTACAAGATAGATTTTTACGTTAATGATAGTCTTGGTCAGTCATCGACAATCAGAAGGACCTTCGGAATAGACAATGATGATATTGGGATAACTTTTGGAGTAAACAGTTCAATTATCAATCCTGGAGACTTCTTGAGCGCTTCATGGACATTAACTATCGTTGGAGCTGAATTAGTTAATCAAACATTAGTCCTTGGAGGAGATGTTTTTCCATACCAGCAAGTTTTCACTTCAACTGAACCCACTGTAACAGAATATATTCTAACTGGATCACAAACTTTACAGATGGCAGAAGATGACCTAGTTTTTACTCTGTATGTCAAGGATGCAGCAGGAAATCTTAACAGCGCTGGAGATACCTTTTCATTAATCGACAATATTGCTCCAATAACATATTTCATTACTCCTGAAAACGATACTAGTGAATCAGGCACTATTCTCTTAGAGGTTTATGCTTCTGACCCATCAGGTATCGATACAACTAGATTTGATGTGTATTTCTTCAGCTTAACTACATCTTTCAATTACCTCTACCAACAAAGTGTTCAAGGAGAAGCAACATTCATTGTTAATCAGAATAAATGGGTATTATACTTCAGCAGTTATGTTTTACCTGATGATAATTACTCAATCGTTGCACAAGTTTATGATCTATCAAGCAATGGAAACGGTAATTCTGCTGTAGTTGATATCATTGAAATAGATAATGATGTAATAGATGTCTATGGGGCTGCTGCAGTAGATGGCAGAGGAGGATTTTTCTTCAAAAGAAGGGGAGTGCTTTCCTTCTATGTCAGAAGTCTTGTTCCATCTGAAACTCTTACAATTGAAACTATCAAACTCAGTTGGGGAGGAAACAATAGAGTTACACACGTATGGGATGTTTATGATGATACAATCTCACAATATTGGGTTGAAGGTGCAGTTCATGCAGAAGATGCAGAAATGCCGGTAGCAGCGATTCAAGGCGGTGTGAACATTACAGCAACATTAGATCATCATCTAACTATACAATTCGACTTCGGAGATAAACCTACAAATGTTGCCTTCATTGTTTCATTCTACATTTCTAGCTCTATCTTTACTGGCTGGGAATCTTTTGTTATAGATTCAGTTTAAACACCATTCCTTTTCTTTCTTTTTTTTCAGTTTTGTTAATCTTTTAAACATCAATTTTCAATTAGTACTGACGAAAACCTAATAACTTAATTTGGAGTTCTCATATTATGAAGGTCACTTACGATCGATATCCGGAGTTACCAAAATTCCTGAAAACTTTCGTAGAATACGCTGTTACGACCTTACAAACTCGTTCTATACTTCTAACAGGTGATATTGTTTTAGATGATTTTTCAAAAAGATATAGCTCTATTGATATTGTAATTATTTTAGAGAAAAATCTCTGGGATAAAGATTATGATACTATTGATGAACTGGTAAATCGATTGGTTATTGTTAACAAAGAATTTGCTCATATTTGTAGGGTATTTTTTATACCTTATGCTATGCTTTCCGATACTAGAGTAACTCATCATGATATTGAAGGCATTATTGTTAGTAATTTGCAGCAAGAAATCATAAATAGATATCCCCTTGAGCAATCAGAAGATTTTCTTGTTCGTGAAAAAAGTCAAGTTCTTTATGGCGAGGATTTAAAACAACTTTTTCCAATCCCACCAGTTGAAGGGTTTTGGTATGAGTTTTTAGAAAAATTCTCTAACTTGGAAAAGGCTGCCAAAAACTTTCCATTTCAACCTACAACATCTCCAAACTATGAACTAGCGATGGATTGGATTTTGTGGTTTTCAAACCTCCTATATTCATTGAAAAACAATGACTTAATCGGTAAGATGAAAAGTGCTTATTGGTTTACAAATGAATATCCTGGTAAAATGGGCGATTTTGTAGTAGAAGTAGCAAACTGTCGAAAAAGGAATATATCTCTTACAAGTATTATGGAACTTGTACATAAATCCAGAGAATTGATGATGTTTGCATTAGAAAGAGCCTTTAGAATAAAGGGGATTCAAATGACATACTTGAAAGATTTGATGAAGGTAGAAAATGATATTGCGAATTTCAGTAGAGTTTTCATGGAAGTACGTAATATAATCGAAAATCTGCGATAGGAATTATTATGAATTTCAGAGAGGAAGTACTTCAATCTTTTATAGAGAAACTTCAATTAGTTGCACCTGATACAATCGCAGTATATAGTTTTACAAGAAAAATTTCTCAGTTTGATAAGTGGCTTAAGGATAAGAAAGGATTAGTTATAATATTAGAAGGGAGAGACTTTTCTATTCAAACTTTCATATTGATTGATCTGATTTATGATTCAATTCAGGATGAGTTTGGATGGGATGGTGGTTTGGAATTAGCAACTTCCTTCTCTAGGAATTATGTTAGAACAAGAACAAATCTATGGCATATGAATGTCCAAAACCCACAATGTTTACTACCTGAGGACCAACTAAACCTAATAGAAACAGGTGTTTTAGTTTATGGTAAGGATGTTTTAAAGGAAATATCTTTCCCACATAACAGAGAAGAAATTCTGAAGATCGATATTGGTTTGACTAGAAAAGAAGCAAAGGAAATTGCAAACAGGCATAAACAATATGAACCTCTAGTCAATCCAGAATGTTGTTGGCAGAGGCATAGTTTTACTATTAATCATTCAATTGTTGACATTCTAAGAGGAGAGTTTGAGAGAGTGTCCAATGGTATTCAACCAGAGAAAAATGCACATATTTATGGCAGATATGGTGGTTCAGGAAAAACACAGATAATATATTCTTTAATGAAATTATGTAAAGAACTTAAGCTACCATTCATCTATAGAACAGAATTTTGGAAGGATGAGAATGGGTTCTATAAAGAGGTTGAGAAGAATCCAGAAAATGAACCTAATGAAGTAGCAAACTGGTTAATCCAGAACATATCTACTACCAGAGTTGTAATTTTTCTGGATGAAATAGATGTTGAACTAAGTTTATTTGAGAAGAAAATGGATAAGAAGTTTGAGAAAACCAAATGCCCATATCTAATTATCTCAGCGGGGAAAGACATACCTAGTTTTACAAAAAGTAAATTTGATTTATTTGATATAAGCAAAGAATATCCATTTTCTGGTAAACAGTACTATGAATTAATCGAAAATTTATTAGACAAATCTAATATCGATGAAAATCTTTTTCCCAAAAACCTCATAAAAATCTTAATAGAAAAAACAAAACTTTGGAATTCACCTATATCTCGAAGAACGCCTACTTCCATTATTTTAGCAGCCAGTTTATCCTTCATTGAAGCCTTAAAGATAGCTGAATTAAGGAAACAACCTATCAATGTTACAAAAGAGCTTGTTGAGAAATGGTCATTGCTGAGTACATCACCTTGGTATCAAAAATACGGAGATATTCATGATGTTCATGCTGAATATTTAGTTTTTGATGGTAAAGATTATACTGAAATCGATCAGCATTACAAACATCCTCTTCCTTAATTATCCAATTGCTTAAAAATCTGTAAGTTGACACTAGAGGTTGTACTATATGATTCATTTAGATTTATTTCTTCATCTCTGATTTTGAGTTCCAGAAGTTTCATTGCTTGTTGATAAATTGGTTCTGGAACATCCCATAACCAAGAGAAGTAACGCTTCTGTAAGCTTTCAAAGATAGAAGCGTGGTCCTGGGAATTGTAGATTGTTTCAGAAAATTCCTCAACTTCAAATCCGTGCTTTAACATCGCGGTTACAAGATGATCGTTTATTGATTTCGATTCTTGTTTTGTCCATCCTAATGTTGATAAAATGTTAAGGAAGTATGAGTATAACTTACTTTGATATGCATCTGTATAAACATCTCCAAAAATCACCATTTGAGATGTTCTTATTATCTCGTTTAGAAAATCCTCTTGATTTTGTATTAAGTGAATCACATGAATTGCAATGGTTAAATGAAATTTACCTCGAAATGGAAGATTGCATGCATCAGCTTGAAGAATTGAGATACTTTCAACCAAACCTTTCTTTTTGAGCTCTTTTAACATTAGTTCTGAAATATCAATACCAAAAAGATGGTTGTCTGTAGAGGAAAGGTATTTCTCAACCCTCCCAGAGCCTATTCCTAAGGAAAGTATTTGGTAAGGAGGAGAACCAAATGTAATTTGTAGTTTTTTGTTTATCTCTCGAGTTAAAATAATTATAGTTTCCATAGGAACTGCTCTTGTTCTATCATAAACCTCTGCAACTCTATCAAAATTAATGTAATTCATTTTTACTTCCACAAATGCCGATCAAATGTTACTAGTCTTTTAGTCTTATCTCCTACAAGAATGTCATCTTCAATTCTAATACCAAATTTATCTGGCATATAAATTCCAGGTTCATCAGTATGAACATTTCCTTTGACTAATTTCCTTTTATTTCCCTTTACCATGTAGGGTTCTTCATGTACTTCTAATCCTAATCCATGTCCTAAACGATGTGTGAAATATTTCCCGTAACCTGCTTCATCAATTACTTTTCTGGCAGCAAAATCAACTTCTTCGCAGGGTACGCCCACTTTTGACGCATCAAGTGCAGTATCATTAGCTTCTTGGACGATTTCATATACCTTAAGAAATTCATCAGTAACATTTCCATAAAATGTTGTTAAGGTTATATCTGCAAAATAATTATCGCACATAGTTCCCGCATCAATAAGCACAACACTGTTTTCCTTCATTTTTCGTGTGGAAGGTGGTCCATGGGGAACTGCACTGTTCTCATCAAACTGTACTAGTGCCCAGCTTGGTTCTCCTGATTGTATGGTCATTTCTTTCTGGACTAATTTCAAAACTTCCAATTCTGACAAACCTGGTTTAAGTAATTCCAAGGCATTCATCATTCCTTCAACAGTATATTTACCAGCTTTTTCCAAACGTTCAATCTCTGCTTCAGTTTTGATTGATCTTTGTTTCCTTATTATCGAACTCCCATCTACAAATTCAGTTTCTGGGAATTGCTTTTTTAATTTGGTATAGATTTCAAAGGACATTGTTGGTTCTAATGCGATTTTCTTCACATTATTATTGATAGATTCTTTGAGTACTGCAAAAGGGTCTTCTTCTTCGTTCCAAGTTATCACATCATCAAAAGGAGTACGATTTTGTATGTTTTCTTTTTCAAAGGAGGGTGCAATAATCTGTGCGTCATCATGGATGCTCAAGATACCACATATTAGTCTCTCACTCATAGACATAAATGCCTTAAACAGATAACCAAAATCTATTGAAGGTGTGATTAGAAATAAATCGATTTCTGATTCATTCATATCTTCTACAATTATTGATTGTCTTCTCCCAAAATCTAGCTGTTTCACAACTTCCGTTAGAAATCACCATATTTAGATGTTTTGCATTCAAATCTAATATGCAAAAGGTTTATTTTTGGAAAGTACCATTTTTAGCTATGAACTTATCACTATTAGACACTAGGCCATTCAACAAATTCGTTGAAATGGAACTAGAAAGAGATAATCTCTACAGTTCCTTTACTGAATTAGATGAACCAAGAGAGATATCGGAAGCGTGGGTTATTTTTGCAGAATCTTGTTCAAAAAACTTGTCAACAATAAACAGTTTAGCAGATATGGCAATTGAAAGAATATACGATGTTTATCGAGATATACAACAAGGGAAAGATAATCCATTAGCTCTTCATGAACTACTTTATGGTGATTTTCCAAATCAAATAATGGCTCTAAACAAATTTGAATTACAGCTAGGTGTCTTAACTTATGTTTATTCTCAGGTGAGAAATAGAGGAGTATTCAAGCACAAACCAGAAACAAGTCAATATTCATACTATATAATTGCAAAAGAAACAATTGATCGAATAGTATACAGAATCCTATCTGATTCATTACCTGAGGTCGAAATATCCGGATTAACCCCAACTCCAACAAAGGGGGATCTTCTTGAAGTTATCATGCCCTTGGTTCAATTGGAAAATTTGAAGCGATTATTACCTATTTATGATAGTTTACCTAATAGCGATACAGACCCTAGAGTGCTTTCAAAGAAAGGGGAATACGATTATCTTCAAGGTGTTACTTTACTAACTCATATCATAGACATCTCTCGAAAGACATCTCAGGATTTCTGGTGGTCCGACCCTATTTCCGAACTATCCATCTTGAATCATGCAAAAGAGCATTTTGAGACTGTAATAAAATTATGGAATAAAGCTCCAGAATCTGTAGGAAATAAGGGGATGGCTATTAAAATGGATTTTTTGCCAATAGTTGATGCACAAAGTTCTGTTTCAATGGTTCAACATTTCAAACTACTTGGAGAAAGTGCACTTGAAGGAGGAGATCTTAATCATGCATCAAGTTATTATGCGAGGGCACTATCTGAATACAAAAAGGCTTACAAAATTCTAAAGAAATCAGATAGTTCTCAGAGTAAATATCTTTACAAAAGAATACAGGCTGAAGAATCTGAACTTAAAATCCTGAAATCCATCACAGAGCTTGCGCTAAAATATACAGATATAGTTGATAAGTTATATTCTCAAGATAATGAAGGAGCTTTAGCTTCTTGTTTGGAAATAAATGAAATACTAAAACAAATTGAAGGAGCAGGATCACTTCCATATGTTTATGGAGTGAGTGTAACTTATTCATCCGCAGTTTCTATGATAAATGATTTACTAACACAAGAAACTGCTAATTTGAATGTAATCGATAGATTAATTTCCCAATTCAATTTTCCATTAAAAGCTATGAGTACCGCCTTATCTGAAGTGCCATTACTGTACATCAAAGTTGATCACGATAATCCAATTGCTAGCTTCGATGAACTTCAAGAAATAGATGAAAAACTTTACTACTTGGAGAAAGCGATAGAACTATTACCTCAATTCATTCAGGAAAAAGATAAGCAAAGAAATAAGATTCACGCAATGAGAAATTTTATCAAATCAGTAATTGCAGAGAATAAAATCTATCTATACAGCGACTATAACATAGTTCTAGATTTAATCTTAAGAGCCAGAGCTCATTATTATGCAAAAAAGGCAGAGCAGAGTATATCAGAGATTAAAAAAGGAGAAAAAGAGTTAAAGAAATTAATAAATCAAAGATTGATTGAAACTAAAATTTCCGGAATGGTTACAGAATCTAGTTTGGTTTCTCTAGGTCTTCAAAGCTCCTACAAAAATAATAAGAGAGCATCGATGGAAGAGATGATAACTCTTATTTATGAAACTGAGAAATTACCTGAGTTTATTGCGGAATCTGTTGAAGCTCAATTCAATGAAATAACAGACTTCCATGAATTACTTGATTTAATTCTGCTTGATACTCAAGAACTGTTAGCTGCCAATGAAAACGTTTCTATAAAAGGTAATGATATCAATTTTGATTTTGTTAGGAGAAGAGAGGTTTTCATACCTGTAATTAAAACAATGGTTGAAGCAGTCGAAAACGTTATTTTAGGAGAACTTTTTGCAAAAAGCAGTAAAATGACTAAAGCTGAAGGTAGTTACAATCGAGCTAACAAATTATTCTTTGAGGTTAGTGAATCTCTAGGTAGAATCATAAATTACTTAGAAGATCAAAAAGAGCTCCCAAAATTCATTTACCAATTGTCATTGTTCAGTAGAGAAAATGCTTCTTCTATAAGAAACAGAAGAAAAAGACAAGAACCGCCATACTCAGATATGATTACAACTTTGGATTACCTCATACTTAACCTTTAAACACTCAGATTTCAATGATTAGTAATTAGGGAAGCATCATGGAGAATCTATTTCGGTTAAAGCAAGACACAATACCAATCGTACTTATTGGTCTTCAATATGCTGGAAAAACTACACTTGTAAGCTGGTTAAAGGAGAAACGTTTTACTCGTCCAAAACCTACTGTTGGAGTAGTAGTTGAAAACATAAAAATAGGTGATATACTTTTCAATATTCACGATATATCAGGGCAAGAAGTTTTTCGAGAAAATATATGGAAGTCCAATATATTAACATCCATGGGAGTTGTTTTTGTTCTTGATTCTTCTGATACTTCAAGGTTAGATGAAGCTTTCACTTGGTATTGGAAGATGGTAAAGGAATGGTTAATTGAATCTTATTCAGATAAAGCAATTCTCTTTCTAGCTAACAAATCTGATCTGAAAACCGCCCTTAGTCTAGATGACATAATTAGCAAGATGAAACTGGATGAAATGTCTTCATATCCTAATATTTCTTTCCAATTCTTCAAAACTTCAGTAAGAAATGAAGAAAACATTGAACTTTCTTTTAAATGGTTTATTTCTAAGATTAAGAGTTTTAGGAAACTTCAATTCAAGAAATTCAAGGCACTCATTGTTTCCGATATTTTTGGAAATCCGCTATATGTTTATGACCCTGATAAAATTGCACAAGACACCGGAATGTTTGTCGGTTATATTAAAGCTTTGAGTGGGTTTGCAAATGAGATTCTAGGGCATGAGCAATTTAAAGTTCTGAAAGTTGATACAAACCACTTCTTCATTTCAGAGATTAATGAACACGTTGTGCTCATTGCAGTTGATCAAGAAGAAGCACTTCCTGAAGCGCGTAGACTATCTATATTGTTACATGAGTATTTAAAAAATAAGAATGTTGATATAACTACAGAATTGAACGTGCTTTTGAGTGACTATGTAACATAGAAAGAATTTTAAAAGCAAAGAAGTTCCTTCCACAAAGAATATAAAGACTTTAAATTTACTTAATATTGAGTTTCGTGGTGATTATTAATGGACTGTAAATTCTGTAAACTTGAAAATATTGATTTGTTAGAAGATGGTATTACCTTTAAGTGCAGTCATTGTGGTTATTCATTTGATGTTGGTAAAACAGCTATACTATATGATAAAATGATGCAAATGCCTCTTTCTTCATGGTTGTTAGCATCTCTACTCTGGTTTTCTGCAATGGTAACAGGAGTTTTATTAGGTTTAGGATTTAGTAGTGCATCTTTATCGTCTACTATTTTGTTCCTATTCATATATGGAGCATCAGCTTTCTTATATGGTATATCCGCATCTATTGATTTCTTCAGTGCTATTTGGATATACATTAAAGGAACATTCTCAAAAGAGAAAATTTCATTTGATGAAGCTAAAAATGAAGTTCAAGTGAAAAGAAAAGAGAAAATAGTAAGTGAAATGGCGACCGGTCAAGTAATTGATGAAGCTACTGGAAAAACTGTTGACACAGATATTAGACCTGGGGAGAAGCGTGTTCCAAAAATTGCTCCTTCATTCTTAGCAGGTATTTACACAATCGTTCTAGCTGTGCTATTTGTTATTGTGTTTACTACATTCTTTCCACCACCTTAAATAGAAAAAATCTATTTTTTCTATTTATTTATTAAAGAACGAAGATATTTGATATTGTCTACATCTGTACGTCTTTCATCGACAGGAGTTTCAAGTATCCATGGTTTCTTCCTCAAATCTGAATCCTTAATCAATTCAGAGAAACCAATTTCACCTATTTTTCCCAAACCCAAGTGTTCATGTAAGTCTCTTTTTGAGCCCACTTCTGTTTTTGAATCGTTTGCGTGAACTATTGTTATTGATTCCATCCCAATAGTTGCTTTTATTTCTTCAATAAAATTAGATACGCCAAGTTGATTACTGATGTCATATCCAGCAGAAAATGCATGACATGTATCAAAACAGACCTTTACTTTCGAATCCTTAATTTCCTCAAGAATAGCTTGAATATTTACAAAAGTACCAGTAAGAGTTTTTCCCCCACCCGCTGAGTTTTCAACTAAAATAGTAACTTTACGTTCTCCAAAATCAATTCCTTTCTGAATAGATCCAACATATTTTTCAAAACCCTCTTGAAAAGTCCCTCCTTTGTAAGATCCAGAATGAACTACAAAATAAGGAATACCTAAAATTTTACATCGTTCTATTTCTTTAAGAAATGAATCCATAGATTTAGTATAAATTTCATCATTTAATGAAGCGAGATTGGGAAGATAGGATATATGGGCTACAACTGGTGAGATATTATAATTCAAATGTTTTTCCCTAAATTGATCAATTTCCTTTTTGGAAATCACTTTGAAAGCCCATCCTCGAGGATTTTTGGTAAAAACTTGAAATGTAGAACAGCCAATCTTTTTAGCTCTATCAAAAGCCAAATCAATGGATTTTGCAATAGAAACATGACAACCAATTTTCACTTCTTCAACCAATTCTTTCACAATCACAAATGATGATACTAAACTAGTAACAAATTACTAATAAAGTATTTGTAGGGTAATATGATTTTTGGGATTATATTAGAAATCATAGGATGATGCAAGAACCATATATTCTGACACCAATGATTTTAACTCTTGTTTTTGATCTTCTGAATCTTCTTGCAAGGCTAAGGAATAATATACTTTGGCTCTGACATAAGCTCTATATGATTTGTAAAAATCAAGCAGCTCAAAATGATCTTCAATCTTTTCTCCCATATTGTTCATGTATTGTTGAATGAAGAACTCAGATGATCTAACCTGTTTATGAAAATCCAAGTCCATTGAAAGAAAAGCTACTTCTTCTAGAATATCCTGAATCCTCAACATTTTGTTAAATTCAATACAGTCAAAAATTATTACTTCATTTTGATTATAGAAAATGTTTCCTACTATTAAATCTCCATGTCCATCTATGATTTTTCCCTCTTCTTTTCGTTTATCGAAGATTTCCTTATTTGTTTCTAGAAACTTGTAAACTCTTTCTTCTAAACTCTCATCAAAAGGGAAGCCAAGGTATGTTTTAGTAGTTCTGAAATTCTCATCCCATTTCTCAAAAATACTATCATAAATGGAAAATTCTGGATAAACTATATTTTGCTTATGGAATATGGATATTTCAACAGCTATTTTCTGTAAAATATAATCATCTATAGAACCTTTGTCCTTTAAGATGCTCAGAAGCAAAGAAGACTGAGGAAGTTGAACCATCTTAACAAGATATTCAACGGGATTAGATGTCAAACCAATTTTCCCTTGAGAATCAACCATCTCGACACTTAGATATAAATCTGGAGCCATTCTTTTGTTCAATACTAGTTCAGCTTTTATTGTTTCATGCCTTTTCTCCAAGGATGTGAAATCTAATACATCGCCAAATTTGATAGATTTCTTCATTTTATAGGCGTATTTACCGGTAAGGAAAATCCAACTTATGTTTGTTTCAATTACATTAATGCTTTCTTGAACCTCGTGTGGATAAGTTGATGGGTTCCTAAGTGTTCGTACTACGTCTTTCTGTGATAGCATTTCCAATCATCTCAAGTGTTTTGTAGTGATCTTCTGCCATATCGACTTCAATATGTGATAGATTTGTAGGTTCAAAGAGTTCTTTGTATTTTTCTAATACTTTTATATCAGCATCGCTTAAGGTTCTTCTGTTTCTTTTCGCTCTTTCTTCAAACCTCTTACGAATTAAGTCTTCTGGGGCTTTTACTATAACTAATAAAAATGTTGCATCAAAACGAGCGCAGATTCTACCAACCTTGCTTCTAAGTTTATCTTGATAAAATGTTCCATCTAACACACAACCAACGCCATGTTTCAGAAGGGTATAGAGAACGTAGTAGATAGTATCATAAACCACATTCCTCTGCCTTTGTGAATAAGATCCTCTACCGAAAGAATTTTGTCTGACATCACGAAATATTCTTTTTCTGACAGAATCTGTGCTTATGTGCTCCAATCTATATTTTCTTGCTAGTTTTCTAGCTAACGTCGATTTCCCAGTTCCTGGTAAACCTGCTAGTAAAATTACTAAAGGAGTTCTTCTACCTATTCGAGAACCTATTTATGTCACTTCCTTTTCTGATGATCAGGACAGAGTATCACTGTTTCTTCTTTGAAGAGACTCTTTTTAACTACTTCCTTTCCATGAGTACTACAAACTACTTTTCCGCATTGTGAACATTTCTGAATATGATCATTACAGGAAAAATTTTCGCAGAATTCGCATTTCTCTGCATAATCAGTAGAAACAACACTTTTGCAGGATGAGCATACAACAGCATGATTTGTACAAATTATCTTTTTAGACAATGAACCTTCTATAGTATGATCTTGACATAAAACTTTTCCACAAACACTGCAAACATTAGGAGTGGAAACAAACAACATTTTGGAAGATTTCTGTTCTAGACATATTTCACAAAGAAGATGAATTTCAGTGCCTAAAGCTGATTCAGCTATCCCTTTAAGTTGGAGTTTATTGCCTTTCTCATCTGCTATAGATATTTCTGCGAGGGATACAGGTATATAGATAATTGCGGCATAAATATCTTTAATTTCACTAGCTTTTGGAATGATAAAATCCTTTTTACTTAGAGTAAAATTACTGTCTTGTAGAAGCTTAACTCTTGGAAATGATTTAAGCTGAGTATCGATTGATTTGATTTTTTCAACCCCTTCCTCAATTTCCTTTATGTGGTTCTTAATTACTTCTGGACCAAACTTTATTGTTTCTAGAGCTTTATTGTAATCCCCTACCTCACTGTTGCTCTTAAATTTGTATTTGTCTGTCATCAAAGGTTTTAGAGCAACATAAATTCCCTTAGCTTGTTCAATTTGAGCATGGAATTTCTTCACTCTATTTCTCTTACTATCAATTACTTTGAAAATCTCAGTTCTTTCATTTTGCAGTTCTTCTGCCCAGTGATCAATTTCAGCTTTATGTTCTTTTTCGATATTCACTAATCCTTCCTCAACAGATTTCGTCCATGCTTGCCCATAGAAGGTTTCATCAACAAGCAACACATCATGAAAGGATTCCAATATTATTTCAGGAGTTCTTTGAATTTCTAACTTTCTGATATTTGAAGATGTAGCACCATATAAACTACCAAGATTTTTGAGAGGAAGAACTGAAATGAGCTCTTCGAAAACCTCCTCAGCTTGAATAGGTATTGATTTCTGCCCCCAGATTTCTTCATCTCCTCCAAACTCTATTTTATCAAGTAATGGGAATATTCTTTTGATCGGTAAATCAAGAGTTACTTCTCCCCAACGATCAGCATTTGCATAATTTACTCGAATTCTTCGTTTAGCTTTGATTCTGAAATCCAGGTACAAGAATGGTATGTAAGCTAGCTCTAGGTTTTGAGTCCCCAGATAACTTAATTTTTTGTTTCCGAAGAATTTTTCCAATAGTTCCTTAAATTCAACAGGTTCGTATTTCAGATACTGATCTTTCATTGTTTTTATTATGTTAGAAAGATCAATTAGTTCCACTTCTGGTTCTTTCTCAATGACTTCATGGAAATCATCCTTTGTTTCTGTAGGTAAGGTTTCTAGTCCTTCGGGTTGAGTTTCTGATTCTGAATCAGAAGTCTCCGTTTTATCGATTCCTGCTTGTTTATCTAAGAGACTTGTTCTGCTAGAAAACTTTCTTATTGAAGCTAATTCTTTCTCTAAATCATCTAAACTAAGTTCCTTTGAGATATCCTCTAAATCCATAGAATCGATATCGTGATCATAAGCGCCGATTTGCTTACATAATGTTGGTGGAGGAAAATCATACATTTTAGCGACGTCTTCATCTGATAGAGTTTTGTGGACTGAATAGAGTCTGCGAGTGCTTATGTGAACTGGATCAGGGAAGACATCAGGTGAAAGAATGTAAAATTCACCACTTTTGAATTGTTGTAACTGGTCAACAATGAACCGTGCTTCTGGTTGAGATTGAAGCATGTTATCAACGATTCTGAGATCTTGAGGAGTAACAAAACGACCAAAGAAGAAAGTACTCACTTGTCCAAAAGCCTTGTAATCGACATCACTGATATTTTGCGTTGCAACAAGCATTGACAAACCAAATTTACGTCCTTGTTTGAATAGTAATTGCAACCATTGTTTCGTTACAGGATTTTTCGGATGAGGGGGTATGAGTTGTGGTGGTCCTGCTAATTCATCTATATAGAAAATCAATTGAGGATCGGGTGAAGGGTTAGATCTGATGTATGTATAGAGGCTCTGAGCCAAAGTTGTTATGTAAATTTCTCTTAGTCTTAAATTTGTCAAAGTATTCAGGTAAATTATAGAAATTCTGACTTTGTTAGGATCTGTTGGTGTTATTAGAGTCTGAATTGAGAGTTTTGGCCCTAGATTGAATACTAATGAAGGTGCTCCAACATTGATAGATTTTATTCTTTTAATCAACGAATCTTTTTCTCTTTGTGAAAGCAGTGTTCGTATATTTTCTGGTAAGTAAGCAACTTCTGTTTTTATTAAATCAATCAACATCTCAAAATCTGCTATCAGAATATCTTTGAGTAGACACTGTTCAAAAAGCGACACCAAATAAGCTTTAATTGCTCCTCCTCTTTCAGAATTTAGTTTATAACCCAAAACATTGGCAATGGTTGTTGCTATTCCATCGATAGCAAGAATCTTTTCTTCTCTGTCTAACTCTTGAGGAGGCATGATTAGTGGGTTTATAGAAAGAGGTATTCCTTTCTCTGATGCTGGAGTGAAAACAACAATCTCAACCTTATCTTTATACTGTTCAAAAAACTCTTTAGAGATACCATAAGGCTTCAACTTATCATGTTCCTCAACAATAACAAGACTAGTTATATCCCCTTGTGGATCAATGATAATTGCTGGGATATTATTCCTTACAGCTTCTTCGATGAGAATCTTACAAACGACAGTTTTTCCTGAACCACTCTGACCAAAAACACTGATGTGTTTGCTCAAAGCTTTAACAGGTAAATAAACATCTTCCTGTGTGGAAAATTCTTTTCCAATATGCATTGATGGGTTCTGAGCATTTTTCTCTGGCATCTTCTTCAATTAAAAAGAATAATCAATGTATAAAAACTATTTTAAATGAAATGAAATAGAAAAAAAGAAGAGTTGTAAACTCTTTCTACAAACCAGCAATTAAGAATAGTATTCCACCAATTATAACTAATAGTCCACCGATTCCGCTTCCTACAATACCAAGCACAATTAGTAGGATACCCAAAATTATCCAATCTAATCCGAATCTTCCAAGTGCCAAGAGAATAGAAATAACACCGATTGCAATCAATATTATACCTATGACCAGAGCTTCTAATCCTCCACCAAGTTCACTAACCCAATTAGCTTTATTAAAAATATCAACAATACCACCTAAGGCTTCTCCAAGTATTGTTAATACTCCTACTGCAACTTCAATTGCTCCTCCTAGAACTGCTAGAATGGAACCTACATGTGAAAGTGATTTATTTCGCTTTGCCATGTTAGTGGGAACTAGTTTTATTATTTAAATTTTTAGGAAAAAGATATTTGTTTTTAATGAAAACATATCAACGATTTCTTGTTGAAGCAACAATATAGATGCTTCCCCCAATAATGATTATCACGCCTGGAATACCTAATCCTATAATTCCAACTAGAATAACTAATATTCCTCCTAGCAGGATTCGCTTTTCCCAACTCACGAGAATTATTGCCGATGCACCAAGTGCTATACAAATAACTGTTAAGATTAAAGGGTGCAGTTCAGTAATATAAAAAGGTGTCCCAATAATCAGTCCAATAGCAAAACTAGGTAGGTCAACAGTCATAAAATGGTATATGATTAGAACGATACCACCGATGATAAAGAGTATACCACCACCAATTGAAATCCCTTGACTAATTCTAATATACCCTTGTTTAGTCACCATTGTATTTCATTATTGATAATCCCTTTTAAGATTATGGGGAGAGTCTACTTAAAGGTAGCTCTTGCAGATATTATATGTGGACTTACTCCTTTTTGGAATCGTACTATAACAACATTGTTTCTGGAAGAATTTTTACCATGAATGCGTGATATTGTACCAGTTAATTGCTTACCTGATTTAACATAATTTATGCTTACCTTTCTTCCTAAATAACTGCTAATTGGCAATTCAATATCATGAAGATGTAAAATTACAGATCTATTAGTTGATTTACCTGATGCATCATGAAGCACAGAATGGACAATTCCATATGTCTTAGACAAAGTAACTTTCTTCTTAGCTTTTGCTTTCTTTTTAGAAGTTTTAGATTTTATCTTTCGCATAGCTTTTGCTCTTTCAATATACTTTACAGTAGCTGGCGAAACACCTTTCTTCACGGCAATAGTTGCTTTGGGTTTGACTACAGGTTTCTTTGTTTCAGATTTTACTGCGGGTTTTTTAACAACGGTTTTCTTTGCTGGAGTTTTAGCGGCTAGTTCAGGTTTTTTAACAGATGGTCGCACGGATGTTTTCTCTACTTCTTTCTTCAAAGTGGGAGGTTTAGGTATTGTTGCTTTATCTACTGTTTTTACTTTGGATTTAACTTCAGTTTTCTTTGCGGGTGCTTTAGCAACAGGTTTTTTAGCTGGAGTTAATACTTCGTTTGCACCTAGAATCATTTTTTCAGCAGTTGATTTTCCTATACCAGGTAATTGTGATAACTCGTCTGCTGAAGCTTTGGCTAGTTTTTCAACTGTGTTGAAACCACAATCTACAAGAGTTTTAGCTGCTTTGGGTCCAATTCCTTTAATATTCTCTATTTCGTTAATTGCCATTATATAACCCTTCTGAATGTCAAAATTGAGAAGATTCTTTTTAAAAATCTTTAGATTGTAATGTTTTTGTCTTTTGAATGTGTTTCAGAAAAATGTGAAAACTTTTATCTTGTAGATTAATATATGTCTCAAGAGTAATTCGAATTTAAAGAAGTGATATTACTTGTCAAAAAAGATAATATTGACCGGTTTCGAGCCTTTCGGAGGATCAAATGTTAATCCCTCAACATTAGCTTGTCAAGTTCTCGATAAGAAGACAATAGAAGGATATGAAGTAAAAGCAATTGAGATTCCATTGCGCTATAAAGAAATAAAGCAGACTATTGAGAGTATTTTGATTAAAGAAAAACCGGAAATACTGATATGTACTGGTCAATCCACAAGATCAGTTATTTCCTTAGAAAGGATTGCAATAAATATAGCTAGTTTAGAAAAATCTGCATATGGTTGTGGGACAAAACCAAAGGATGAAATTTTAGAAACTAATGGTAGAGAAGGGTATTTCTCCACTTTACCAATCAGAAAAATCAAGGATTATCTAGAAGAAAATATGATACCATGTGAAATATCGAATTCTGCAGGCACTTTTGGATGTAATCAGATTTTCTACCATTTAATGCACTTTATAAATAACAATGAGATTAACATTCCCGCTGGATTTATTCATGTTCCTTCACTCCCTGAGCAGGTTATTGGTAAAAATATCCCTTCAATGACATTGGAATTGATAATCCAAGCTTTAAAAATGTCACTAATAACAATTATCAAGCATCTACATGAGGAGAGTGCAGAATGAAGAAGTTTCAGTTCTTAGCCTTGAAATCAGAAGAATTTTTTGATATGATAGAGAAGATTTCCCGAGAAAGAGATTTATTAAAACAAAGAAAAAGAACTGATAATGTACTGAAAATAGTTTGTTTCATTGTTATTCCAGCATCTATTATCACATTCAATGTAAAAGAAGAAAATAATCACTTAACTGTTTCTAGATCAATCAGTTTTTTACCAGTATTGCTTTTATCCATACCTATTCTAGCAGCACTTGAAGCAATAGTTTATGGTATTTTATTTCTTATTGACTATTTCAGTAGCGTTACTTTCATTCTTGTTGAATATTTCAGTAACGTTACTTTCATTCTTGTAGGTGGTTGGATTATGGCAGTTATGTTTCTAATCTACCAAACATATGTTGAAGTAGACGAAATAAACAAGAAATTATACAGAGTCAAGGTATAGAACCATGAAAATAGATCTACATTGCCATTCAAGTTATTCAGATGGAATATTTTCTCCTCAACAACTGCTAGAAATGGCAGATAAGGAGAGACTCACCATTTTTTCTATAACAGATCATGATTCAGTTAAGGGAACCGCAATTGCAAATAGGGAGGCAGTAAACTATTCCTTTTCATACATTACAGGAATTGAAATTTCCGCTAGATATAAACAAGAAAAAATAGAAATCCTTGGTTATAATTTTAACGCTGATAATCCAGCTTTTAAACAAAGTTTAGTGAAACTACAAAATGCTAGAAGGGACAGGATATACAAAATACTTGTAATACTTCAAGAAATTGGGATAAACATATCTTACGATGATGTTATCAAAGAAGTTGGTGATGCTTCTAGTCCTGGAAGACCACATTTTGCTAGAGCGCTGAAAACAAAAGGGCATGTGAGTTCTGTTAAAGAAGCTTTTAATGAATATCTAGCGGAGGGACGTCCAGCTTACGTACCTAGACTCACCATAGAACCAAAAGAAGCCATTAATCGAATTAGTAAGGCAAATGGGATAGCTGTTCTTCCCCACCCATTATTCGTTGAGAAACATGATATGGGGAGAATGGAAAAATTGTTAGATCTGCTTGTTTCATGGGGGATGAAGGGAATTGAAGTGTATTATAATTATGAATATGCTTTCTCGAATTTTTCTGCAAAGAGAATTCAAGAAGTTACAAAGTTTCTTTTGGGTTATTGTAAGCAAAATGATTTATTGGTAACTGGTGGAAGTGATTTCCATGGTGATAAGGGGGTGCTTGGTGGAGTGTATGTGCCAAAAGAATATATTTTACAAATACAATCATTTTTCAATTTGTAGAATCGAGAACTTTAATCAATAATTCAGGATTGTCAGTAAAGATTCCATCAACTTTCCATGCTAATAAGGAAAGCATAATTTCCTTATCATTTATTGTCCAGGGATGCACTGCAATATTGTTTCGATGAGCCTTATTTATAGAACTGGCAGTTACAATTTTAATAGAAGAACGTGTCATAGGAACCTGTAATGCACAGTAATCCTTCTTTGAGAACATCCAAAAATTGGAAACAAAAGTTCGAACCTCTTTTGGATTTGCACTTGTTGGTATTTCAAGATGTTTGCTAATTTCTCTAAATCTAAGAATTTGTTTATTGTGGAATGAACCAACTAAAACTCTGTGTTCAGCTCCACTTTCCTTTATTGTTTCAAATATCATTGAGGAAGCTTTCTTAAAATCATCTTTGATATCCAGATTAATTTTCACCTTTGGAAATTTTTCAAATAATGTGTAAAGAGGTAAGATTTGCAACCCTCTATTTCTGAAGGGATAATCCTCTTTCTCTTTATTTAAGTACCAATAGCCAAGATCAAATTCTATAAGCTCATCCAGATTAAAGTCTGAGATTCTTCCTTTGCCACTAGTAGTTCTATCTAAAGTTTCATCGTGAAATATAACAGGAATGTTATCTTTAGTGATTCTAATATCTGTTTCCAAAACGTCAACGTTTAAGGCATAAGCCTCTTCAAACGCTAATAAGGAGCTTTCTGGTGTGAAAGCACTTCTTCCACGATGAGCCATTACCAGAGGTCGGTTACCTTTAATGAAAGGAATTTCTGATATCTTCCAAATGGGTTGAAACATTATCTCACCTTTGCATTATTTATTCAATCGATCCAGAATCTCATTCATTAACATAAGGAGTTTTTCCATTGTATTCTTACCGATGTCTATTGATTTTCCAGGTTCATGGAATAGAAGATTACGCTTAAACCTTATTTCATGTAAAAGAGTAACCTCATCTTTTGTTAACATTTTATTCTTTTCTAAAATGTCAATCAGTTTTAAGAAGTTAATTTCATCGTCTTCAACATCTGTCTTTATACTTGACAATGAACGTCTAAAAATTGTTTCAAGACTTCTGTAGATTAGAAGAAAAGATAAGGTTTGTTCTTCACTTCTGATTTTATCCCATTTTACAATTTTTTCTTTAATATAATCTATATCAGCTTTAATTGCTTGCTCTTCATCTGAAGTAAGAATTTGGCTTGATATTAAATGAGCTAATGGATCATACATGAATTGCTTTTCTATTTTCTCTTTTGTTGCTTTAGGAATATGAATTTCCTCTAAAACCTCTTTATATAACTTCCATGCAATAGATTTTGCCATTTCATCTCGAGAATACCAGGAAATTGTCTCAACAAGTTTTGTAAAAAGAAGCTGTTTCTTAGCTTCATCAATAATCCCAAAAAGCTCTCTTTGTGTTCTTCGCACAAATAGATTGCTGATTGGGAATTCAGCAATTGCTAATATTTGTAAAATTCTTTTTTCTCTTTCCTCCTCTGGTTCAAAATAGATTATTGGAAGAACTCGAGGAATTAATGAACACAGGTTCCTTGAGGAAGCATACAAGAGATATAAGCTAAATCCTAGTAGAATTCCAAATACACTTGCAAAGATAATCACATTTGTTAGATTTGATATCTGATCAAGTTCAATGAAATCCAGTTTAATAATAGTAAATCTCATAATTATTACAAGAATAAAATTAAGTAAGAGTAAGCTTGATGATACGAAGCTAAAAAGAAATAAAGACTCATTATATGTTAGTAATTTTTCATTTCTTGTAGTGTGTGATCGATCTATGAAATTTTGACTATACTGACTTTGCGCTTCCTTGGTTAAGTCTGGTATTAAGTCATGTTTTATCTTTCTTTCCAAGAGCTCTTGTTCATCTTTTTTTAATTTTATCTCCATAGAAATAAGTGGGACTGCTTTCTCTTGAAATCTAAATTTTCTTGGTTTTAAGAAAATTTTGTCGTAATTCAAAGTAAGATTTCGAGTTATATGCTTCTTCACTCCACCTATTTGGAAAAGTAATCTTGGTGTTAACAAATATAGAAAAAGAATTGGGATAACTAAAAATGTATAGAAAAGAATTGCTGAAAACTGAAAATCACCTGTTCTAAGTCCAGTGTACACAATATAGACTAAAAGTTCTAGTAACAAAGGCAAAATTAATCCAAAACCCACTCTGATAAGTAGGGGAACTATACTTGAATTCGACCTAGTACTCATTATTATTAAAAACAGTTCTTCATTTAAATGTATGATGGTTAGAAGCAATTATCTTAAGATTTCTTCTATAATGTATCAAGATTCTAAATTGTCTTGCAGTAATTGCTCTTTCAATAACTCTATTTCTTGTTCTATACGATTTATCTCAGTACATTCTCCTTGATTCAACTCTTTAAGATCATGTAAGCAGACTAATTGTAGCCTTTCAATTCCTTCAGCAGAATAGCTCTTCATTTCTTCCTTTAATGACATCTTTCCTAGTTCAAGCATTTTAGCAAGATTCCAATCAGGCGGATATCTATCAATTTTCTCTGCAATTTTACTGAAGAAAAATGGAGCTTGAAAAGCTAGTCCATAATGACCATTATCCAAAAACTTCTGGCTCTGGGTTAGTAGTTGTCCTAACTTGAAGTGTGAAGAAATGGTTCTATTTTCTATAACGTCATCTTTCATCACATTGAGCAAAGCAATTAGTTTAACAATTTCTTGCACATCAATAGGGTTCTGAAAGAGAATAGGAGATATAATTTTCTTTCCTTTTAAGTTCTGACTCTTTCCAGAAGATGTGTTTTCACTGGAAATTTTTACAATTTTATCATTATCACTTATACGTAGAAAGGCAGTTTTATTTGAAATTCTAAATAACTCAATTAAATTCTTTCTTCCATTTAATCGTAGTAATTGTATTTTGAATCTATTTATCCATTTATCATAATAGAATAAATTAGATGTTATGTTACCTTTTTGACCCACAAATGTTGTTAAAGGATAATTATAATAAATCAATAATTCGATTCTCCATGGCTCAATAAACAAATAAGTAGGAACAACTATTATCTTATCATTAATACATTGTTTTAGAGCCATTTCAAAAGCAATAATTTCGTTTTCACTAATATTCTGTTCTAGCTCCAGAACTTTGATAGGCAAGTCCAATTGGTTGATTTTGTCACAATCTATAATGTCATTTTTTGGGACAGTTAAGATAATTTCACTTACGAATTTCTGTAAAAGATGAATCTTTTTGAAGATTAAAGCAATTGAATCTTCATCTACAGTATAACAAAATATGATACCGGATATGCTAGTTCTATCTATCCTATGTTTAGAAATTTTCTCTTGTGCTTTTTCTAGTAGATTTCTTAACGAACTATGCATATCAATCCTCTGTTCTGTTATTTACAAAGTAGGAATAAATATCATCTGTATCGAATAGAACAACTGTAGAGAGGTTTTTTTCAAGTTTTTTTAAGTCCTCTGAATGGTTGTTGTATTTATCCTTTTGACAATAAATTAGTTTGAGATTAGCAAGATTGAATAAAGTGATATTTTCCTTAAAATCTTCAGACCAAACAAGAATTTTATCATATTCCTCATCTTTGTAACCTTCTACCAAAATTATGTCAGGATCACTCAATGACTGAATATTCTTTAAAAGTTCAAACAAAGGGGTTTTCTTATTTGTTGTAATTTGTGTTATATTTGAAAAAGAGACGGTGGAAGATATAGCTCCTTGTGTAAGAAATTTGTCAGAATCTTTATCAGAGGAGCTTATAGTATGACCCCTAGCAGATTTTATTGTTGCTACAGATAGATTTTGTTTTTCGAAAAGTTTTAACATATCAAGAATTAAGCTTGTTTTCCCAGAATTTGAAAGACCCACAACCTGTATAATTCTTGATTTCTTCATTTTATCCATACTTTCATTTAACTTTTTAAGTATGATGTATTAATGAAATAATCTGTGAAAAAAATAGTTTTGAGGATTTAATCCTCTTATTATTCCCTAATTAAGGTATTTGCACCATAGATAAGTTTCTTTGCTGAAGTTATCCCTATACCTCTTATTTTGCTTAATTCTTCAGGTTTAGAGTTTGCAAGCTGATCAATTGTTTCAACGCCACCATCTTTAAGCAACATAGCAATTTTTTCTCCAACTCCTGATATATCTACTATCCTCAGTTCAGCTTTCTTATCTGTAAAAATTTCAGTTGAATCTATTGTTTCTTCTCCATCATCAATAATTTCTATTTCGAATGGTAGAGTTTTTTTTGCTTTAATTGAAGGTTTACTTACAGACGGGAGTCTTCGAGTTTTCTTTCTTTTACTTCCTGGAGGTGCAGGGATTTTATCTATCTCAGGATCTATCTTCCTCACAGGATGAATAAAAGCTTCAGATTCATTTCTGATAAGTTCACTCGGCTTTCGAAGATGCTCAACTTCTTCAAATACAGTTTCCTTATCCTTAAGATAATCTGAAGGTTTTAACAGTCTCTCACTTTTAGGAGGAGTTAGCTTCTGTTCAACTATTTCTTTTTTCTTGGTTGGTTGTTGAACAAGTTTCTTAGTTTTTGTTTCTGTTTTTACTGTTTCAATAGTTTTCTCATGTGAGAGTTCGCTTGGTTTAACTGTTGTATCAGCCACTGCATCGATTGTTTCTCGCTTTTTCAGATACTGTGTGGGTTTGAGTATGTCAACAGATTCAACCTTTTTCTCTTTTTTGGGTGAAGGTTTTGTAACAATTGGATCACCCATAATTTTCTTTGGAGCTTTGGGTTTAATTGCTTCTGGCTCAAAAATTGTATCGCGTTTCTTAATAACATCACTTGGCTTAAGTAGAGTATTTACAAGAGGTGCTTCTGGTTCTTCTTCCTCTTCTTCTACTTTCACTGGAGGCATTATTGTTACACTAGGAGATATTATCTCGTCTTTTTTAAACAGTTCACTGGGTTTAACAATTTCTGAAGCTGGAGATACAAGACTTTCAACGTCAGTTGTCATTTCTCTTTTCTTTGAAACAGATTCAAGAGGTTCTTGTACAACTTTGGCTTCTCTAATATCCAAACCAGAAGAGTGCAATGAGGCACCTTTACCCAAGTTTCTTACTAGTTCAATAAGTTGATAGAAATTGATATTTGTAATACCTACATCTGAAAAATATTCTGCTAACCAGTTTGCAAAACGGTGGACATTTACCTCAGATCCTAGCATTTTTTCCCAAAAATTCATTATTATCGTTGTAAGTTGATCAAATGAAGAATATTTATGAGTCTGTGTTATATGTTTACCATCATATAAATCTAGAACACCTGTCATGTGCTCACTAAATACATTCTCATTTGGTTTGATGACGACACTATATCTATAACTTCCAATCAAACTTCTACGTTGTGGTCGCGATGACATTTTCTCACAAAATACATATGTTCAATCTCTTTATAATCCTTTTCTGTTATGCAATCAAAACGATTTTTTCTGAATTTAATAGAGGTTTAACAAATAAATATAAAGAAAAAGAAAGGAAAAAGGGAAAAATGGTTTAGAACTCAGCTGGTTGTTCTTGCTTGTCAATCTTGTCAGATGACCAAGATGTTCTCTCTTCTTTGTCGTAACTTACCATAATGTTTTCTCTGACTTTAGAGATACTTTCTTGAACATCAGCTGACAACCTTGTTTTGCGTCCTGGCTTTCCTCTGAATGGATCTGCGATATAGAAGAATAAGATTGTTTGATATGCTGTATTGAGTGGTTTGAGTAATGCAGACATAGGCAAATAACCAAAGATGAAGAAGAACACAGCTACAACAGCTCCAAAGAGAGCCAATACACCAACATCAGTTGAGAGCGAAATACCAAACCAATATCGTCCAACAAAGAAACCTGCTACAACAAATATGGCAAAGGTCATCACTGAGAATAATCCTTTAGCAATATTGACACCAGTTTTTCCTATGATGATATCTGCACCAGAATCTAATGCTAAATCAGAGGATCTAGCAATGCTTCGAATGAAGCCTTGTTTCTCTACAACTATGATTGTTAAAGTGTAGTAGTTCAGGAATTTAATAATCTTGAACAACCATTTGAAGAGCAGTACGAATATGATAAATACCCAGTAAAGCACCTTTTTTATGATAGTAAAAGCTTTATAGAATTTTGAAGTTTCTTTGATCTTCTTCGCTCCAAAATATTGAACTATTTTTACAATCCAATCAAAGAATGCCATGAACATTCCAAACATTACTATGCTTCCTTTTACTTTCCAAACTTCCTTCATAGCATAACGAATACTTGCTTCTTTGTAATTATTCCATCTTTTGAACATGCAAATATTGATAGCATCAAGGAAGTACATTGTTGTCCAGTAAATTGCCAGATACACATAAATAACAAGGAATAACACTAACCATTGAACCCATGTTTCTTGATCACTTAACCAGGATAGGTTAATGACCCACACACTTGCTGCAGCTCCAAGAATGAATATTATAATTGATGCAACAGCAAAAATCAGAATAGGAATCAACGTACGTTTATTTTCATTTACTGCTTCACAGCTTGTTTCGAATATTTTAGCTCCAAGAACTATTCTTCTTGAAACTAGAAGTATCACTACTATAAGCATAGCAGCAAGAGCTACTACGCCAATCCCTATCCAGATCGGTTTTAAGCCTATTATACAGTATATACCTCCACCTAAGATTACTAGAGGAATTCCAAATACAACTACACTAACAAATTCAGCACCAACAAAACTCATAATCCATATTTCTAGATATGCTAGCAAAATTCCAATTAGGAACAAAGCAGCGACACCACCGATTATCCAGTATTTCATTGCTTCTAAATCTGGAACTAGAACTGGAACTGTTGAGATATCTATATCAGCTATGAAAGCAATTGCATAATCTAAAAAACCAATACCCTCACTGGCAAAGTTTGTGATAGCATAAATCCCTAAGGCTAATGCTGCAAAAGCTAAAAGAGACCATAAGTAAAAGAATAATCCAAAATCTCTTACTCTTTTTTCTTCTTGTTCAGTCATGAATATTATTTCTATTCCTTATTCAAAAATGTTTGCTAGGATTGTAGTTGTAAGCACGTAAGAAGATTTAAGAAAGGATTCAGAGAAATACATAATGTGAAGGTTGACCTTAATATTATTAGTCATGCAGTTTTAGATGATAAAATGTTTTTCACAGAAACGGGGAAAAAAGAAGTGAAAAATCAATTAGGGGGACCAGTTTCTTTTGCCTCTACTATTTTTCCTGTTTTATCAATTAAAGGGAGATGTATAACTACAATTGGAAGAGATTTTCCAAAGGAGTACTTAGAGTATTTTTCACAAATCAAAAATTACCATTTTGAGTATGAATTTAGTGAAAAAACAACACGTTTCCTCCACAAAATTTACGAAAACTTTAGATTTTTATATTTATTAGAACAAGCATCAAATTTAGACGAATACATTACAGAATTTCCAGGCGCTAAAGGTTGTTTGATATCTCCTATTTATCATGAGGTTACATCAAAAACAGTAGATTGGGCATGTGAAGAACATGATTATATTGGAATAGATGTTCAAGGTTTTATGAGAGGTTTAGATGTAAATAACAAAATAGTTCTTCTATACAATCCACAAATATTATCAGAGTTAACTAAAAATGCAAGTTTCGTAAAATATTCTCTGAATGAAGCACAACATTATACCCAGAAGAAATCCTATATGGAAATCTTGGAAGGATTACCCTCTAATAATACACAAATAGTAACACTTGGTAGTGAAGGATTACTTTTTTCAAAAAATGAACAATACTACAAATTATCAGCCCCATATAGAATAGAAAGAGACCCTACAGGAGCTGGTGATGTACTTGTATCAGGCATTTTATCAAAATTAGTAGAAACAGGTGATCTTGAAATATCGATTGCTTTTGGTATGGCTCTTGCTGCAGAAAAAGTACAGATGAATAGATTGCAACCCTTAGCTTCCAATGATTATATGAAGATAGCAGAAAAAATACTTGAATCTTTGGAACAATTAAGATAAAATCAACTAAATAACAATTGAAGGCTTTTCATAGAATTTTCAATCAGACTAGAAATATCCAATTTACCTTCTTCATTTATTGCATTTGCTAGTACAGCATTTGTAACCGGATGCTTTGGTCCCAATAAATCGCATATTTCCGGCCCAGCTGAAATATCAAAGATTTTTAATGAACGAGTATAATCGATAATCTTCTCTTTATCAAAAGTGATCAAAGGTTTCAAAACTCTATGTTCTGCTGCTTGTTCGATAACAGAGATATTGGCTAAAGTTTGACTTGAAACTTGACCAAGACTCTCTCCAGTCCCAATATATTTGGCGTTTTCAATCTTAGCAATTTCTCCCGCCAATCTCAACATAAATCGTTTCATCAGTACGAAATAATACGAGTGTTTACATTTATCAACAAAGGTTTGAAGAATATCAGCAATATCAATTACATATATTTTTTTCCACCCAAAAACTCTTGCAATTTCTTTGCTCTTCTCAATTGAATCTTCACCTGCAAAGTCAACATTAGAGAGGTGTAAAGGGATAATTTGATAATCTTGTTCTTGAAGTAGATAACCCGCTATGCTACTGTCAAAACCACCACTCAGCAATAAGACTACTTTGCGGTTTATCATCAAGTTATCTGAATTTCAACCTTTTAGAATGTTTAGATAAGGAAAAAATTCTTTAAGCATCCATTCTCATAAAATTCATGGAAATTTCTAATTTCTCTATTGATATGTACGAAGATGTTTACAGATTGTGGGAAATAACAGGTATTACTTTAGGTACTTCTGATACAGAAAAACAGGTAGCAAGAGTGTTAGATTATAACCCCGAATTATTCATTGTAGGGAAAGTAGAAGGTAAAATCATTGCTGTTGTAATGGGTGCATTCGATGGAAGAAGAGGATATGTACATCACTTAACAGTTGATCCTGAGTTTCAAAAGAAAGGATATGGGAAGGTGATTGTGGAGGAATTGCACAAGAGATTTCTAGAAAAAGGAGTGGTTAAGGTTCATCTATTTGTTGAAATTGAAAATGAAGGAGTGATTGAATTTTATAAAAAAATGGGCTGGTACATAAGAGACGACCTTGAAATGATGAGTTATAATCCCGATAACAATTATTCTGATAAAAGCTAACTTAGAATCAACAGAGAAATAATAGAAATAAAATAGAAAAAGGAGAATGGGTTTATACAGGAGATATTTCTATGTTGAGTATCTCTAAAATACTCACCATTTCTTTTACATCTTCAACTGTTTTTACTCTCATTGAACTCTTAAACATACTAGAATTTAACTCTGATGCTACTTTGTAGATATTCCTTCTTCTCCATACATCCATTGAAGGATTATATAGGAGTATATACATTACATTTTTGTGCAAATCACAAAGAAGGTATGTATCAGCATATTCTAATCTCTTACCAATCATTTCTTTCAAAGAATTATCTTGATTAACTCCAAAAATTCTGGGGATTTTTCCAGAGAACATATCAACCATTTTTAAGAAAACCTGTTTAATGGACGAAGGATTAATATCTGCTTCTGCGTTAAGACTTCTCGCTATTAGGGTGAAATAGGGTATAATGAGACCATAACTATCTAAAACTTCTCGTACAGCTGAGCCTTCAAACAGGAAATATGCAACACATAATCTGAATCCTGCTTGCTCTATTCTCACATCAGTTGATGAGGTTATTTCTGTTTCAAAAGGAATAGCTATAGCTTTCAAACTTTCATTATCTGGGACAGGGATTGGACCAAGCATTTTTGGTTTTTGGCTTCCATCCAATCTACCGATTGAAGACTTATCCATTTCAACAAGGGTCATACCTGTCATAACTAGTGTTAGAGCTGTATTTTCTTCTAATGTAGAATTATTGAACAATATTTCTGGTCCATAATCTTTGAATATACTGAACACCAATGTTGGTTCTTTGGAAATGTTTGGATTTATCATTATTTTTCTCCTTTTAATCATCCTTTATAGGTTCTTGATCTAAAGCAATTGCAATTTCAGGAATTTTGCTTAAGATTTCGTATTTAACTTGTTTTGGCATTTCTTTAGTCGGATCTCTATTCCGTTCTTCAATAAATGCTTGAAGGATTTCCTCGGCAAGAGATTGTGCTTTAGACTCACTATCATCTCTACCAACGAATAATACTATACTCCATCCACTTACTTTTCGAATAATCATCTTCATAGCGCCTAGTTTTACAACATCCATCACAGATTCGCTTTCAAAGATAGTTGTAGCCATGATATTTAGTGCACTAATCAATCCGCCTAGCAATGTACTATCGTGCTCCTCAATGGAAGCATCAAAGGTATAGTCAAATGCGGGCACGCCTCCCTCTTGAAGAATAATAACTCTCCTTGGAGTTACATCTTCACGTAATGGTGTCCTCCCTGTCATTCTTGAAATAATCCAATCAAAAGCGGTATAGAAAGTTTCTCCTGTTTTGGCACTGATTGGATAAATTGAAACAGAACGATTTATATCGTCCATAATTATTTGAAATGCTGGATCTTGAAGTAAATCTACAAAAGGAACAGCATTTGGTTTGTCTATCTTGTTAGCAAGGAAAAGAATTGATGTCTTTTGAGGGATTCTATCAAGTAAGGTAAAAATATATTCAAAAGAAGCTTCAATATGTCTATTTGACTGAGTATCTATCACGAATACTACTCCATTAATCTCACCAAGAATATCTTGGAAGTAAGGACTTTCGCGAGCAGTTTCTTCACCTGCTTCAACAACTGAAAGAATGGTTGTACCATACTTTACATTAATGAAACAAGTAGATTGTTCAGGTTGTCCCTCAGCAATAGTTCCAAACATTAAACGATTAAGAACAGTAGACTTTCCTGAACCTTCTAGACCAAGAATAACTATTTGAGGGATTTTTCTATCCTTCTCAGACATCATCTTATCTCGTATAAATGAGAGATAGTTGCTCAATTATCGTCTTCCTCCCTCTACTTCAAGTGGGAACTTACTTTCGAAGACTTCTCCTAAGTTTCTACTTACTTCAGCAGGGTTCCTACTGAAATTCTCTAAAATTCGCAGTTGAATCTGTTGAGCTCTTGTAACTGGATCAATTGGGTCAATCATTACGGAAAGACAGTATGCTCCACGTTTAACATGACTAACATGTTTTTTATATAAATTCTCTAATTTTATTGATTGAATGCTTTCCTTAGTTTCTACTGCGAACATTTTAGTTAATTCTTTTAATTTCTTAAAATCATTTGCTACAGTAGCTTGCTCATTGGGGTTACCAAAGATGGCTTCAGATATAATGGTACCTGAGATATCTGTCAATACAGCAGCACCTATCTTAACTTTCCATTGCTGAGCACCGCAGAGCACATCAACTACCCAGTCCCACGCTTCATAGACACCTTGTCCTGTCAAAGCTGAAACTTTCTTAATATTGAATGGTCTGAGATTTCTTAGAAATTTATCTAATTCAAAATGTTCATTGATTTCAGATAATTCTTTAGAATTGGGTAAATCACTTTTGTTTGCTAAAAATAATACAGGAGCATTTTGTTTTGCAAAGTTAATATAATGCCAAAATGTTTGTTTGGATTCGTCAAATCTTACATGATCAGCTGAATCTACCAAATATATCACAGCATCAGCTCGTTCAATAAATTTTTTCCATAAACTCAATCTAAAAGGTTGATGACCTCCTAGATCAAAGCAAGTGAAGTTTAAATCTCGATATTGATAGTTTTCTAAATTAATTCCATAAGTGGGTCTAACAACGATATCCTCTTGTTTTAACAGTTTTTTAACTAGCGAGGTTTTTCCAGCTCTTTCTAACCCTAATAACGCTACACTAAATTTGTTTCTCCCAACCACTGACTCTTGTTGAGCTGTTGTATCTGTCCTAGTTTTCTTTTCTTGCTTCTCTCGCTTAGCTTTTTCCTGCATTATACGTTTTCGAAATTCATAGAAAGACATGTAATCACCTATCTTGTTGTCAGTAAAGGAGTTGGAACATACTATCAGTACATTCTAATATCGTTCTCAATCATTTTAATGTTTTCGCTACTTGTAATATCTTTTTTTACCTTTGTTAATATCGTATTTAAATCATTCCGAACTCTCAATTTGGGAGGGGGTTCCATGTTAACTTGGTATCCATCTTAAAACAAATAAAAGGATAGTAAGAATACCCAGGATAATACATACAATTGCGAAATTATACTTGCGTGCAATAAGGAGGAATAATTCCATAGTGAGATAGCCAATGATAGCAGTTATCAAAACAGCTAAAATAAGCATCCACCAATCAGCGGGGAATATGCTTTCATGATTAAATAGTTTAAATGTTAAATTAAGAATAAAACCTCCGAGTACAGCAGGTATACTCATAATGAAACTTCCTTTAATTGCATCTTCTTTATTCACCGATAACAGAAACAAACCACTCATTGTGACGCCTGATCTACTAATACCGGGGATGATTGTGAACCCTTGGAACAGACCAATAATTGTCATTTCTTTTTTTGAGAGATCTTCAATTTTCTTCCCCGATTTCTGTTGCTTTTTTGCATAGAAGAGCAATCCAGCTGTCACAAGAAGTGCAACACCAACAATTAGCATAACATACTCACCTATAGAAGGTTCAAGGTCTAGATAGTAAATAAATAAAAGATAGCAAGGTACACCTATGATTATTGTCCCGAGGGTGCTTAGAACTAAAAACCATCTCCATTGTACGGTTACAGAATCCCTAACTCTTGGATTAATATAGAGAACTATTTCTTTGTGATACTTTACTGATACAGCAATAAGCGTCCCCAAATGAAGCCACAAGGCAAGATCTAGAGCACTAGTAGAAGGAACTCCTAGTAAAGTTGAAACAGTTATTATTTGTCCTTCAGAACTCACAGGTAACCATTCAAGAATGCCTTGAAGAAATGCGAGCAGTAGAAGTATCCAGAAAAGCATCTCGAGAATAGAAGGAAAAAATGGTTATAAAAATCTATTCTTGGCTAATTCTCCACCGAATGTATTCTTCTAGTTTTTCTCCAACGGGTACAATGTTTTCATTTTCCGCTATAGCGACTTCAAAGTTTTTTATTTTTAATAAAAGAATCCAACCTTCTCCATAAGGGTCGGAATTCAAGAGATTTGGTTCATTTTTTAGTCTTTCATTCTTTTCTAAAATTACTCCATTAAAAGGAGATTTTATTTGTCCTATCCATTTACCACTTTCATAAGTTCCTATCACTTGATCTTTTTTCACTCGTTTCTCAATTTTCATTGTACGAACATATTCAATATCTCCAGCTCTTTTTGATACATAATCATCAACACCCAAAATAACTTCAGTGTCAGATTTTTTCTTTATCCAAAAATGACCGGGTTCGCCGGTTACATAAAGCAGATTGTCAGGGAAGATATATTGTTCTATATTTATCATGAAAACTCACTTGCTATTCGAATAACGAATTTTAACTTAAATAGGGGGAAAAATCTCATCTTAGGTGAACATACTTTCCCAGGATTGCTTATATTTTTTGGATCAACTTTTTTCTTGAATTCCTTATAGCGTTTATACATTGCTTCTCCATAGATTTGAGGGTAGTAACCTGCAAACCACAAACCTGTAGAATATGGAAATCCACCAATTTTTCTGCTTTTCAAAACATGTTTATTGATTTTGAGTATTAGGAGAGACTTCTTGAAATCATTAATTGGTTCTTCAATTGGAAGATAAAGTAATAACGCATAATGAGTCTTGGAGATTAGTTCACCTTCAACTCTTAATGAACCTTCGAAAAGACCAGCTAATTTCCTAAGATATTTTGCGCTAGTTTCAATTGGTAGTATCACTTCAGAGACTAGAAAATCAGGATACTCTTTTAATAGTGCAAGTGTTTTGAAACGAAAATCCCAGATATCCGTTATGTACCTTTTGTCAAGAATTTGACCACTTGCTTTTCTTATTGTATTATTGAAATTATTACTAAATGTAAGTTCTTCCTCCTCATAACTGATTTCTTTTGAGATAATAGCAACATAACTACGAGGAAGGTTATATCCAAAATAATCATTGAAAGCTGAAACTTGAGAAGGATTAAGGAACCAGACAGAGAAAGGATCAACATTTTGCAATTCCTTCAATCCTTTCATTAATTCTACAGGAGAATCAAAAATACAACCAAATTGCTTTAGAGGAATGTCAAATTTGATTTTAAGTTTTATCTCAGTTATAATACCTAAAGTCCCATTAGATCCAAAGAATAAAGCAATATCCTCTTTTTCATTAAAGGATTGTACTTCTCCATTTGGAAGAACAACTTGCATTTCTGCAATTTGATCAACAACATTTCCATATTTTACACTGCCAATACCATGCCCACCATGAGATATCCAACCACCAACTGTGGCAGAATAGTAACTTGATGGGTATGAGCAGAGTGAGAATCCTTGTAACTTCAATTTTTTCTGTAATTCTGAGAAGATGATTGATGGAGATGTTGTAACGGTTTGATCAATTGGTTCAATAAGAAGCTCTCTGTCTAATCCTTTACAATCTATGACTAAACCCTTATTGCAAGGGATACTACCTCCAAAACCTGTTGTTCCTCCACTACGAGGTACAATGGGTGTTTTTGTTTCAGTAGCTAAATTGTATACTCTTTGAATATCTTCAACATTTCTGGGTAAAATAATCCCATCTGGTGTGCTATTGAAGAGTAATTTTGTGAGATTAGGGAGCTCTGCCATATCTCTAGAATAAATTTGTAACGCAGTATAATCTTCCTTCATTTGTTTTCCAAGATATCTGACAAATTTTGTTCTAGTTTTCTTCTTCATATTCATCATTCTCCTATTGCTCTTCTAACTAGTTCAGCAATATCGATGACTTCAACGTCAAGTCCCTTCTTTTTCACACCTTGTTGTATTGTATCTAGACATGTAGGACAACCATTTACTACAATCTCTGCTTCTGAATATTCGATCTCCTCGATTAATCGAGAATTAACTTGACGTGTTAAATCTTCATCATTAAGCTTAAGCAATCCTCCACCTCCACAGCACAACGCTTCTTCTCTGTTTGATGGAAGATCCTCATATCTTATTCCAGGTATCTTTTCAATTATTTCTCTTGGAGGTTCTATCAACCCACAATGCCTGACTAATTCACATGGATCTTTGAATGTTATTTTTTCCTTGATTGTTTTCTTATATTTCAATTTCTTCTGTTCCAATAATTCGGCAACAAATTCTGAGATATGTAAAACTTCTAAGTCCCATTTGTCACCTAGAATGCGGGGATAAACAATTTTAAAAGCTCTATAACAGCCAGCACAAGCAGTCACCACTCGCTTAACACCTAGTTTTTTGAATTGTTCTAGGTTATGTTTAGCAAAGGTTTTTCCAACAGAGTATCCTCCTGCCAAGAACACAGGGGATCCGCAACACCATTCTTCGTTTCCTAGTATAGTAAAATCCACTCTAGCTTTTCTTAATATTTTTACTACACTAGCTGCAACACCTTCCATCTTACCAGAATATGAGGCTTGACAACCTACAAAATAAGCTACTGAAGCCTTTCTCTGTGTTCTTTTTGTCATGACCATATTGGCCAAATCTGCCCAAGAAACTCTCTCTTCTTTAGGAAGACCAAAGATATTTTGTGTGTCTTTAACTTTGTTATATATAGAAAGTAGAGCAGGGTTCCATCTACCTCTTTTGAAAGCTTCTTGTCTTACTTGTTCCCAAATTTTTAGCAATGGGATATCTGCAATACAGATATTTTCACATGCTTTGCACATTGTACAAGCAAAAATTGAATCAAAGAGAGATTTAGAGATGTCACCTTTAAGTTCCTCTTTCGTAGTTTCTAGAAAATACATTTTTATTTGTTCCAAAATACCACGAGGATGGTAAGTTTCCCATTTTAACTCTCTAAATGTGGGACATACAGAACAATAGCCACAATATACACATTGTTGTGCTGCTTCTAAAATATCAACTTGCCATTCATTAGACGAACTCATAAACAATAAAAAAATCGCTTTATTCCTTTAATGTCTTGTGGTTATGTTCGCTAATACAATCAAGGTTTGTATCTATTAAAAACAAAAAAGTGAGGTTTCTTCTTAATAAGAGAAGCAATTACAAAATTTTTGCGAACAGTTGTAGCTAATCTTCCAGCTCTCACCAGTTCAATTGGATCTAGTTTTCCATTCCTTTCTATAATCTGAACCATGTAAGGACTATGTTCTAATCCAGGACCTTTGTTGTATACGGCAAAATCTACTCCAAATTTCAGACCAGGCCTAACTACATATCCCTTTTTTCTAAGATGTTTGTAAACTAACATTTTATTATCAAAACCGGTGTATTTATCTAAACACCTTTCATGAAACGAACTCTTAGTTAAAAGAACTCCATTTTCATCAAGAACTTGCAGTTTCTTCTTTTCTATTAAATAAAGACCTTCAAAAAAGGATATCTCTGAGGGATCACGAAAATCATCATCTAATTGGGGTTTCCTAACACCGATTGGTTTACCATAGAAACCATTTTTGTAGAGAGTCTTTCCTTGTTTTATATCCCATACAATAATTCTATTTCCAATGAATTGTGCAGTAAACTTCGGTGACATAGACAAATAGACGCGTTTTTGATTATTTAAATAGATAACGTTTGTTTAGTTTGAGAAAATAAACAAATTGCATTAAGTCAATTACAACATAAGATAGCATTTTATATCTGATTAACGACAACTATTTTGAGAATCATGAATATCTCAACTGGGATTAAAGAATTAGATTATATGATTGACGGAGGATTGAGAACTGGGCAATGTTATGCCATAAAAGGAACTGCTGGAGCAGGTAAAACTGTTTTGTCACTTTTCATGACTTTAGGTGCTCTTAAGCAAAATATTCCAGTATTATTTATTTCAACAGAGGTTGAGCCTTCAAAAATTATAGATTATGTAAAATCTTTTGGGATGGATTTTGATGATTATATCAAAAAAGGTCTTCTTGTAGTTGATAAAATAGCTCTAAAACCACAAGGTATCAATGTAGTCCAAACTGATAAGTTTGATTTATCAGCTATTATTGCAAGAACCAAAGCCAAAATGGATGCAATTAAAGCTAAACTTGTTGTATTTGATTCTATCTCCGCATTTATAGCAGAATTTCAATATGAAAAAACAGCTAGAAGTGGATTTATGGATTTCATCAGAGAAATTACCAAAGAGGATGCAGCATTAGTTCTTACAGCTGAATCTCAAATATCTCAGGAGCATGCAACACTTGAGGAATTCCTAGTTGACGGTGTTATAAAAATACGATCAGAACTTATAGGTAATCAACTTGTGAAGAGGATTTCAGTCCCCAAATTACGATCAGCTCAACCAATTAGTTTTGAGAACAGATTTATCATCAATAAAGACGGAATTATGATCCTTCGTTCAGAAAATCCTCCCACTATCTATATTCAAGAAGAGAAGACAGGTATTGCTAAACTCGATGAACTATTAGGAGGAGGAATTCCTGCAGGTAGTGTAATTCTTATTGAAATTGATGGTGAGACAAATTATTTCCCATTATTTCTAACAACACTATTCCATCAACTAAAAAGGGACAAAGGCGTAATTATACACTCTAATGTTCATATGCATTCAGCAAGGATACTTGAGGAGTTTAACAGAGTTGAATGTGATATAACCTCCCATCTTAATGAAGGTAATCTTGTTTTTATTGACAAATACAATAGAACTGTCACAGCTGTTGAAGCTAGAGAAATGAGCCAACATATAACTACCGACGACATGATTTCTGTTACAGTTGAATTGATGGAAGCTTTCACTAGAACAGAGCAAAGAAGTGTGATTTATGGAGACTTGACTGATGATGTTAATATTCTCTCGGAGACAGATTTCTTGAGATATTTCGCTCTCCAATCTTTCAATGTAAAAGAAAAAAGAGGTGTTGCTTATTCATTCATCAACCATAATGCCATAAGCAGAGAAATATTAGCACGTTTGAGAACAACAGCTGACATTATCATAAGATTCTCCAGAGTTAATTACACCAATTATATTGAATGCTTGAAAAGCTCTACAGGAGCCACTTTCCTTCCAAAAGTAGTGAAGTTCAGAGACAAATACCCACTAGTAGAAATAATAGGTTAGGTAGAAAAATGGAAATGAAATTACTATTCTTTACAAGCCCAACATGCAGTTGGTGCCCATTTATAGAACAAGTATTAGAAAGGATAGTAGAAGAAGCTCCTCATTTAGAACTTGAGATTATAGACATTACAAAAGATATTGAGAAAGCTGAAGAAATGGAAATTGTAGCAATTCCAACAATCGTTCTACCTAACAACCAACGAATAATAGGAGCAGCTGATGAAAGATTCATTAGGGAACAATTAGATTTCTATCTGGTTATGGGATAAAGATATAAGGTTTAATGAAGATTTTTTTTTATGGATGAATTTGACAGAATTGTCGAAACTGGACAGGGCAAAATCTTTGCATCCAGCTCAATTTATGAGACAATCAAAGATTTGTGTCTTCTTGGAAGTAGATTCGCGGGTACCAATAGCGAAAAAGAAGCACAAGAGTATTTGAAGAATTACATCAGAGATTTAGGTGTAGAACCCATAGAGCATGAATTTGAATACATGGGGTGGTATAGAGGTACGTGTATTTTCTTTTTACAAGCTGAAGAAACAAAACCTTTCCCAGCTTTTTCATTAGTATATTCTCCATCCACGGAAGATGAAGGATTTGTGGGAAAAATCGTTGATGGCGGAGGTGGATCTGAAACTGAATTAATGCGTATTCAAGAAGAAGTGAAAGGAAACATAGTTATGATTCATTCCGGTCAAACAGAGGAAGGATGGCTCCATCGAAGAATAAAATATGCTAATGCTGTTGAGTTCGGAGCAAAAGCTTTCCTATTTGCAAATCATAATCCTGGTCAGCTGTTCCCAACTGGATCTGTCAGGTCAAACAGAATGGGAGAGATTCCAGCTATAGGGATTTCTAAAGAAACTTATGAGTATATTAAAGAACAAATACGAAGAAAAGAGGAAGTCAACGGTAAAATCTATATTCTAAACCATGCATCAACAACCACTTCAAAGCACATCATATGGGAGATAGAAGGAGAGGAAAAAGAGGAAGTTATTGTAATTGGTGGTCATTATGATGGTCATGATTTGGCTCAAGGAGCAACAGATAACGCAGGATCAGTTGCAGCTCTTTTGGAACTGACTAAACTGATGAAAGAAATGAATTACGTTCCTAAAAGAACGATACGTTTTATTGCTTTTGGAGTAGAGGAATTCGGCGTTGTGGGATCAACAATATATGTTAATGATATCAATGTCGAGAATATCAAAGCCATGATCAATGTTGATGGATTGGTAGGACACATCCCAAAAATAGTAGCGTGTGGAGGTTATGATGAGATGTTTAATCTCGTCAAAGATATAAGAGATCAACTGCTCTATGACCCTATAGTTCTAAAAACAATAATCACTGCCAGTGATAACTACCCATTTTTACTCAAAGGGATACCTAACGTTTGCATTTATGGTCAAAATCCAGATCCTAAATCAGGTCGAGGATATGGACACACTTCAGCAGATACATTTGATAAGATAACAAAACTAGATGCAAAACTAGCTTTAGGATTCATTTTCAGTTTTCTTACGTTGTTTGTTTCTATAGACAAACTACCCAAAAGAATTTCTGAGAAAGAAGTTATCACCCTTCTAAGGGAAGCAAATCTGGAAGAGAATTTGAAAGTGCTTGAGAAATGGCCATTTAACTAATCAAGATTTTATTTTCTTTATTTTGGGTATAATCTTTCCAACATTTTCACAGTATTCAATATATTCCTCATCAAAGAATTCCAATAACCCTTCCTCTTCATACTTGATAGTGGTTAGGTATCCAGGGATTCCAAATAATAGAATAAACAGATAGGGAGAGAAAGCAACTAGTGGGAGACTAATAAAACCTGTGATATAGAGAAAATAAGAAGGGTGACGAACAATCGCATGACCCAATTTTGTTGCTAATTCATGTTCATCCTTACTTAAATAAATTCCTCTATCAATCCTACCTAAACACCCAATGATTAACCCTAGAAACATGAAAATGGAACCAATTATAAAAACTGGTAATTGAATCGTTTCATCAACACTTGTTAAAGTTAATATTGAAATATCTGAAACAAAGTAGACTATAGGAGCTACTAAAAGAAAAATCCAAAAGATCATAGTTGGTATAACAATGGAAAGCCCTTCATAAAGAGAGTGGAAGGATGCTCGCGGATAACTTGCTTTTCCTTTTCGAATTAACATATAGAAATCTAATGGAATGTGAATGAGTAGATAAAATGATAGATATGAAATCAAAAAGATATATCTGACTAATG
>DAOVER010000078.1 GCA_030668875.1 Candidatus Heimdallarchaeota archaeon
TGGGTAGACAGAGGGCTCCAGGAAGTAATTATAGGATACAATGAGCTCTGGAAACAAGGATTACATTTCTGGAAGAAAACCACCCAGATGTTCGTCACCATCCCCTTCCTGAAAATCATCTATATGCTAAAATATAAAGGAGCAGAACAAGGGATAAAAGTGGAAACCATCCCTGAACAATACACTTCCAAGAGCAGTTTCCTGGATAATGAGTTCCCCAAGGAACGGAAAAGGTACAAAGGGAAAAGGATCCACCGAGGGCTATTTCGTTCTGCTGCTGGTCACTTAATTAATGCTGACGTTAATGCCGCTTATAATATATTGATAAAAAGCGATCCGAAAGCACTACCTAAACGTAGTGTGAACGGGGTAGGAGGACACGTGGTGTATCCACTCAGAGTGAGTATAGAGTACCTTCGCCCTATATCATGACCTCTAAGCACACCATAAACCTAGCTTTGTCTAAGAAGACAAGAAGACAAATAGACATCATAATGCATTTAATGATCCCATATTGGGTTCATTATCGGATAAAACCAAAACTAAAAAGTTTGGTGGAGGCAGAAGACGACCTTGGATGGTAACAATGGCCATTCCTTTGTCTCTAGTAATGTATTTCCTGTTTACACCTCCAGGAGGTCAAGTTCAAACTGGAGAGAATCCTGCTTGGGCAATTGCTTATTTTATGATTATTATCTGTGTATTTGATACAATATATACAACATATTCTGTTAGTAGAACAGCTCTTTATCCAGAAATGTTCAGAACAGACAAAGCAAGAGAAAAAGCAGGTGCGGTACAACGAATCCTAATGGTAATAGCTTTACTTGTAGCATTTGTATTGCCTACTTTGATCATAGAGGATATGACCCTTAAAAATTCAAGCAATTACGAAAGTACTCTCTGGCAGTATCAATTGACAGGAATCATATTCGGAGTGATAGTTCTTATTTCTATTTTGATAAATGTGTTTTGGGGAACAAAGGAGTTACCTGTTGATGAGTTGGAAAAGAAGGAAACGATGTCAATATTCAAATCAATTAAAGAAAGCTTGTCAAATAAGAAATTCGTTATCTTTGCATTATGTTCGACAATGAATTGGTATGTTTTTGGTTTACTTCCAACTATAATGCCTATTTACATAAAAACAGTAATTGATTTTGATACGGACCCAGTAGTCCTTTATTTTGTTTCAAAAGGAATACCTGCTGATCTATTAATTAGCATCCCTCTTGTCATAGCCTTCCTAACTTCAATTCTTGGAATAGTTTTCTGGATGTTTGTTGATAGAAAACTTGGAAGTAAATTGGCATTCATTCTATCAATGGGACTATGGGCAGCTGTGCTCTTGCCTTTGATCTTTATTAATAATTATCTATGGGTTCTTGTTATAATGGCTCTAAATGGTATAGGTCTTGGAGGTTCTCCATATTTCATAGACAGACATATCTCAAATATCACAGATGATGATGAGATAAGAACTGGACAGAGAAGAGAAGGATCATATTATGGTGTCCATGCATTATTTGTTAGGCTTTCAACTATACTGTCCATAGGGTCTATAGCTATAGTCTTATCTACAAATGGATGGACTGTGTATGAGCCAGAAGTTGTAATATCTCAACTTATATTTGGATTGAAATCTTTAGTGTCTCTCTTTCCTGCTGGTGCTCTCATAATTGGAATAGTTATCTTATTGTTCTTTCCATTGAACAGAACTGAAGTTGCTGAAATGCAACAAAAATTGAAAACGTGAAGTACATTCTTTACGTAATTTCTCTATTTTTTTCATGTAGATATCCTTAAACAGATAGAAGTTAAGAAATACCTGTTTATTTGAAGTAAAAATGAACTGAAAAAGAATAGATACAACACTTAAATCTGGGTGTATCTAGCCTCCAGATAATCTGCTGCAGTCAAAGCAGCTATGGTAGCCAAACCAACTGAAGTTGTTACTTGGCGACTTAGTGGGTTCTTTATCTTTGAAGTTACATCTCCAGCAGAGAATATTCCTGGGACATTTGTTTTGCAATCATCGTCTATTTTGATTAAACCATCCTCAAGTTCAACATCTAGCATTTCTGCAATCTCAACATTTGGGATAGCACCAATTTCTGCAAAAATTCCATCTACTTTAAGAGATGTTCCATCTTCGAATAGAACTTTCTCTACTGTATTTGTTCCTTTGATTTCAGTTACCTGTTTGTTATACAATATCTCAATATTTTCCTTAGCATCGGCACGTTCTATATAGATTTTTTCACATTTTAAGTAATCGGAACGTGAAACCCAGTAAACCTTCTTTGACCCAACTGCTGACAAAGCTAAGGTTCCAGTTGCTGCTGCATCTCCGCTACCTACTACAATAACTGTTTTTTCTTTAAAGAAAGCTGCGTCACATGTCGCACAGTAACTCACACCCTTTCCTATGAACTCCTTTTCACCTGGAACATTAAGCTCTCTATGTCTTCCACCTGTTGCTAAAATAAGTGCTTTAACAAGATAGTTTCCCATGTCAGTTTTTATTAAGAAGCGGTTGTCCTCAGTTTTTTCTGCTTTATCAACTTCGCCAAAAACAATTGTAGTGCCAAACTTTTCAGCTTGATCTTTCATCTTATCAGTTAATTCAATCCCAGAAATGTTTTCGAATCCAGGATAGTTTTCTATTTCTAAGGCTAAACCCATTTGTCCTCCGTAATCTCTCCCAATACAAACTACGTTTATTCCTGCTCTAGAGGAGTAAATTGCTGATGTTAAACCAGCTGGCCCAAGACCTATAATACCTAATTCAAATTCTCGAATTTCTGCACTTTCTTCTTCTTCTTTTGGAGATAATATTAACATATAATCACTTTGTTCTACTTAGTACAATATATCTTATTTATTTTCTCTTTACTCCTTTTAAAGAATTAAGTTATTACTAAATATTTTTTCTTACTGGTTCTTTCTCACTTTCAAATAGAATAATCGTAATTGCTATCAAAATACATGCGATAATGAATAATGCAACACAGTTCAAAGCTATTGTCAATGGAGTGAAACTTCTTTGTAGTAGAGACGTCGATAATTGGAAAGCATTGTAATTGATTATGCTATCAGAGGTTAGAAATGATGTTACTAATGATATAACTAATACAACTCCTGCTGATATAGCTCCTGCAGAGATTTGGCTTTTAGCGATGGTTGAGATTAACATTCCAATACTTATATACACAAATAGAATTAAAATATAAACTGCTAATGATAGAAGAAGTGCTAATATGTCAGGAGGTCCTACTAACCATAAAGTAAAAAGGTATGCAAATAGTGTTCCAACGATTATTCCTATTCCTATTATAAAATATCTAGCAAACAATTTTGTCAAAACAATCGAGTAAATTGGAATGGGTTTAGTTCGGATAAGAATTAATGTGTTCTTTTCTCTTTCTCCTGCAATTGCATCTGCACAAAGGATAACAGCAATTATTGAAACTATGCTGTTAATATTGCTCATATAACTTTGAATCGCCATTTCAGGGGTCAATTCTGGCATAAGACCTTCTAAGCTGGGTAAAATGTCTGGCAAAATCATCAACATCCCCACAGTTAGAATGCCAAAAATTGCTAGACCAATGGACAAAGGTAGAATTCTCCCTCGATTATATAACCACTCTTTCTTAATAAGAGCATAAACTGGATTAGTTTTTGAACTCATGATGCAGTCACCATCCTTGTGAAAATTTGATCTAAATCGGGAATATTAGGACCAAAAGAGATTATTTCAAAATCATTCATTATGTCCTTAATTACATCAGATATTAGGCTATTGCCTTCAGTTTTAAACAAAAGTTTATCATTTTGAATACCAATGACAGAAACTTTAGGATAAGTTTCTAGATATTCTTTAATTGCTTCTAATCCAATTGTTACAGTTAAAAAATAGGAATCATCGCTCATCTTGGAAAGAATATTCTCGGGTTGATCTTCAACTATCAGTTCACCTTGGCTTAAAACAAAAATTTTCTCGCATAATCTCCATATATCAGCTAAAATGTGACTAGAAAAGAGAACTATCCGATTTTCTGCAAGTTTTCGCATAAGTTTTGTTATATGTTCTCTGTTTATAGGATCTAAACCCGATAGACTTTCATCAAGGATTAGAATTTCAGGATCATGTAACAGTATGCTAGCGAATAATAATAATCTTCTTTGCCCTGTAGATAGATATTTTACAACCTTGCTAGGTGGATAGTTAATACCTACGAATTCAACAACTTCTTTGACCTTCTTTTTTCTTTCTTCTTTAGGAATGCCATGCATACCTGCCATAATATGAAGAAATTGTTTAGCTGTTAGTTTTTCATATAAACCAGAATCTTCAGGTAGAAAACCAATATTCTTTCTCACAGCGAAGTTCTTAGGTTCAACAAGACTGCCATTAATGTATACCTCTCCAGCTGTTGGTACAAGAAGACTTGAAACACATTTTAGAAGTGTCGTTTTACCAGCGCCATTTGGTCCTATAAGACCATAAAGACCAGCTTTTTCTATTTTTAGAGTAACGCTTCTTAGTGCTTGAATGTCTTGGAAAGACTTATGTAAATTTTCTATTTCAATCCCATGATTCTTCATCTTCAGATTTCTCCACTGGTAACCTTCCAAACAGGAAGTACGATATCCAACCAAACATATTAACAATAGCTATTGCTAGTATCCAACCTATTTTGTTTGCATCACTTCTTTTGTCAAATGTCTTAATCAAATCATAAATTGCATAACCTTTAATTGCTAAATCAACCACAGCTACTGGAATAATAATTGCCCAAATAACCCAATCCAACATTATTATCTTAACAATCTTGAGATTCAACAATATAAATGTTCTCAAATGTAAAATATAATAACAAAATGTGCAGTATAAATGAAATTGAACTATTTTTCATATAAGAACAGTTGTGTTATCATCTTTGCAAGTTTCAGAATGCTAAATGGTTTTTGTATGAAATGTGATACGCCCAATTTACTAGCTTCTTCTTTAACTGTTGGATCTGCAGTGATGAAGAGTATTTTTGTCTTTTTAGACAATTCTTGGAAATACATTTCTTTCAGAGTATCCAAACCATTCTTAATAGGCATCCGATGATCTATGATAATTACATCAGGATAATTTGGTAAATTACCAATTTCTTGAAGAGCTTGATGACCATTATACGCAGTACCAATGATTTCATGTCCCTCCAAGGCTAATCCTTCCTTGTAGAGATATTGAATGGTTTCTTCATCATCAATAATGTATACTTTTGCTATATTTATCCCTCCAATAGAGTTACTACGACTACAGTGCCCTTTGATGGGTCATCATCAACACGATTCTCAAATCGTATTTCACCATTATATGATTCGACTATTGTTTTTGAGATATAAAGCCCTAAACCTGTTCCTTCGTGAAATCGACTATCACCACGTGATAAGGGTCTGAAAAATGTATCTCTAATTTCTTCAGGAATGCCACTTCCATTATCCGCTATTCTACACTCAAAGAATTTTTGATTAACAATTTCGAGTGGTTGGCAAGAAATTTCTATGATGACTTTTTCTGATTTATTGTGCTTTATAGCATTGTTAATAATGTTCTCAAAAACTGTTTGCAAAAGATCTCCACCAATCACAGAAACGTTTTGGGGGGTTTTCACCTCTATCTCAAAATTTCGATCTTGGAAAAGATTTTTTTGTGTTTCCATAGCATTTTCTAACATAGCAATCGCAGGGACGATTCCTTTTGATTTTCTCTCTTGCTGAATCTTCAACAACTGCTGAATAGTTTCAAGTATTCTCTCTCCTCTATCAACAACATTTATGCTTCTGGTTAAGTAATCTTTAATCTTATCTGAATCCATTTTTTCGAAGTTTAGATTAAGAAGTTCTAGATAACCTTGTACTGAAGTGTTAGTGTTTAAGAAATCATGAGATAAAATATCTAAAAGAACTGAAACAAATTGGCGTTCTAATTCACTTTCAATATAGAGAAATTGATGTTCATAATTTAATGTGATCTGATTTCCAAAAGTTAGGAATAAATCAACATCACTTGGTAGGAAAAGTTTTCTAATTTTGGAACATATCAGCATAAAACCCGCAGGGAGATTGTTGAGATGTAAAATTGAAATAACAGCTGATTTTCCATCTTTAGTAAATTTACTGCTTCCTTCTTGATAGTGCTTAACAAGGTTCCCTTCTTTTGTTAATTCCTCTAACATCTCTTGAGGTGAAAAATCTTCATTTATCTCTCCATTTTCTGCAACTACATCTCCATCGATAAAAACTAATCCACAATCAGCTGAAAAAATATCTATTACATCCACAAGAACTCTCTGCCAGAATAAGGAGAGATCTCTATATTTCGAGTAAAGAGCGTATTTATTGAGTGTTGAGACGATTAATGATAATTTTTTTGTAGGTTCAATATTTGTAAAGAAGCCGACTGATCCGATAGCATTTTGGTTCTGATCTTGCAACAAGGATCCTACAACACTAAATGTTATGGGGCGTCCGTCTTTGTTGATTAAAATCAATTCGTAAGAACTAGAACCTTTACTACCTTCAAGTCGTTCTCTTGAAATTTGATGATACAAATCTCTAGAAGCAGGGTGGAAAAAGTCAGTAATTGATTTGGTTTTAATTTCTTCAAAGGGATATCCAAGAACTTCACACATTTTGTCATTAATATAGATGGTATTGCCTTTAATATCATCAACCCAGAAACCGAGTTCACTACCAATTGATATAGCATCTAGTAGAGACCGAACAAGTTCAGGAGGTTGATGCATTAGTGCTTTTGAACTTATATTGTGGGCATACCATAATCTTGCAGGATCTTCATCAAAGGTTATGTCATTAACTTTTACGAAAACTAGAGAAACTGACCCATTTTTATGAATTATCCGGATTTGAAGCTCAGAAGGAACCTTACCTCCTTCATCTAAAATTTTTTGTCTTTCATAGAAAATATGTTTATCTTCTTCATGAACTAGTTCTATTATATGCATAGTTTCCATATCTGATGTAGAATATCCAGAAATCTCATAAAAGGCCCTATTTGCGAATACCATATCCCAGCTATGTAGTGTAATGAACACAGCACTTGGTAACATATCAAGAGCTGTTTTCAAAGCTAAAGATTCTGGTGATTCAGTCATTAAATATAAGAGGCTAAAATTACATATAAACTATATGAAAAAGGCTATGGGCTTCTTTTGTTAAGTTATTGAAAATTTCAGGTAGAATAAAAGAAGATTGTAAATATGTATAGAACTAAGATAGACATAAAAATAGACAAAATATACTTAAGTGGAGAACTGATGCAATTCAATAAAAGCATTGTTGAAATTATCACTAAACGCAGATCTGTTAGGACTTATGATGTAACCAAAGAAGTTGAACAGGATAAAATTAAGATTATCAAGGAATCTATGATTGAGGAGAGAACAGTAGGTTTTCGATTTGATATAGTTACATTTAGCGAATTAAAGTCAAGAAAAGAAAGATTGGGGACGTACGGTTTCATTAGGGGTGCGGGTGTATTCATGGTGGGGATAATGAATGAGGATTACGGTGATAGAAAAAACCAATCCATTAACTTTGGGAGAATTTTCGAGAGAATTATTTTGAAAGCTACAGATCTAGGGTTAGGAACTTGTTGGATGGTTTCAACATTTAATAGGAAGCGACTAGCCCAGAGAATAAGTTTAGAAGATTATGAACATTTTGCCATTGTATCACCACTAGGTTATTCTGCATTGAAGAAAAGACCTGTTGAAAGAATAATGCGTCAGATACCAAAATCAGATCAACGAAAACCTTGGGAAGAACTCTTTTTCCACAGTGATTTTAAAACACCCTTGGTTAGAGAAGACACGGGTGAATATAGCATTGCACTTGAGATGTTGCGACTGTCTCCATCAGCTGCAAATACGCAACCATGGCGAATAATAAAGCAGAACAAGGGGTTTGATCTATTTGTGTCTAAAGATACTAGAGGAGAACGCCATGTAATTGATTGTAACTACAATGATGTAGGCATCGCTATGTGTCACTTTGAATTGACAGCTGAAGAGATAGGATTAACGGGTGAATGGAAAATAGACCCCGAAAAGAATAATGTTCTAGGACACAAAATGGAATATGTAAGTACTTGGAAAATAATATGAGGGAATTTCTAAATTAGCATATTTTTTGAAAAATAAAGAAAAAGGAAAAAAAGGGCTTATTCGATAGGAGGTTTAATAAAACCGTTGTCCATCAAGCTCTTAGTAAGACTGCGAGCTTCATCAATACGTTCTTTTGCAAGAGCATAGATTTCTTCCTCTGTCAGTATGGTACGAGCAACACCTTGTTCGATAGCTTTCATACCGACTTTAGATGCAACATAGGGGAAGATTTCAACATCATCCATTGAAGGAATAACGAAATCATCTCTAAGACCCTTCTTCTCTGCAACTTCAGCAATAGCACGAGCAGCTTCGACACACATCTCATCAGTAATAGTACTAGCATTAACATCGAGTGTTCCTCTGAAAATACCTGGAAAACCAAGACTATTATTAACCTGATTTGGAAAGTCGCTTCGACCGGTACCAACAACTCTAGCACCAGCTTCTTTCGCGTCCCAAGGCCAAATTTCAGGAAGAGGATTTGCACAAGCGAAAACAATTGCTTCTTCTGCCATGTTGGATATCCATTCCTTTTTGATTGTACCTGGTTCAGATTTGGAAGCGGAAATAAGAACATCAGCACCTTGGAGAGCTACATTAAAATCACCAGTAATTCCTTCTGGATTGGTCTTTTGTGCTAAATCGTATTTGAAAGTGTCATAGTCTTTCTGCTCAATGATGTCAGGACGATCTTTAGTAATGATACCCTTGGAATCACACATGATAATATTCTTAAAAGGCACACCAGCAGCATGAAGAACATAAGCAGTACGAGTATTAGCAGCTCCTACACCAAGCATAGCAATCTTTACTTCATCAAGTTTCTTACCAACATGTTTTAAAGCGCCAAGAACACCCGCAGTTATAATTGCTGCGGTTCCTTGAGCATCATCGTGCCATACTGGGATAGTAACTTCAGGATCATTACGTAAAGTCTCTAAAACTTTGTAGCATTTTGGTTTTGATATGTCTTCTAAGTTTATTCCACCAAATGAAGGTTGTATTAATTTAACAAACTTAATTATTTCATCAGGATCTTTTGTGTCAATGCTTAATGGTACTGCATCAACACCACCTAGATATTTGAACAACAGCGCTTTTCCTTCCATAACAGGTTGACCTGCTGCTGGACCTATATCTCCTAACCCTAGAACTCTAGTTCCATCAGAGACTACTGCAACCATATTTGCTCTGTTTGTATGTCTGTAAGATTCTGCGGGGTCTTCTTTTATTGCCTTACAACTAGCCGCAACTCCTGGAGTATACCATACACCAAACGCATCGAAATCCCATATACTACATTTGGGAACAACTTGTATCTTTCCTTTGTAGAATGGGTGTAACCTCAATGCATCAGCTGAAGGTTTATGTGCTCTTGCAAGCAATTCTTCTTTTGTAAATTTTTCTTCTGTCATAATAACATCTTCGAAAATTAATAGTTACTTCACATCAAAGTATTCACCAATATATATGTTAGCATCAGACGTTAAAATTGTTGAATTTCGATATGTTGGTGATTATGTTACATTTTTGAGCATAAGATTTATTGACTTTCAATTTAATATAGCTTTAATGAAGAGAAAAACTTTACTTTTCCAGGCGATTCTATTTGTTCTACTGTCTAATTCTTTTTTCCTGAATGATCTATTAAATCTGACTTTTGCTACTTTAGACGATGATGATTTTGGAGCATCAAACCTTACAAATTATAATGCTACATCTTCTACGGAGTATTTTAACGAATCATCTTATCCACGTTATTCATTAGTATCCCAACCTATTAATTTCATTACTTATCCTCATAAAGGTTATCCTGAGATCATCATTTTCGATGAATCTTTTGCAGTTCTTGTAAATACTACATCTGCAACTACTGATTGGGAATTCTGTCTCAAATCTGGAAGTGAAACTGTTTTCTTAAATATTTTAAATGAGAAATATGAAGATGGTTTGTGGTACTTCAATGTAAAACCAAGTATAAACTCGGCAGGTTTATTCGATCTACAGTTGAATTGTAGTGCAGGTTCTGACTATCAGACACATTCAGTTAAAATTATGGAAGAGAAATCCTATCCTTTCAAGTTTGTTCATCTTTCTGATACTCATTTCCCCGCATATGATATCT
>DAOVER010000063.1 GCA_030668875.1 Candidatus Heimdallarchaeota archaeon
TTGCATGTTGAGGTGGTGATGGTTAATACCTCTCCAATTTTCTTCCATTTTTCTACGAGTTTATATAGGAAAGTGTTGATATATGGGTAGTGCTTGGCGAAAACTCGCCATATTTATGGTTCGCAAGTGTTTGAACACTTGCCCCTCAGTTAATAAAGTTTGAACCATACAGCACGATGCGCAATGGCAGGAATGTAGTCGGAGTAAATGCGCACTCCCTTCCTTCCTTCCCCAATCATGATCCTCATGATTCTTCCCCTCAACGCACGTGAGGGGACCCACTTAAACGACGGTTAGACCGCCTTTGGCAAGTTTAACCAAGTTTCATAACGTGCGTCTTCACCATAGATATCATACATATCTGGTGAGGCTCCACCGCCGGATAGACCGACTACACCTAGGTCAAAGTCTCTTGTTAACATTAAAGTTCCAATGAACACTGTCCATTCTTCGACTTTAACTTCTATTTCAACACCAATCTCTCTTAGGTATTGAGCTATATACAAACCATAGTCAGGTCGTACTCCACCGCCGTTAGTCTTGAAGACTAAGTTAGCTATTGGCTGAACTCCTGCATAAGTGTTATTTGCATTGTATACGCTCATTACAACTAAGCTAGAAAGGATAACTACTGTAAAAAGCATCACTTTTTTTCCCAAATTTTCCACCTATTTTATTATAGAGTATTATCTCTAATGCTCCAACCTTTTACTAGTTACTGCACTTATTATACTGTTTGTGTATTGCACCACACAGCAGCTAATCCTTATAAGTGCTTGATTTGCACAGCCCTACTCTCTTCTTGTTTACTTCTACTAATTTTAGTGTCACTTTTTCCCTCTTCATCTTAGTGCATTATTTATATATTATAGCTCAATTTTCTTTTGTCCTCAAGCACACATTGTCTGTAGGATATTTGCACCCAAGATGTGATTAAGGTATGAAACCAATCGCAGAAATTGTCAAATCACGCTCTTTTTCTATTTTTCAGGCATTTTTTGTGACAATTCTCTGGTCTTCATCTTGGCCTATTATAAAACTCGGTTTGGAGGAGATTCCACCTCTTTTCTTTGCAGGTTTACGTTACTTTATTGCCTCTCTAATTCTTGTTACTATTGTATTAGTTTCTCCCAAAAATCGTAAAGTTATAGCGACCATTCCACGAAAATGGTGGTTAAAATTGGTTCTCTATGGTCTGATTTTCTATTCTTTAACTCAAGGTGCCCAGTTTGTTGCTATTCTTTATCTTGAAGATACAATTACTGTTAGCCTTCTTCTCAGTTTTACTCCCATATTAGTATTGATTTTGGCCATTTTCCTTATTAAAGAAAAGCCCAATCTTGCCCAAGTTCTGTTCGTTCTCACTGCTCTTGCTGGCGCTTTAATGTACTTTTATCCATTTGTAGAAATTCAATCATCAATATGGGGTATCATTGGATTAATCGCTGCAATTGTTGGAGTTGTTGCGAATGCGTTGTCGGCAATTATGGGACGGGCTATTAATAAAGCTCAAGAATTTAACCCATTGGTTGTTACAACCATTAGTATGTTGATTGGATCCATTGTTTTGCTAGTATCCGCATTAATTATTGAGGAGATCCCAGTATTGTCTTTAACATCAATTGGATACATTCTTTGGTTGAGTTTTGTAAACACTGCTTTTGCATTTACTTTATGGAACAATGTGTTGCAGAAACTGCAAGCTGTTGAGATATCAATAATCAACAATACAATGTTAGTACAAATAGCTATTCTCGCATTGATTTTTCTTGGTGAAAGACCATCCGTACTTGAATGGGTTGGAGTAGCTATTGTTGTTGTATCAGCGCTATTGCTCCAAATATTCAAACCAAAGCGTGATGAATCTCAACTTATACCATTCGAAAAACCGCAGAAGCTGCTTTAGTTGAGAAAGAATTTCAATCTAATGATATAAAATAAAAAAAAGATAAGAAGTTATTTTCGTTTTCTTCTTATTATTACTATTACACTAAAAACTACTAATCCAACAACAGCAAAGGACCATTCATAAGATGCACTGGTTGGCAACTGAGTACTTTCTATCAATAAGTCAACTGCTGTAGTGTCATCAACTAAAGAACCCTCAGTTTCAAGAATTCTATTCCAGTTGAAAGTGTATTGCAAATATGTTACTAACCCTGTTTCTCTGTTAAATCGTAGTTCTGCAACCAAAGTTTCAGTAGTATGCTCTTTGAACCAATTGTCTGGGTTTCTGAAGTTTTCTACTGTTTCATCTTCAGAAGAATCAATCTTAATTGTCCAAGTATTCGTACTTAGTTTAGTAGAAGTAACAACTTTCTTAATTTTAAGTTCATAGAATGCATATTCATTAGTTTCTTTTCTTGATTCCTCATCTTTTTCAGAATAACCATTGTGGTAAATCAGAAAATTGTCATAGACACCAGTTGAATTTGTGTATAATGTAGGCTCCAAGAAGTAATAATCCCCTAAATCCATCCAAGATAAATCAAATATACCAATGTCATCTACATTTGTAGATTGGTTTACGTCGTTAAGGGAAAATTCAACCCATACATTTGAAGTGTTGAACAGTTGAAGAGGATCTCCTATTGCTGATTCATTTACATCTAAAAGTATCGTTGCTGTCAACTTGTCTCCTTGATGAATCGTTTCATCTCCATAATCTAAGAATGCGTTAGTATCTGATCCAACTACAGCCAGTGTGGTTACACTCCAATCATAAGTAACATCAGGGACTAAAAGCAATGAATAACTATATTCTTGACCTCTTACTATGTTGTTTGAGTTCAAAGAACTTAGAATAATTAAGGAGAAGAATACTCCTAGCAAAATCATTTTTTTTGAATTTCTCATCTTTTCTCACCTAAGCTAATTCTTAACCAAAGAATACTTGTAATTATATAATCGCTTTTCAAATAATATAAACCTTTGGAGAATACTAGAGGTAGTGTTAACTCAACAGACATGGGTTACACTTGAGGGTATAGAGAGAGTCAAGGGCACATTCATAAATCTTTCACCAGGAGTTTGAAGGTTTATTCCTTGGTGGGGGCGGGAGAAGTTGTAATAGTCACGATAACGACGGAGGTCAGCATTACAGTAAGTTAATTCTAACCTCTTCATCTCTCTGATGATTGTACCATGGAGACGCTCGACTTTACCACAAGTTTCGGGATGATACACTCGTGCTCGGATATGGTCGATAATATTCGTCTTACACCATCGGGTGAAGGAACTTGTCCCTCCTCTTTGTGGGTGGAAGATGGCACCATTATCTGTTAAGATCTGACGGGGAGTGCCATAGGTTTGCATAGCCTGGTCTAAGAGATGGAGGATGTCCCAGGTCTTAACAGGACGGGGGAAGAACTTTGCTCCTACACAGAACCGTGAGTGGTCATCAATAACACTTACAAGGTGAAGATGCTGTCCCTGTTCTTCTACCCAGAAGGGTCCCTTGATATCTATCTGCCAGAGATCGTTAGGTTCTTCTCGTTCGAACCTTTTCACCCTCTTGTAAGCTTTCTTTGTCGTTCTCCACTTCTCCTCCCCCTCTTGTTGGAGCGTCTTCCAGACAGTCGTGTGAGAAAGGTTTATCCCTTCGAGTGTTAGGATATAGGCTATTTTCACTATATTGAAGCCATATGCTCTCCTGAGAGCGAGAATACGCTCCTTCTTTTCTTCTGTCACTTTCCCCTTGATCGTCTTGGGTCGCGAGGATCTTTCCTTGTACCATTCCCCTTCAGGGTCCTCGCTATGTCTTTTCATCCACTTATAGATGAACTTCCTGCTGACCATAAACGCTCTAGCTAGATGGGTAATGTTTTCGCCATTCAAAGCCTTTTTAACTACAATTTTTCTAAGTTTTACCAGGTTACGTTTGGGTTTCATGTTTAATCACATACCCTCCGTAACCCATTCTTTTAAACTGTTACCAAGGTGGGTTTAGTTAACAATTGATTATTCTTTTTAAAAAAACTATAAAAGAGAAAATAATGAGGTAGTTATATCCCAAAAGGAGAATCCCACGCAACTATCTCGGTAGTATTATAGACAAAGCTGTGTTTGAATAAATAGAAGTTAATTACTAAACTTATCCCTATCTCTATTTCTAAGTCTCCATCTTGAATTGCTAATAAAACAATCTCTGTTGTGATATTAGTTTCTATATCTCCAGACCAGTTTGATCCAGGTTTAATATCTCCAAGGTTATTAACACCTTCTCCCAATAGAAGACCATTCAAGCTACTTATGAGGAAATTAGCTCCGTAAATTTTAATTTTTACAACAATGTTTTGAAACTCATATAATCCACCATTGGATATTTCTAAATGGGTTTTTGAAACAATAAAACCAGTGTAATCAAATAATAATTCCGTAATGTTTGATGTTACTGTAGTATCATCTACTGAATATATAACATTCTTGTAGGAGTAAAATAGCGTTCCACCAAATGCTCCAACTAAGATAATTACTGTTGTAAAAATAATCAGGAAAATTTTTAATCCCTTTTTCATATCTCACCAGAAAAATTATCAACTAAAAAACATATTCTTTAAACTAGTAAATTGCCTCTATTTGTTCTTAAACATGTCTAGATTTATATTTTTGAGTTCCATCTTTTCCTTAGATTTTGAAGAATATAGAAATCCGATTGTTCGTTTAGCGGAATACAGTGATTACTTTATTAATCTAGGGGAAAAACTTCAAAATGAAATAATTGAACGTACTGGACATTCGAACTATTAATCATTTTTCAAATAATTCCCCAGCTTCAGAAATAGAGGCGAATAGCTGTTCCCAATCTTTTTTCATAACTAGAAGCAGTTCTTGTCCTTTTTCAGAAAGACTATAATATGTCCTAACTCTTCCTCCAACAGTCTTATTTTGGTAGGTCACCAAGCTTTTTCGTTTTAATCTTGTTAAGACATTGTAAATTGCTCCATCTGTTAAAGGAGGTTCCGTTAAAGGTAGCAAAGATCTGACTAATTGTAAAATATCCCACCCATATCTTTCCTTTTTTAGTAAGATGAGCACGAGAAATTCTAGAATCCCTTTAGACAATTGTGCCCTCCATTTTTTCAAGAGAATATCTTCATCATGCTCATCTATAGACATCTAATCATCTCCTTTCTTCAAGTTTGACGAGAGTTGAAGTGTTTTTTCATCCCATTTAAAGAATATGAAGAAGATTACGCATACGAATATTACAACATCATACCAGTTAGGTAACCAAGGAACAACAGCTGAAAATTGCAATTGTATGTAAGGATATATGCGTGTTATATTTTCAAAGTACAATATAACGTGATATTTCAGCACCCCTGATCCATTAACATTTAATGATATATACTTAATTGACACGTTATATTCATCGCTTGAATAACTAGGTGTTGAGTAGCTATCGAAATTACCATCAATTCTTCAGCTAAGTCATTTCTTGACATGAAGGTTCGAGAACAGGATAGACTTGAAACCCTAAGGTTGCGTTATGAAGGAATCATAAGCAAATATACATATAATATTGGTGAACAAAAAATGGAAAACACTGACAAATATCGAATCGTTAAATTACCCCCTCTTAGAGTTGTTTCATTCCATGCAATGGGAATATTCTTGGGAGATCCAGAAACAAAAGCATCTGCAGAATTAAGCTCTTGGGCTAATCCGAAAGGTGTGCTCAAAAATCCAGAAAAACACAAGGTTTACGGATTCAATAATCCTGATCCTAAGTACGATAAAGAAACAGGGGATTTCATCGTCAATGAAGAAAACCCGTACGGCTATGAATTCTGGATTACTATAGATGAAGATTTTAAAGAAGAAGAGAATATCACAGTTAAAGAAGTTCCTGGTGGCTTATACGTCGTAACAAGCTGCATAGGTGTACAAACACTAGGTGAAACATGGAAAGATCTCTATAGATGGGTGAAAGAAAGTAAGAAATACAAATTTGGGAAAAATCAATGCTTGGAACACAGTAAAGATCCAACAATTTCGGATGAATCAGAATTAAATTTTGATTTATATTTCCCCATATCAGAGTAAAAATGCTCTATTTTCTTTTTTACTTTTTTCTTTCATTAATGCACTAAATTTTTAATTACAAATGTCAAGATGCTTATATGAGAGGTATTCGCAGAAAAGAAAAAGCAATTACTGACGAAAAAATAATGAAGAAAATTCTCTTGGAAGTTGCTTACATAACCATTGCTTTATGCAAAGATAACCAACCATATCTTGTAAGTTTAAGTCATGGTTATGATCCTGACAAGAACTGCATATATTTCCACTGTGCTAGCGAAGGGAAAAAGATAGATTACTTGAAAGAAAACAATATAGTTTGGGGACAAGCCATTGTTGATAAGGGGTATATTCAAGGTGCTTGTGACCATCTTTATGCAACAACTCAGTTTAAGGGCAGAGTGTCATTTGTTGACGATTTTGAGGAGAAGAAAGAGGCTTTAATCAACATGGTGCTTAAACTAGATGAAAACCCAGATGTCTTAATTGAAAAACAATTAACTCAACAATCTGTCTCAAAAATAATAATTGGACGAATTGACATTGAATACATGAGTGGAAAAGAAGCAAAAGAAGCAGTAATCTCGCTTTAATCTATTTTCCTACTGTTCTCCTTATCAAGTAATTAGCAACAAATTCCAGTGCAGGTGCTAGTTGGTAGACAGATCTTATAATATCCTCTCTCTCAGAAAATTTTTCACGATTAGATCTACAAGCATAGAATCGTAATACAACCCTTCCAGGACTGGTTTCAAAGTTAAAAATCTCCAAACCTTGTTGTCTTGGGATAGATTTTACTTTCTCTTGTAGTGTTCCTAATAAACTATTTTGGATATCTTCTAACTCTCCAGGATACAAACCAACGCCTTCTATCTCTATAATTCCATATTTACCTTTGAAATATCCACAGAAAAGTTTCACTAAACCAGATGTACAGACAGCATCAATTTTATAATCTGTACTAAAATCACATTTCTTAAAATAATCAACGCAGAGATCTTCTATTACATAAATTCCATCTTCAATAAGACAAGATTCAAGGTTAACTTTGCGACCTGCATTGGGCATTTGAGAGAATTGATATAGATTCATTCTTATATTTTGTTGTTGGGATACGTAACCTTCTAAAAAAGGAATACATAAGAAGAGAGAAAAAAAGATATTAAAGAGGAGGCTGAAGTTTTCTATCTGGAGGATATCTAACACTATAATCAAAAATTATTTTTATTTCCTCTTCTTTTTTAAGTTCAAATTCCCATTCATAAACTCCTTGATTTTTCTCATTAGGTTCAATATTTAGGTCATTAATCTCAACATCAATATTCTCATCTAAGGAATGTGGGAATCTATCAATTAACTTGAGTTTGCAAGGAGATTCTACTTGATTCTGGATCTTAATCTCATAACCAAAGTCCATCTCGCGTTTGCCTTTAATCAAACCTTTCTTCTGAACCTCTCGATGTACAAGTTTCTTATCGATTTTAAGGTCATAGCTTTCAATAATTCCAAGTGTAAATTTCTCTTTAGGATGAATGGTTTCAAGATAGCTTTGACTGATATATTCACCTGCTATGAACACTTTGGCATTTCCAGGTAACAGGAAATATTGGTCGTTTTCAAGTTCATGTGTCATAATGAGTTTTGGCTGAGTTGAACTCCAGTAATAAGATTTCTCCAATTTAAGATCAAAGTGATCTAAGTGTAAAGTTTTTGGAGTATTACCGGATGGTATAGCATGTTTTCCGCTTAATTCAAACCTTTGATGACCAGTTTGCGATATAGATATTTCACCTTCTTGATAAACCATCGCAGGTGCTTCAGCAGCAGGAGCTGGTGCTCCAGGAGCTAGTACTTCTTCCATTTCTGCAAAATCATCTAAAGCCATCTTAGCTGATTTTATAACTGCTCCCCCAGCAGCTCTTGACTTCTTCTTCACTCTTGGAGAATATAATGGCGCAAGTCTTAGATAGAAAGGAGATACTGTGTCAATTGATACTGGTTTTCTTGTTCCAGTTGTTACGATTATGTTAACGTTTTTCCAGTCAAATCCGCTGAAATTGAATATCTTAGCTAATCTCTGAACAGAAGCTGTTTCTTTTAGAAGATCAACTATGTACAATGGATCCCATCTAGCTTGACTAATTGAGTAACCAACTTCTAATTTAATTGAACCAGCAGTTTGGACATCCAAGGTAATGTCGACCTCATAAAATTGAGAATCTGAGTGTGAAAGTTGATTTCTCTTTGCTCTGAGGATTTTGACTTCTTCATGTAAATCTTCTATCTCATTTTCGAGCTTTATTTCTTTAGCTTTTTCTGTTCTTGCTCCTTTCTGGTAATAGGCATAGTAACTGTCAAAATCAGCAGCTGTAAGGCCTTTTCTAAGACCCCATTCCCCAAATCCTCTACCTATCTCTTGTATTGTCTCATCTAGAGTAGTCATTGAAATCTCAATGACACTCTTTTCTCTTTCTTTAGCAACAATTTTTTTCTCGATTTTCTTAATTCTGTGATCAATTTCACTAACATCTTTATCCTCAATCTCTAAATATTCTATGCGAGGGGCCACGTCAATAAGAGTAATTTTCCCTTTCCCTTTAACTCTAACAGAATCACTATCTAAGTGCTCTGATAGTTTTGTTAAAGTGACAATCTGTTCACCTTTAGCGAGCTCCATTTTTCCTATGTGAGTTAGAATGGCCCCATCTGTTAGAACAGTGACATGTTTTAATGGTAATTCAAATTTATTCATGAGCAAGTTATATCGGAAATGAATATTAAAATATAACTGCTGAACAGATTTATTGTAACAATTTACCTCTAGGTTTTAATATACTGCTAGGAGAGTAACATGTGATAAGAATGAGTGATATCTTTACAATTAAACTAGGATTTATGAAGAGTTTTTTGATTAAATCTGAAACTGGTTATGTTCTTATTGACGCTGGTTATCCTAATAAAGAGCAAAAATTGTGGAATTTTCTTAAAAAGAAGAAAATCAATCCTGAAGAGATTAATTTAGTGGTTGTTACTCATGGACATTATGATCATTTTGGTAGCCTCGCGAAAATCGTAGAGAAAACCAATGCAAAAATCATTGTTCATGAAAATGATCAAGAGATGTTGAAGAAAGGAAAGAGTGGAAAAATAACATTACGCACTAAGTGGGGGAAAATTCTTGAGAAATTAATGGGCAAACAAATGAGAAAAATATCTGTTACACCAATAAAACCAGATATTGTTATTACTGACAATTATTCACTGGAAGAATACGGAATAAAAGGAAAAATTCTACACACTCCAGGGCATACAGATGGTTCCATTTCTGTTGTTTTAAATTCTAAAATTGCCTTTATCGGTGATTTAACTCATGGCTTTCCACTGAGAGGTAAAACAGATTTTCCTTTTGTTGCTGAAAATCTTGAAGATGTTTTCCAAAGTTGGAAGAAATTATTAGATGAAGGAGTTGAACTGTTTTATCAAGCTCATGGCAAGGAATTCAAAAGAGAGCTCTTGTTGAAAAGATTAAGAGAGCGAAAATAATCTTTTGGTATAATATTTTTCTAGTTATTTTAACCTAGGGTTATACATTGTGTAATGCAGAACTAGTGTCGTGCTATTTTTTGTTCATTTTAAGCATAATTTAAAAATAATATTTATTGTCGGGATTTAAAAAGCGTGAAATTGTATTCCAAGCACTTTGTGTTTATCGGTGTTGTGGGTATGTCTAGTTGTAAATTATATAACCAAAATGATTATAACTGATGAATGAGTATCATATTATTAGACTAATTTGTTTGATGAAAATGAAAATCGATAAAACATACAAAATCACCTTGATTGGTGACGGAGCTGTAGGAAAAACTTCCATTCGTCGTTCTTACTTAGGTGAGACTTTTGAGGGAAATTATAGTCTTACATTAGGCTCTGATTTTGCTACCAAAACTATGCAAGTATTTGATCTCACTGTCAATATGATTATATGGGATCTTGCAGGTCAACCGCGCTTCAAAGCTGTTAGAGAAGGATTTTATCGAGGAACTAAGGGAACTTTACTAGTCTATGATATAACAAGAAAAGATACATATGAAAACATCCCACGATGGATTATGGAACTACTGAAAAATAATGGAAATAAAAAAGTTCCAATGATTCTAATTGGAAATAAATCTGATTTGAGAGGGTCATTGTACAAAACTATTCCATCTGACCATGGAGAAACCTATGCTAAAGAATTAGGTTTATGGAGTGGTTTTGATGTTCCATACATTGAAACTTCTGCTAAATTTGGTGATAATATAGAACAACCTTTTGAAACATTAATCAAACAGATTATCAAAACAGATCAAATGAAAACTATAACTAGTTATTTGCAAGGAGAATTGTGAGATCTTCTTTTTCTTTGTATACTTATTCCCAAAATCGTTTAATTTTTCTCATTAAATCTTCTTTTCCAGAGATTCTTGGAACACTATCCCAATGCTTTGGAAACAGTCTCTCATATGTTATAGATGAGTATCTGTCTCCAATTAGTAACACTACTCCTCTATCCGTTTCTGTTCGAATTACTCTTCCAATTGCTTGTAGAACCCTATTCATACCTGGATAAGTGTATGCAAAGAGAAATCCTTTCCCATTTTTCTTATCAAAGTATTCCTTTAGAAGATTTTGTTCCAGACCCACTTTAGGTAATCCCACTCCCACTATCACAGCTCCAGAAAGTTTCTCTCCAATAAGATCTATTCCTTCACCAAATATCCCTCCCATAACAACAAAACCAATCAGGGATTTTTTACCAAATTTGGAGAATTCATTGAGAAAAATCTCCCTTTCATTTTCAGTCATTCCAGGGGTTTGTTTGATTATCTTCGCCTTTACATTAAGTTTAAGGAAATGTTGGAATGCCTCTTCCATGTAAGCGTAAGATGGGAAAAATATCAAAAAGTTACCCGTTTTACCTTTTGCTATCACTCCTACAAGTTTTGCAATTTCATCATATGAATATTCTCTCATTGTGTATTTTGTAGAAACATAATCAGCAATGTATAATCCGAGATTTTCTCTAGGGAATGGTGAATTTAGTAGTAGTTTTGCTGAATTATTATCTCCTCCAAGTAATTCTTGGAAATAACTTGCAGGTGTTAGTGTAGCAGAAAAGAATATAGCGTTTTTTCCTTTTTTTAATGCTTTTTTCAATAATTTTGATGGATCTAAACAATAAAGCCTAATTCTCACATTATTTTTGTATTTCTTGAAATAGGTAAGGAATCGTTGGTCATAATCCTCAACAACTCTCAGGAAGTTTCTTGCTTCAAAATAGAACTCCAACAATTTCTCTCGAAAGCTGGAATAAATGTTTAATTCTAACCATACTTCAGCATCTCGAGAAAATTTCCTTAAATCAGCAATGAACTCTTTAGACGGTAGATCTTTTTGCACATGAGAATATGTACCATTTTTCTCACACATCTTCCTTGCTACAATCATATGTTGATTAAGTTTGTTCAATAAAGAAGATAATTTTGGAACATCTGTTTTGGTTGCTCTTCTCAAATCTAAAATTGGTTTTTTCATTAAATCTGCTGAGAACATCTCTCTAGATCTGTCAACTAGATTATGAGCTTCATCGATAAGAAAGGTGAAATCACCCTTATCCTCTAAGAAGAATCTCCTGAGATAAACTCGAGGATCAAAAACATAATTATAATCACATATGATACAATCACTCCACAGTGTTAAATCCAAAGAAAATTCAAAAGGACACACTTGATGTTTTCTTGCATATTTCTCAATATTTTCTCTTGTAAAAGAATCTTGTGAATAGATGTCCTCGATTGCATTGTTTACTCGATCAAAATGCCCTCGTGCATACTCACAATAAACTGGGTCACAATTGTCTTTCTCTTTAAAACAAATTTTCGCTTTAGCCGTTATTGTAACTGATTTGAGTTTAAGTGATTTCTTTCTGAGAATAGAAAGTGTTTCTTCAGCTATAAAACGTGTAGTTGTTTTAGCTGTAAGATAGAATATTTTGGAATCTAAACCATTATTTAATGATTTAATCGCAGGATAAAGAACTGCTATAGTTTTGCCTATGCCAGTTGGTGCTTGACAGAAGAGCTTCTGTTGGTTTTTTAGCACGTCAGTTGTTACTTTAACCATCTTATCTTGACCCTTTCTATATGCAGGAAATGGAAATTTAACCGTCTTTATACTCTTATTCCTAGTTTCAAGCCATTTGAAAACAGAGAATGCCCACCCTAAATATTTGTCAACTAAATCTAGACATTTTGTTTTGAGTTCATCTAGTCTATATGTTTTAACGAAGGATCTGGTTTTCTTTGTGTCTAAGTTGAAATAAGTGAGTTGTATGTTAATTATTTTGAGATTATTTTGTTTAGAGTAAATGTACCCATAGCAAATTGCTTGAGCCCAATAGTTCTCATTGGATTTTTCTTTAATGCTTGACAAAGTTCTTTGAGTAGTCTTAATTTCTTCGAGAAACGTCTGACCATTTTCCTCGAAAATACCATCAATTCTCCCCCCTAAATGTAATATGCATTTGTCTCTCTCAATTAGTTCTTTTACAGAAACTTCTTTTCTATACTTGGGTCCTCTCTTCTTTTGAACATACTGATGACCCTTTGTTCCTTCCGCTAATCGAGAACGCTGGAAATATCCCACAGATATGTCTCCTTTACGTAAAACGTAAGAAACTAAATTCCGGACGGATACCTTAATTGTGGGTTTGGGAACCATTATCTAACACTCTTTGTTTTAACAAATTCGAGTAGTATATAATACTAGTTAAGAGAAAGTGTAGGTTTTGATATAAAAAGAAAGATAGTTTTTTGTAAGAATCAAATAACGATAAGAGAAGAATAAATATTTCAGAAGATTTGATGAGTTCTTTTCACCATTTAGCGGATTTATTGAATTTTCTATTCACTTTGAAGCTGTATCATTTTCAATGGGATTCCTCTGACTTCTAACAATAGAATTATAATTCATAAATCGGATTTATGCCTATATTTAATATCTTTGTAGGTTAAAATATGAAAAATCCATTAAAACAGTCCAAAGCCTCAATTAGACAATTTGTATGTGTTATACTATTAATTTTTGTAATAAGCATGTCCTCTAATATGAAAGTAAATGCTACAAACGTCTCTCATGACCCACCATCTTGCTCTTCTCTGATTCCACATGATTCTATTGAAATTACTTCTGATAGTGGTTTTTTAGTTTTTCCTGGTTCAGGAATAGTAGAAGATCCTTATCTTATTGAAGGATACAATATTACGACACCGAGTGCAAGTGGAATTTATATTGAGGGTACAACGAAACATTTCGTTGTTCGTAACTGTTATGTAGATGCATTAAGCTATGGTATTCGTATCTATAATGTAGCTTCTGGAACAGCAACTATCGAGAATAACATGATCAACAACAACGACATGGGCATCTTTCTTTCCTCTTATGATTCTTCCACTGTTTCCAACAACACTTGTAGCAATAACATTTATGGCATCTATCTTTCCAATTTTGGTTCTTCTACCGTTTCCAACAACACTTGTAGCAATAACATTTATGGCATCTGGCTTGAGTCTTCTGCTAGTTCTACTGTTGTAAACAACACCTGTAACTTCAACAATGTAAATGGGATCATGCTTTGGGCTTCCGCTAGTTCCACTGTTATAAACAACATTTGTAACAATAACAACTATGGCATTGGCGTGTTTCAACATTCTGATAGTTCTACTATTGCCAACAATACTTGTAGCAACAACAACGAATATGGTATCTGGTTTAGGGATTCTGATAGTTCTACAGTGGCCAACAACACTTGTAGCAACAACGACTGGTATGGCATCTCTCTTGAAGAGTCTGATTTTTGTGTTGTTACTTACAATCTCTTACAAGAAAATGAAAACTATGGAGTATACTTATATTTAGATTCTGATAATAATCTTGTTCATCATAATACCTTTGTAGACAATAATCTAGGCGGAACTTCCCAAGCAATAGATAGTGGAGCTAACAACTACTGGTATGATACTGTAGCTTTGGAAGGTAATTACTACAATGATTGGTCAGGAACCGGTTCTTATTCTATTGATGGTTCTGCTGGTTCTATTGATCTCTATCCTCTTGATGGCTCCCCATCTGACCCTCCATCTGACCCCCCACTTATCCCACATGCTTCGATATCAATTACTTCTGATATTGGATTTGCGGTTTTTCCCGGTTCAGGAACAGCTGAAGATCCTTATCTTATTGAAGGGTATAACATTACAACAACAGATACTATTGGTATTCATATATCTGGTACAACAAAATATTTCGTTGTTCATAATTGCTATGTTAACGCAAATGATTATGGCATTTATATCGATAATGTAGCTGCTGGTACAGCAATTATCATTAGCAACACTTGCAACAACAATAACTTAAGAGGTATCTATATTTACGAGTCTAGCAGTTCTACTGTTGCCAACAATACTTGTATCAACAACTGTGAATATGGTATTTATCTTGGGGATTCTGTTAGTTCAACTGTTTCCAACAACACTTGTAGCAACAATAACCTTTATGGCATCTATCTTGACTCTTCTGGCAGTTCTACTGTTTCTAACAACTTTTGTAGCTATAACAACGATGGCATCCTGCTTTACTGGTCTGTTAATTCTGATGTTACTAACAATATGTGCAACAATAATGATGATTACGCACGTTATGAAACTTGGTTAAACTTGCCAGAGGCGGTTTAACCGTCGTTTAAGTGGGTCCCCTCACGTGCGTTGAGGGGAAGAATCATGAGGATCATGATTGGGGAAGGAAGGAAGGGAGTGCGCATTTACTCCGACA
>DAOVER010000009.1 GCA_030668875.1 Candidatus Heimdallarchaeota archaeon
AGGATCCATCGTTTATTCAAGCGATTACAAAAACAAGAAGAGAAGAATGTTGCATTAGTCAGTCATGGAGCTGTGATTAACTTAATATTTGTTTATTTGACACGAACCGACCCTTCTCAATTCTATAGCTTTTTCGTCAAACCTTGTTCCATTACACATATACAATTGAAACCTGATGGAACATACAAAATGGAAGGATTTAATGAGACTAAACATTTATCTTAAAGGAGTTCAATCAATTCTTGATTTAATTTCCTTTACAGCTATTTTTGCAAGAAGGGAAATTCTTAATATATCATGTGCTTTTTCTGTTTCCGTATGTCAAATATAACTAATGAAGTAGCCCAGTACTGGAACCAGGAGAGCAATTGTGCCCAAGCAGTAGCATGTGGAGTTCTTGAATTCTATAAGCAAAATGATTGCATAGAAACAGTTCACAATGCAATGCTTGGCTTTGGAGGAGGCATGGGAGAAAGATCCATATGTGGTGCGGTCACCGGGGGGTTAGCAGTTTTAGGTATACTGATGAGTAAAAAGGATTTAGAGAAAGACGATAAATCAGCTGTTTTTCGCAAATTTAAAGACTCTTTCAATAACAAATTTAAGACCTCGAATTGTGGAGAGATTTTAGCTGAATTCATTCTACCCGATGGTTCAGTTGATAAAGAAAACCCAGAAAGAAGATTGACATGCACTGGGGCAGTTGAATTAGCTGCTTCAATTGTGAAAGACGTTCTTGATGAATTATGAATTTTTCATAGAGCTTATTTTACTCTCTATAACGCTTTTTAATTCATCAAAATTAGAGATGTTGTAACTAGATGATTTATCTTTCAAATACGAATCTATTTTTTCTTCAAATATCTCAATTGCATTTGTCATTTCGTCTAAATCTCCTCGCGTTATTATTGGACTAAAATCTGGTAACTCTTGCATTTTGTAATCTTTCTCTATAATAGAATACGGCACATAAATCTCCCTTTTATCAATTGTCCCCTCCAAAAATGCAATCATTTTAGCGACCATTAGCTGTAACTCTGAAGCTTCATAAGAGAGTGAAAGAAGATTACGATTTTTGCACGAGGAACGCATTTTGTTGAGATATTCAACAATCCCAATGTGCTCTTCATCAACATTTATTTTTTCTCTTTCTGGTTTGAGAATCTCTTCTGTTTTCTTTTTGATCATCATTTTAATTTCTTCATCTAAATCCAATATAATATTCAGTGCTTGAGAAAGATCATCAGTTTGGACTAGACAATTTACCTTCGATTCGAAGTCTTTAGGTAAAAACTTTAGAGAACATGCTTCATTTAAATTTCTTCCCCAATTGTATTTATAGTAAGTGTTATTTAAACGAGCAAGAGCAGTAATCATATGAAAAACTGTATGCCAAATGCTCATTCTAGCATTTAGTAAATCACCCTTCCTTTGAGCTTTCATGATATTCTGAAAACCATCAGAAAGATTGTAATGTTTTTCTATTAATCTCAAATTCTCTTCTTCATCAGCAATAATTTTTCGAACATTTTCCTGTAAATCCCTAAATCTCGCTAATGTTTTGTCATCTCTATAGTAAATGACATCGCAATCTAGTATTCCTCCAATTGGAAACAAGAAATAACTATTCTTAATAGACTCTATATTTTCTTCTTGTTGACTCCAGACGCTCTCCCAACAGTCTACTCCAATATTCTTATACCTAAAATTCCAGGGTAGGGAGGTAATACCTGAATATCTTTTTTCTGCATCTACAAGGACAAACACGTCAACATCAGAAAATTCATTGAAAGTCCCTCTTGCGTATGAACCATAAACTACAATCAAATCTATATGCTCTTTATATTCTTCAAGTAATTTCTCCTTGAAGTATGATATTAATTCATGCATTACATGATATCCAACTGTAATTTATATAAAATTGTCTTACGAAAACAGGATTTTAAAAAAAGAAAGAAAAAGGGAATTATGTTTCAATAACTGTTATACTTCCAGTATCTGTAATCAACTCGAAATCGTAGAGATTTCCTGCTGTACCATAGTTTGAAGAGGAGTAGCCATTTTCATTTCCGAGTATATCTACACTTCCAGTACTTGTTGAACCATAAAACTGATATCCAATTGTAGCATTAAAGAAGAAATCAACTGTTATACTTCCAGTAGATGTATCCACATCGAAAAATGCTAAGAATTGGAATGGGTAAACGATGTTTTGCGATATTACCATATTAATTGATCCTGTATTTGTATTAATATCCCATGTCATGTTATCAATAGATATTAGATCAATAAACCTGAAATCAACGCTACCTGTTTTTGTATCAATTAACGCATAAGAATCATTTAAAGCTGTTCTTACACCTAAGTCAACATCTATTCGTCCAGTGTCTGTTATAAGGTTTAAACCGTTCAATGTTGAATTGACAGAGTTTCTCATATCAAGATCAATACTTCCGGTATCAGACTGTAAATCAATACTTGCTATAACTAAACTGTCAATGGCTTCAGTCGATAGGGATACACTTCCGGTACTTGCTTCAACGAAAATGTCAGCAGTTACTGCGGGGTTGATATAAACGGAGATATCGTATGTAAACACCTTTTTATCCCAGAAGAAGAAATCAAAATCTCCTGAATAAAAGCTTATTTCCATCGTATCATTATTTAGATACGTAGTCGTAAAGTTCATCGCATCCAATAGAGATGAATCGTCTCTACCATATACTTCAACTATAGCCTCAAATGGTTTTGTCAGTGTGTTATCATAGAAAATTTCAATTGAACCAACTTTGTTATTTATAGTAAGATTCAGATTAGTATATTCCATTGATGTTTCATCATAGCTGTATGTACCAATGTGTTGATAATTAATAACACCAAGAATGCTAAAAAGAATTATTGGAGTTATTATGACAACTATTATACCCACAGATAATCCTAGAATGACTTTTCGGCGTCGTTTAGGTTTTCCATTATCATATTCCACCTTTGGTTGGGAAGGAGTTTTTGATTCAATAGGCATAGCAGTAAGAACACCTTTAACCAGCTCGATTTTTGAACCACATTTGTGGCAAAAATCTGCTTTATCGGCTAGTTGAGATCCACATTTTGTGCAAAATTCTGTAATTTTTTTTCACCTTATTTTATTTAATTACTGTTAAAGTAGAACAGCTAACCGATAGTTATAAAACTATGCAATTAAAGAATTATCGAAATTGGTTTCTAAACTATGCTTAGATTGATAGAATATACTTAACTTCATCCTGACGAGCAAGGATTTGTTCCCGCCTATGCAATATGTCATTTGAAATTGAGTGATGCCCTTCTGAAAAGAGTCTTGTTGCTAGTTTCTGAAATTCTCTAGCTTGAGTTTCTAATTCTCTTAATTCTAAATCATATCGTGTGAAATGTCCGGGAAAACTACTAGGTTTTTGCTTTACATCAATCTCTGATGTAAAGAAATATTTCTGCTTTACTTTGTTTAAAGCTAATACGGACATTTCAAGCCTACCCAACTTCAGACCTTTAATAAACTTTCTAATACACTAAAATAGCTTTTACGAGCTTTTGAGAAGTAAGTTTTTTACTCTCTTCGCTTATTTTGTATCCATACATCTTTGTTATAAACGCTAGTTCTGAGTTTATCCGCTAACACTTTCTCAGAATTCGAAAGGAAGCTTTGTTCAAATTTCACATCAATTTTCTCTTCTAACTTTCGGGTTATAGTTTTCTTCAATGCTCGCAGATTCTTGATTGGCAGATTTATTGATGGAAAATACCTACTTTCACTCTTATCTGTAGATTCAGCTGTTTTTGATAAGAGACTACTCTCTATATGTGTGAGATTAGAATCAAAGAGTAGAGTAGCATGGTGCAAGTACCATCCTTTTTTCAAATAACCAGCAGATCCAGAAACTTTCTTGCCTTGGTATAAAATATTAGAAGAACCTTCTTTCTCTATATTTGTAAAACCAAGATCAACTAAAGAATCAATAATCAGTTTGGTGAAAAACCCACTAAGCTGATCAGTGTCATCTAAATCTGGAAAGTTGCTCCGATTAATGAAGAAGCTAATGTTAAGATTTCCACCATCATGAAAAACAGCCTCTCCACCAGACATTCTTCGTCCAATTTCAATGTTATTTAGTAAACAGTATGTATTATCAACTTCTTGACTCAGATTCTGCCCCCTTCCTACAACAACTGACTTAGGATTTTGCCAGAAACGAACAGTCATTTGATAATTAGAAATTGGAAGATTAGAAAAGATAGCTTCTTCTAGAGCTAAGTTATAATGTAAATCGTCAAAGGTTGCTTCTAGTACTCTTCCCTTTATCATGGGCGAAGTCTTTCCTTAATTCGTTCTAAGGTTTTTTGCTCAATTCCACAACTTACCAAATATTTCTCTATGCCACCATGATCTTCAATTTGTTCTATTAGGAATTCCATATCTCCAGCCTGAGTAAACTCATCTGTAGCAAGATAGTCTTGAATGATATTTTCCTCAGGAGCATTGAGTAGGAGGAGAAGTATTGCCGAAGATATTCCTGTTCTATCTCTACCTGCATGGCAATGCATAACAAAATTCATATTTTCAGGTCTAGAAATAACATTGATTAATCTTCGAATTTGGGGTTTGTTACGAAATAGTGAGTACCATACAAATTGTTTGTAGAAAGGCAAGGTATCTACGCCTGCTTGCACTAAAACTTCGGGAGGCATTGAGATATCGTAATGGACCCAGAAATAGTTGAAATTGTGAAGAAAAGTGTCATTGTAAGAAGCATAACCAATTTCTACCGCAGAACGAAGATCAATTATGCTATTTATTCCAATTCCTTTAAGGTTTAATAGAAGTTCAGGAGATTGATGGGGAATCGGCGTTGCGGAACGATAAATGATGTTTGGCTTGATATAAGTTTGATTAAATTGAGCCACATCTCTAAAGTTACCTATAGTGTTCTGAACACTCTCTAGAGCTAATTTGAAATCCACAATATTTTCCTCAATTCATCTCTTTACCAGATAATAATATCATTGTCCTATTTCAAGTTTTCATAATACTCTAGTAATAGGATAATAATACGTACAATACATTTTCAATATGAGTATAAAAGTCATATTTTCTTTTTGTTCCTTACTATATATAATATATAGAGAAGAATTCAGAGCATAGAATATGTCGATAATGGTTAAGTAAAAACGTAGACCATGACATCATGATGCTAATGAAAAAAAAAGCAACAATATTCGGAATACTTGTTCTAGGTATTTTAGTAGTAAGCAATTTTGCTTTTGCTGCAGAAACCCTAGTAATTGAAGGATCAAACACTGTTTATCCTATAGCCAACTTAGCTTCAGCTAGGTTCCAAGAAATAAATTCAGATATAACTGTAACAGTAGGTGGTGCAGGTTCTGGAGCAGGAATTGCTACATTAATCAACGGTCAATGTGATATAGCAGATGCTTCCCGTTATCCCAAAGAATCTGAAATCACTGAATCAAATTCTAGTGGTGTTGTGTTAAGAGTCCATACAATAGCTAAAGATGGTATTGTTATAATTATTCACCCCGATAATCCAATTAACGAACTTACAAAACAACAGATCACAGACATCTACAATGGAACAATTACTACATGGTCAACTTTAGGAATCACACTTGCTTTAGATGGAATTAAGGTTCTTGAAAGAGATGAAAGTTCAGGAACTCATGATTATTTCAACGAATTCTTTCTAGCAAAACAAGAAGTAAACGCAAGCAACCTATATGCATATGGTCAATATGCTTCAACTAGTCAATTGTTTGAAGTTGTAGCAACTGAAGTTAATGCAATTGGTTATGGTGGCCTTGGTTATGTTGATGAAACCATCAAAGCAGTTTCTGTAGATGATGGTTCTGGAGCAGTAGCACCAAGCGTAACAACAGTTAGAGATGATTCATATCCTGTTAGTAGACCTCTTTACATGATTACTGATGGAGAACCAGCTGGTCTAGCAAAGGAATTCATTGACTTCATTATGTCTTATGAAGGTCAATCAATTGTATATTACACTGGATACATTCCAGTTGGAGAATATACAGAGGATTATGACCCAACTGAAGGATTATCCACCTCCTTTGGATTTATTGCTATACCTCTAGCTATTGGTATAACTGCTCTAGCTATACATAGAAGAAAGAAAGGAAACTAGAGAGAATTTACTCTTTCTCTTTTTTTTATAAATTCAAGTTACTATATCAAAGCTACTTCACTAGAAGAGATGTATAACCATGCAGATACGAAAAAGGAAAAAAAATGACACAGAGCACAATGAAGATACTATACAATTGAATGATGTGGATGATTTCAAGGAATTAACATCAAAACATTCAGATTCAAAATCTTTAAAGCTAAGAAGAGGAATGAATAGTGGAGTGAAATATTTTCTTGCTGTAATGGCAATTTTCGCAAGTTTATTGACATTATTTATCACTTTATATTTAATCATTGAAGCTTTACCAGTCATGTCAAGTTTTGTGCAGATTGGAGAGCTTTTATTTGATAATGAATGGAATCCAAAGAATGAACAATTTGGAGCATTTAATTTATTATTAAGTTCACTTATCGTAACATTTTATGCAATAATAATAGCAGTACCCTTTGGGATTGGGATTGGAATACTAATGGCTGAATTTCTTCCTCAAAAAGCAAGACGTTTTATTAAACCGATGATTGAAATCATCTCAGCTATACCTTCTGTCATTATGGGTCTAATTGCTTTCCGTTATCTTGCCATTCTTATTCAGCAAACATCTTTTGCTCTAGGAATGCAAGAACTTCTAAGTTCAGGAAGAGTAGCAATAACCGCATCAATTACTCTAGCTTTTATGACAGTGCCTATGATAGCTAGTTTAACTGATGATGCACTACGCACTGTTCCAAAAAACCTGAAGAACGCTTCTCTTGCAATGGGAAGCAGTAAATGGGAATCAGTATCCAAGGTTTCTGTCCCATATATTAAATCATCAATTATATCAGCTGTAATTCTTGCATTTGGTAGAGTGATCGGTGAAACAATGGTTGTTTTAATGGTTGTTTCTAACAACCCTGCACTCAATAAGGGTTGGTTTAATCCATTCCAAGAGATTTATGCACTCCCTTCCGCGATCGCAGGAGAAATTGGTGATATTGTTATTGGTGATGCTCAGTGGAGTGCTCTATTTTTCCTTGGTTTGGAATTATTAGTAGTTTCGTTCATTATTACCACTATTGGAAGAAACATTGCACAAGGTAAAATCTCTTTCAAATTTTTACGTAGAATGTTTAAGAAAGAATGTTGGCAACTTAAGGAAACAGAATTTACTATCGGAGATAATGCTTTCAAAATATTTCTACTAAGGTTAAGAAAAGTGTTGACGGGTAGAGTTCCAAAAACTACTGACAAAAAGAGTCGTAACGAGCCTTCAGATACACAAGAGCAAGAAACAAGAGCAAAGGTTGAAGTTCCAGATAAGAGGGTTAATAACAATGAAGAATTAGTGCAAGAGAAAAATCAACTAAAAGAATTCTATTCCAATTTCAAAAAAGACAGTTCTTCAAGAAAATTATCAAGAGAACGAATTTTCAAGATAGTATTTTATGGATTACTTTTTGTAATTTTAGGCGTTTTAATAACAGTATTTATCATTGTAAGTTACAATGGGGTTAGAGATTTATGGCCTATTGATTTTATTCAGGGTCCTACATATTCCTATATGCAAGCTGGTCATTATGGTTACTTGAAACCAACCCTTGGAACTATTATTGTTGTTGGCACTGCCGCATTAGTAGGATTACCAATCTCAACATCTGCTGGAATTTACCTACACTTCTACATAAGACCCACAAATAGAATAGGTAATGTGATAAGAAATGCAATTCAAAACATCTCAACTGTCCCAAGTGTGGTTGTAGGCCTCTTTGGATGGGGGATTTTTGTTAATCTTTTTGGATGGGGAAAAAGTGTATTAGCTGGAGGTTTCACATTAATGATTATGATGATACCAATAGCTACTTCAACAACTATTGAAGCTGTTAAGCAAGTACCATTAACGATTAGACATAACGCGCTAGCTTTGGGATCAACTAAGTGGGAAAGTATTAAAGATCACAATCTCCGTTACTCGTTTACATCAATTATTACAGGGTATCTGTTTTCGATATCTAGAGTTATAGGCGAAACTGCACCAATTATCCTAACAGTAGCAGCTTCAGTATATTCACCAAGTATTTTCCCAGACAGCCTAGTTAACACTGGTGTCTCCATGTTACCATTTGACATCTATATTTTAGGCTTATTTACAGACAAATTATATCCAAACAGTTTTAGTTGGGCAATGACATGTGCTTTGATTTTATTACTACTTGCTGTAGGTTTGTTTATTCTAGGACAAATTCTCAGATCAAAGTTTCAAGTAAAATATGAATAAAGAGGAATTATAATGCAAGTAAAAACAACACACAGAAATAAAGTGAAAAATGATGCAAATCAAGAGAAGGAGTATGATATTCCCTCTGATGTCACAGCAAGAGTATCCGACTTTAATTTCTATTATGGGGACCTTAGAGCTGTTAAAGACGTAAGTCTTGATATTAAGAAGAACAAAATTACTGCTTTGATTGGCCCATCTGGATGTGGAAAAAGCACATTCTTACGATCTTTTAATAGAATGAATGATGAAATCCCTGGTTTCAAATACGAGGGGGAAATAATTATTGATAATAGAAATATTCTAGATAAGAAAACAGATTTGATCAAATTAAGATCAAAGATTGGCATGGTTTTTCAGAAACCTACTCCTTTTCCTCAAACGATTCGCAAGAATATTGCTTATGGATCAAAAATACGTGGAATAAGAAACAAACAACAACTGAACAAAATAGTTGAATTTTCCTTAAAGAGAGCTGGTTTATGGGGGGAAGTCAATGATAGACTTGATGATCTTGCAACTCAACTATCTGGTGGTCAACAACAAAGGATATGCATTGCTAGAACACTTTCTGTTTGGCCAGAGATGATTCTATTTGATGAACCATGTGCTTCTTTAGACCCGATATCAACAAATGTAATTGAAGATTTATTGGTAGATTTAGCAAAAGATTACACTGTTGTTATAGCTACACACTCAATGCATCAAGCAGCGAGAATTAGTAATATGACTGCTTTCATGTATATGGGAGAGTTAATTGAATACGATAATACGAAAAAGATTTTTGAAAAACCAGCACAAAAGCTGACAGAAGATTATATAACAGGAAGATTTGGGTGATTAGATGAGAAAACAATACACAAAACAATTAGAAGAATTAAAAGAAGAAGTACTGCAACTGCACAATCTTGTAAGTAGTAATGTTGAGCTTGTCACTTTTTCTATAAATAAGGAAGATGATATCGAGGGAGAAATTATAGAAAGTTCCTTGATCGATAAAGACGTAAGAAAGAAATCTGCAAAAATAGAAGCGCTTTGTGTAGAGCTACTGTCTCTTCAGCAACCTTTAGCAAAAGATCTTAGATTTATAGTTACCGTCCTAAAAATAGTAACAGATTTTGAAAGGATATCAAGAAACTTGCTTCATACACTTGAGGACTTTGCACATATCAAACCCATCAATAATGAACAATATAAGAGGGTGCTAGTACAAATTATGGGCGTAATAGATTTCATGCTACAGGAGATTTACACATCAATTTATACTAATACCCCTTCAACAGCATCTGTTCTATCAGAAAGCGATAGTATTATTGATTCCCGGTATGAAGAGTTAACAGTCAAGCTCTACGAAGACCTGAAAGAAAAAGAAGTTACAATGAAACAAGCCTTTGCTTACCTAAGTATTGCACGCTATCTAGAGAGAGTGGGAGATCACATCTGCAATATTGGAGAAAAATGGTTCTATAAAGAAAGTGGAGAAAAAACCAGTATCAAGTAGATGTGCGATCAAATTTATCTACAGAAGGAACTACATCATGCTCTATTTATGGCTACTTCTGCTATATCTGCAGCGTAGGAAGATATTCTTTCAAAACTACGGAGCATAAGAATAACACGAACAGCAAGTTCTGTATCTAAACTAAGGATATATCTGTAAGTAGATTGAACTTCTTTGTGGTAGTTTACTTTCTCCTCTGCTATTTCGTTCGCTTCCTCTATCTTGTTATTGAAGAAACAATTCATTGCTTGATTGTAGCGCTTTCTTACCTTAGCACTTAAATTGGAAATAAATTTAGTGGCTTTTTCATCTGTTATCTTCTCTGTTAACTCAAGAGTCATCTGAGCTATTCCATAAGCATGATCCGCTATAGCTTCTAGTCTTTTAATTATCAAGTTGTAATCTAATACTTCAACCATTTGTAATCCAAGGAATGAACAATATGAGAAGTCAGATAAAACAGCATTTAATTGTCTAGAGACAAGATAATAGAGCCTATCTACTGAAGGCTCTTGCATTTTGATTAATTCAGCATTTTCTTTATTATAACTCAAAAATGCTTCAATTGAGGATGAAAACATCTTATCGGCTAATACATGAGTACGACGAATAAGTTGATTCAAATCGAGAGATTGCAAAGATGAAAGATCTTTAAGAGTCAACCAGTGATCAGATTCATCGATAATCTCAACACCCATTAAGTTTGCAACAAGTTGCCCTACTTGCGATCTGACTTCTAAATCTATTCCTCGATTATCATATATTTTGATAACTCTATATCCAGAAAGATATCTGCTTAAAACAAGTCTCATTACTAGATTAGTATCAACTGTTTTGGATATGTCAATCTCTATTTCTTTACCCTGTTTAGAATCAATATTGCTCATAGGTTTTATCAATAAATTACCATCTGGTTGTGGAAATATTTCCAGAACATCTCCCTTGTCTAACTCCGATTTCTTCACCCATTCTGCAGGTAATGCCAAAATGTGAGTGCTACCACCTGTTTTCTGAATTTTGCGAGTATAAGTATTGTTTCTTGGCATCATGCGTAAACCAAATAAAAATATATAGTTAATAATAGTTTTTGTCCAATCACTATATATTACTCAATATTTATAGTTTTACAGAATGGTTGTCCATTCCAGTTTTTTGTATGAAAACAAAGCGAATTGCGACATACCCAAAGAAACTCAAGAAAAGATACACCAATAGTTTTTGATAAAACGCATAAGGAAGGAATGCTGTGAATACTTTATAAAGAGAAAAAAAAGAAAGAAAGTTTACATTTTTGGAGTTTTAAATTTTCTTAGTGCAATAGGAATCAATGCAAATGTAGAAATGATGAGTATTAGTAGAATTGATTTTTGTAGAGGGCTAAATTCTGCAATAGTGGGGACACCATATCTGTTATAAGTTTCAATCACCGCTGCTGAAGCATTAATCAACCCATAACCAAAGTAGATGTCAATACTAGGAGCTCCAAGATCTATAGCCGTATTCTGGAGAATTGTCCGAATCTCATTAACAGTCATAGTTTTGTTAATTGATTTCATTAAAGCAATTACTCCTGCAACTTGAGGTGCAGCGAATGATGTTCCAACAGCATTTCCATAAGGAAGATAAGGTGGTGGAAATGTACTATTTATCGTTTGACTAGGGACAAAACTCTCCCCATCCCCAACAGGAGCCATTAATTCTGTCCAAGGGAGACCATAATTACTATAATCAGCTTTCTGGTAAAAATAGTTAGTCGCTCCTACAGCAATTACTTCACTAAATGCTCCTGGATATGAAGGAATTTCAAGTCCTCCAGCCCAAGTATTTCCTGTAACTGAAACAACGGTGACATTTTGTGATATAGCATACAAAATATCGTCATGGTACAGACTGCTATTAGCATAATATTGAAGGCTTAAGTTGAACACATCAGCACCATTATCAACAGCATACTTAATTGCATCTCCCAACTCCTCATCAGTTGTTCCTTGATAATTAGTCTGATCTAAGACGCGTAAATCCATAATGGTAACATTAGGCGCTACACCAACTATTCCATAATCATTTAGTGGAGCACTTATGATCCCTGTTATGTAGGTTGCATGCCAGTGTATTGGATCAACCGCTTGAGGACCCGGTTCGCTATCATTTGATACAAAATCCCAATCATGATCATCATCAATGTAACCATTCAAATCATTGTCAATACCATCCGCAGGTAATTCATCAGTGTTTTTCCATTGCTGAAATAATTCTGAGTGTGAAAAATCAATGCCTGAATCAATCACAGCTATTGTAATATTGCTTGAACCAAAAGTTATATTTCAAGCACCAGTAATATTAATCTGATTAAGGTGCCAACCAATATCAGTGTATGCTGTAAAATTATGTAAAACAGTGTTTTTGTTAGAATTAGAATTACTCATCGTATAAAAGGTAGGTATGAAAAGCGAAGAAAATATCAGTATAACCAATAAAACATTTTTAATTTTCATACTACTTAGACAATATGAACCTCTTTTAAATCTCTATTGTTCTAACAAATTTATTTTTATTTCAACTGTATTGAATAATCTACAATGATAGATAAACTCCATCAGGTAGGATTAAATCATTTGCAAACACATATATTCTTGAATGTTTATTTTTATATGAAATGAGAGCTTTATACCTTGGTAGATTTAATCCACCTCACAAGGGTCACATTTATGCTTTAGAGTATATTCTTGAACAAACCGATATTGATGAGATTATCATCCTCATAGGTAGCGGTGAGAAAGCCTATTCTATTAAGAATCCGTTCACTGGAGGAGAAAGGCTAGAAATGGTAACCAGTATTGTAAGAGAACACTTCAATATCAACCAGTTTTACATTACAACCATTCCAGACATTAACAGAAACACTATTTGGGCTGCTAATGTTGCCGATCTTGTACCTTCCTTTGAAGTAGTTTTTACAAATAATCCTTTAGTTCAACAATTATTTACTAATTTAGGTAAAAAAGAAGCAAGAGAGATTCCTCTAAATAATCGAGAAGTATTCAGTGGAAAAATCATTCGTGAGAAGATGATTAAAGGTGAGGCGTGGGAACAGCTGGTACCTGAAGTAATACTGCCTTTGATTGAACAATATAAAGGAATTGAACGTATAAAATCTTTAAGCAAAACAGATGAAGTTGCTTAAGAAAAGAAAAGTAAAAGGAAACTCATAAAATTAACTAATTGAAGTTAACTCTATACTTTCCAATTTCTCAATACATCAACTATTAACCTTACACCAGATCCTTTGCTTCCCTTTGGAGTGTAGTCCTTGTCACTGTTTTGCTCCATTGTTCCTGCAATATCAAGATGTGCCCAAGGAACATCTAAGGTAAACTTACTTAGGAATCTAGCAGCAGTTATAGATCCAGCTGGTCTTCCACCAGTGTGTTTCATATCAGCAACATCACTCTTCAACTGCTGATCATAAACTTCCCAAAGAGGCATTCTCCAGATTCCTTCGCCACTGGTTTTTGATGCATTTTCTAATTTATCAACTACAAAGTCATGATTGGAGAAATAGCCTATTGCATGCTCTCCTAATGCTATCATCATTGCTCCAGTGAGAGTTGCAAAATCAAACATAGCTTTTGGCTGATAATGTTTTGCAGCATAAGTCAAGGCATCTGCAAGTACCATTCTTCCTTCAGCATCAGTATTTATCACTTCTATAGTTTGACCACTATAACTGGTAATGACATCTCCTGGATGGTAAGCTTTACCGGAGGGCATATTGTCAGTTGCAGCAACGATAGCAATAACATGCAAATTCAAACCTAGTTTTGCTACTGCATTCATTGCTCCAATAACCACCGCTCCACCAGTCATATCTGCTTTCATTTTTTCCATGTTCAGACCAGGTTTAATGCTTATTCCACCACTATCAAAGGTAATAGCTTTACCAATCAATGCTACTGTTTCCACTCCTTGTTTTTCTGCACCATAATCCATAATTATGAATTTAGGTGGTTCGTCAGTTCCTCTTGCAACGGCTAGATAACTACCTAAACCAATTTCCTCAGCTTCCTTCCTATCTATTATTGTAGTTTTAACACCATATTCTTCAAGTTTTTTAGCTTCTTCTGCAAGTCTAGTAGGAGTGATAAAGTTAGCTGGTCCCCAAGCAAGTTTTCGGCATAAGTTAACTGCATCACTGATGGTTTGACCACTTTTTGCTCCAGATTTCATTTCATCTACTGAATAATCAGGACTGAAAAGGATTAACTCTTCTATGAACTTGTATTTTTCTAGTTCCTTTGTTCGATATTCAATATCTTGGAAACTTCCCAAAGCAATACCTTGTACAAGTGTTTCAGATAGTTCAGAAACGGTAAAATCACCACGGTTGAAGATATTTACACAAATCCCCACTTTCTTTACGTCGAGAGCTCTAGCTTTTCTAGAAGCATTTCCTAAAACTTTTCTTATGCTTTCGAGGGTTATTTTCTCTGCTTTCCCAAGTCCAACTAGTAATATTCTCTTTGGACCGATTTCTCCTTTCGAGTAAACAACTGTGAGATCTCCCTTTTTACCTTTGAAGTCACCAAGCTCTACAGTTTCTTGAATAATTTTCCAAAGTTTACCTTGTTCATCGTAAACAATTGGATCTTCCTTTGGATTCTCTAGAACACCTACAATCGCTAGAGGGACATCAAAGTCGCTCAAATATTTGTTTAATGTAGAAATTTTCATAATAATCACAATTACTAAACAAAATAATCTAAAGGGATAAAAAAATTTTTCCTTTGTCAATTACACAATAATTGGCAGAAGTCAAATTTATTAAGTGGGTTATGGTTGCTTTGTTGTTAGTTAATATTCTAGTGAACAAAATGGATTGGTCTATAATACTTTGGGGAACAATCGCTTCTCTTGCAACTGGATTAGCTACAGGATTAGGTGCACTTCAAGTGTTTTTCCTTAAAGACATCTCAGAAAAAGCTTTAGATATCCTTCTAGGTTTTGCAGCAGGAGTGATGATCTTTGTTGTTGCTGACGAAATAATACCTGAAACCCACCGAACTGATAAAGGCTATTCCAGAATGGCAACATATGGTTTGGTAGCAGGTTTTGTTTTTACGATGTTTCTTGACAATTTCATAGAACCATTTTTAATAATATTATTTCAGTAACCAATAGATCATCAGATTTACTTAAAACTCAATATCTTCTAAAATATCTTTAAACTGAGTTAAATACAAAGCAAAACTCTCTTTTCCTTTTACAGTTATGTGGATGATACTCGTTGGACGTGTCGAGAAAAGCATTTTATTAGTGGTGATATATCCATTTTCTGAAAGCTTACTAAGATGATGAGAAAGGTTTCCTGATGTTAAATTCAGTAATTTTTGCAACTTTGTAAAATCAATCTTCTTATGAACAAAAAGTATTAACATGATATTAAAACGAACAGAAAAAGAAAAGATCTCATGTAATGGAGGAAGTTTTACCTCTTTCGTATCGTTGTTAGCCATTAATATCAATTAAACTCAAGTTAGATTACTTATTTAAAGTCTTATAAGCTCTCCTTACGGAATAAATTCCACATAATACTGAAATAAAACTAGGAACAACAAGAAAAATACTATTACCGAAAACTTCTGTTTTAAAAACAAATGCATCAAATATGTACGACAAGAAATCAAAAATAAAAAAGAAAATAGTGCAATAAAGCAGTTCTTTGAATTTACATTCTTTTATGCTATAACGTAGAAGAAAATAACTTATTAAGAAAGCAATATTATCTCCCCAGTAAACATGCGTATAATTAGGAGATAATACTGATTCAAAAGGGATGGGAAAACCAAACAATATAAATGGGAAACTAGTGTATGATCCATCAGCTGAACGACTGTAGGACACCAAATATTTCGTAATCATGAAATTAATAGAAAAAAAGTAGAATATTAGAAGTAAAGCAATCCCTAAAACTGCATAATATGTAGATCTAATTTCACTGTTTTTTATCTTAAATTTCTTTGTTCGTATTAAATTATAGCAAAAAATACCAGTGATAATGACTATTAATAATAAATAAGATATTAGATAAATTAGCTCTGTATTACTCGATAGAAGAGTGGTTGTTTCAAATAATATAACGAATAGAATATTGATAGAAGGTATACTAATTAAAGCAATTCCCCACAATTTCTGAACACGAAAGTTTTCATACCTTTTGACAGTTGAGATAGCTTCAATCAATTTTTCTTTATCAGATGAATCATTCATGATTATCTTCTAAAAAGGATAATCTAACAGATATATAAAAACAGATTATACTTTGTTTAACAAAATTAAATCAACATGAAAGTAAAGATTAGATATTTTAACCTCCATTTCTTTTTTTTTATGCGATTTTTACCTTTCTCTTAAGAGATTATTACAATATTCAAGTGCCTTCTTGTTTTCTCCCCACTTTAAAAGTTCTAACGCTTCTTCATAAGAACACCATTTCCACTCAACATGTTCAACTGGATCCATAGTTGGATCATCTTCTTGATCAATTCTAGCTAGAAAAACATATTCTGTTAATTCTGTAATGTCAGGTGGGTAGTGATCCTTCATTTCTTCTGTAATCTCGATGGTGTATGAATGTTCAGTCTGAAAAATGAATTTTGGGATAAAACTTGTTTCTTCAAGCAATTCACGTTTTGCACTATCAATTATTTTCTCACTTCTTTTTGTATGTCCAGTGACACCTTGCCAGAACCCTCCACGAACTTCTGTTCTTTTTAACAAGAGAAATTCTATCTTCTCTTCTGATTGCTTGAAGGGATAAACAAGGACTTGAATTGGCGTTCTATAATTCATATTAATCACATTCAGTTTTGACTAAATAAAGCCATATCTTTAGAGCTCTTCTTTTCTCTTTTCGATATAACGATAAACTGCTCCCCACATATAATTATCTTCTCTTTCCTTAACCTCAAAATTATTAGTGTGCATCCATTTTTGCAAAGCTTCTTTAGTGTAAGTATCAAATTTATCGTCAATGTCCTTCTCATAGAAACCGTCTGCTTTGAGAACTTCCTTTATTGCTTTCATAACATCTCCTTCCATTTTTACCTTATCTTCTGGTTCATCTCGTTTAAGCAGTGATAGATTGTAAAGTTCAAAGACTCTTCTAAGTTCCTTGATGGGGTGTTCGTGTTCATCAACTCTTACATCGACGTATCTGTCAGTTCCACCATCATAAGCTCCTTCCTCCTTCATTATAAGTATAGCAGCTGATTGTTTACCTCTACTATCTCCACCAGCTTCTTGACCTTCTTCTAGAACAGTAAGCAGTTTGATAGCGAGATCACCTTTTGTTTCACGGTAAGCTTGTGACATTGCCAATACTGTGTCCTCTGAAACTAAGATATTTCCTTGACAAGAATAATTTTCTCCCACAATATGTCCCGCCCAATCAAAACATCTTGATCCAGTAAATGATGCAGCATTACCATAAGAATCAACTATGCCCACTTGTCGATCTTCTCTCTTTTCATCTTTCTTAGTCAGTATGGAAATTACTTCTTCTGCAGTCAATCCTTGCTCCAGCAAAGCAAGACCTTTTGGACCATAACTTGTGTTGGCCCAAGCTTGAGTTGCGATAGCACCAACACCAGACTTCGCCCAAGGTACAATACTACCAACAGCAATGAATTTTGATTGAACTGCTACTCCCCATTCCTTTCTTTCAGGGTCATAAGCTACTATTGAAAATGTCATTTTATTCAGCTAACAGATGTACTGAATAATAATAAAGTTTCTCTAATAATGTAGAAAAATTAGAAAAGAATCTTACGTGAATAATACAGAAGTAATTCGCTTTTTGTCGGGACAGTTCAGGCGTTTAAGAGTGTTTTAAGCTTCACAGAAGCATTCTGGTGAAAATAACCGGTTAATCTTGTCTAGATTAAATCTAAGAGGGAGAGAACATTAAGTACGTATACGTGGTTCAGCTACAATTTGAATTCTATTTCTTCTGAATCTTCGAGATTGAAAAATGAAGTATAGTTAAAACATGAAGTTGTAATCAAGAAAAGAAAAAAGCATATTAGTGTTCATTAGATTGAGAACACATGAAACTAGAAGATGTATTGGATTATCTAAAACTTCAACCTTTGATGTATCTCGCCACTGTAGATGGGGATCAGCCTAGAGTGAGACCTATGGCTTTAATCTATCATGAGAATACCTGCTGGTTCGTTAGTATTTCTGGAAGAGAAAAAATAAATGAAATTGACAAAAATAATAATGTTGAATTCGCTATCAATCCCCAAGATAATGAAGATTTGAGTACTATCAGAGGAACAGGAAAAGCTATTCTAATAACTGATTTTGAGACAAAGAAGGATGTGATTGAAGTTATTCCTTGGTTTGACGGATATTGGAAATCATATGATGACCCGCGATTCTATTTGTATAGACTTGATTTGGAAAAAATTAGTGTTCAAATCCCAGTTAAAAAAGACACATACACGTTTGATCTAAAAACTGGAAGCGTTAAAGTAAAAGAAGAGTGACTAAAAGAGAAGTTTTCCTATTCCTTCCAACTTACTTCTAATTTACGTCTTGGTGCTGCTCGTTCAAACTTTATGTCTGGGTATCCCATTACGAATACACCATGGACATTACGGTTTTTTGGAATTCCTAGAGCTTTTCTTGTCTTCTTACTTCTCCAGAGATACTCGTGAGCAAAACCTATCCAACAAGTTCCCAAACCCAGAGATTGTGCTGCAAACATCCCGTGAGTAATAGCGATACCAGCATCAACACCTGTCATTTTTGAGTAAGGGGGTGCATACAATATGATGACAATTGGAGCTTTAAAGAATATCATATCATCACCTTTTTCTGTTCTCTCAAGGAACATTTCCAAACTCCTTTTAGTTCTTGGACTCTTAATTCTTCTACGTAAGGTTGGGCTTAAGAAAGGAGATATTAGATAACGCAAGGCCAATAGCTTTCTTGTTGTCCCCATTAAACTCGAAACTTTTGAAGATAACCAGGCTATTTTTTCCTTATTAGTGATTACTATGTACTGCCTACTTTGTTTATTACTTGCGCTAGGGGAGTATCTCATAGCTTCCAAAACACTGTTTATGTCCTCTTTGGGTACAGGTTTATCTTTATAGACCCTTATTGATTTTCTAGCTCTTATGTACTTCATCAAGTCTTCATAATTAATCAGAGACTCAGGGTGACTAATCTCTTCAAAAGCATAGGTACTATCCTCCCCTTCATAAGAAATTGCTTCTGTGGGACAGATAGAGATACAATGTCCACATCTAAAACAGAAATGATAAGGATCGTCATGGACTATTTTCTTTTCCATTCCATCTCTTTTAACAGAAAAAAGTCTCATAGAACAAGCAGTTATACACTTTTCACATTTGATACATTTCTCTGAATCTACGCCTAAAATCTTCAGCCTTGTCATCTGAAAATAAAATTAAATTAGTACTATATAACTCCAATGAAAATGAAAAAAAGAGAAGAAAAAGAAAATTAGTTTTTATTTCTGAGTTTTTTAAGGAAACGTTTATTGATAAAAGCTAAACCTACAAGTAGTATAGGTATCATAAACCATGGAAATGCTATGAATGAAGTAGCACAATTAACTATTTTTACAGTAGTAACCATAGAATTGCCTTCTGAATCTGTTGCATAAATTTTGTAACGAATATCATCTGCATTTTCATTCCCTGGTATTGTTCCTGCATATTCACTAACACCACCAGACATAGTAACATTCGTCCATGTTGAACCACCATCATATGAATAAGAAAGGATAACAGAAGTTATGGTATATGGACCTGTAACGACACACGTAACTTGAATATTCTCTCCAGCGTCAGGAGTAAAAGGCACATGGTTTATACTTGAAACTTCAGGACCTATTTCTGACCAAATACCAAGAACATAGCTTGAACCTAATTCACCATCAAAGAAACTGACATGGATGAAGTAGGATCCGGTGTATGTTGCGGTATAATCGAGGTATTCATCAGTGGTATAGCTTTCACTATAATCTACAATAGTTCCTTGATCATCTACCAAATAGAGATCTAAATCGACTGTAGAAGGATTGAAATCTAGTATTATCTCAACGTTTTGACCAGAGATTAATTCTATTTCAAAGAAATCATCATCGTATGCAATCAAATCATACTCATTATTGATATCTAGGTAAGCAGCATAATTTAGATGGTCATTTTCTTCATATTCATCATCATCATACTCAATTGTTTCCATGGTCAAAGTGTAAGAACCGGAACCATCGTAAGCATAAACAAGGAAGAATACAGTAGTTACACTTGAAATTGGGAGAATCAGCACTTCTGGATAATCATCAGTGTTTGTACTCGAAGTAGTAACCCCGTTTGACATACCCAGATAAATTTCTTCATTAAAGGCATATAAATCGAAATCGACAGATGAATCCATTGTTAGAGTAACTTTATAAGCAATTCCAGCTCCAGGATTTGATAAATCAGCTTGTATATATTGGTAAGAGCCGGAGGTGAGAGATCCAGAATAAGGAGAACCTACAGAGACTGAAGGAATAAGAGTATCTACGGTGTCTCTCCATTCATATACGAAGTTATCCCAGTCTGTATTAGCAACAAACTCTAAATCATAATAATTGTTGTAATAGCTATTGACTATACTTTGATTTGAGTAGATATAGAAATCGTTTACATAGTTATAGGGCAAGCTTGGAAGGAAAACCCAAAGCCCATAGGGTGTTATGTACAAACTTGAATCTGTTGCAATCAAAGCGTCATCTAACATGTTTAAGAGATTTGTTGCAGCTGTATTAACACCAAAAGCAGATATGCTCTGCACTTCATCAATAAATTGATAAAACTCACACACAAATTCTGGTGGGTAGCTATCCGCCATATTTATCGCATTGTAAATAGTGCTATAGTACGTTGGCAAAGCAGCAATCAAAGCTTGTGAAAAATCATTTACAAGAGAATCAATTCCTGATATTGCTGTAGTATTATAAGCTGATAGAGTAATGTCAACATCATACAACGAGTAAGAATCTATGTATTCATAGACAATTGTATTTGCCCATTCACTTGCTGTTTGAGTTGGATTGGCAATCAAATCTGCAAGAATGACATCATATGGGAATCCATCACCTGGAATAGTGTAAAGGCTTGATACTAGTGTCCCACAATTATCTTGGAACTCATATAGTATTTCTATATGCCCCATTACACATGCATCGAATGCAAGTAAATTAAAATAGTAGCCTTCTAAAGCATCATCCACTTCATCAATTGTTAGATAATCATCATCATCATCATCCCAACAAACACCATCTAAACCAGCACCGTGATCCCAAAGGATTAAGGCAGTATTATTAGCAGGAAAGTTGGTTAATCCCCAATCTACAAAAGAGGTTAGTGTAGCACCGTCGCCCATATTTTGTTCTCCAAGTGAAGCATTCATAGGAGAAGTAAATGTGCTAAGTAAGGAATCACCTTCTATTACATAATACCTAGATTCTGTCCAAGCACTTACGTACGCAGGATCAGGATAATCCTCTGTGCTTTGATCTACCATGACTACAACATTAACATCAGCAGTTGTACCTCCAGCTGCTTCAAGTTCGTTTAAGTCATCCATAGCAAAATATTCCAAATTATTGTCACCACACATATAGATTAAAACTGTCCAATCTTTGTTAGTAGCATCTAAAGAAATATCTGATTGAGTAACATCAGAATTAGTCCCTGCGACTAAGGTCAAGGGAATGGAGGCGAATAATAAGGAAAATATCAAAATTCTTGTTTTTAAACATGAAAAGCTCATAATAAATAGATGATAGTTGGTATTATTTATATTTTTACAATTAGGATGTGACAAGAATATCTGCGTTAAGACCAAATACTTATCAGTCTCTTTATCAAATGAAATCAAAACAGATGATGATTTAAATGAAAGAGAAATATGAGCAACTTCTAGCAATGTACAAGGATATACAGGTTATTGAACAAATAGCCATGCTTCTTGGTTGGGACCAAGAAGTTTTAATGCCTAAAGGAGGCATAATACAAAGAAGTGAACAACAAGGATATATTGCAAGATTAACTCACAAAACTGGAACAGATCCCAAAATAGGAGAACTATTAAAAGAAATCAAAGAGCACGGAGATTATGATAAACAATCTGAAGTAGAAAAGAGGAATGTATATCTAATTCAAAGGGATTATGAAAAAACAACAAAACTACCTGAAGACTTTGTTGTTGAATACACTAAAACTAGAGTGATGGCTGTTGAAGCTTGGAGGGAAGCACGAGCTGAAAATGATTTTTCTAAGTTTCAACCATTTCTAGAGAAAATATTTGAAATGGCAAAGCAGTACGCTAACTACATCAATCCGAATATTCCTCCATATGAGGTTCTTCTCGACGAATTTGAACCCGGGATGTCCAGTGAAAAATATACAGAAATTTTTACACCTTTAAGAGAAGCAATAGTTGAACTCATAAGGAAATGCAAAGAAGCACCTACACAACCTGATACTTCTTTGATATATAGAAAAGTTTCATTAGATATTCAGGACAAATTGTCCAAGGATCTTGTTCCTTTAATCAACTTCAATACGGAAAATGGAAGAATTGATGTTTCAACACACCCATTCACAACCGGTGCATATGATGATGTAAGAATAACAACAAGATATCAAGAAGATGATTTTACATGTTCGTTCTTCTCAGTTATGCACGAAGGTGGCCATGGATGTTATGAACAAAACCAAGCAGAGAAGTGGAAATATCAACCCGTAGGGAAATACTGCTCTTTAGGTCTTCACGAATCTCAATCTAGGTTTTACGAAAACACTCTCGGGAGAAGCAAATCATTTTGGTTTTATTATTTGGATAGATTCAAAAAACTAACGGGAGATATTTTTTCTGATGTTCAATATGATGTATTCATTCGTGCAATAAACGCAGTTGAACCCTCTATGATAAGAGTAGAAGCAGATGAAGTCACCTATAATCTACATATAATCCTTAGATATGAAATTGAAAGAGATCTATTTGCAGGAAAAATTGAGATAAAAGATTTACCCAGGATATGGAAAGACAGAATGAAAGATATGCTTGGAATAGAAGTCAAAAAAGATAGTGATGGTGTTCTCCAAGATATTCACTGGAGTGGAGGAACCTTTGGATATTTCCCAACATATTCACTCGGTAATGTTTATGCTGCTCAATTCTTCAATAAATTGATTAAGGACATACCAGATTGGAATACCAAATTAGAAAGTGGTGATATATCTTCTATGCTAGACTGGATGAAAACTAACGTCCAAGAGAAAGGAAATCTCTACGACGCGCCTGAACTAGTTAAAATTGTCACAGGAGAGTGTCCAACTCCGAAGTATCTTATTGATTTTTTGGAGAAAAAATACTCTGCAATTTATGGATTCTAAAGAATCCTTCCTTTTTTGTATAATGGTGGTTTTTTGATAATAGAATGAAATTGTAAGTTAATGAATGATGAAGAATCATATGGTGAATGGCCTACGTAAGATATGTAGAATCTTTTAAGAAAATAAATTGGGGAACAGCAAGAAAATACCTAGATTAGAGATTTATTTCTCAAACACCAGATAGTTTGATTTTTCTTCACCCATTATATCTATTTCGCCAAGTTCAACATATTTCTTCTTTTTCCCTTCTCTCTTAATAGTGAAATACCATGTATCTCCAGTCTTTTTCTCTCCTTGGATATTGACGATTTCATAATCACCGTTATTAAAATCAAGTGAATCTCCATCATCTAGATAGATTTCTCCTTCAGCTTCCGAATCTTTTGGATATACTCTAAGAGATATTTTCGATTTGTAAATCTCTCCTGTATGCTGAATAGGTTCCGTAATATAGGGTATGATAGAGCCTTCCTTAACAAATATTGGTACCATGTTCAAAGGCACATCAACTTCATGCACTTTTCCACCATCAAGAACAAGTTCTCCACAGAAACTATACCACCTACCTTGAGGAAGATAAACTTCTCTCTTCCTTTTACCCTTCTTAAGAACAGGAGCTATAAGTAAACTATCTCCGAACAGATATTCAGTCTCTGACCATTCAGCGAAATGCGCCATAGGGTCCTTTGAATAATCTACCCACAATGGTCGAAATGCTGGAACGCCAGTTAGGCAAGCTTTTCTAATGCTATTATAGATGTAAACCATAAGAGAATATCTTAATTGGATAACCTGTCGAATAATCTCTTCAGTTTTCTTTCCATGAACCCATGGTTCTTGAGAGCATTTTTTGTTAATCGTGTGATTTCTGAAGTATGGATAGAAACACCCGGCTTGATACCATCGGATAAGAAGTTCAGCTCCGGGTTTTCTAGCAAAACCACCAATATCAGGACCAATCATAACTTGTCCAGAAACAGCCATATTAAGCATCATTGGAATAGATAATTGTAAATGTCGCCACTCTGCAACATTATCTCCTGTCCACGTCCCTGCATATCTATGAGTCCCTAGGTATGCTGACCTAGAATTGATGTAAATCCTATTATTTGGAAGAAGTTTTCGTAATCCCTCATAAGTTGCTTTTGCCATTAAATGTGCATATTCATTATGTACTTCTTTATGCAAACGAGGTTCTCCTTCTCCAGGATGTACAACATCATCATCTATTGTTCCTTTGTCATTGAATACTGATGGGTCATTCATATCAATCCAAAAACCTCTAATGCCTGCCTTAGTTAAATCTTTAAAGTGACTGCCAAACCATTCACGTGTTTTTGCTTGAGTAAAGTCAGGAAAATGGCAATCACCAGGCCAAACGGGGCCAATATAAACTGAACCATCAGGATTTAAGCAGAAATGTTCTCCTTTGATTCCTTCTTTGTAAAGCTTATAATCTGGATCCACTTTGACTCCAGGATCTGTCATGGCCATCAAACGAAATCCTTGCTCAAGAAGATCATCTGATAATTTCTTTGGATTTGGGAAGTGTTCCTTATTCCAAGTAAATATTCTATATTCATCCATATAATCAATGTCTAAGTGGATATAATCACAAGGTATTTTCCTATTTCTGAATTCCGAGGCTAGAGCTCTAACTTCTGATTCAGGATAGTAAGACCATCGACTTTGATGATGCCCAAGAGCAGAAATCGGTGGGAGGGGGGCCTTCCCAAGTAACTCTGTGAGTTTTCTAAACACTTTGTATACTGTGGGGCCAACAATAATGTAGTAGTTTATACCACCACCATTAACATAATATTTTGCTGAACAATCAACATCATCTCCGATTCTAATTTGGCTTCGATTAGGGTTATCATAAACAACAGCATAACAAAAACCATTTGAACGAACAACGATTTGGATAGGCTGAGATTGATACAATTTTGAATCATCGTCATCATAAGAAAATGAATCTGTATTCCAGAATGAGATAGTTTCACCTTTTTTGTTTAAAGGCCCACCTTTTTCACCAAAACCATAATAATTTTCGCAAATTACATTGGGGAGTTTTTCAATTTTGTACCAATCTTCTTCGTGATAACTCGGAAATTCTTCATTATAAATTTGGAATCCAAATCCATCTGTAAAAGTAATCTTACTAGCTTCTTTGTCTATTGTAGCAACAATAAAAACAGTTGGACCAGATTCTTGCGTAATAATTATTTCTTCTTCCTCTTTCTTTATAACCAACCCTGGTGCTGATTTAGTGTCTTGAATTACTGCATCGGTTCGGGGGATATCAGACAGCTGTTTAGAGATTCTAACGTTTAAAACCCCATTAGCAACAGATTTTATTTGAAGTTCCCCATCTTCTAATGAGGCATGAAAATCAAATTTGCGAGTTTCACTAGAAGATATTTTTCCCATTTTTTCCCATTTAGACTCGTCTTTTGGCAATACTATTTCATTATATTTCATCATTTTTCTTCTAATGATGTTGTTCAAGGCGAATTTAACCATCCAAAAGGGTACTTTTCCTATTAATTCATTAGACATTAGGTTAACAGTCTATCAAGAAATTAAAAATCTATCGAGGAGTTAATTCTGTTATGGTTTGAATGAAATAAAGATAATAAGTGCTATAAGAAATGTACCTAAAGCAATCCCAGTAATGGTGAAAGCATTTGCTGGTAGAATTTTTAGATCAATTGTAATTTTATTTGAGAAAGGAGCTAAAGGTTTCATCTTTCCTGATATTAAATCGACAAGATAATGTGCAACATAACAACTACTCGCCAAAATAGCTAATTCAGGAACATTAGCCACCCAAAATATGAGAGAGCTGAATCCGCAGACCACTAGAACGCCAAATGGTTCATGCAACCATGTATGATAAATGAACTCATCTCTTTCATCCACTGTTTTAAAATAAAGTTTAATCAGTTGAGGAATGTTCCATAATTTAATCTCGGGATGCTTCCTCTTATAATAGAAAACATGATCATAATCTACAAGAACTCCGAAAACAAACATTACGATTAGAAGCAACCAAAGTGGGACATCGTAAAATTGAATGAATATAAACCCAATTAGTACAGATATACTTCCATGGGTAACAGAGTCCATGGAAACTTTTGTGAGTATGTGAGTTATAAAATTTTCTCACGTAACAGTTTGCTAAAGTTTATTTGAAAGAAAGAATATTGTATGTTAATGGATTGCAGTAAATTCGATAAAATTATCTCAACGCCCTCTGTTGGTGATGAAACAAGAAGGTCTGCTCTTAAAACTCTGATCAAGGGTGGATGTTTAGCTTCATTATACAATCATGCTTTAACACCTTCAAGAATTGATTGGATAAGAAACTACTCGCTCTTGGCTTTAACAAAATTTGCTACAATCAATACTTCTAGTTATGATGTTGCAATAACACTTCAAGATGATGAAATCCCCCTCGATAGCTCAATGGACTTACTGATGCTGAAGAAAAAAGCTGCTAAGCTTCTTTTTATGTTTACATCTACACCTAACAAACCAAGAAAATTCAAAAAAATATCTTTAATGGGAATGATTGTTGGAGAACATTGGAAGTATTGTGAGGAACTGCTTAAAGATTCTGAAGCAGAAGAATGGGTGAAACGAACTATTCAGTCTGCATTAAAAACAAGAAAATAAAAAGAAAAGAGAAAGTTATATCATTAGTTTTGATTTCTCTTCTGTAAGTTGCTGGGCTTCAGCTTTAGCCTCCTCAAAAATAGCAATGGGGAATTTATTATGTAAAGGAGATATTTTTGCACCCCATTTTGAAACAAGATATAGAGGTTTTGCCATGAATTTCAAACCTTTAGCCATCTCTGTAGCTCGCTTGAATTCAGCTAGAGTGTTATCATCGAACACGCCTAAGAGAGCTGCAATAAAGGCGTAGATGTACATGCCTGCGAGAGTGCCGATTAGAAGAATTGCTACAGATCTATAGAGACTATATTCGTCTAATTTCCAAATTAAAGTACACAATCCTTCCATAATACCCCAAACTGTTACAGCAGCCAATAATGGCGCGATAAAGCCTTGCCAAGCTAGATCTTTCCACTTGAATTTAAAGTAGTCATCACGTCTAATGCCCCACCACATAAAGATATTCTTAATGATTAATGCGGGGAAGTATGCAAACATTATAGCAATCATTGGAGAACCAAACGTTATGCTGAACCACTCGTGCATAGGTATGAAAACGAATAGTAGTCCTATTCTGATCACTTGCTCAATAATCCAACTAATAGCCGCCCAACCTGGACGGTCTGATCCAGCAAACATCCAATCACCAAGCCAGGAGAAATAGCCTATTGCATGGAAGAAGAGGAACCAGATGATCAATGTTGCAGCTGGAGCCCATTCGGCACCTGCACCGCCTTCAATAAATCTCCATCCAATAGGAATCAAAGCGGCAACTAAGAACCAATCGAAATAAGAACTCCATTTTATAGAACTCATAGTATAATATCTAGTTAATGCCTTTTTCTTCGCATGATAAGATTCAGATATAGCTGGGAGTAAAGATTCTGCGAAAAGTGCAACTAGCATTATTATAGTAGCAAAATTCCAAGCTAGAGAGAAGTAACCCTGTTGCTGAGTATAGTTAGGTAAGAACAATGAGAGAAGATAAAGTTGTACAAACCACCCGAGAGGAGGTAATATCTTTCCACCCATCCATTTAACACCAAACTTGAAAGATTCCTTTATATCTGCCCACGTGAAGTCTATTCGAAAAATTGTCTTCAAGGAAAATCCAAGTCTCTTGAAGAATATTAAACCTACCAGAAATGAACAGATTTGAATCACGTAGAAACCAACGCTATAGCCTATAGCTCCAGCTAATCCATCTCCAAAAACAGGATTCTTGCCCAGAGTAAATCTGAAGAGTACTATCACAAGATACTGAATTGTGATATTGAAAACTGCATAAAGAAGTATATTAAGTATCTGTTGAAGATCAATTCTATTCATAGCTTGGAACAGATACATAAACACCAAGAAGAAAGCTGGCCATTGGAAGAATGCATGAGTAACAAAAATCCATGACATATGAGCTAGAAATGTATGTGGAAACACCATTGAACCAATAAATGAAATTAAGAACAACTGAGCTATTCCTGATAACATTTGGAACCAAACAAATAGTTGAACATATTTTATAGCTTTTTGAGGTCTCTTCACTCTATGTTCACTGAAGAATTTTACTAAAACTACTGATGTTCCCAAGTCAAAGAATAACCAAAGAGCTTCAAAGAATTTAATAGTATAATCATAAAAACCTGCAGCTTGTGGGCTCGGTAGAATTATGAGTGGAAATACAAGGGCAGACATGACAACATTAGGTAAAATGACTAAAAGTCCAATAAATAGTTGGATGAGAAAACCTCCCAATTGTCGATGCATACCGACTTCTTCCCATTGATTTTCTTTCTCAACTTCCTTGCTCATCTCTTTCAAGTCTTTTTCTTTGATAGGATTTTTCTTTGAATATTTTTTAGCATAGATAAAACCAGCTGTTGTTATAAGAGCTGTAAGCAGAACCGAAATACCCAACAAAACAGTATCAAGAGTGTGGGGAACAGGGGAATAATCCCACTTTGCATATGTTAATACTGGTTCATCAACAGTTGACATTATAGTGAGATAAAGCATATAGTTGAAATAAGGCCATTCCACTAATTCACTGTTAAATACTATGTCTGGAAAGAAATTAAATGCAATAAGTCTGTTATCGTCCTTGGTACTCGCTAAGGCAAGTCCAGGATGTGCACTAACAGCTGAAGTTTGTAACAAAATAGTCCCAGTCAATTGTATATCTGTGTAGTTTGCAATAGTAGGAACAGAATTCCATTGAATATTGTCCAGTATGGGATGCTCAATAACAGGCTCCACAGGTACAGGTAGCGACATGTTATTTTGTAAGACATTATTCGTGGTTGTAGAAGCCAGATCCAAAGTAGTTAGCAAAGTGCTATTTGATGCTAGATTTTCATATACAAAAATCACAATACCACCAGAATAAGATTCAAGTAAACTTATCTCAGCCAAAGTTGGAGCATAATCGAGAATCATGATATTATCAAAACTATCAATTGGAGCACTCCCAATAGAACTTCTTTCAGTAATAATAAATGAAGAATCTAAAGTTATTCTATCCATTAAATAATCAGGTATATCCTCTCCAACAACTAGTACATCAAAACTGTCTTGAGCTAGAGTCTGAGATGGAAGTAGTGTGAGTGAGATAAATACAAGTAAACAGCTAAAAGTGATAATACTAAGCTTTCTCTTCATTAAAACACCTATAGAGCATAGAGTTAATGACTAGTATATATGAGTTGTTGAAAACAAACGCTAGTAAAGCACGAAAAATCTGTGAAATAACAACATATTCCGTTGTTTTACATTAATTTATTTTATAATTCACTACATAACCTTCAGCTTCAAGGAAATCTTTAAAGAAAATTAAGCTAGCATTTCTCAAGAAAACAACTGTTGAAGCATCTAATGTAGTAACTAACAAATCGTTAAATCTACGAATGAAAAACATAAATATTTGATAAAAAGCAGCCATTCTTTCATCAACATGAATAAATCTGAAATCATTGATTGGTCGAACATATTCTTTTTCCCAATCTCTACAAGCTGCCTTCATTAATGCTTCTATTACATTTTCACTGAGATTTGGCATTGCTGTATGTATGCAATCCTGAAGTTTTTCTAATACTTCAACTTGTCCCTTATTGAGCATTATCTTTCTCGAGCTAATAAGAGCCGAATTAAGTTTTCCTTGATCGAGCTCAAATGTAACACTCATTACTAGGTAAGCCTTCAAAGTTATCTATAAACTTTTGCTCGATATTGAAACAATATGTGACAAATAGTATCTTCTAATCATATCTAGAAACAACATAATCAGAGATTTCAAATAAAAGAACAATAGTAAAAAATTTTAAGTCAGTTAATAGATACTGTAAAGCATGTCAGTGCATTTTGAGAAACCTGGTGATCACACAGAAGAAGTACTCAATTTAGTGCAACAGAAGGTGGATGAGCAAAAAATCTCTCAAGTTATAATCGCAACAACCAAAGGAGATACTGCTCTAAAAGCGGTTTCTTCCTTAAAGAACTGCAAGATTGTCATTGTAACACATCAGGCGGGTTTTAAGGAGCCTGGAGGAATGGAGATTGAAGAAAATATTATCAGAGAGATTGAAGCTAAAGGAATCAAGGTTGTAACTGCTACACATGCTCTTGCAGGTGTTGAAAGGGCTGTAAGAAAGAAACTAGGCACTTGGATGACTGTTGAAATCATGGCTCAAACGCTTAAAATATTTGGACAAGGAACGAAAGTATGCGCAGAGATTGTAGCAATGGCTGCTGATGCTGGGGCAATTTCTCTAGATAATGTCATTGCAGTAGGGGGAACAGGTAGAAGTGCTGACACGGCTTGGATTATCAAACCAGTTCATACACATAATTTCTTTGACATGAAACTAATAGAATTAATATGTAAACCTAAAAACAACTAAGCGTGAAAGCAATGTATTTTAATCCATCACAACTTAATTGGGTATTCGTTGTTGTGTCACTCATCGTCGTTTTTCTTACTTTGAGCTCAGTTTATCTGCTTGCTTATCTTAACTATAAACCATGGCAAGTTAGAAAAATAAGTCATATGATATTGCACACGGTTCTTGCTTTCTTTCCTTATTTCATAGACAATTTATTTGATTTAATTATCACTTTAAGCATAACAATGGTTTTACTTCTTGTACTCTCTTTAATACCGCAAATCCAATTTCTTCCAAAAATCATTGAGAAATGTACAAGGGAAGGGGATAGTAATATGCAAATGGTCATAAATTCTACAGTAACAAGTGTAGCTGTCCTACTAGTTTACGTACTTAACTTAGATAGACCTTATGTGTTTACAGCAGCTTTCCTATCAGTAAGCTTAGGTGATGGTCTTGGTGAAATGATAGGAAGACCATATGGAAAGATAAAATATCGCATTTTCGAAGAACGCTCCTTAGAAGGATCTATTGCAGTGTTTTTTGGAACAGCAGTTAGTATTTTTGTAGCCTTAGCTGTTAACCAAATGCTAGTAGTAGACATATGGTGGAAAATAATTGTAATTGCACTAATAGGTACATTTGTTGAAGCATGTAATTACAGATTCATAGACAATGTTACATTACCTGTATCTATTGCTCTAATGATGTACTTGCTTTTTTAAATACAATTATTACAAATATTTTATAACCGGAATTTTCATTTGTGTACTGTTGGTGTACTTGATATTTGACCATACTCAAGCGAACTGGGTATTTGTTGTTGTGTTTTCCATTGTTTTTTATTCTATCCTCTGGATACCCTTCATACTAAAACAATTAAAAATTTCGAAGTGGTTAGCAAGAAAAAGTGGCCATATAGTGCTACATACAACTCTGGCACTTCTCCCTTTCTGGTTAACAAACCTTTTTGATTTTGTTGTAACAGTTGTTATACTTCTAGCTTTAGTCATTATTACTTCTTTTATTCCTCAAATAAGAATGATAACTAAAGTCTTTGAAGGTAATTTAAGGGAGGGGGAAAAAAATTGTTTTTATCTATAAACGTTGTTGCAGCTATTGCAGCATTATTCATCATATTTTTTGTTTTTCATGATTCGAAATACATCATCATGGCGGTTTACCTTTCAGGTGCTTTTGGAGATGGAGCGGGAGAGATTATTGGAAGAAGATTGGGGAAAATTAAGTATAAGATATTTGTAGAAAAAAGTCTTGAAGGTTCTATTGCAGTTTTTGTTGGTGTAGTACTTAGTATAGTTATTTCTTTTGCAATTTATGATATGATGACAATCTCTAACATATGGAAAATATTCGTTGCCTCAATAATTGGGACTGGGTTTGAAGCTTTGAATTATGCTGGGTTAGATAATGCAACGTTGCCATTATCGGTAGCTGTTTCATTATATCTTTTCATGTTAATTTGAGGCTCTTCTCAGCTGAAAGAAGATATGTTCCTCTTGTTAATCTCTTCCAATTCACAGAGAAACCAATTTCTTGACATTGATCTTTCAATTCTTGAGGAGAGAAAAATACACTTCCAAATCGCAATATTTTTTCGAAGATAAACAAGAAGATATTTCCGATATATTTCCTATCATATTCTCGTATAATCAATTTCCCATTTTCTTTCAGAACCAGATGACTCTCTTGGAGTGTTTCTTTCTGTTTCCGAATATGATGTAGAACATCGTTAACGAAAATCTGTTTAATAGTGTTTTCACGAAATGGCATAGAATCACCCGTACCTTGAACGAAGAGTAGATTGCGTGACTTGTTTTGAGCTTGCTTTAACATCTCAAAAGAACGATCAATTACGAGACATTCATTTACATAGTTTAAAAATAGAGTTGCCACTCTGCCTGTTCCTCCTCCTAAATCCACGAGTAACTCCTCCCTAGAGTATGTTAAATCGTCAATAATCTTTTCTAAATCGAACCCTCTTATAATGCGGTCGTATCGTCCAGCTATTCGTGAAAAGAGATCCATGTTAGAAAAGAAAATCACTATTTTAAAAAGAATAGGAAAAGACGAAAAATGTTTAACTAGCTTCTTCGTCCATTGTTGGCCAAGCTTCTTCCTTGTACCAGTAAGGCTTACGAATCCTTCCAAAAGCATTATGAGCAGCTATTGCGCCTTGTGCTACAGCAATAACTATTAACTGGTATTGTGTTGCAATATCACCGATAGCAAAAATCCCTTCAATATTGGTTCGCATTTCTTTATCAACTTTAATGAATTTACCGTCGGTTTTAAGACCAATATCATCAAAAAGCTCTAAGTTGGTAGACATACCAACAGCTAAAATACACTTATCTATGTCTATCTCTCTTTTCATGTGTGTATTAACATCTTGTAATATTGCTTTCTCTAAGAATTTATCTCCTCTAAGTTCAGCAATTTGATGTTCGTAAATAATTTCTGCTAAGTTGTCATCAACAATTTGCTTAACTTTTGTTTCTGCTGCTCTGAAACTATCTCTTCTGTGGACGAGATAAACTTTTTTAGCAATATCAGCTATCATGTGCACAGCATCGATAGCAGTGTCTCCACCACCAACAACTAGAACTTCCGAACCTTTGAAACGGTCAGGGTCAGTAACAAAGTTATAAACACCTTTATCTTTGATCTTGAATTTTCTTTCACCAGTTATTCCTAATTCTGCTGGTCTAGATCCTGTTGCAATTACTATACTTCTAAAATTATATCTGCCTTCATTTGTAACAATAGTTATTACATCATTTTTTTTATCAACATTGATAGCTCTCTCATTTATAATTTCAGCTTGCACTTCACGAGCTTGTATGATAAACTCGTCAATTAATCTTTTACTTAGGATACTTGGGGTTCCAGGGTAGTTTTCCAGAATTTTACGACCATAGAGGGTAGTTACAATACCACCAAGACGACCACCTTCGAAAACTGTAACTTTGAGACCTTTGTAAGCAGCTATGATAGCAGCTCCTAGTCCACCAACTCCACCACCGATTATTCCTAAATCACCATAATAAACATCATCTGACATGTTAACCGGAAAACATAACTCACTAATATTTGTTTTGCATACGGCATTAGTTCAAAAAACTAGCTTAAAGACTTCAAAACGTAGTCCTTAGCAATCATCAAAGCTTTACAATCATCGGAATTATAAGATATGGCTTTTTCCAAAGATTTTAGATCATTTCGTAGATACCAATTATCAAAGAGAATGATGCTTGTTGCACCATCAGTAAGAGGTTCATGCCATTGAAATCCTAACCAATTGGCAACGTCTTTTAGTGTGTAAGTAAAAATGGGAAGAATTATGTTTTCCTTGAAGATATCAAAAAGATCTATTGAATGATTTTGAATTTTGTGTACTTTACTTCTAGGAAGATTATATTTATCTACAAGATTTGTAAAATATTGAGGTTCAGCTGCTGACCAGTGATAAAGAATATAGTCGTCATCTATGCTTGAAATAAAATCTAAAAATGCTACAATCATATCTTTTTCTTCTTCAGGAGAATTAGCTAAAAATGATTTATATTCAGTTTCACCATTTTTTCTAATTACGCAACCTATAATCCAAACAAAATCATGATGAGATGATCCTTCAACATCCACAAACAGTTCTATTTTGGATGTTGGAAAAGACATTTTTTTTCTGATTATTGCTTTCTTCTCCATTAAAGATTTAGCTTGCAGCTGGAAATATTCCAAATCTTTTGAAAGAAGAGCCTCGTCTTTTAAAATAGAAAGATCAGCTGTGGCTAGTGAAGGAATATCTGTGATATCATGAGAAAACAAGACTTTCTTAACCCTCTTTCCAATTCCACTTACCAGCGTTAAATCTAGCGTGTCAGCAGCAAGATTTCTACAATAGTATCTCCACTCACATACTCTGCAACCTCTTGTATAATTTGGAGATATTGATTGTTCTCCAGATTTAAGTTTGTAAATTAATGGGAGGTCAGTTGTGAGTTCAGAAATATAGCTTTCTACAGGATATTCAGTATCACCATTTTTTGATCGTATAATGAAATAATCAACTGGGTTATCATAAAAATCAGATAAGATATAAGTTGCAAAAGTACCTTCCATCATCAAAGGTTTTCTTGCACGAGGATTGCTTCGAAAGAATGTTGGAATATAAATTGAAGCATGTGAAGGGGAGTTAATGTTGGTTTTTTCTAACTTGTCAACTTTGGAAGCATAACTTCTATTTCCAATCCAGCTTTGATTAATAACATGTTTCTCATTATCTATGGCTATGCTAGTATCTTTAATTCTGCTTGCTATTTGCTTAAATGTTAGTTCTTTACTCTGACTATCACGCTTACGTGTCTTCAAAATAGGATGCACACTCATTTCATCCTCAGGACCATGGTAGCTCAGATAAAGTAACATGGGACATTTGTAGAATAGGCGAATATCATAGTGAGTAATAAGCATTGAAGAAGGAAAAAAATTGCAATCTTAAAAGATTTGCAAATAGGAGAAAATTAAAGATTCTTCATCATCTTATCTATTCCAGGTTCTACTCCTTGTAAAACTAAGTATCCTCTAGGTCCTTCTCTTGTTGTAATCTCACCTGCAACGTTGGTAAGCATAATATCTCTTACCTCGTCAACATTTCTAGTATGACCTAAAGCCCAACTAAGTTTTGTATAAGCTGCTGAAGGTAACATATTCTCACCTTCTATAACACCTCTTGCAAGCATGTCTCTCCCAGTCTCATAAACTCTCAATTGAGCAAAACCAAATAGAGGTTCAACAACCATAATGACAGGAATTTCTTCTTCTTGACATCTTTCTAAAGCAGGATAGATGTCTGTGCCTACGTGGCTAAGCCCAGTACCCATTATCACGACGCCGTGATAACCGAGATCAACCATCGATTCTAACATGTCAGGATTCATTCCTGGATAAAAATACAGCATCCCTACGCGAGAATCTATCTTTGTATCTAGATGGAAGTCTTCTCTGTGTTTTCGAGGAGAAACATCATCTTTGAACCATGTGACACCAGTATCATCAATTTTACCTAGAGGGATATCTGATAATGTTCTAAAAGTATCTCGTCTAGCGGAATGCATTTTTCTGCATCTAGTAGCTCGATGAATAAGATTGTAACTGTCACTAGGAGTTCCGTGCATAGCTATTACAACTTCCCCAAAATTTTCATAACCAGAGAGTCGTGCAGCATATAATATGTTTCTTGGTCCATCAGAAGATGGTCTGTCAGAGCTTCTTTGACTACCAACTAACACCACAGGTACAGGTAAGTTTCGGAGGAAAAATGACAAAGCACATCCTGTAACGCACATGGTGTCGGTTCCATGACCGATAATTATTCCATCAGCGCCTGATTCTATCTCTTTTGCTATAGCTTCAGCTGTTTTAACCCAATACTCTGGTCTGAAATTTTCACTCAATATCTGGTAAAGTGTTTTTGGAGTCAGATTAACAGTTGAAATTAGTTCAGGTACTGCAGAAAATAGTTCGTCAGGTGTAAAAGCAGGAAGAACAGCACCAGTTCTGTAATCCAATCTTGATGCAACTGTTCCACCAGTACCTAGAAGTGTCACATTAGGTAAATCCTTCTTAAATTTCACATCAATATGAGGTAGCTTATAGTTTCCTTTATGAAATCCTATTTCTTTAATGGTTGCTTCTTCATCAATTAAGACACCTAAATTGTAACCCGTGTCAACTTTTAATGTTACATAATCATCATCGGTATGTTGACTACGAGGTAATAGTAATCCTTCATATTCGGCATCACCTTTCTTTATGATGATTTTACTCCAAGTTCTGATTTTATCCTTAATCAATCTTTCACGCAATACTCCTCTGTACCCTTCAGGTTCCCCATTACCATTGTTACCCATCTTAATCGTCCTCCGTTACAAAAATCATTTGCTTAATTTTCTCGACCAACACTTTGCCCTCAAAATGGTAATTCAATTCCTTTAGAACTTCTCCCGTTATTTTACATAAAATTAATTCTTGATATTCTTTAAACTCTTGAATTTTGTTTAAATCATATTTGTCAATCTTTGACTGGATTAGATTTTCTACTTCCTTATTAGAAAGTTCAGGTAAGTCAAATTTTTCCTTAAGCTGCTCTTCTGTAGATTCAGGATTTTCAACCAGATAATTCAGAACTAAATCCACTTGCTCTTTGAAGATAATTTTCTTAGATAAAACTCTTGCAAGTTTATCAATAATTTCAGTTGTTAGAAGGATATTCTTTCTCCTCTTCTCTCTAGGAAGGGCGATAAGAAGTTTGTAAGAGAGATTGCCATCCAACTGCAATTGCTCTGTATATTCAATAAATTTCTCTAATTTTTCATCTCTAATTAATAAATCGACTTGTTGTTGATCTAAGCCATACTTCTCATGTAGTTCATTGAAAACCTCCCATGGTTTCTTACCAACACTTTTTGTCAATTCTTTAATTCTTCTTAATGAAATAACAATAGGGGGAGTATCAGTATCAGGATAGATACGATCTTTTCCATGAATAACTCTCAAAAATTCTGAGTTACCATTGGTTAAAAATCTTCTAGTCTCTTGAGGTACTCCATCAATCGCCATCTTTACTCGTTCAACTATTTTCTTCATTGCATGTAAAGCACGTTTTTCAATCCCTTTAACTACAATGAAGGCATCGTTTTCTTTTGGATTAAGAACTGAACATATCTTGGAATACGTATCTTGAGTTATTGGCAGATCACTAGGATGTTCAGAATTTGGTCGCAATGAACCATCTTCAATTTCATCACTATGAAAATGATTTCTTCTAGGGATGCCTGATATCAGCATACTTTTTTCGAATATCTCAAGACCAAAATCCTTGTTTGGTTGCACTTCAGTTCCAAAAATACCTTTCATTTTTAGAAAAACTGTAGCAAATACTTTCTCATCAGTATCAAAAAATTGTGAGATATCAACATAAGTATGTTCAAAATCATCTTTCTTTATACCACGTTTTAACATCTCCGATTTTATTTCTATGAGTGCATGTTGTCTTACAACTTCATGACGACACATTATATCGAATTTATCTAAATCTTGAACACCTTTGATTTCTACTCGATCTCCTCCCGTAATGCTTATGTTAACGTCTTGTCTAGCAGCACCACTCCCTCTTCTACCAATCTTACTTATTCTTAACACTCGTCCAATTTGCTTTGCAGTTTCTAAAAGTTCTTCAGGATTATCTACATCTGTATATTCTGTTATAATTTCTGTTAATGGAACCCCTAATCGATCTAAATTGTAATATACAGTTCTATTGGAAGTATCTTCCCAATTCACCCTTCTAGCAGCATCTTCCTCTATATAAACATTGGAAATTCGAACTTTTTTACCATTAACTGGAACCCACCCATCTCTTGCACAAATAAAAGTTCGTTGGAAACCAGTTGTAATAGATCCATCTAGATACTGTTTTCTGTTAACAACTATTTCCTCAGCAAAAGCTGAGCAGTCAAAATAAGCAGAAAGAATGAAACCATTTTCTATCATTTCCATATCTGGGAAAAAAGGAGGGGTTTCATCCATATCATAGGTACATGTGTTCCGCTCGTTAGCAAGATAAATGACCTTGTAACCTTTCTCAAATTCTACAAGCATACCAGGATCAAAATCTCCCATCTCACCTAATACAGGACGGAAATATCGATAGAAACTATAATCCATATTTTCAGGATCTTCCTCTAGTATAGGAGGGCAATTACAGAACAGTTTTCTTTTGGATTTCAACTGGTGATGAACTTCAAGCCCAGCATGGAATCCTAATTTTTTGAAATCGAGATTGGAAGGGTCTAACATTTGAACTGATTTAACGAAGCTAATGTGGTTTTAAATTTTCTTCAATGTAACATATTTTAAGGTAAATAATTTTAGTTAAGAAATTAATTAATAAGAAATTACCAAAAGGGGGCGTAAATAGATGTTAAAGGCGTTTCATACAGTTTAAGCAAAATAAAGTATCATCCGAATTATCAAAATAATTATAAGGAATAAGAATCAGAGTAGGATAGATACAACGATGACAAGCTACAAGTATACTTTCAAGATTCTATTACTCGGAGATGGAGCTGTTGGAAAAACAAGTCTAGTTCAGAGATTTATACACAACAAATTCCAATCTGGTTATCTTATGACAATAGGAATGGAACCTTATTCAAGATTTGAAACTATCAAAGACACAAGAATATGCCTCCAATTATGGGATATTGCAGGTCAGGACCGTTTTGCTTCGATGAGACAAATCTTTTTCAAAGGTAGTTTAGGGGCTCTTGTCACATACGATATTACTCGACGTCAATCTTTTGAGAATCTTAAGACATGGATAAAGGAAGCTCAAAATGAAAGTCCTCGTATCATGCTTTTGCTCGTAGGTAATAAAAACGATCTAGAAGACCTTCGTGATGTATCAACTGAAGAGGGCAAAAAATTTGCTAGAGAATCTGGATGTATTGGTTTCATTGAAACTAGTGCAAAAAGTGGTACAAATGTCGCGGATGCCTTCATAACAATGGGTGAAGAAATCCTTAATGGAGTAGAAAGTCGAGACTAATCCCAATACATCTCATCTTTATTTTCTGTAAATTGTGTTTGATTATTAGAGATGGGTAGATCTATTTTTGCAAGTTGCTTTCTGATTCTTCTAGAGCTAATTATTATCCCTTTCTCATCATAAACAAAGGGTACAACTAAGATAATTAACTGATCCAGTTTATTCATAGTTCTCAGTTTATTGATATCAACAGCTGTTGGGTATGTTTCTTCGGTTACAACAATACCTTCAGCATCAGGAGATGATAGTGCAAAACCATATCTATCATCAATAGCTATTATCTCAAATTTTTTACATCCTCTTGTGATAAGATATTTTCTTAGTGTTTCTTTTCTTGTTTCAATAGGTTGCATTAGATGAACATGTTTATCACTTCGACGCAAACTCTTGGCAAAAACTTCTGTAGTGATTCCAATTCTTACAAAAAAACCAAAGGTAATAGCTGCTTCCAATAGTGCCCTGTGTCCCTGATGAAGATGATCAAAAGTTCCTCCCAGAATTACTTCATCAACCCATGGCATATTTTTCACCTTCTAATTATGTACTATAGATTCTAGCTTCGCTTTAAATCTTCCTTAAAGGCCATGAGAATAATATAGTAAAATAATGGTGCCGCGAGCCGGAATTGAACCGGCACCTAGGGAATTTTGCTAATCATCCACAATCCCCAACGCTAACCATTACGCCATCGCAGCAATACAATACCTTCATTCTGCTACTCTTTTTTAAAAATTGTTGTTGGATACTAATCAATCTAATGGGTACGTTTTTATTTATTGCTTTTTTTCTTTCCTCATGAGCACTGGAAAAATCATTGTTCAATTACATAACTTCAGTAGTATCAACCTTTGTCGAGAATTCACTAAGATTTCATTAGGTTTAGGTGCAAGAGATATAATTTTCACTAAGGCTGCTGGAACTGGTGCTACTACTGGTGTTCCAATTGCACAAAAGTTAGCACATGCGAAGAAAGCTAATGTTTTGTATCTTCAAGAGATTGAAGATGCTATTGAGCTAACCTCACCTGACGAAGTGTATTTATTCATTAAACGACCTTTCTCAAAGGAAAATTTTAACGCTAATACTATCATTGAAAATTATAAGGAAGGAAAAACTATTTTACTCATCTTTGGTGGAGCTGATCCTGGCATAACAAAAAGAGAGTTAGAATTAGGAGCCCCTGTTTACTTTAACAAGGTCAAAGAGCTAGGTTGTTTAGGAGAGGTAACCCTATCACTTTATTTATTAAGAAATCTAATTGAAGAAAAGGATTAAATTATATCTTCTTCTTGAATGATTAATCTAACTAAGTTTGTGAATGCCATTTCTGTATTAGTTCCATTTTTTGCAGAGGTAAAAAGAAATTCTGCATTTGTGTGATCTTCAACTAATTGTTTCATATCATCTTCTTTGACTTGAAGTTCAGCTAAATCACATTTGTTTGCCAAGAAAATAACAGGTTTCACCCCTACTACCTCAATAAACGATTCAACCCAAGATTTGAGGTTTTCATAAGTAGTCATATTTGATGCATCACAAACTGCAAGAGCACCTTTACTCCCAAAATAATACTTGCTTCTAACCTTTTTGAACACATCTTGGCCCCCTACATCCCAAATTGCTAAAGTTACCAAATGATTGAGATATTCTACTTCTTTTTTCATTATTGTTGTTCCTAGAGTTATCTGATATGAAGGATCAAACATATTTGTAACAAAACGTCTAACTAATGATGTTTTACCAACTCTTGCATCACCAATAAGTACTATTTTACTTGTAGAATGTATTTTCTTAGACACGAATCTCACTTATGTTTAATATTTATCAATCTGATATTTATGTATGCTGATGTTTTTTCACTCACTTTTCAGCATAGAAAGCAACTGAACCATATCCTACAACACTGCTTTTATCACCTGATGTATCACCTGAAGTAGCGTATTTTAGAAGTCTAGCTTTTTTTCTTCCCATTCTCTTTGCTGCTTCAATAGTACCAGCTATTGGTCCAATACCGCACATTGAAACGTTTAATCGATACTTAATATCATACATCTCTTTTGAATCCATTTGTTCAATAGTTTCCAAAATCAGATTATCCTTTTCAGTTGCGATGTTGTGAGATTCAAAATGAGTGAAATCACTACTTGCTATAACAAGAACATTTTTTCCATGGCACACTTTTGCTATAATTTCACCCATCATCATACTTGCATCATAAACTTGATTGAGCATAGCAATTGGTACAAAATTAAACGGTTTATCGAAAATATACTGTAAGAAAGGAAGTTGAACCTCTATCGAATGCTCACGTGCATGAGAATCATCATTCTTTCGTATTAAGCTTGAACAATTTAATAGTTCCTCAATTAGTTCATGGTTAACCTCAATTTCACCTAAAGGAGTTCTCCAAGATTCAACCTTGTTTGGGACTCCTATATCAGCACCAAATCCAGTATGATTCGGTCCGAGGATTATTACAGTACTAGGACGAGGGTATTTGCTGAGTTCCAAATAACTCCATGCTGCAACGGGACCGCTATAGACATATCCTGCATGTGGGACTAAAAGGAAAGGAAATGGATCAGTTTCAACTGGTTCCTTATGAGGGAGCTGTTGAGGACCAAGAGAACATGTGAAATTGTTTTCAATTGATTCTTTGAGGTGATCTGAATTACCAGGATAAAATGAACCAGCATATTGAGCGTTCCTTATCATATGTTAACAAAGGAATAATGGAATAAAAAGTATGCCCTCAACTAAGGTATGATATGAAAGTCTAGTTGCATGTTATTCATAAGCGAGACTATTTTCTTCCCTTCTTCAGAACCTAGTGGAATACTATTAATCTGACGTATTCTTATTTCGTCTTTTCCTTTATCCTTCGTTTTCTTAAAATAATCTTGTATGGTACTTAAGATAAACATCATATTATGATCATCACTAAATTCAGGTAAAATTTCGATGTTGTTTATGTATTCAACTTTCTGTTGTTTCTTAAAGTGAAGAGCTGCGATAGGTTCTTCATTCTTAAGAATAAGTTCTGCAAAGTCTGTGGGCATAGATCTAAGAAAGAATGATCTAAGTTTGAAACGTTTAAGGAGATATTCTTTGTATAATAGAATTAACGGATCTGCTCTTGGTAAATAAACGAAATTCACTCCACTTTTATCATTTGGTTCTTCGCTTTTCTGATAAACATAAGCTGTTATTGACTTCTCTATTACCTTTGTTGTAAACTGCACATCCCTCTCTTCTTCGAGAAATCTTCCAGTTCGAACGTTCTTTGAAGCAATTAGCTCCTTAAGATATACTTCCAATTGAGTGTTAGAAAGACCAGTAAGGTTTGCTAATTGCCTAATAGAGAGTGGTAAATTAGAAGAGAGTATTCTATAAATTATTTCTAACCATGCATCTCTTTGTGAATTTACAGATTTTGTTCTTAAATTATTCAAAAACTTAGGAACAGATAACCAAATTACTTGATTTGAAACATTCTTGGTTTGAATAATTTTGCATGCAGATTCTAGACGATGTAAAGTTGATAACAGCACTCTATCAGATAGATTCAGCGAGCTTTTCAGTTGTTTGAAATTCACTTTTTCCTTTTGCTTAATTGTATTAAGAGCTCTTTCCTCGAGTACACCTACGTTTCTCGCAGGGCTAAGTTTTGCATAATAGGAATAATCTTCTGAATTGATTAATCCTCTAGGAAAACTGCTATACTTACCACGAACAATCTTTCTATCGATTTGCATCTCATTAAGAATGTGTTCTTTTCCAGTAGAGATACGAATCAGTAATGATTCATAGGATAGAGGGATACCAACAAAGGATAAGCTTCTAAGTAAATCAGCTTTCGTTGCAATTTGTTTGCTTTTAGTAAGGAATTGATTGTCTATAAGTAAAGGAAAGACATCTTGAATAGAGATAGATTCTTTGCTGCCTTCAGGTTTGGTCAATTTAGAACGATGATAAGTTAATCCAGAAGATCTTAGAACATAACCCCGTTGTTTTAGAGTATCAACAAAGGTACGAGATTGATTTACCAGCAGTTCAGACTGCATTTTGGGGAAAACAAGGATTTTTCCTTTATTCTCTGAAAATTCTTGTATTTTGTTTTGAATTTTTTCTTCAAGAGGAATGAATGCTGAATTTTTGATGAGATTAATCACATGTAACTTATCACCAATTACTTTGTAATCAAATGTACAAACAGGTTTTCCAGAAACAAAAACAATTTCTTTTTGAATATCTTGTAGTACTGTAAAATCAGCTGAAGACCAATAAATCGAATATGGATCTGTAGCCGGAAGAATCTCAATTTGATAGGATTTTTCCTTTGTTTCTTTTTCATCATACTCTTTTAAAAATTCTAATTCATCAGCAGCCAGAAACCCTTCATAACTGGAATTCTCAATGAAAGGTCCTCTAACTATCTTTTTACTCTCATATAATTCGATTATACTTGTACTTACTCTACTTCCAGATAAATTAAGGATGGACATAATCTGAGGTACAGTTATTGGACCAAAACTCTTTATGATTTTATAGATTAATTCTTGGATAGCAGACGATTGACTTTTGGATTCTTCCTTAAGTAACATTTCAGAGCTGTAAATAGTCCAACGAGTACCATCGTAAAACATGAACACTTGAAAATTTATCCTTAGTTCAGAAAGTATATCCATTACTTCTTCTTTCTTCAATTTGAACTGTTCGATAATTCTTTGTCTTGTGGATGAACCATGTTCCCTAATGAATTCTAGAACATTTTTTGTCTGTGGTTTCTTATAATCTATTTCATCTGATAGATTGCTGTAATAAAGTAATTCAAGATTTTCTCTTCCAACGTAAGCTAGCTTTCCAGATATAAATGGTGCTTGTATGAGATGTTTGTTTTTTATTAAAGAAGGAATTAAAGTATGAGAAAATGTTCGCATTCTAGCAAATAGTGATTCTGGGTCTTGAAATTGAACAAGATTATTCAATATTGATATCGCATGACCGTAATTGATCCCTTTGAACTCAGTGGATAAATTCTGTTTCTCAGATATGTATAGAGATAGTTCTTCGAGGTTTAATGAGATTTGTGACACAGACATTTATTTCACCAGAGTATATGCGTTTATACCATTTACCTTTTTGATAGAAACTATCGGGGTACTACTACCATGTGAGGGAGAAATGGTTTCTATTGCATTAATTATATAATTGAAAGACCCCTCATTCTGAACCCATGGAGCAATATTTAAATCCTTAACAGTAAGTTGCTTTTCGTTACTTGATTCAATTTTGCATTGAGCTGCTAATTTTTGGTTTAGCAGAATTAGATAGTTGTCTCCAGAAATATCGAATCTTTCAGGCATATTATTCCTTAACAAAGAATGTGCTACATCTGTAGGATGTAGAACATAGAATCGTCCCCTATCCTTTTCTGAGGAATAATCTCTCAAAACTTCAAACTGTTTCTCATGCATAATTAGGTCATCATAATTCTTTGAAGTGATATAGTAAAAACTCAAATCATCCTCTATGAACCGTCCACCGAATATTTCTTCCTCTTCAATTAGAGCGGATAATATCTCTTTAATTTTTATCTTTGTTAAAATAACAGGAATAAATGCACGTTCAATTATCTGATTCTCAGAAGGTAACCCTAAGCTGGAAACTATATCTTTTACGTATCTTCTTTTGATAACTGTTAAGTCATCATCAAATTCTGGAATGAAATTAGAGATATCCCAATACTCCTGAGGGAGATATGTGTTATTAATTGATCTTACTCCAATAAGCATATTCGTTTCTAATATCCGTAAAGAGGGTTTTAGCGCCGTACCAGGACCTGTCCACTTATGGGATAAATCTTGTAGATTTGAAGTTCCTTTTGTTATATGTTTCAAGAGTTCCTCATGTTCAATTTTGAGTTTTCTCCTTTTCCTCAAACCACTTTTTCTGTAACGAGCAAATGTTAAAGAGTATAATTTACCATCTTGACAGAGAATTTTCTTTTCCTCTAATAATTTGTTAACTAAGAAGGTAATTATTGCGTTCATTGTCTCTGGAAATCTTGTAATAATCACCTCAAAACTTAGCACTCCAAAATGGTTGATTAGGGATAGTAAACTGGTTTCATTTATTGCAAGAGAATCTTTTCTTAACCAAACTTTATCCATAACATACTTTGATACAATATTTTTTGAGAAGACGCGTGTGATTGTGTCTCCACCCACTAAAGTATCTTGAATTAGAATAAAACCTGTTTTAATTAAAGAATCTTTGATGAATTTATTCACTGTTGAAAGGACGGATTTTCCATTTATATCCTCTATTTGTAAACTGAGTACGCGGTGGATTTTTCGAGTATAAGAAACAAGTTCCGATGCAATTTTTTGAAGCAATAGGAAATTGTAAGCAACTATATCATCAAGCTGCAAATTATAGATCTGTAGATACTTCCCACGGTGAAGTTTGTACTCAACCGAGCCTACAACCTCACCATCCAAAAGAATAGGATCAATCTTTCCTTCTCCATAAACATCTCGGATGTGAAGTCTTAACCCTAATTTCGTAAATGGATCAGAACGTGGAAGGATAAGTGTTTTCTCATCTTCATGTAGAGAGAGGTTGATGAATTCTGCTTTTAGTTTACTAATAGTTTCAAAACGTTTATGAGTCAGATAGTAATTAGTTTCTCTAGTTGTGAGTTTCTTTTCGATTATTTTCTTCTTCTTAATTAAATCACGGATATGTTTTTCAACATCACTATACTTGAATCCTGAGATGTGTGTAAGCTCAATCAAGGATACTGGTCCTAACGATTCTATCAGTTTATTCAAGATGAATTGGATGCTTTTATCATAATCAGGTAATTTATCAAATGTGAAATACCTTGATGAGATATCATAAACATTCGGTACAAATTGTTTTGGCAGAAATGAATCAATAGCAACAGACTTTCTCACTAGATGAAGTGTTTTGTCAAGAATCATGATGCTTTCTTGTATTATATCCTCGTCAAGATCAATATGTTCAACCAACTCTCTTCTTGTCATTGGTCCATATTTTTGAAGTGTGTTGAGAATTTTCTCCTCAACCTTAGACAATTCGAACTTTTCTCTGTATGCGACATAGTAATAGGGGAAATGCTCTCTACTCACATAAGACAATCTATTATGACTAAATCTTCCTTGAATGATTTCGTTTTTTTCAACAAGCTCTCTTACCCAATCAATATCGTAATCTTTAATTCTGAATGCCAAAGAACTCAAATCTGCAATAGAACCAAAGTCATCTAACAGATACAATATGCTTTCTTTTCCAATAAGAGCTTGTTTAAAATAAGAATCAACAGTGAAATAATAATGAACGAAATTTAGTTCTTCTGAGGTTAATAATAGTGAATCCTGTTTTCGATTACTCAAATTCCTTAGTAGTTCTCTATCTTCAAGTCTAATAAATTGAGGTTCGAGTGTGGAGGCAATAATCTGTCCTTTTAGAATCTTATTCTTTTGTTCTAACTCCATAAGAGTTCTTGAGATTTTCTCTTGATCTAGAAGAAGGTATTCAACTATATCACTTTCCGACGAAGGACCATTGGTTTTTAGATATCGTAGAACAATGTTCTCCAAACAAACTTCAGGATCAAGCTTCCTGGCTTTTACTCTAAACGATTCTGGAACAAAATCTTCTATTGAAATATATTTCCAAGTTGTTTTTCCTTTATATGTCTCAAAATCCATTCGAGTTATGAGAATAGCTCGTTCAAGCTTTTCAAGACTTAATTTAACCTCTTGATTTGGAAGCTCTAAATCCGCTGAGATTTTTGTAGAAGATATAGGAAATTTTTCTTTGACTAAGTCAAGAATTTGTTTATCTTTTTCTGAAAGCTCAATTGACTGCAAATATATGTTCCAATAGAGGGGAAAATCCTCCAAAGAGATAGTTCTTCGTTCTGTTTGAGAAAGATAAATCTCCATGAACTCTTTATTATTGTGTAAAGCAAAAGCCCACGATTTAATTTGTTTGGGGTCAGAAATACAGCGATGATATATGCTAGGAGGCACACTTTCTATTGTTCTTATTGGAGAAATAGCTTTAATAGCACGCCTCAGCTGTTTAAGAGAAGATATAGGAAGTTCTTCATTTCTGTAACTACGGTTATTGAATATACTGTCTACTAAATCCTTCCTGAAAAGTATCTCTTTGGTGCCTTCTTTTCCAAAAACCTTGGACAGAACCTGTTGGTGTAATTCTCTTAGTAAAGCACTTCTATCAGAAATCTGAACGATATCCGCTATACCTAAAAGAACAATACCATGAGCAAAAGGGCTTGGAATATCTGTTAATGGAGCTATTTTATATGTATATTCTCCTTTTTCTAACTTCTTAATGACAGAGTGAGAATTTTCTAAATCCATATAGTCTCGCAAGATTTCTCGATATGTCTCCTTAATAACACAGAAAGAATCTTGCGTTTTTAGAGTTGGAAATAATCTTCGTGCGTACATGGTTTGTCTGGAAACAGGAATGTATTTGTTACCGCTCCTTCTTAAGATCATAAGAGCTCTATTTGCAACATGTCTAAATCGTGTTTGGAAAAGTTCAGTGTTTATGATAGCTTGTTTAACAAGATTTTCCAAGTTATCTGAAGAAATCAAGTTTGGGATGACTGAAGTATCATAGATTTTGCCTGTTGGTAGCATCAATAAGAAACCGTTATCATTAACAGCTGAAGCTACATCAGCATTAATTTCTCTACCAATAGAAAAAGCAAATGCTCGTGCAAGAGTATCATTAACCCTCCTTCCAAAGTAAGCATGAAAAATGATAGTCATTCTTCCTTGAGGATCCAAAAATGACTCAATTAGGAGAGATTTTTCGTTTGGAATAATATTCAAAAAGAGTTGCTGTTCCTTCACATAATCAACAATCGTTTTAGCAATTATCTCATCAACTTTAAATGAAGCTTGAATCCATTCAACTGTTTCTTTGGCTTTCTCTTTCTGAATTCTCTGAGCAACAACATCAACAAATCTACCAATTTGTTGGGATAATTCAAATGATCGAGGTAGTTCTTCTCCAACCCAATTAGGTATTGTTGGTCTTCTTCCGAACGACTCCGAAACTACTACACGTAATCCAACAGTTCGTTTGAATTGGTAAGAATGGCTTCCTAATACAAAAACATCTCCAGGAGTAAGTTTTTCAACAAACTTTTCTGAAAGAACCCCTATTCGAGTCCTATAAGTTTCAAGTTCAACCCTGTAATTTGAATTTTCAGGAATTGTACCAATATTCGTATAAAATATTAATCGAGTATTCCTCTTCTTTCCAAACGCTTTTTCTTTATGATCATACCAAATCTTTCGGTAAACTTTCTTCTCTTCAATATCTAGATTATATCCACCCAAGTACTCTAATACATTAATGTAATCAACGAAACTAAGCGTTCTGTAATTATACGAGCGCTTAATCATTGTGTAAGCTTCATCTACATTCCATCTTTTTGTTATGGATATTCCAACTATAAACTGAGCAAGAACATCAAGACAGTTTTGAGGAATCTGAACTTTATCCAGCACATGACCATAAGCACTTTTTGTCAGCACGGCGCATTCTATAGCATCATCTCTACCAGTAACAAGGAGCCTTCCACGTGCTATTCTATCAAGAGCATGACCACTACGACCAACTCGTTGAAGATATTTTGCTACTGTTTTGGGTGAACCTATCTGTGAAACTAACTCAACGCTTCCGATATCTATCCCCAACTCTAAGGAAGTCGAAGTTACAGCTGCAATTAACTCATTATTTTTCAACCTGTCTTCTACATCCAACCTAATTTCTCTCGATAAACTAGAATGGTGTACAGCTATAAGAGGTGTATATTCATCCCCTAGAAACTCTTTGAGTTTGAAAGCAACGCTTTCTGCTCCTTTTCTCGTATTTGTAAAAATAATTGATGTTTCATGATCTAATGTAAGATCAGCTAAAACAGAATAAATCCCTTCTTGCACCGCAACATAGGGAGTATGAAGCAAATCTTTTACTGGGCTTAATACTTCAAGGTCTAGTTTTCTTTGCGGAGGAAGATTAGCTATGTAGCAGTCGTTTTCTACACCATTATCATCTCTTCCAACAAGAAACCGAGCTATTTCTTCTATAGGTGCTTGTGTTGCAGATAGTCCAATCTTAGTTAATTTTTTCTCTACAAGTTGAGTTTGAAGATATTCTAAAAATAAAGATAAAAAAACACCTCTCTTGTTTGAGCTAACTTCGTGAATTTCATCTAGTATAAGCCAGCGAACACTTCTCAGATGTTGTGAGAACTTTGGAGAAGTTAGGATTAAACCTAAGCTCTCAGGAGTTGTAATCAATATATGGGGAGGAGTTTTCAGCATCTTTACTCGTTGAGATTGAGGAGTGTCTCCTGTCCGAACATCAACTCTTATTTTAGGCACAACAATATTATTTGCAGCTGCAAGATCTTGAATTCCTTGCAGAGGTTCTTCTAGATTTTTTCTGATGTCATTTCCTAAAGCTTTGAGGGGGGAAATATAAAGGACATATATCTGATCTTTCAATTTCCCCTTGGTAGACTCTATGTAAAGCTCGTTAATTGCGGCTAGAAAGGCAGCAAAGGTTTTTCCTGAACCAGTTGAACTAAAAATCAGTGTGTTCTTCTGCTCATGTATTAGTGGAATAGAGTATAATTGTGGAGGTGTAAAACCTGCAGGGAATCTAGAGGTAAACCAATCTTTTATTTCCTCAGCTAGAAAAGAGAAAATAGAATCAGCTGTGGAGGGGTTATCTAGATAATGCAGAGTCATCTGATGATATCAAAAATACTTTTCACTATAAATATAATTTTATTACAAAGCAAATTACAGTATCTGGAATAAGACCATTACTTTGGTTCTAAAGACATCTCAGAACTTCCTTTCTTCCCCCATTCCATAACGAATGCAGATTCACCATCTTTGTAGTACTCTTTGTATTCCTTCTTGATGTAAAAACCTAGTTTTCTATACATTTCAATAGCAGCAACATTCGATACTCTAACTTCTAGATATACGGTTTCAACTTCATGATCAATCAGTTTTTTCAAACCATATTTCATGATTTTAATACCTAATCCTTTGCGTCTATATTTGGGTATAACAGCAATTGAAATGACATGTCCTTTTGCAGATTGTACTCCAAGAAAAGATGTAAATGGGCGTTCGATTCGCGAAAGAACATATCCTATTATTTCTTCATTCATTTCTGCTACAACACAAGCATAGCCAAAATCACTTAAAATGCGATAGAAAAAATCAAAAGAATAGTTTTCAGGAAGGCAAATCTTATTTATTTTCATGATTTCATTTATATCACTTAATTCTGCTTGTCTAGTAGTGTAGATAAGTTCCATCCTCGAGCCTTCTATTATTCAAGAACAAAGTTCTTTTTTCAATTTTTTGTTAAGACGATAGAATTAGACTAAATTAAGAATATTCTTAAAGCTCAATTTAACATTTTTATTGCTTTAAATGACTACTCCTAATGACTCTACAGATGACGACCTAATGCCGGATGAAATAATTGATAGATTTATGTATGATCCTTCATTACTGCATCGCTGGTTAGAGCAATTAGGAATCAGCTATACAATCAATCTACTTTCTTCTTTACGAAAACCCAATGATTCAATTTGGGTACAAGTAAATAGAAGTAAAATTGATTTTGATTCTTTGCTAGACATTTTTGAAGATATGAAATTTAGTGCCAGCAAACATCCACTATTTGATGATATTATTCAAGTCAAAATTGGTTTGAATGATTTTGATGATACAGAAAAAGCGTTACCAATGATTAAAGTTGATAGAGAATCAACAACAAGTATAGCGCTAGGAAAAGATGTTAATTCAACAAATGTAACCGAAGTAAATCAGTTTTTTGCAGGTGATACAGTAAGAATAATAGATTTTATTGGGAACATAATTGCTGTTGGTATTGCAGAAATTCACAGTACAGAAGTAAAAGACAAAACTGTCAGAGTGGCAGCTAAAATCATCAAATCACTAGGTATTACTCCTCAACTAACAGAATTAATGGTGTATCGAAGAGGGTATTTCAATATCCTTACTCCAACTCAAGTGTTAAGTGTGAAATCGACATATCTGAAACCCGAAGATAATATATTAGTCATGGCAGGAGATAAAGGGGACGTAGCTAGCTATATTGCTGAATTAACAAACAATAGATGTCCTATAACTTTTATTGTCAACAACAAGCTTCAACTAAAAGCTGCAAGAAGACAAATAGCAAGAACAAAAAGTAAAGCAATAAGAATCATAAGGCGTCCGTTTCTACAATTCTTAAATGAAAATCATGAAATTAAGTATAGTGTTGTATTTTTAGAACCACCGAATTCAAGAACTGCAATAATGCCTACATTTTCATCAAATTTGGGTATATCAAAGCTAAAAATAATAGCTACAGCTCAACAGGAAATAATTACCAATCTCTATCGTTGTCTCTACGATTTAGCAACAATCACCTACTTCACTCATTCAGTTGATGTAAGTGAAAATGAAAATGCTTACAATCATATTTTGAGTAAGGCATACTACGAAGATGATAAATTTACTGAAGAAATTAGACAATTACAAAAGAAAAAGATAATGTTTTATAGAGATCTCCCTGAAGAAACATATTCGGATTATACTTTCGAGCACAAGAATTCTACTATCTATATTGATCCCGTAAAAACAAATAACTCTGGTGGATACATAGCCAAGTTCAAGTTTGGAAAGAAAGACAAGAATGATAATTGATTTTATCTCATCATCTGGGTATCAAGTTCATTCACTAACCAAATGAAAGCCTCTTTGATACCTTTGCCATGCAATATACTTGTGTCAAAAACAGCAAAAGTTCTATCTTTTAAATCAAGATGCAAGCCCAACATCTGAATGAGTAGAGGAGCTTCAACAGCACCAGGAAGATCTTGTTTATTTGCCATGATTAAAGTAGGAACATTTTCCATGTAAGGATTATTGAAAACATGAGTTTTAAGAACATCACGTGCTTCTGGAAGACGCTCAATGTCAGCAGCATCAATAACAAAGATAACTGCGCTGCAACCTGGGTAATGGGCTTCCCAGAGGAATCTAAAGTGAGATTGTCCGGCCACATCGATTGCTGTTATTGTCCAACCTTCAAATTCAAAGGATTCAATATTTTGTCCTATTGTTGGTGTAAGGTTTTCAGCGAATTTCCCAAACCTCATAAAACGTGTCAAAGTAGTTTTTCCAGCCGCATCTAACCCCAGAATCAGGATTTTTGCCTTTTGTTCCTTCTTAAGCTTTGTTCTTAACCAAGAGGAAAATGACCCAAACATACTCATTATCTGACAATCCGTTTTGTTATCTTACTTTTAGTAGACATTTTATAAGTGTTTTTTTTGTTATCGTACTATCTGATTCATTTGTTCTATTTCTTATTTTAAAGTTTTTCCAGATATGCAACGATGTTTTAGGTATTATTTTCACTTATTGAAGTGTCTACACTCGATTTCTGATTTTTATGTCGGTATTAAAAATATTTCTTTACCACTTTATTTTAAAATTTCTTCATTTCTCTACAATTGTTACTCTTTTTAGCCAATAAACTAAAGATTTTTAATATGTGTATTTGGGAAAAGAGTAGTTGAATTCAACATATTTTGGTGAGAAGTTGTGACACAAGGTTCTGGGGAAAATGAAAGCTTGGAAATAATTAACAAAAAAGTTGTTATAGGTCCTGATCGTTTAACAAGATTTGAACGAGCAAGAATTGTTGGCGCAAGAGCTTTACAATTAAGTATGGGAGCACCCGTCTTATTACCTCTTGAAAATTTTGAGGATAAATCCCCGCTGGTTATTGCTGAAATGGAGTTACGAGCTAAAGCCTTACCATTAAGCATTAGAAGAACGCAACCTAATAAAACCTATCAGGTCATAGCATTACAAAGATTAAGAGATATACAAGCTCTAAGAGAGATCTGAGAGAAAACTACTGACTGCTCATAGAAAGAAACAAATAAAAATAACAACCAAAGCACTAAAGTGAGTGACGAAAATGGTCAAAATTCCTGAATCAATGTTCAAATACTGCCCAAAATGCGGCAAACACGTCAATATGAAAGTGAAACAAGAGAAATCTGCCAGAAGAGCGGGTGGATTTTCTGCGATGGCTAGAAGAGAGAAAAGGAAAAGACGAGGTTACGGTAATAAAGGAAGGTTTAGTAAGCGTCCAGTCACTCAGACCAAGATGGCTTCTAAAACATCTAAGAAGGTTGATTTAAGATTATCTTGCCCTGATTGTGGCAAAAAATGGGTGCTTTCTTATCCAAGAACCAAAAGAATAGAATTCATCAAATAGACGAATTTTTCATTCTTTTCTTACAATCATTTTTCGTTTTGTTTTTCATTCCCTACGAAATATTTTATATACTTTACAATTTTGGCTTTCATAATGAGCATGCTTTATGAATTTGAAGGAAAACTATTATTCAAAGATAGTAAAATTCCAATCCCTTGCATTAGTATTTATACGGATGCTGAAAGTATAAAGCAATTTGCAGAAGAGATTGGAAGCGACACAATGATGGCAAAGGGTCAAGCTCTAGCCGGAGGTAGAGGAAAAGCAGGATTAATCAAGAAAGTAACAAAAGAAACTGCTGAGGAATACATTAAGAGTATAATTGGTAGAGAGCACAAAGGAAAACCAGTAGCAGCTGTTATGCTAGAAGAATTAGTTGAGATCACTAAAGAATATTATTTGGCTTTGATGTTAGATAATAAATCAGGTTCATATCTTATGCTTGCCAGTACTATGGGAGGTGTAGATATTGAGGAAGTGGCTGAAAACCACCCTACTGAAATACACCGCACGTTACTTCCCATCAATGTTGATCCTCAGACATATCATTTCATGGAACTAGGCAAAGAGATGGGTTTTAAGGCTAAAACACTGACACAGTTTGCAAGTATTTGTGTTAAGATGACACAGATGGCACTCAAACATGATTTGACACTTGTCGAAATCAATCCACTTGTTATCACTCCAGATGATAAGCTAATAGCAGCTGATTCTAAGGTAGTAATTGATGGAAACGCTTACTTTAGGCAGCCTTCCATAGCAGCATTGCAATCCCAAAGAGATCAACATACTGATTTGGAATTTGAAGCTACTCAAGCTGGAATTAGTTATGTTCAACTTGATGGTGACATAGGTATCATTGCAGGTGGTGCAGGGTTATCTATGGCTACTTGTGATTTGCTGGAATTTTATGGTAGTTCTCCCGCTAACTTTCTAGATGTTGGTGGTGGAGCTAATGATGAGAAAGTCTACAAAGCTCTTGAACTTATATCAAAAATGGATGTTAAGGGGATATTTGTGAACTTCTTCGCTGGTATCACTAGATGTGATGATGTAGCCAACGGAGTAGTTAGTGCAAATAAAAAACTAAACATCAAAGTACCTATAGTTATTCGAATGATTGGAACAAAAGATGCTGAAGGTATAAAAATCTTGGAAGAAAACGGAATACACGCTTACAATAAAATGGAACCATCAGCTAAGAAAATTGTTGAACTTGTTAAAGGAGGAAATTAAGATGGCTGTACTATTAGATAAATCTACTGAAGTGATTGTACAAGGAATGACTGGAAAACAAGGTAGTTTCCATGCAAAATCAATGATAGAATACGGTACACAAGTTGTGGCTGGAGTAACCCCTGGTAAAGGAGGACAGGAAGTTTTAGGTGTTCCAATATATGACACAATGAAAGAAGCTGTAGAAGCAACACAAGCAACAGCTTCTGTTGTTTTTATACCAGCCCCCTTTGTTTATTCAGCTGCTCTTGAAGCAGTTGATTCAGGTATTGAACTTCTAACTATAATAACTGAAGGAGTACCAGTAAGAGACACAGCAAGAATCAGAAGAAGAGTATTTGAACAAAATGCAACTTTAGTCGGTCCAAATTGTCCAGGCCTCATAACTCCTGGTGAAGCAAAAATCGGTATCATTCCAGGGGCTATTTGTTCTAAAGGAAATGTTGGAATTGTAAGCCGAAGTGGAACTCTTACTTATGAAATCATCCAACATCTCACATTGAGTGGTTATGGGCAATCTACATGCATTGGGCTTGGCGGAGATCCTGTTAGAGGTATAGATTTCAAGGAAAGTCTTAGATTATTCGAACAAGATCCTGAAACAAAACACATTGTTTTAGTTGGAGAGATTGGTGGGACAGGGGAACAAGAAGCCGCTCAACTCGTAATAGAAGAAATTTCTAAACCCGTTTATGCTTTTATCGCCGGAAATGGTACATGGGTTAAGCCTGGAAAGCAAATGGGACACGCTGGAGCAATAGTACATGGTAAATCAGGAACTGCTCAAGAAAAACTTCGTATTTTGAATGAAGCAGGAATCTTAACAGCTAATACTCCTAGTGAAATTCCAAACAAAATTAAAGAAAATATGTGATAATATCACATTTCTTTTTCATCTTTTATTCTGTTTTATATTTAGTAAGGTAGAGAAGCATTGAATACATCTTCATATTCACCAGGAATATCAGAACCAAATCTATAATAAATAGTATAGGTTATTTTGATTGTCAGGAGTAATGAGCTATTGTACTCATCTACGTTGAATACTAACGTGCTTCCTATCAACAAATCCCCTTCTTTCTGATAGAACGAATACCAATACATGTGTCCTATTATTTTTCCATCTTGAATACCATATAGATCAAATGATTTCAATATTGCATCATATGAACCATCGTGTTTGAAATGAACATCCATTGGAAGATATACTATTCCTTCCCCTGAGAATTCATAGTTCAAAGGTTTAAGAGTAACACCATCAATTCCTGTTTCTACTCCAGGCGAGTTGATAATTGCATCTAGAATTGGTATTGCAATTATAATTGCTATGATTAATGAAGTGTATATAATTAGTTTAGTTCTTTTTTTCTTAACTGTAAACAGCTCAATAAAATTCTTCTTGGTTTTCTCCCACCATTTAATCATTATCTCCTTGAAAGCAACCACAAAGGATTTCTTAGATCCAGGTTTTTCCACTTTTTTATCTTCATCCTTTTCTGATGCTTCTTCTACAACTTCTGAAGATTTATTATTAGTTGTTTCTCTTTCTTTATCTTCATCTTCTTTCTTTTTATCTGGGACAAAGATCAAATAAAGAGCTACACCAATCAATAAACCTATGAGAAGATATCTAAAAACTGGGTATTCTATTATCCAAAGTCTAAGATAACCAATTTTTGGAATAAGGAAAACCGTTTTCCCTATAACACTTTCATAAGGAATCAAAGATGTAGTCAAGCTAAAATCATCTACCCAATCATTATTATCCCCACTTACTCTAAAGTAATATTGGTCTCCTTCTCCGCTTTCGACTATGGTGATATTCACCACGCGATGGATAACTAAAAGCGATGAAACTTCAGAATCATACACGATTACATCTCCAAGTTCAATATCTTCTGGAGCAGATTTGAGAAGGAGAAACATATCTCCTTGATCATATACGGGACACATTGAAGAATTAGGACATGGTCCATTTTCAATTACCACTAACGAGATACCAAAGATACCTCCAAACATCATCTTAACAAAGAAGAACAAGACCAGTGCCAAGACAATCATGTAAATGGATTCTTTAAGATTGATATTTTTCTTAATTTTATCTAGAGTAGAAGACATTGGGTGAGAGTAGGGGGAAGACATTCTAAAATATTTCTATTCAAAGAGAAGGGTAGTTTTTGTAAGAATTCTCAAAATAATCAAATTTATATGGTATTTTCACCTAATGTCACCCATGAAACCTCAATCACGATTAGCGAATGTAACTGAGATTAATGTGAAATCTAAAATTAGAGCTAAAAAAACCACCATTATAGAAATAAGAGGAAGACTAGGAGATACGGGATGGCAGTTTTCGGAAGAAAAAGTATCAATTGATAAAAACAGCAATGTTCTTTCTATCACTTTAGGTATTTTCAAAAAGCCAGGCATGGCAGGAATGGATGTTATAACTGAATTCGGAAGGGAAATTAATCTGATATTTCCACATAAAGGTAGTTGGAAAATTCGATGCAATAAACATGAAATTGATGTTGAAGTAAGGTAAAATCATCACAAATTTAATGTTTCAACAAGCAATTGATACAAACGTTTAATATCTGTCGCGATTTTTGCCGGAATATGGAACGTGATAAACCTCTAATGGAATTATCATTGGAATATCTGAAAAACTTCGGTACACTCTCACATGATTTGTCATTAATAGATGGACCTCCTAAACATTCCATTGAATTTCTTATCATCATCAAAGAACTTCTAGTTGGCGTATGGATACTAGACTGGAAAAGAAGTGTTGGAACAGATAAAATAATACATATTGAAAGGATAATTCAAAGATCTAACTTAAGTGGAGGTTTCATTATTGCTAACAATTTTTCACCTAATGCAAGAGAATTAGCTCTACAAACAGATACTCTTGAGTTGATAGAAAAGGCTGAAATTCTTTATCATACATGAAAAGCTGCTTAATTCTGTTTACTCCCACAAAGAGGGCAATAGTAGGAATCTGAAGGAAGCCCATGTCCACATCTTACACAATATATCATTGAATCATCACTCTTTTGTTGAACTGATGAGAGAATTTCAAATGTACGATGGATTAAATCAATTAATGCGAGAAAAGCATTCAATATATTCTCTTGATAATTCTCGTTTTTTAGCTCTTTGTTATCTAGCTCAACTCTAGAAAAAGCGCAAAGATTAGTTGGTGTATTTGATATCTTAAGTTGTAATTCCTTTCTCAGCTTTGAAGGAAATTTGTCCCGATCACCAAGCATTACAGTCCCAAGAAACTTTCGATTAAGAAGAAGATCAGGATAACACGCATCAATAGTTGCATCAGATAGTAACTGATTCAAAAATGACTTAGAATCTGTTGATACATTGATTTTTGAGGATTTAGGTAGAAAAGTAACAAACTCATTACTTTCGATTTTTGAGTCATCGACCATCCAAATCATATCAATGATAGTGCTCTTCCCATCTTCATGTAACCTAGCAATTAATCTTGTTGGAATCACTTCACGGAGACGAAAACCATAGAAAGTATTTTTTTTATCATTATCATCAAAATACAAGGTTGGATAAAGAGCACTGCTGCTAATTGTTCCTTCATATATTGAGCTGATGGCTCTAAATATAATATTAGCAGCGGTTTCCATTTGCTTCATATAGTTAAGGACATACATCAATATAAACCATTGCGAATTTGCAAAAAGGGTGTTTTTAGAGAGGTTAAAAATTACCACAAAAACAATCGCTATATTTTTAAACAATTTTCGACAAAGAGAAAAACAGTTCAAATAGTATAATGGTGAATAAAAAAATGAAAAAGCGTGGTGTATCTCCAGTAATTGCAACAGTTCTTCTGATTGCATTAGTGACAGCTGCTGCTGCTATAGTATTTTTAGTAGTCATACCAATGCTTCAACCACCCCCCGAAGCAATTATTAAAGGTGTGACCTATAATGATCTAGGTGATGGTAACTTCTCAGTTGCTATTACTGTTCTTGCTCAAGGAGCAGATATAGTATTCAATGGTACGGTAGAAGCCAATCCTACAGTAGTTTACCTTGTTGTTGACAGCACAACTCCGTTAAGTATTGGGAATGGTGTCCAAAAGATCATAACGGTCATAGGGTCATTCACTCCAGGACAAGCATATACTCTAACTCTAAGTTTTCTCGCTGGAAACAACGATGTTATAGGTATAGCTAGTTTCTCTCCTGTTGCAGCTTAATTAAAGTTTTTTTCCTTTTCTTCTTTTTCATTAAATCATATTCAAAAAGCACACCTTTATTTATAACAATAACATTTCTCATCAGCAATGTTAAAGGAATTGTCGAAACCAGAAGCATCCACTGAACTAGAACAAATTGTAGCCAGACTGTATGGCGAACAAGTTTCTATCAAAGAGCTTATAGATTCAACAACTGCTTCAAAGAAAGCTTCTATTTCTCTTTTTTTGGAAAAGGAAGACGTTATAGGTTATTTAATTTGTATGCTAGAAATTGAAGTAGAGGAAGAAACAAAAGAAAAAATCAAAACGTTGGTCATTGACGAAATTGTAATTCTACCTGATTTCCACAAACTTGAAACGGCTAAAGAACTAATAGTAGATATTGATAATCTATCAAAAAACAAAGAATGTTCAATGATAGAGATGACTTTGCCTAGCCAATCTTTCTGGATCATACCTATTTTCATACAAGAAGGAGAATATGTTACATCAGCATTAAGAGTAACTAAAGAATTAGAAAAAAGAACGGAATTTGTTTCAATTTATAATAATGCAAATGAAAAAGTCAAACCAGAATTTACAGAAGTGATGGTATCTAAGAATGGTGCATATCAGCTAGAGATTATTGAAGAACCAACAGATTACAGAAAACTTCTGGAACAAGGTTTTAATCCTGAAATCATCAGTATGGTATTTTATATTGAAGATGAAGCCATTGAGGAGAGTATGAAATTAATTAACAGTATAACAGAATGGCAAGAATATTCTATTTCATTAGTTAAAATGATAAAATAGAGTTTCATTGTTCTTTTGAATATAAGTTAATCATATCCCTCGTTTTTTTAGGACAGTCAGTAATTATTCCATCAACCTGTTTCTTAACAAGTTTTTGAATATCCTTTGGTCTATTTACAGTCCATGGATAAACTTTCTTCCCAAGACTGTGGTAATAATCTACATGAGAAGAAGACAATAAGCGATAATAAGGATTAATAGCAGAAATGAAGGAGTTCTTAGCCATCCTCTTTCCTTTTTTTGCAGGAAATAAGAATAGATATGCGAGAGCATAATCTAAAGCAGAATCACTTAGTCCAAACATCACATCAGAGAGAAAAGAACTTACAACGATTCGGTTAGAATCTGCACCTATATTGTTAAGAAAATCATCGAATTGATTTTTTGTCACAGAACACTTTATTTCAATATTAAACTTAATTTTGGGGAGAAAACTCACTAGTACATTTTCCAGAAGTGGTATGTCATCCCCTGAGGGAAGCTTCATATTCTGAATAGCTTCTAGCTTTGTCTCTGCTATGACATATTCAAATTCTTCGAACTTAATTACTGGATCGTGATGAACTATAAAATTTCCATCACTTGTTAGATGAGTATCTAACTCTATCATATCTGCTTTTTGTTGAATAGCTAGTTCAAAGGCTTTCATGGAATTCTGATAAGCATCTTCAGAAGCACCTCTGTGGGCGATTACTATAGGAGAATTATGACCTGACATCAAATTATATGAAATCAAACCATCTGATTAACTTTGTGCAAAATATCAAGTTTTTGTTTTTCTTATTCTCGATTCTCGACAGATTTTTAAAAAAATAAGTGGGGGAGTATACATGGAATATAAGATTAAAGACATTAATCTTGCCAATGAAGGCAGGAAAAAAATTGATTGGGCAGAATCAAGGATGCCTGTTATGATGGAGTTAAGGAAAAAATTCAGTGAAACAAAACCATTAGCAGGAATGAAAGTCGCTGGCTGTCTTCATGTCACAAAAGAAACAGCTGTTTTAGTTGAAACACTCGTAGATGTAGGTGCGGAAGTTGCTTGGAGTGGATGTAATCCGTTATCAACAAAAGATGATGTCGCTGCTGCTTTGGCTGAAGAGAATATACCTATTTTTGCATGGTACGGAATGTCTACTGAAGAATTCTACTGGGCCATTGATAAAACACTTGAGATGAAACCAACACTAACACTTGATGATGGAGCAGATCTTATTTTTAGGGTTCATTCTGATTTTCCTGAGCAAGCTGAGCAGATAATTGGAGGAACTGAGGAAACAACAACTGGAGTTCACAGATTACGTGCAATGGATAGAGCAGGCAAATTACTGTATCCAGTTATTGCAGTCAATGATGCTGAGACTAAAAGTGATTTTGATAATGTATACGGAACTGGTCAATCAACTCTTGATGGTATTTTAAGGTCAACAAACATCATTATAGCAGGCAAAATAGTTGTTATAGCAGGATATGGCCATTGTGGTAAAGGTCTAGCTAAGAATGCTTCGGGTTTAGGAGCTGACGTTATAATAACTGAGGTTGATCCCATTCAAGCTTTGAAAGCAGCTATGGATGGATTTCGTGTTATGCTAATGGATGAGGCAGCAAAGGAAGGGGATCTATTCATCACAGCTACAGGAATGAAAGATATTCTGGTTGAAAGACATTTCAAAGTTATGAAAGAAGGAGCTATTATCTGCAATACAGGCCATTATGATGCGGAAATTAGTATAAGTGATTTGGAGAAACTAACAAAATCTAAACGTGAAATACGAGAAAATAATGAAGAGTATATTCTTGAAAATGGAAGAAAAATTTACTTACTTGCTAAGGGGAGACTAGTGAATCTCTCTGCAGCCGAAGGTCACCCCTCAGAAGTAATGGATATGTCTTTTGCAAATCAACTTCTAAGTCTAATTTATTTAGCTCAAGAAGGCAAGAATCTTGAAAACAAAGTATATGACATTGACAGAAAGCAAGATGAAAGCATTGCTAGTCTAAAACTCTCACTTATGGGATATGTTATTGATATTCTAACAGAGGAACAAATCAGATATCGTGACGCCTATTATGAAGGAACTTAATTCCTTTTCTTATTTTTTTATCTCTAAAATAATGCCACAAGATTTTTAGGATAGAGTTTCCTATACAGAAATATAAGAAAAGGAGAATAAACCGTGATAAAGCATCTTCTAATTCTCACAACTTATGGTCAAATATTCTATAGTCAAGAATTTGAAAAAACAGAACAAACAGTTGATGTTGCTCTGACTGGAGGGTTAATGAGTGCGATTTACTCTATGACTTCTGAAACCCAAAAAGAAAATATCTCTGAGTTTGAACTAGTAACATCCAGAATCATTTTCCAAGAGGAAGACCAAGATTTACTCTTCGTCCTTACTGTCGACAAAAGAATGGATATTAAGGATACAAACGAAATTCTAAAAGCGATCTCAAAAAGATTCTTCGAGAAACATGGAGAGCTAAGAATTGATGGGTTAATCCTAACTGATTTCGAGAAAGATGCCACAGAAATAATATACAAGAAGCTTTGGTATCTAAATACACAAGATAGAAAGTTTAGAGTATGGGATTATTTAGCAACAATATTTGTCACCCTAGCACTGTGTTGGTATTCTCTTCTCCTTTTTGGTTCTCCACAGATTGTAGGTATGCCTGAATTTGGTATAAAGACCTTTGTCTGGGAAAGCCTTCTGCAAAGGATAGATGATCCAGGAGGATTTATACTGCAGTTACTGTTTTTAGTGGCAGTCATCGCAGTTCCAGCTGTTGGAATCTACTTGCTGTTTAAATTCACACATGTTAAAGATATTTTTCGTTTTCCAAGAGATTATCTCTCAAGACCAAGCAGAGCAAGCTATTCAGAACTCCTGCCCAATTATTTCCTACTTACAATTCTAGTATCGTTCCTAATCTATGTGAGTTTCATGGCTTTTGGAGGAGGATATTTCTCTGAATTGACAGTTTATCCCTTATATGCTGGAGGGCTGTATTCTGATCTGAATCAACCTTTCGATTTAGGAAATATAGGTGCGAGTATACAAGTGAGTGATATAGGAGATCAAGTATTGATAGGAACAACATCTTGGTTAACATGGGTATTTGCCTTTCCACTAATTTATTCGCTACTAATAGGGGAAAAGAAATGGCTAAGAATCTATAAAAATTCAGTTTTCATTGCTTCAATTACTATTTTCATTCTAATAATATGCTACATATTTGCTGGAGTCAAATATCTTGAAGCGGTTGGATTTCATCCTAAGGATCCTGCAACATTTAGAACGGAGCAACACTTGCTAAACTTTCAATTACTATCCACTATTCCGCTTAATATTTTCTTCTACGGATTCCTCTTGTTTTTGGGTATAGGCGTGAACAAAGTATCTCCTTCCAAAACAAGAATTCCTTCTGTAATTGCTTTAGGTATTGGAATTTATTCAACACTAATTATACAGAGGTTAATATTTTTTGCCTTGGTCGCACCTGCTTAACGAAGGGTGGGCCCCCAATCTTTTTCTTATATTCTCTTTAGAAAGTTTTATATCAGAATTTTCCTCTTGTAAAAAAGAAAGTGATTTCCAGTGCTAAGATTCACTATACGCTTCTTCTTTCACAATAAAAAAAGAACATTACAAGCTACAATGACGCTTACCTTAGCATTGGTTATTTTCATTTCTACAACCCTTCTAGTGCGAGGATATGCAGGAAATATTGCAGGGATGGCATCAATTATTAGACCATCCCCTTATTATCTTATAACTGAATCTGATAAGAGTTTGTCAGAGAGCAGACTAGGCTTTGAGGTCTATGAGTTTCTTGAAAGTTATTCTATCGATACACCAAATGTCGATGTGGTAGTACCACAAATTTACATCCAAGTAACTGTCGAAGGGGAAACAGGAGAAAGAATAGATACGCATTTACGCCTACTTAATTTTACAGAATTTGAACTTTATCAAACTCATGCTTATACCTACACATTTTCTCAATTAGAATCAACCGAGCTAATTATGGGACAACATCTTGCATCATCACTCTCTTCAGGAGTTGGGGCAAATCTGGAACTAGAAAGCTCTGAAATTTATATTAATGAGACATTCTCAATGGTCTATGCAAATAATCTAACTGTAGCAAATATTATCAAATCAGGTCAAGAGTATGACCTTGAAATATTAGGAGACATCAATGAGTGGCTGCCAATATTAGGTTTAGATTATTATTCTTTTATTGAATTCAAGGTTCTAGATACGAGGGAAGTGGATAAAATCAATGAAGACATAACTGAAGAATTTAGTTATATAGAGATCACAGAAGAAAAGCAGACACAGAATTTCATCCTTTATGCGACAGAAGAAGTTATTAGAACTCTAACTCTACTTCAAACATTGTTCTTCGTTCTGATGTTAGTGTCCATAAGTTATAGCATCTATACACTTGTCAAAGAGAGTGAGGAAGAAATTTTCATTTTAAGATCAATCGGAGCCACGAAAGTTCATATCGTGATACTCTTCATGATGCAAGCTGTTCTCATCGGAATAATTTCTTCAATACTAGCAATAATAATCGGGTATCTCTCAGTTACTGCGATTGTTGCTATAGTTTCATCGACTATTGGTTTACCCTTTTTAGCACTAAACTTTGAAATTAGTTTAGCAGGAATGATTTTCCTTTTTGCCATAGGTTTGTCATTGCTTTCTGGGATATATCCATCGTTAGAAGCAGCGAAAATTAAAGTTATCAGGAAGGATACTCAATGAATTTCCGATCAATTTTCCTCTATAATATCATACCTAAGAAGAGAATGCTTATTGCATTCATTGGGTTTTTGATAAGTTCTACAATAATTACAGGTGGTGGAATACTTCTTACAAGCATTGTTGAATCAACTACTTCATATTTAGGTGAAAGTGATGATGTTCTTGTAATTTCAAATCCAGCAGCATCAACACCTTATACAAGTGTTGTACCCTTAGAATTAGCTGAAACTATAAGAACGATATATGGTGTTATAGATGTTAGTCCAGAAGTCATGACTGCTGCTGTATATAAGGATAAGGCAGTATACTTCAGAGGAGTAGATATAGCAAAATTCTGGGAGTTCACTGAAGTAACTTATTTAGAAGGGGGGCCTCTGAGTGAAAATGATACTTACGATGTAAGTGTAGGTAAAAATTATGCAGATAGAAATGACTTAGAAATTGGAGAATTGATGACAGTATTTTCTACTAGGTCAGACGCTGCAGTAGAACTAAGAGTTAAGTCAATATTCATCACAAATACCTTGTTAGATGATGAAATCATCGCACCATTATGGATCGGTCAATTTTTCTCATTTGAAACATTCAATTTTATAACACACATTAGAGTAAAAATTGATTTAGATTTAATTCCTTCGAAGGAAACAATAAGAGAGTTGGTAAACAGTGAATATGGCTTAACTACCATTATCAATACACCTGGAGGATCGACTGAACTAAATGCAACCATCTATATCAGAACTGGTAAAGGAACTTCAGTTGAGGAAAGGATAATAATTAACAAGTATTTTGCAACGTTTTCTCTATTTTTTGGAGAGTATGAAATTCAAGCAGAAATCGACGGGATATTTTCTGATCCATTTAAGTTCATTCATGATCACAATACTACAATAGACATATTTGTAAACTATATTGAACGAGAGATTCAGTTTCATGTTATAACGGATGAGGATGAACCAATTAAAGATGTAAGTGTAACAGTTTACAATAATGAAGAAGGATTACGTCTTTTAGGGGTTAATACTCGACGAATGTATACGAATCAAGATGGATATGCATCTCTAACTATTGGAAATGGAAGTTACACAGCGGAGTTTAGTTATGGTGAATATTGGAATTCCTTTAGCTTCGTGACTCAGGAAACAAATGATTATGAAATTACACTAATTAGTAGACATCCGCAAATAACAGTCAAATCACCTCTAAATTTTTCAACGATTATTGGTAATGAGCTTAATATTTCAGTTATTGCAACTACTGGTTACTCTATTCACTTCTATCCCGATGGTGATTTAGGGAAAATTCAAGAATATCACTATAGCACAGTAGGAATGGTTCCGCCTAAAAGTATGTTGGTACCTTTCGAAGATGGTTTTCACAGCGTCACCATATTAGCTTACAATAATGATTATTTACAAGATTTTGATAAAAGCAAAAACTATGCGACAACTACTTTATACTTCACAATCTCAAGTGATTTTCCAACTACTATTGACTTCTTGAATGTTATGAATGGATCACAGATATATCCTCTAACTATCTTAGAACTAAATGAGACAATATCTTTCAATCAAGGTTTATTGTATAAATGGAATAATGATGACTGGATAAAAGCCAATGAAGGTTATATTGTCAGCCCTAGCGAGATAGGAATTCAAAAACTACAAATAAAAGCAGAAACAACCGAAGAAAGTAGAATCATCACTTACTATTTCATTACTAAAAACTCTCCTTACAAAATTGGTATCATTAATCCACCTGAAGGATTAAATTTCAAAGAAAATGACACATTACAAACATGGTTTAATCCTACATTTACGAATATTACATATCACTGGGACTCTAATCCTAATACTCCTATTGCAAAAGATGGAGAGATTATTGTTCAAAGTTTGAGCGAAGGAAATCACACTTTATATTTAGAGATTTCTACTGGAAATTTCAGAAAATATGAGATAATGTTTGATAACACGTCACCTAACATAACAATGAGTGTTACAAATGGATCTTCAGTTGAAACAGGTAGTTCTTTATCTTATACAATCAATGAACTATTTACATATGTGATGTTTAGGTGGGACAATCAAGAGTATTCATATTCATATGACAACTCAATCCAAGTACCTGTAGAAAATGGTAACCATAATCTAAGTATCTGGATATGCGATCTTGCGGGTAATGTGAGAAAAGCAAATTATACATATAATGTAATCAAGTTCGTAGGTTTTACCCCAATAGATTTCTACTTACAAAATGAATATTGGGGACTCTTAAACCAAAGTTACATTGATCTACAGATCATTACTGAACAATCATTATTTAAAATCGATTACGAGATAGATGGACCTTCAATATTGTCCTTCTCACGAACAAACTTAGAAGAAGAAAGAGTATATCTGCACCCTGGATTATATAGTTTATCGGTTACTTATTACCTAAACTTATTTGAGAGCAGACAACGAACCTTTGAATTTCAAATCTGTGACGGACAAAATGCATCTGAACTATATGGTCCTGCACTAGATGTTACCTATCCTTGGAGCATTATTGTAACATTCCCATACTTTGATGTTTCATTTACGATTAATAATATATCGAGTACATTTGTAACAGATGGAACTCATGATATTTTTTATATGTTAACAACCTATCCAGGGGTTCAATACAATACAAAATACATTATAGATACAGAATTACCAGAGATAACTATAGTAACCCCCAATAAAGGAATTGAAGTAACGGATGAATTTCTTGAAGTTGAAAGTAACGCTGTAGAGGTTTACTTCAAACAAGAACATGACTCAAGAATATTCTCTTACAGCAAAACAAGCGTATTTTTAGATTATAATCAAGAAGGTAGACAATTAATTACTTTCTTTCTAGTAGATTCTTATTATAATACAAAGACAGTGTCTTATGTGTTTTATAATGGTCTTAGTTATGTTCCAGTAATTTTAGGGTTTCAGGTTTTCTTGTCTGGAGATATCTATAATATCTCCAATCTGGATGTATCGATAACGAGCGAATATAATAGTACATCATGGTCAGAAAAAACAGATGGTGATGGAAAGTTGAGTATGCAAATTTATCCAGGCATGTTCGAGGTATACTTCGTATACAACGCTATAACTTACAACTTCCTTTTGGATACTGGAGATGGATTAGATCAGACGATTTATATTGGAAACTCACTTGTTGAATTGACTATTCTTGATTATTATGCCGATAGTCCAATAAGCAATCAATATTGTGTAATTAGAGATCTTAGTGGTAATAGGATAGTTTTTCTTCAAACAAATTCACTCGGAGAAATAAGTACACAAATACCTGCTGGTGATTATATCATATACTTTAAGCGTTCATATGAACAGCTTAGTTTACCATTCCAAGTTTACTCACAAGGACAGCAGCTTCTATTTGAAATTCCATCACTCAAAAAGTGGGTACGATTTGATTTTGTTTATGATAATGGTTCAAAAGTATATAATCTTCCAGTCAGTCTCCAAACAGTTCTAGATGGGAACATTACAACGAATACCAGATTGCATTCCAGCATTTCTTTATGGACATCATATGGCGTTGTGAATATTTCATATATACAAATAGACGGGAATTTTGTAACATTAACACGCTCCTTTGAACCAGGGAGAGAAGTGATAACTATAACTATCAAGAGTGAAACTGATTCTCCATGGGATAAGATACCATTCAAACCAATAGCTGGATTCCCCTTCATAGTATCCCTCGCTTTGGAATATATGGACTATTATCTAAGTGGTAGTCTTTTGTTTACATATACATTAGCATACACAGAAATTATTCTGATTTTATTTGTTGTAATTGCAAATATGTACTCCATCCTTCAAAACGTGTATAAAGAAAGTAAAAGAGAAACACGAATTCTCAGAATGGTTGGAGGAACAGTTACAAATACATTAACAACAGTATTTTCCCGTCTAGGTCTGGTTGCAGTGTTTGCATCATTTATTGGGTATGCAATTGGGTTGTCTTTTCTAAAAGTCCTATCAAGTGCAAATCAAACAGTATTCTTTGGTCATACATTCTCTCCTTCTGGAGGATTGTTTATGTTCTTGATAAATAGTGTTTTAACAATTTTTATTGCAATAATTGCAACCCTCATCATCACTAGAAATGCTAGGAAAGAAAGAAGAATTGTTCACTCAAAAAGATGATACTGTCCGTTCTTCATCAAACATAGACAAAACCATAATATCCCTCAAATAACCATGAATTTGCTATTCTGGTAATATTAATTGAATTACCTTGAAATGCTTGCAGAGCATAGTCGTGATTTTCTACAATTCCTTCTAGATTTTCATACGCTATTTGAATTTCTATATTGTGTAAATATACTGTTTCATCTGGTAGAGTTAACAATGAAATTCGTAGAAAAGATTCTAGTTCAGGTTTTGAAAATCGGAAACTATTAGATTCTATTCTTACTGTTTCATTTGAAATAGTATTATATTCACTTCTAATAGTAACATTTATTGGTCCAGTTGTTTGAGCAGCTGTTAAATCTATTTCCGTTTCAATGGATCCTATATTTCCCATAATTTCTGTTGAACCTGGTGTCCTTGCAAGTAAACTTCCCTTATTCAGAGGCCCTACTAGTTGAATATCAACAGGTCCAACATATGGAGCGTAGCTGTTTGTAGTATACATTATGTATTCTTGATTCGAAAATCTCCATGTAAAGTAGTCATTATTATTCATGAATCGATATACAAAGTAATCCCAATAGATTCGATCCAAATATGCAGGAAACCAATCATTGGATGTATTAAGAGCGACAAATATCGAAATATCATATTGTTCGAAAAATTCAATCGTTCGCGTCACATTTTCGATTCCTAATGGAAAAGTAGAATTAGCTAACCCTGAATTTTCTATAAATCCAAGCATGAATAGATCGATAACAGGTTGAGAGGAATAGTATTCAAGACCTGGTGTATTAATTGAAAGAATCACTAAATTATCTGCATATCCAAGACGGTTAATTGCGTCAACTAGTTCTTGATATGATTCTCTTGTAGAATAGGAATACCTCATCTGAAATTCATCTAGATTAAATCCAGTGTCTATTAATAAAGCAAATTGAGCTAAGAATGGCGTAAAAAACAGAATAAAGATAAGAAAACCAGAAATTATTTTTTGAAAATTAAACTTTTTATGAAAAATCTGTGAGTAGCTAATTTTCAATCTATTTTCTTGCCAGATAAGAAGGAAGGTTAGTAGGTTGAATAGGATGATATAACCTAACAACGACCAGATGTGGGTGTGAGCATGATACCACCGTAGATGGAAGTCTTCTGATACGACTTCAAATGGAATAACGGGATAAAGCGACAGGTACGCACTTGTTAAAATGAAGATACTAGCAAGAAAACCATCTCTCTCTTGACCGTCTCTTTTGTTGAAGAAAAAAACAACGGCTTCTATTCCTATTGCAAAAATAATTGCAATTGGAACAAGTATTGGGGAAAGGTATCTGATTGACCCATTTGCAAAGAATCCTTGCCAGAACACATAGAAGAATATTAACCAAAGCATCAACTCATTGTTCTTTTTGTGAGCTTTGATGAACCCAAATATCTTAAAGAACAACCATGTTCCAGCAAACATTGCTGCAATTAAAATAGAAAAAGAGGAGGAAACAAAAGTTGCGATATGGGCATTTTCCAGATAAGTTGTTGTTTCAGGAAGAGCGATTCCTGGCCACGATAAGCTTATCTGATTCACGTGCAAGTTCACATAAAGATTAAGAAGATAATCTTGCACACCTGGGACAGATAGAATATGAATCCCCCATAATAATGCAGCTGCTAAGGGGAGAGAAAAGATGCCAAGAACAAATAACCAACGAATATACGAAAACTTCAACGTTTCACTTGATAAGATGAGATATATGCAAAATGCACATAAGAGGAAGATAAGAATACCCGTCCCCAAATATACCTCGAATATGGATTTTCGAATGAGCTGAAAAGCAAATCCAGCAACAATAATCGAGCGAATAACTTTTCCTATCATATCTGAAGGCATTGCAACTAAAATTACTAATGGGATAACAAAACCACTGACTTTACTTAAAACACAACCACTTAGAGCTAATGACGCAAGTAGAGCATTATAGAGCTGTTCTTTGAAATTTTCACTTTTCAGAAATTTTTTGAAGAAGAAGTATGCTGCTGTTGTAAAGAATGTAATGTAAATCTCTTGATAATATTGAAATTCATAAATTAAGAAAAAAGTAAAAGGAGTTGCTAATAAAGCAATTGAAGAAAGTAAAGAAGATTTCTTTGTTAATCCTTCAATTTTTGCTATTTTATAACATAGTAAAACTACTCCAACAAGAAACAGCAAAGGAATCAGATGAATCATTTCTGATTGTGTTACAAAAAATCCATACGCAAATAGAAGGATATTCACAGGTGGTTTGAATTGTGGCATAAAATTTAATTCATTAATAATTCCTAATTGCCCTGTAACAAATATTCTGAAAGAGTTAGGTAAATAAAAGTGCAAGAAATCCCATCCTCGAAGAGGATAAACTAATCCTTGAAGTGTGAAAAAGAAGATCATTAATCCTATTATAATTTGTAATAATGTCTCAAGTCCTTGTGGGATTTTCTTCTTCTCCTTCAGAATGAGCATTGGAAGTTTCCTTCTTACCCAGAGATATATTTTGAAGACCAGATATGCAAAGGCAATTGATAAGTATACATATACAAATCGTTCTAAGATAGTTGTATTTTCTATTTTATCGGCAATTATTGCTATTATAAGCATGGGGACAACTAGAGAGATTGTTCCAAAAATTAGAGATTCTACAAAATAATCTATATAGGAACTTGAAGAATCAATTTTCATTATTTTCTTCTTGAACACATCGACAATCAATAATCCCATTCCAAGTATTGAGACAATGGGTATTATGACCCTTATGTCAAGTTCTGTTCTCATGTTTGTTTGTCCTCATATTCTTTCTCGACATCATCTGCTGTTCTAGTAGCAGCAAAAACTTTCATTCTATCTATTTCTCTGAAATGTGTAATTGTTATGATTATAGGTATAGTTAGTGAGACTGCAGCAATTATAAACCATCCGAACAACGCATCACCTTTCCAGATGGTTTCCCAACTTGCGATATAATACAGAACTGCAAGTCCAAGTAATCCTATAGACCAAAGCGTATATTTAATTTTTGCACTCATTTTACCCATAGTTCGAGTTTTTTCTTTAACAGTTCGATCAAAATCTTTCTTAACACCTAGAAGAGCACTCAAGACAGCCCAAATGAGGAAGGATTGTGCTGTAAGCATGAGCATATAGAAAGCAGAAATAGTCCAATTCATTCCGAAGAAGCCACGAAGTTTGATCATTCTATCCTCTTTGCTTTCTCTATACCAAGAAACATAAGCCATTATCAAACTTGCAAAAGCAATAAGAAGTGGAGCAGCAAGTAGCAAGGGAACTGTATCGTTTAAAATTGGTCTAACAAAATTGAACTCTTCAATTTCATGTTTGGTTCTTAACATATACATAATATAAAGAAGAAGATTAACAAACCACATTGTTAACCCGATTATGGGTGTGAACAATGTAGACAAAATATCAACTTTGTTTATCACAGAGTTTTTACCTTTCAAAATTTTCCATAATCGTTTTCGTATGATTGATGTGATTCCATTAGTCCATCTCCACACTTGGTTTATCATGCTTATAGGATTCCATGGAACTAACCCTCTAGAACAAATCTCATGAAGATAACGAGTTTTGTATCCCTTTGACATTAAAGCGAAGGATGTATCAGTATCTTCAGCTAAAGTGTCATCATGAAATCCACCATACTCCAACAATAATTCAGTTCTAAACATACCTGTAGTTCCAGCAAAAATGACACCGTTCCTTGTTCCTCTACTTTTCTGATAAACATGGAAAAATTGTGTGTGGATATATGCACTGCTGCGCTGCAAATAATTATCTTGATTAACAAACATTGGCTTACCTTGTACTAATATTATATCATCTTCAGTAAAACCAGATAAGCAGGTACGGATGAAGTTTGGAGTAGGAATATGATCGGAATCTAAGATTCCGACAAAATCACACTTGATATGTTTTAAAGCATTATTAATTGCTCCAGCTTTGAAACCTTTTCTTGAATCTCTATGGATGAATTTGACATTTCTTTCTTTGCAAAAAACTTCAATATCAGTAGATTCTCCTGCAGGACTATCATCACAAACCACTACTTCAAAGCGATTTTTAGGATAATCAATATTTAATGCTCCATCAATTGTTTTGGAAACCACTGTGAGAGGTTCCTTATAGAAAGGGAGAAAGATAGCAACTTTGGGGAGAGGATCTGAAGATAAATATTTGTTTTTGTCATCCCTCAATAAGCGATATTCAGAAGAAGAACCGATATAATAGTATACGAACACAGAATAAAATGATGAGAATAATTCAATCAGCAATATGAGAAAATTTAGAATTAAACCTACTATTGCTTTCCAACCACTTAGACCAAATTTGGTTGTATATTCAGTAACAATATAGATGCTACTTGTAATTGCATAGTAACCCAGAAAAGCAAATAAAATAACCGCAAGTGAGTACCATAGTGTTTTTTTCCAACCCATGTCTAAACCTCGATATCATTTTTTTTCCTTGGAGTAAAATAAGGTTTGTTATGTCTCGTTGTCACATAGAAAAACAGACTAACGGGAAATGTTGCAACAAGCGAAAGTCCTAGAAGACCCAACACAATCCATAAACTTTGACTACCAAAGAAATCAAAATAAGCTAAAACTATTAACCCAGCACCGAGAAGGGATATAATAGCAGAAACTGGAATGAAAGGTACTTTCTCGTTCCATTGATCCCTCCTTCTATCTGGCTCTCTTCTTCTGAAAATGGTTTTTATCACTGCATAGACAGTAAATGGGTTTAGAGTTAGTGCAATAAGGAAAAATAAGAGTAAATCAAAAATATTAATCTTAAATTCCCTACCTTTTTTGGAAAATAGAACGGCAATAATTGCTGAAATCTGATAAGAGATAGCTAGTGCAACAGGCATAATGATCAGAGGAGGAAAGTTTTCAGTGGGAAGACGGATAGCTTTGCTTCCAGTAAAGAACATTATAACATAAAAAAAGATTGTCAGGTACATCGACGAGGCAATGAAGAACAATAGAGTACTAAAGGAAAGGTCAAGCTTATCAAATAAAGACATTCTTCCTTTTAGTATGTTTTTCCATCTCAATTTCAGTGTGTGCATGCTTCCTTTTGCCCATCGGAGAATTTGAGAGAGCAAAAGAGGAAAATTTGATGGAACTAAACCAAAACTACCATATTCATCAACTAAAACACTATCATATCCTCTGGTTAAAATTTGAATAGTTAAATCAACATCTTCGGTGAACGTTGCAATGGGGACCCCTCCAACTTCATCTAGAACTCTTTTCTTGAAACACGCAGTAGAGCCATTAAAAATAACCTTTTTACGTTTATTTTTTGATCTCTCAAATACCTCAAAAAACTGAGCATACATCACTGCTTCCCATATTTGTAATTTCGATTTTATATTTCGGAAATTAACTTTGGCTTGTACAAATGCAATATTTTCATCTTGTACTAACTTGGAGATACTCTTTTTAAGAAAATTTGGAGTTAATCTGTGGTCATAATCAAGAAACACCACATAATCAGTCTTAACTTGCTTAAGCATAATGTTCAGCATACCTGCTTTGAAGTTGTAATTCTCTCCATAATAGATGTAAACAGCTCCATGTTTTTCAGAAAGGAGAGAGATTTCTTTATCATACTCAGGAGACTTCTCAGAGTCATCTCCAATAAGAATGTGGACTTTATTATGTAGATAATTAGAATCGCGTATAGATTGCAATGTCTCATGAAGTACATCAAGGTTAGGGGAATGAATTGGCACCAATACACTTACCATTGGAAAATCTTCTATTGAATCATTAATCTCTTCCTCTTTAGCTAAAGGTATAGAACAAGTTGTACTCATGTGTTTGAATAACATTACTGTGTAGAAAATGCTCATAGCTTCAACAATCAACGACAGGAAATTGAGAATTGCTTGAACAACAATGAGGGTAACCGATGATTCCAAAGGGGGGGTAATTACAGATCCTATTATTAAAACTAGAGACCAGACAAAATAAATTATTCCAACAAGCAAAACAGCAATAGTAAAAACAAATAGAAAAAACCCTAGGATTTTCCATGTTTTTGATTCTCGTTTTGTGTTTTGTTGATTAAATCCCATTAGAGCATCTACTCTGCGTCTACAACCCCTTATATGAGGCTTGCTATTTAGATTTTCTGTTTAATAGGGAACATTGAGATCAGTGTGAGCTGAGTAAATCATGGACTTCATAGGTTGTTCGCTATACATCATATCTATCATTCCCAGCTCAAATTATAAATGACTAAAATAAGATTATTGTTTGTAAAGAAAATATGAAAAAAGTTAGAAAAATTAAGAATCTTAGCTAAGATTCCTCTGTTGCTTCTTCAGTTTCAACTTCTTCTTGATCCGCTATTTCAAAATCTCCTTTGGAACTAACCAGCCCTTGTCTCTGCATTTGAAGGACTTTATCTTTTTGTTGTTTTAGTGCATCTATTGCACTTTTTGGCACAGGTGGAGGGTCATAACGTTTTATCAATGCAGTGAGAGCTTCTTTCTCCTTCTTCAAATTTAGTCTGTCACATACAGAGTAGAATAGTTCATCATAAAGGAAAAGCTCCTCTAATAGCTGATCATAATCTTTTCTTAATTTTTCATCCTTCAGATTCTTGATATCATCAGAAACAATCTCTTTGATGTAAATATGAATGATATCGTCATTTTCTGTAATTTCTCCTAGGTAGAAAATGAATTTTGATAAATCTGCTTTAGCATCATGGACTGCAATATTGATAAGAAGAGTTCTAAAGTCATCAACAAATATTTTTGCTAAAGCTACCTCATCGATTTTTAAATACTTAAGTAAATCTTCTTGCCAATTATCATCTAACTTGGAATAATTAAATAACAGGGCGGGTACCAAATAATCAAACAAAGGTTTTCTTATTGCATCAATTTCCTCATCTGATAATTTCTTCAAGTTCTTAAGAAATATCTTGTAGAATTGAGCATTTCCACTAGCTTCAAAGTAACGTATAAGAGGCAGAATCATTTGATGTTTTCCTAGTCCTTTGTAAGCGATTTTTGATAGTAGTTTATTACCACCAATAAGTAAACCAATCATTACAGGTATCAATATTAGAAATGCCCATAATTGGTTACTGTTTTCAGAAGGCACTAATACAAAAATGAGAATGACACTTGTCATTGTTATCACCATAGTTCCGATCTGGATATATTTTCTGAATTTAGAAGCATTGGGAGAATTAAAGCAAAGAGCACAAATTTTCTTATCTTCAACTGTTCTAGCTTCCTCTGAATCACATATTGGTAAACCACAGAGAGCGCATTGACCTGTGGATTTATTGTGAAAATGAAAAGCACAAATCTCTTCGTTTGCAGTTTTGGACATAATTGAGAATAATAAGGTGTTTTTTTAACTTTATCGACCTTAACCTCTTTTGTTTTCTAATTAACTTGGAAACAGTTTGTATTAATAGAACAGAAATTAATCGTTATCGGTTAAATTCGTCTTCCCTATAAGCAGAATTTATAAGTTGAAACAAAAATATAAACTTGTAAGTAAATCCGATTAAGGTAGTGATGTTCAGTGAGCAGTGACGATACGGTTCAAATAATTATACGCGAAGCAAAAGATATTCTTGCAAAACAATCAGCTGAGGATTTCTTGAGTTATGTAGAAGGCAAGACCTCAGAGTTAGAAAAATTAGATCAGATTCTAGAATCTATTATTCTATGGCACTTTGTTGCAGAAACCATGGAAAATTTCGAAGAAGAAGACTATTTAGCTTACGCTTACAGCAAATTAATCAGCAGATATATGCTAGTTGATAATCTTAACAAAGCTGAGGAAATTTATGAAGATTCTGAGGATAAAAATCTTTCCAGTTTCCATTTAGACACTGTAAAAACAATTTTTGCTGGAAGACAACAAACTAAAGGAAATCGAGAAATCATTAAAATCCACCGTATGGATGTTTTTGGGGATCTTGAACTAATCCCAGCTAGTCCAAATATATATTTTGAGAATGTCTCAATAATCAGAAGGTATATTCATAATAATCTACCAGAAGGAACCTTTTCCATAGTTATCCTAAATCACAAGAATAACACTGAAGAAGAAATAGAGATTTCGACTGAAATTCTTTCAGAATACGAAGTAATATCAATGAACGAAAAAGTGAGGATGAACTAAGATGCCAGAGAAACAAGCGATTTGGGGATCTGCCAGATATTTCATCAAAATTGACCCTTACACAAATGTTTTCAGTACTTCAATGAGTGCATTAGTATCATTCTTCGACACTCATGGACTAATTAATGAAAAGGAATGCAAAAATCTTCAGGAGATTGCTAGAACTGTGCAGGAGTTCTGGTCAACTATTCTAGCTCCTCACGAAACAAGAGTTGCTAGGTGGATAGTTGAATATTTATCAGAGATAAATATCATTGGAAACTACGATTTACTCTTGCGTCTTCTTCGTTCTGATGAAGACATGGCAGAGGATTTGGACGATCTTATTAAAGATACAAAATCAGTTGCTACAGAGGATTTTGAAGAAGCCTTTAACATTCCAGAAGACACAAAAATAATCGGTCACGAGATTACCATTACAAGACTTCCTGAAGATGATTACTTGAGAAATGAACTTCTACAAAAAATCCTAGAAGACAACAAATATCAGGTTCCATTATCAATAAAAAGTAGAAGTCAATTTAAACTTCCTAATGGCGAAATTGCAACTGTTGAAAAGGAAAATACTTTAGGAATTGGAGAAACTCAAAGAGATGTTAAGCTGTTCTCTGTTTTGGAAAACGAATATGATGAACCAATTACAGAAGTTGAAATTGTAGATGAAATCCCCTATTACTTTGAAATGGAAGATATGGGTATAGATAATTTGGAAATTGAGCCAACTAAAGAGAAAAAGGAGAAGGTTTTAGAGGTTATCTGGAAAATCCCAGAAATCAAACCAAAAGAAAAAGTTGAAATTAATTACAAACTTGCAAAACGAATAAATCGCACAATTCTTGAAATCGTTCAAAATGAAGTTATAGCAGTTTTGAATGTTTTTGAAAATATCGAAGCTAAAGGATTAGAATTCCTCGCTCACACAGAATACATCAATATTCACAATAGACCTTTACATGAATTGCACATTGTTGATGAAATACCTCCCGAGTTTAATATTATAAGAACAAATCCTGAAGCCTTACCCCCAACAGGTGTTATAGAAAAAGCAAAGTTAAAAGGAATTAACATCCAATGGAAACAAAAGAATGTTAACGTAAATCAAACAATTGAAAAAAGCTATACATTAGATTACTTCCCATATCTTTTCCGAGGTAAGAAAGTCATAGTAAATGAGGAAGGAAGTACACTATTCAAGATTGCCAAATTTATAATGCCTTCTGAAAAAGAGATGGGTTACACCGTGCTATATATCATAAAGAACGTGAAATCTGAAACTAGTGACTTAATTTCTTTGATGGATAAACTTCCAGTAAATCACACAATTGTTGGAAGAAAACCTGAAGAATCTCAAGTTATGGAGCAAATTGACGATGAAGGAGAGAAAATTATCACATGGATTGTAGAAGCTCCTACAGCTAGAAAAAGCACAACTCTGAAGGTTTTTGTATCGGGTGATACACCGCCGGTATTTGATATATTCAAGGTTTTCATAGGAGATAAAGAGGAAAAGGAAGTGTTAGAGAAAGAGACTACTATTAGAAGAGAGATGGTTAAATCTCCCTAATTTTCTTTACCTATCTTAGTGAATCATGATCAGAGCTCTTATTTTTTAAAAAGTGAAGTTGGATATGTCTGCCTCCACAGAATTTATTTATGACTGATAATAGTTGTATTTCGAACATGAAAAGTCACTTTGATGTAATAATAGTAGGAGCGGGTCCAGCTGGTGTTAGTGCAGCAATATCATGTATTAACAACGAATTAAAGGTAGTTTTAGTGGATTCAAAGAAAAAGGAAAAAATAGGCGACAAAGTATGTGGAGAAGCTATCTCAAAAGAAACATCACATACAGCATCTGATTTATTAAAAGTGCAATACCCTCATGGAGAAGAAATAAACGCTAATGTAAAAGAATTGGTTCTTCAAACAGCGATAGATGAAGATCATATAGCTTTACCTGCAATTGGCTATATGGTAAACAGACACAAATATGGCCAAAGGCTACTACAAGACGCATTAGAGAGAGGAGTTAAATTACTTGACCAAACAAAAGTGATCAGAACTATAATAAAAGAGAAGAAAGTCACTGGAGTAGTAATTAAAACTTTAAACAAGGAGGAAGGAGAACTTTATTCAAAACTGGTAATTGATTGCAGTGGAGTAAGGGGAGTTGTTAGAACAACAATAGATGAATCTCTTGAACCATTTCTATACACTAAATTAACAAAATCAGACTATGCTTCATGTTATAGAGAAATAATTGAATTAAACAAAGAGCATGATTTAGATGGAAAAATTATTCTCAAATATGAAAAAGACATCCCTGCACCAGGTTATATCTGGTTTTTTGCTGATGGGTGTAAAAGACTAAACTGTGGTACAGGGTTCATCAAAGAAGGTATAAATAAGGACAAAAGTGTAAAATCAGTCTACTTCAATGCTATGGCAAAATACTATCATCCTGAAACATACACTGTTTTAGATGGTAGAGGGGGAAATGTTCCTATTCGTCCTCCATTATGGAGCGCCGTTGCACCAGGGTTATTAGTAGCTGGAGATGCAGCTTTTCATGCAGATCCTTTGACAGCAGAAGGTCATGGTCCTGCTTTATTAGCAGGATATTATGCTGGTCAAATTGCAAAGGAAGTAATTGATAGAAACGAATATTCTACACAAGCTCTGTGGGGATATAACAGACATATCTTCTCTAGTTTTGGTTCAGACAATGCCCGTAGCAGAATTTTGACTATAACATTGGAAAAACTAGGAGCAGATAATCTTGAATTTCTCCTCACGAGAAAGGTAATCAAGCAGGCAGATCTAACATCAGAAGGCATATTAAAGAAAAATTCACTTTTTAATCTTCTAATTCGAGCAATACGTTGTTTACCAAAAATAGGTTTGTTAGTTATAATTAAAAGAACAATTGATGTAAGTAAAGCCGTTGCGGAATTGTTCGACGAATATCCAGAAACACCAGATAAATTCGGTGAATGGGTGGCAAAAATAGAAAACTTATATGCTAAATTAAATTAACTTACATCATAATTCTTAAGTTAAATAAGAGGAGAAGCACGATAATGAATCATATTGAAGAAAATGAAGAGTATACGTACAAACACTGGGCAACAGTGGTAAGTGAAGAAGCTGTGGAAAGATTTGGAAATGAACAAGTTGTTGCTACAGGTTGGGCACCTTCAGGATATTATCACGTAGGAAACTTCAAAGAAGCTGTAACTTGTAGAGCTATCCAAAAGGAACTAATCAACTTGGGAGCAGATTCCCGATACATACTTAACATAGATGACATAGACCCATTTGATAAAATACCTGCATTCTTCAAGAAAGATTATGGAAAATTGTTAGCACCATATTTGGGACATTCAATCAATGAAGTACCAGATCCTTTAGGGTGCCATAACTCCTACGCAGATCACTTCATTTCTGATGCTTTAGCCATAATGAATGATTTTGATGTTAATCCTGAACCAATCCATACATCTAAGTTGTATTTAGAAGGAAGATATGACAAGTACGCAAGACTATTTCTTGAGAAAAAGGAAGAAATGTACGAATTAACTGAGAAAATAACAGGATCACGTATGGAAGATTTCTTTCTTATTCAATGTCCTGAATGTAATAATCTAGCGGCTCCAAAAATAGTCAATTATGAGATTATTAATAATAAAATAAAAGTCGACTTGTTGTGTCAAAGAGAGAAACGTGGATGCGGACAAAAAACTTCTCTAATTTTAGGGGATACACTGTGGAAGATTAAATGGAGACTGGATTGGGCAGCTAGACAAGATTTCCTAGGAGTAACAGTAGAATCTTCAGGAAAAGACCATGGCGTAGCAGGTGGGTCAATTGATTCTTCTTTAGCCATCCATAGAGACATATTTGGCAAGAAAAAATTGCCACTACTAATTCAACATGGTTTTCTAACCTTCGGGGGTAAAAAGCTATCTGGAAGCAGTGGGAGCGGTATGCCAGTATCTGAATTTCCTAAGATTTTAGAACCACACACTTTCCTTTACAAAATCTATAGACACAATCTCAGAACAGATTTTGATTTTAAAGCAGATTATGATATTCCAAGTGTAGCAAGTGAATATGATAGAGCTGAAGAACTATTTTATGACGAAGGAGAAATTGAGCACCTAAAAACAAGAGAAAAAACAGTTAAGGCTTATGAATTAGCTCAGATAGATGAAAAACCTACTAAAAAACCAGTAAGGGTTGATTATGGACACTTAGTTACAGTAATGCAGGTTTGTATGTTTGACAAGGAACAAGTAATTCAGAAATTAATTAAAGGAAATATATTACCAAAAGATATTTCGAATTATGATATGGATTTATTCAATAAAAGATATGAGAAATCGAAATATTGGATTAAAAATATTGCAAATGAAAATCTAAAGTTCAAAATAGTTGATGAACCTAGATGTGAAGATGTTAAAACAATCGAGAAAAAGGTTTTGGAATATCTACTCAGTGCTATCAAAGAGATACCAGAAGGAGAACAGGGAGACGAAATTACTCAAGACCTTTATAACTCTGCGAAAGCAGTTGACCTTAAACCAACTCTATTCTTCAGAGTAATATACAAAATTATTTTAGGTAGAAAATCAGGTCCAAGAGCTGGAACACTAATAGATGCCTTAGGAAAAGATGAAGTAATAAGGATTTTAGGAAAAGCCCTAGATTGTTATTAATACTGTAGCATGTTGGAAAAAAAAAAGGGAATATGAAAAAGTCTTCCTATTCTCTTGATTCTTCCTTTGTTTGAGGTTTTACAAAGTAAGGAGCATATTCAGGATCTTTTTTCAACAATTCCAACATATTTACACCTAATTCGGTTAGTGACCAACCCCTTTCCTCTTGTTTGATTAGTCCTATTTGATCGAGAGACGTGGAATGTTTTCCAGTCTTTACATGAGAGCGTATGGTGTCCAAACCTATTCTTAGTTTCTTTGATAGTTTTTTGTATCCAGCTGCTCCCATAGATAGTTCGATGAGGATAAGGCGTTTAGTTCTACCCAACCGCTCCACTAGTTCTTCAAGATTGTCTGTGGCATCTATCACTCATACCACCGGATTCGGTAAAATGCTAATAAATTATTAGTATAAAAATTAACCGCAATTTTCTATAAGCATTCTGATGATTTTATTATCCATTTGCGAGTAACGTCGTTTCCCTCAACAATACATTTAATAGAAACCGCAAAATTATGTTTTCAAATGGTTCACAAAGTATGTTTTAGTGTGTTTGATGACACTGTAGGAACCAGAGCAGTACACTATGAGAATCTAACCGAAGAAGAGGCTCAAAAAGTTTCTATTCGAATGCTTATGGGTGCAGCTGCTACAGATTTCCTAAGGGAATCAAGTGCCGTTATGCCTTTACATGATGTAGGTGGAGTTGCTTATTCGTTTTTCTTTGGTGTTCCATGTAAAAGTAAACGCTCTCCTATTACTATGGCTTGTTTAACTTATATCATTCCAGAAGATTTACAATCACAACTTTATACAAAAGTTCCGGTTTTTAATTATAACAGTTCAAATGTTTCTAAACAGATAACTGGTTTGCTACTTTATGAGCCAGGTTACGTGATGGACGATTCCCTAAGAGCAAGAATCACAAAATGGGGTGAAAACATCAGAACCATTCTAGAGTCAAAGCAAGATGATGCATCTGGTGTTCAGACAGTTGAAATTGATAGAACAACCGCTTCACCTTACTTCTTCATGCGATTAGTGAACAAAGGGCAAGATAGAGTGGTTCATTCTCTTGTTAACGGAAAACCTATAGTTGTTATCTGTTCCAAAGAAATGGTCAAACCATTTTTAGCTTCTTTACAATCGTTTCAACCAAGGAGAGAACTTCTAGTATCCTTGTTCCCAGTCAATTATGTACCTCCTGATCAATTCGATGTTCTATTCGCCACCCCTGATTTAATTTCAAATTATCCAAATAGTGTAATATGTGACTTAACTGTTGGCAAAGCTAAAGGAGGAGAAGAAAGTGGGTTTAGCAAGGAAATCCTCAGGAAATTGCAAGAAGATGTTGAAGCAAGTGGACATAATCATAAGAAGATCATTGGTTCATCTATACTCAAATTAGAAGGAGAAGTTATTAAAATCATAAGATATTCTGGGACAAGTATTATCTCTCAGTATTATGCTCTGACTACAAATCCAAAACAACAGTTTTCTTCGTTAGAAGAAAACGAAATTGATATGGCTTTCCAAATTGCCTATACAAGGTATCCTGAATATGCTTCTAACATAGATAAACTATACCAAGAAGTCACTGGAAATAAAAGAAGGTTTAGAATTTAATTATAATAAAAAGCTAAATATGAGCTTTTTTATTCTTTCAATTTTTTTCTATTCTCTATAAGGTTCTTTGATTCATTCACACACTACTTTTTTATGCTAAAATGAGATTCATTAGTAATGAGTATTGATTCCATTACAGATAGTTTATTAGAACTGGAACCAAAAATTGTTGCTATTGTAGGAGCAGGAATATCCAAAGCTTCGGGAATGCCTACTTTCAGAGGGGAGGATGGTCTTTGGAATCAATATCACGCTCAAGATTTAGCTACACCCCATGCATTTAACAACAATCCAAATCTAGTATGGGAGTGGTATAGAGCTCGTATGAGAATCTTATTGGAAGCGAAACCAAATCCAGCACACGAAGCTTTAACGAAACTGGAAGAAGCAGGACTATTAACAGGTGTTATTACACAAAATGTAGACGGGCTACACGAAATAGCGAACACCAAGAAAATAGTGGAAGTGCACGGTAGAATAAGGTATGCTCGATGTCAAGTTTGTGATTATATTCAAAGATGGGACAACAAAGAGTTTGCAGGGCAGAAGGACATCATCCCTAAATGTCCAAAGTGTAAAGAAAACTTACTTCGACCTGATGTAGTCTGGTTTGGAGAACCTTTAGATCAAATCAAATGGCAAGAAGCTATGCAATGGATTGGTCAAACTAATACTATGCTTATTATAGGTACATCTGGAGTTGTTCATCCAGTCGCATCATTGCCCTTTTTTGCAAAGAAGAATGGGGCAGTTCTTCTTGAATTCAATATTGAAAAAACGCCCCTTACAACTATTTCAGATCACTCTTTCTTTGGACCTTGTGAAACGATTTTACCGGAGTTCTCTGATGTATTAATCAAGAAATATATTAGTAGGCAAAAAAAATGACCGATAGTTCGATAAAAAGAGTAGAAATTATTGTTACAGGTATAGTTCAAGGAGTCTTTTTCAGAGCATCTACAAGAGATTATGCTATTAAACTAAATGTGGTGGGTACAGTAAGAAATCTTAGAGATGGAACTGTAGAAATCATAGCTGAAGGTAAGGAAGAGAAACTATTAAGTCTCATAGGTTATGCAAAGAGAGGTCCTTCTTCAGCAAAGGTTTACAGTATTAATGTTAAATGGAAAGAATCAGAAGGAAAATTGAATGGGTTCAAGTTAATATATTAGTTCGAACCCAATATTCAAAAAGCAAATAGTAAAAAATAATGAGACAAAAAAAATGACAGTCGATATTGAACGTAGAATCAGAGAGAAAATTATCAAACTAGGTTTAAAGGACACAGAACTGGTCCATTTTGGATCAATAGCAAAGTTACCTACAAAACACGGTGAATTTGACATTATTGGTTTTCTAAGTTTAAGAGACATGAAGGAACACACCATTATCATAAAAGGAAATCCCATAGGAAAAGAAAATGTTCCTCTGCGAATTCACTCTGAATGCCTGACGGGTGATGCTTTCACATCCTTGAGATGTGATTGCAGGGAACAATTAGAATTTGCTATGGATTATATTGTAAAAGAAGAATATGGTATTCTTTTATATTTAAGACAAGAAGGAAGAGGGATTGGATTATTTAACAAATTGAAGACTTACACATTACAAGAAATGGGATACGACACTAATGAAGCTAATGAATTACTAGGGTTCAATAAGGACGAGAGGTTCTATCTAGTAGCTATTGATGCATTAAAAGCATTAAAAATCCAATCTGTTAAATTGATGACAAATAACCCAAGAAAAGTTGCTGGACTATGTGATGCAGGGACTGATGTTACAGATAGAATACAAATCGCAATCAAGCCGAATGTTTACAATTTAAGATATTTAAATACAAAATCAGATGACGGGCATCTGATGGGATAAGGAGATTTATTTTGTCAAGACGAAAGTGAAGAAAGAACTGAGGAATAGCCTCATTCCCAGTAATTTTTATTCTTCGATGTCTTCTAAATCTTCAAAATCAACTGCATCTTTTTCAGCTTCATCAACTTTTTCAGCTTCATCAACTTTTTCAGCTTCATCAACTTTTTCAGCTTCATCAACTTTTTCAGCTTCATCAACTTTTTCAGCTTCATCAACTTTTTCAGCTTCAGATTCTTTCATCAATTCATCTAGTTTTTTTCTATCTTCCTCAGACATGGCTTCCATTGCCTCTTGATTTCTTTTAATCATATTTCCAAGAATTAGAGAATAAATTAATGGAAGTATAGAACTGGTAGATGTAAGAGCTGAAAAATTGTCTTGTGCTTTCATTCTTGCTTCTGCTAAAGATTCTTTTGACATATTACCGGAACCTAATCCAGGTGATTCTGTGTCAACAAGATAGTATTTCTCACCATTGTAAGCCAAAGGATAAGCAGCACAATGTAAAGGCATTGAACTGTATAAATTGCAGATTTTATTCTCAAAATCATATAATGGACAACCAGAAGGATTGGGATCTTCACCTTCAACAGGTGCTTTCTTAAGAAACATTCGTACATATAAGGGGGGAGTTTCTTCCAATTTAATAAATGGTAGAACATATTTGATAGAGCCATCTTTAATCCATCGTTGGAGATCCTCTAGATAAAGGGGAATTTCAGACCATTTCTCACAGCATTTTCCACATTTAGTGCAATTGTGTATGTACTTTTGTGTTTTTTTTACTGGTTTTTCTTCAACAACTTCTTCTGAAGGTTTTTCTTCAACAACTTCTTCTGAAGGTTTTTCTTCAACAACTTCTTCTGAAGGTTTTTCTTCAACAACTTCTTCTGAAGGTTTTTCTTCAACAACTT
>DAOVER010000027.1 GCA_030668875.1 Candidatus Heimdallarchaeota archaeon
TCCGCTCACGGCTACTTAATCAATGCTGATGTCAATGCTGCATACAACATTTTACTCAAAAGCGATCCGAAAGCCTTGCTTAAACGCACGGTGAACGGGGTAGGAGGATACGTGATGTATCCACTCAGAGTGAGTATAGAATATCTTCGTTCTACATGATGACCTCTAAGCACGACATGTACCAAGCTTTGTCCAAGAGGACAAGAAGACAAAAACTCATCATTAAGATTGGATATAGAACCCAGTACCTTTACAAAGAGGGCACTTTGAGGATGTCTTTCCTGTTGGGAGCGTTACATTGATTGTTCCGTTACCTATACATCTTAGACAAGGCATTCTACTCGTTCCTTTAGAAGAAGAAGTAAAACTATAACTTGTGTCAGATTTTACCTTAGCATTATTTGCCTTAGTTGTTAAGATTCTCAAAATTCCTTTAATTTCATTTTTTGATTCCTCAAAAATCCAGCTTATTTCTTTTGCAATTAGACTTTGAGATCTACCATATGCACTAATTGCTTTGCGCCATTTCCTTCGATCGAAATATATATCTCCTAAATAATGGAAGTAGATTGACAATCTACCTATTCTATTATAAAACATACCATAAAGTGGACCAAGCGAAGAATAGAATTCATGAGCTGAATAGGTAGGTTCAGGATCATTTTTTATCATTGTCCAAGTTTCACTATCATATCCATCTAGGTGATACAAGCAAAATAATTCAATATATAAACGTTGCAAAGTTTCTGGGTCAGTAAAAATTCTATTCTGTAAAATATGATTGATTAATCCGATTGCATTATTATAATTGTTCATAGATATATTTAATGCTACTTGCTTAGCGTAGGACTTTCTTATCCTTTGCTCTCTTTCAAGTCCCAATGGCAGTTTGAGAGCGTGATTAATTTGTGAATCTAAGTAACCAGAAGCTTCAGAAAACTTACCGCTAACGAAATGAAAATCTACCAAAGCATCATAGCTTTCTAATGCTGATTCAATCATATCCACTTGTTCGAAAATTTCAATTGCTTTAAAGTAGTTTGCAGCGCCTACTTCAGAGGTACCCTTTATCATATTTGCATTTCCTAGCAAATGAAAACATCTAGCTACCATTTCTTGATCATTGATTTTTTCATATCCTTCTTTTGCTGTTTCAATTGCTACAAGTGCTTCAGCAATTTGCGGAGGTGATAGTTTTATCATTGAAGAACCAATCAACATATTAGCTTGCGCTTCTAACTTTATATCTTCATCTGGTTTAAGCAACAATAATATCTTTCTACAATTTTCTATTGTTTGTTCTGACTTCCTTAAGGCCAAGAACATAATCGCCCCTTGTGTATATTTTTGTATGGCTTCGCTTATTTTTTTATCCCTTTCTAGTAACAAACCTGAATTAAAGCATAAATTAGCAACCACTTCGGGTTCTTGTTCTACTCCTTTTAAGTAGTCTATCATACCTTGGAACAGGGCTAAATATTTGGAATCAACGTCGAATATTTTTGAATTAAAAAAGGCAGTTTTCAAATAGTTTTTGGCCGTATCAAGTTCTTCATCTTTGTAGAAGGTCATAGCTAATCGAATGTTGCTATTGGCGGTCTCTTGTTTATCATCAAGTTTCTCAAATAATTCCCTACTTCTCTCGAAATTTAATCTTGCTTTGTTTCTGTCATCTTTCTCTAATAGGATATCGCCATATTCTTGATAGATTTCAGCTAAATCTTTAGTCACTTTAGAAGTATCAGTTTTTCCAGCTAAATCAATGATCGTCTCAATCAGATCTTGTGCTTCCTCGCTTTTACCTATTTTCTTTAGAGTTCTAGCAATTCTGCAGTTTACTAAAAGTTGTTCTGCTTCATTGTTAATTTCCTCAAAAATAGTTTTAGCCTGTTTCAGATATTCAATTGAACCTTCATCTTTATTCATTTCTGTTTTTACATCAGCGAGATCTTTCAGTGTGTAAGCAGCTTTATTTTTGTCCTTAATTTTTTCAAAAGCAGCTAATGTATCTTGTAGTAATTTTTCTGCGGTCTTATAATCAGTTTTACCGATAAAACATTTGCTCTGTAATTTAAGCGAGAAAGCATAATTAATACTATCATCTAATTGTTTGAACAGTTCTCCTGCTTCTAGGAGTTCAATTTGAGATTTGTCATATTCTTTTTGTTCTAAAAAGAAAGTTCCTTTTCGATACAGATATTTAGGATAGATCATTTTATCTTCATTTTTCTTATATGCTTCTTTAGCTTTGACAAAATATTCTTCACTTTTATCAGGATCTGAAAGGAACATGGTATAACCCATTTCTTCAAAAATGTCGCCTATATCATATTCTACTTGCGCTTCATCAAGAATTGAGATGGCATTAGGGATCATAGGTTCAGCTTCAATTGACCTTTTAAGTACCACCAATATTTTGGCGTGAAGAAGTAGAGCTTGAGCAAGTCCTATTCTGAACCCTAAATTACCAAATAGAGATTTAGCAGTGGTAATATACTGTTCAGCTCTCATGTTTTTTGCGTCCTCTAGTGAAATCTCAGTTATATACATATTACAAAATGCCAATTCAAGTTTAAAACTTCCAAATTCCTTCGTTTGAGCTAGTTTTATCGCTTTTTCCAGAAAATCAACAGCTTGGTCATATAGTTGTTGTTTTTGCTTGATTCTAGCTTGGAGTTTTAAGGTTCTAGCTTGATCTAGAACTTCTTTGTTTGACACAAATTTTGGCAAAACAAGGTCAACAAGTTCTTGTGATTTGTCCAAGTTCTCTAATTCATAATTCAATACTGCTAAATTATAATTAGCTCTAGCTATCGCAATTTCGTTTCCTAGCTCTTGAGCTAGTTCGAGAGAAGAATTCAGCAATGTTTCAGCCTCTTTAAAATTCTTCAAATTTATATTCAAAGTACCAAGACTACCTTTTAAGAGAATATTAAGAGATTTATTCTCTGAATCTTTTGAGAAGCTTAATGCGCTACTAAAACTTGATAAAGCAGCATCATTTTTGTAAAAAAATGCATGGATAGTTCCATTAATCAAATGAGCTAATACCAAATCTTCTTTAGATAAACTTGAAGAAAGATTTTCTATCAAATTATTTATCCTTGTTGAAGCAGCCTCGTAATTTCTCGATTCAAGTTCAATTAAACTCATAAAAGCACTAGTTTGCAGAATATCAGAAGAAACTCCACTTTTTTCTGCTTTCTGAAGAGCTTTCTCACCTTTCTTTATATCTTTTAGAATATTATCTGAAAGCTGTTTAGATAATTCAGGAAATTGAAATGTAAAGTACATACCTTGCGATTATAAATTTAAATTTATAAATTTTGTGTGCAAATAATGTGCACCTTCATGTTTCCAATCTAATATCAAAACTTAAAAAACAAAATCGACTTTATCTAATAATGACTACTGAAAAATTATTCAAACGTCAAGAAATATTGAAACTTGTCGAAAAGTATTTTGGTGAGTCAGAAATCGGTTTAGAGCACCTAAACGGTCAATTATATGTTTTCTTTCACGGATTTTTGGTAGATAAATTACTTTTTACTCAAGAGATAGATGTCTTTATTCCATTCGAAGAAGTTTATATGGGACAAAAATTAAATGAAAAATCATATCTAAGAGAAAAAATAGTTTTAGAACAATATATTGAATTCTACTTTGAAAAAGAAGAAAATTTCCCAACAATGAGTCTAAGCTCAACTGAAGTTGCATCTATGAAGGAAGCTCATAAATGCATGAAAAAGAACTGCAAAAAGATGATGAGTTTCTTAGAGGATCTTTCAAAGTACTATGATGGAAAAGTAACCTACACTTATCAAGATCGAAGATATAAAGACAAATTTTTACAGAAGAAATCTTATCATACTCCTGCAGAACCTGAAGAAGTGAAAGGACCATCTTCGATGGGATATTTTGTAGAAGAAAAACAAATAGAGAATGAACAATTGCGAGATAAGGACGTTTTAGAGACTGTTTGTGTAAAAGATTCCCTACTAGAGATATTCAAGAATTTTTATGAGTTCATTGAGCAATATGACTAAATCTATTTGAGTTTAAGTTATAATCTTGTATAATTTGTTTCGTAAGATGTCATCGACAAATATTTCATTTTTCTTAAGACGAATGATATCACAAGATTTCATTTTCTCTGTCATATTGTCTTCAATGCTGTCTGCGATAACAATGCAAATGTGTTTGCTCATCTCAAAATCCAAATTAGTTAATCGGTTCTCTATCTTATCAATTTGTTGAGAAGTAACTTTATCTTCAAAAAATTGTACAAAAACATAGAATGTATCCTTTCTTAGAACTAACTCACAGACATCAACAAAAATTGACTCTTTCCTGAATCCCAAACGCCTGAAGAATTTAGTTAGTTTTTCCTTCAATAGATCAGAGTACATTCAAGAAAATATTAAGGATTTCACAATAAAGAATTTTTCTGTGATATTAGATAAAATAACTAAATTACTTATATTCTATGAGCAATTTAAAAGTTACATCCTTCTGTTTCCTATTTTTGTTGGTTTCCTTGAAGTTTCTGTATCTTCCAAGGATAAAAGTTCTTCATCATCGATAAGATCATCAAACTCTTTCTTCCGCTTCCTTCAATAATTAAACTGCTATAAAGAGTAAAAACCAGAGAAGATGATGAACTTCTCTAAATTGATTTTACTAAATTCTTGAAATGATTACTAAACGATTTGAGGAAAAGCTTAATAAATTGCTATACCAGTGCTATGCATAATTCGCGTTGGTTTGAAAATGAATCGAAAGAAACAGAGAATATTACTTCTGTCATTAATATCAATTATAATCGCACCTAGCTTAGTTTCAGGAGCTGAATATTATTCTTTCAATGTAGGGGATTCTTATTACTGGACTATTAAAGTTGAAGGAACTATTTCCTTGATTCTTGATCCAGATAATTCTGTTAATAAAGATCTTTACTTAAAAGCTCAGATATTTGAATGCGATAGATTGGGGACACCTAGTTATGTTTCAAATATTAGAATCAAACCTAGCTTTGTAGGATCATCTGTAACTTTTGATGACTATTGGAATAGTGTACACCTTTATACTTCATTTATACAAAAACGATTTTATCTATTCGGATTGCTTTTCATACCTTTAGAATACAGTTCATCTCAAAGTTATATTAACTATTTAGACAGTAACGGTTTTGATGTGACTACTACATCTTCAAGTAGTATCTTAACCTATACATCATCAACAGGTGCAACTCACACCTTGAAATACGATAACAAAGGCATCCTTGATTCATATGTCAAAAACTATGATCATAACCAAATAAGTGTGAAGCGCGCATTGTCAGTGGGTGGAATAATAGGGTTGGGGATAGGTGGATTAGTTATAATAATAGGTCTGATAGCTTTGACAGTAATTCTTGTGAGAAGAAAAAGGAGAGCGTCAGCATCTTTTGACTTATCAGAAAAACCAAAGTCAAAACCTGTATATCGTTTTCAAGAACCCAATTACACTGGAATAAGTTCACCATCACAAGGAGCACCTAAACAAACTTTGAGGGATTCTAGTGAAAAGACACTCGGACTACCATTTGCTAAATATCAATTAAACAGACAGTTTTATGCTGAAGCTAGTTTTGGTATCATCATTCTTCTTTTCATATTAATTAATGATACCATAATCTCACAGAGTTTCTATCTACATTTAACTGAAATTACCTACAGTTACCAAATTTGGAATGGTATCGAAATCAATTTTCTATATAGATTATTCGTTGAAACAAGTATCTTTACAATAATATTATGTGCCATCACATTTATTCTAGCATTAATATCCCCATTAGATTTAGATAAAAATCTAAGTCAAGAGGAATTGGCAAAAAACATCCTAGTAAAGATCTGCTTCCTTGTTACAAGTATTTTCTCTTTAATATCTTTCATTGTTCAAAGATCAACTGCAAACACATTGATTGAAGGTCTCTATGAGGATTTTGAGTTAGTAATGTTAAAAAACAAAACAGCATACACTTTTGAAGTTTTAGCAGTTATCACGTTACTCGTAATATTGTGTATCATGCCATTGATATACAAAAATTCAGATCTCTTCTCATTTTACAAACCAGCATTTTATGTTATGTCTTTAGGATTGATATTTTTCATTATTGCTGGTTTTATTGCTAGTTCATTCTACGAAAAAATGGTTTTAGATTTATTTCTAACGGAAGAAACCGCATTAAGTCAATATAGAACAGGAGCAATATTCACAGAAATTGCTTATTTCATGATTATGTTATCAATGATGATTTGGGTAATTTCATTGGCTAGAAAAAGAGGAGGAGTAATTATCATAGGGGCAATATTAATCACATTTTTAACCGCTCTTTTTGAATTCCTGGATAGTTATTTACTTCTACAATATAACTTATCTGAAATATACTTTGAAATAGTTTTGTTCGAAGATGTGCTTCAGCGCCACCAAGCTTTTTCCAGCATCGCTTCAATACTATTTATTTCTTTAATTTTTCTAGGAATAGTATTAAGATTACAATTGTCTTCTGATTCACAAACAACTATTTCTAGCGATATAGCTAGAAGAAGATTTACCCCAGAAGAGAGAATGAAAATAGCTTCTTCACAAGCTTATAAAAGAGCGCAAGTACAAACTGGAGAGAGAGCTCAAGTAAGACATGAATATCAAGGTGAAATTCTGGAACCAATTAGAATTTCTTTATGTCCACTTTGTAAGGAAATAATTGAGGAAGACAGTCAATTTTGCAGGTATTGTGGGGCTAGGTTAAGTAATACACCTGATAGGAGGAAAAGATCATGAGTAATAAATTTATCAACAATCAAGGAGATACAGCTCTTTCAGGTCAAACTAACCTTAATGATCATAGGATTTCAGAAGGGAATTTAATAAAAATATCTCTTGTTATTGTATCACTTGTTACTTCGATATATCTTTTCTTCTTTGATAGTTTTTTAACAACTCAAACAGATTCATTAAATTACTTATCTGCAATATATGAGGATGACCTAGCTGATTTAGTTATGATACAATTTAACATCTACAGTTTTGCTCGTTTTGATACAAACGTTAATGGTTTTGTTTTTGGAAGTTTACTTATACTTATAGGTATTCTTGGCATATTAGCTATCATTGATTCACAATCTAGAGGGTCATCGCTTGCAATAAAAACAGCTATATTTCAATTACCTACAGGAATATTACTAATAATCTCAGCAAGTTTATCTAAAACTGGGGTTAAAAGATTAGTAGAGCTGGAATCACCAATGTATGCTATGTCTGCTTTCCAGACTGCGTATTGGTTAGAGACCATATGCTACGTGCTGTTTTTAACTACTACAATTATGTTAGCTATAAGTGCAAGAAGGAAAAAATATAGGGCTTTGGAAACTGCACTAATCGTAATTAGTATAGGATTTTTCATAATAATTATTGCATCAATTTTCTCAATCAGTACGGTAAATAAGTATATCAATAGCAATTTTGCAGAACTAGAACTATTTGTTTCATATACAGAAGTAGAAATAGCTGGCAGTTTAATTACTGCTCTTATATTGACTGCGTTAGCGAAGATAATCCTTGTAATCGCATTTTTATTAGGTTTGATTAGTTTCCTACGAAGAACTAACAAACAATTTACAATCATTATCTTTGTTACCACTTTGCTTTACGGCATCTTGAAATTGATTAACTCTATACTTTCCTTAATTTATAGTTTGTCAATTTTTTCTCCTGATGCTGAAATCGATGTGTATATGGTATACTATAAACGACTTATGACTACAATTGGTTTAACCAATATGAATATGGCTATTTATTGGATTGTCTTCATCGTGGGAGTTTTTGGTGTATTGAAATCAATAGTTTTTGAAGAAATGTCTACCATAACTAGTCAGAAAACACCTAGAATATCTAGAACAGCAGATATACCATTCCGAGAAAATGTTCTACCTTATGAGAAACCACTAATTCCTCAACAACAAGCAGCAGCTCCTGAATCAAGGTTCTGTACAGTTTGTGGAACCATTGCTGAGGATGATAGTATTGTTTGTGCCACTTGTGGAGCGTATGTACAAAACGAGTAAATGTTTGGAAAATGTTGACGAAAGAAGTTTTCTAAATTAAAAAAATCTTAACTAATCAATCAAAGAAGATAAGTTTTCTAGATAGATTGGTTTGTTCACTTTTCATATTCGTGGAATGAACAAAAAACGAGAATATATTTATTTTCTTCTTCTTTTGGAGAATCCTATTACTGTAATTACCATGGCTATGAAAATCATTGTAGCAGGAATATAACTGACAATAAAAGTGCCATCATTTGGATCTATCTCTGTATAAAAATCATCATAAATTGAGATGTTTAGTTTGTAAAAGATACTCGAAGAAGAATCTGTAATCCAAAGATATCCATCATCATCATAACAAATGCCATTTGGATTGATTTGTTGAAATTGATACTCCTGTACTATAGTATTATTTTCTGGGAAAATCCGGAAAATTGTTCGTAAATCTTTATCACATACCCACAAGAATATACCATCATACACCATCCCTTTTATATTAGGTCCAGGTGTTGTTATTTCGGAAATAATTGATCCATCGTTTAAATCAATTTTATATATCTTAGCAGTCTGCTTATTTCCTACAAACATATAAGGATCATTAGAATCAGTATTGAAAACTGTAAGTCCATTTTCATAGATTACATCGATTTGTAGAATTTCCACAGTATTGAAGTTTTCATCTAATATGTACAGATATGACTTGCCTTTCTCCATACAGAAGAAGTGTGATCCATTTGTATCAAAGTTATTAATTCTTATCCCTGAAATCTCCCAAGAATCTACAAACTCCTTAGTTAGTGAATCAAATTGATGAATAACATCTGTTCTTTGTGTAGCAACCAGCAAGTTATCGTTATAAGAAACGATCCCACTAGGATTTGAGTCAGGGGAGACAAAATACGAATCTACATAGCTATCATGAAGAATTGATTCAGAGACATTAATACTAATTTGCAAATTCCTAACCCAAAATTCTTGATTCCAATCCATAGACCAACCATCACTAAAGTAAAAAAAGAGAATAATCTCTTCGTATCCATCTAAAATGAATGTTTTATTGTATTGTTCAAAATCAGTCATTGGAATGTCAGAACTTAAAATAACTGGATAATTGAATATTTCTTGTTTAAATACAGAATCACAAATTCTAACATCTAATCTTGCAGCATAAGTATAATCAGAAATAGCTTTTCCTTCAAAGGATAAACTGAGTAAACCATTAGTAACAGGGATCGAAGCACTAGCACCAACCCACAAATCATGTGTATAACCTTCTTCAAGTACATGAAGAACAGTATCATTGACATCATAAATCAAAGGTTCATAGGGAGAAACATTTAGAGGTAAAGAGCAATCTCTCTCACATACTCCGAAGGACCAGTCAAAGTCACCTATTGTAAGGAAAGGTTCTTCAGAAACACGAACATAAGTTTGATCTATTGCAGAATTATTGAATCGGTCTGTTACATTAATAGTAAATGTGTGGGTTCCTATTTCTAAATTATCAACATTAAGACTCACTGTATCAAGATTATTCCAACCTCTCGATTCCACCAATTCTTCATCTTTATAAATCTCAAAAGTACCAGGGCATGAATCAGAAAGTGTCCAGCTGATTTGATTACCATAGGAACTTTGTTCAATAAATAAATCCCCACTACTAGAAATTACAGGAGAATCTTCGTCAATAAACTCTTCAAAAGCAAGATTCCTTATCCATACTTCTTGGTTCCAATTAGCAGTTGTTGCATCAATGAAGAAAAAGAAAAGATAAACCTCAGTATACCCTTCTAATTCAAAACGATAATTAAATTGATGATAACCGGTATCAAAAGGTGCAAAGTCTATTTCTCCTTGTAAATCGTAAGCACGAGCACCTGTTAAATACTTCATATCAGAAGAATTTATAGTAAGGAGACCAAAAGTGACAGCTTCTTTGATATCTGCTAGAGCTCTAGCTTCAAAAGTTAGAGAGAGAACACCATCAGTAACTGGAACTAAGGCATATACACCAGCAAAATAGTGATATTCGCCTCCAGAGGTTTCAAAAATATGAATGTGAGTGGAGTTAATCTCACTATCAAAATTCGCAGGAGTGTAATCTGCAAAACCTGTTTCGTAATTAGGTAGGAAACTACCTTCATTCCAAGTTAAATCCTCAATTATTGTACCGATTTCAGAAGAAAAACTAACTGCTACAATTGTACAAGTCATTAGAAGGATAATAATAGTTGTTATTGAAAGTTTCTTCCCATTCATATACATAATTAGTAACTTGAACCTTTTTAAACTAATCTCTCTATCTTCAAGTCTTTTTCTGACTATTAGCACTTTCTAGAGCTAAATGAAGAACAAAAAAGCTACCACCTTTATAAACGAATTTGGGGAATAGTAGACTGAATCAACAATAAAAGGTTAAAGACAAATGGCTACATCCCTAGATTCATTACCGTTATTAAGAGATGGGAAGGAATATTTAAGTCAAAGCAGAAAGACTTTGATTGGAACTAAAGGGGAAAAACTGCTGGACGTTGCATTGGCACCTGAAATCCACATTCAGATGAGTCTTCCAATTAACAAAAAAGCAGGTTTTTCACTATTACAAGATTTAAGCATAGATGAAATTGTAGACATTTATGTTGACGCTGGAAGAATTTTCGCTCAAGATATGTTAATTAATAACATCTCGACCTCACTGGATGATTTTGCAGAATTGATCACGCGTTCCACAGGGATGCCCATCACCTATGTGAACAACGCTTTGAATATGATCCCACATGTTTTCAAGAAAAGAGAACTAAAAAGGATTCTAAAAGCAAACAGCCCAACAGGAAATCTAGATATTTACGATGACAATTTTGGAGTAAGAGGGAATACACGTTTTGGTTGGAGTCCAAGAGGAAGAAATGTTGGCGTTGCACTACCGGGTAACCATCCTGGAGTATCGCTTATGGGCGCTTTAATGCCTCTTTTCAAGATGCCAGCTATATTGCGAGCATCATCTAATGAACCCTTTACTTCTTTCCGTATTTGCAAGAGTTTGTGGGAAGCAGGACTACCACCTGAATCATTATTTCACTTTGTTACAGATCACTCTGTAGTAGACACTATCGTTAGAAAAAGTGACCTTGGAGTGATATTTGGCTCAGATTGGATCCTAAAAGCTTACGAACATAATGAGAACATCAAGACTTATGGTCCCGGTAAGAGCAAGATACTTATCGATATTGAAAACATGTCCCCTACTCTACAAGAACTATCTCAAGAAATAGCATATAGAAGTATCTCTTTAGATGGTGGAAGAGGGTGTATCAATGCAAGTGGAATTGTTTACAATGGTGATGACGGTTACGAAGAATTTCGAGATAATTTAGCTCAAAAATTAGCTTCAGCAGAACCTTTGGATCCAATGAATCCACGTGCAGAGATTCCAGCTATGAACCCTGATGCTGCAAGAGGACTTTATAAATTCATTAAAAGTCGGATGGATGATAAAATCACAAACATTACGGCGAAAATCAGAGACTCTGAAGATTTTCTTGTAATAAAAGATGACTTAGCTTATCTCATGCCAACCTTACTTGAGTTGGATGAAAAACATTCTATGAGAACTGATGAGTACCCATTTGCTTTTGGGACAATAACAAAACCAAACGATTACTATCCTGAGGAGCTTTTAGAAAATTCCTTATCCGTAGGCTATCTTACTGATCACCCAAATGAAGCTAAGAAACTACTTCGTAATCCAACCATCCAGAAAATATTTGTTAATGATCAAACATTTCTAATGGATATTGCAGCGCCTCATGAAGGATTTAACGCAGAATTTCTCTACAGAAGCAAAGCAACAAATTATGATGGAGTTAATAACTTTCTAAAAACTGATAATTGATTAATCTCCCTCTTTTTCCTATTACATTTACTTTTTATTTTGTAACAAATTAGTACTCTTATGATTTGCCCTCGTTGTCGTAATGTGCAGAAGAAAAAAGTTTCTATGAAAACAGTAAAACGAAAAGGTGGGTTTCACAAACAAACAAAATTCCAATGTCCTAATTGCGGACTCATACGCATGAAAAAGAATAGGAACTAGAAATCTTATTTGGATTTAGATTTGATTTTCACAGAGAAAGAAGATATGATACTAGCTAATAAACACTCATAAATATTTTCTCATTCTTTGAACTGCATTAACAGTAAATAACAAAAAAGTCAGCTTTTTTTGATGAAAATTGTTCTCAGTATATAAACCAATTTCAGAATAATAAGTAAACGATCTTTGCAGCAACTCAATTTCAAACAAAATTGAGTTCAGTTAGATATCTTGTGTGGATAAGATGAAGGAAAAAGGAGATACATTTAGTCAAATTGTGTTGGGAGTTGCTTCAAAGGAAAACACTCTCCTATTCCTCACGCCATATTATGACAAATCTCATGTATCGTCAATTCTAATCAGATATTTCTTAAAAAAACATCCTGAACAAAAAATTGGTATAATCCTACCTGATACGGATGTTTTCAATGAGTATTATTCTAAACTCAGTTCAGAAAAGGAAGATGTTTTTCATCTAACTACAGTTAATTCTTCAGATTCTGATGATAGTCGGAGAGAGAAGTATTCCAAAAACAACATCTTAATCATCACCCCTCACCTACTAAGGAACGATACTTTCCGCAAATTTATCTCTCCTAATCAATTCAGATTACTCATAGTTGATCAATCTCATTTAGCTAAAGGAAAACACGCAATTGTTAAGCTTCTAGAAATCTTTCATCAGAATAATCCTATGGTCAGAACAGTAGGATATACTTCCCATAATCTTAACAAGGTTGAAAATATAGTCGAGATTTGTAAGAATCTCTTAATCATGAAAATAGAGGTTTATGAAAATTTTAGTCCCCGCGCTGCTTACGAGAGAACAAAGGCAAAAGAGCAAACAATTATCGTCCCTCTGAATAAACCAATCTACGATTTCTGTTTTGAAATTAATCGGTATATTAGAGAATACACAGAATTTCTTAAGAGTAAAGGAATCATTAAACCCATAACTGTCAGAAAGAATTTTCCACAATTTATTTCTGATGTCCGTTCCAAATTCGAACAAAATGAACAACGGATCATTATTCGCAAAACTATTGAGTTAATTAATTTTCAGATGTTGAAAGATTTAATAGAGACTTCAGGTACAAAAGCAGCTATACGTTACATGGAAAATCTCCGAGCTAGAGTGGTCAAAACAGAAGAAGCTGAATATATCAAAAATCTACATGTTAATTTCGTTCGAACACCAATTTTCGCTGAGTTTTTAGAAGAACTTAATCAAATAAGCGAGAAGACCAACCACCCAAAGTTTTCAAGGTTAAAACAGTTAGTCCATCAATTAAAAATGAAAAGGAACTTCTCTCAATTTCAGGTTATTGCATCAAATAAAGCTGTTTTAGCTAGTCTACCAGCTTATTTCGATGAAATTGGTATGCAAAGTAAGATTGTATCTCCAAGTAGAAAAAAGGAAAAAGAGAGTGTGATTGATGACTTCAAGAATGGAAATATTCAAGTGCTTATCTCTAGTAAGGTTTTGGATATTAAATCAGATGCTTTAATCTTCTTTAATAATCCAATAAAATATACAACTTTTATTGAAAGAGCAAGTAGTGAGAGCGAGGTTTACATACTGCTCACACACAGATCTAATGAAGAGAGAGTATATCACAATTTTAGAAACCGTGAGAAGAATTTTAAGAATAAGTTAGATGACCCGCGCATTCATCAAATCTTAGTACAAAACCAACAACAGATGTTCAAGAAAAATATGGACAAAAAGATGGATGTTAGAACTAGAGCAATGGTGAATGTAGTTAGTGCTTTAGCAAAAAATAGGAAAGAGAAAAAGGGTATAAGAAAAGAAGTCGAACATAATTTGGAAGAACTGAAGTACATCCAATTTCTAACAAAATGCTCAATAGAAGATGCAAAGTTGATTTTCAATGAAAATCCGGAAATTGAAAAAATCAAACCTGATTTATCTACACAGAAACTATTGAAGAATATTTTCTCTGAAAAAAAAGCAGAACATTTGTTTAGTAACATAAAAGGAAGGAAAGAACTTGTATCAACTTAACGAAGAAGAGACACAGTACTGGGAAACGGTCAAAATCTTATTTCCTTACCCTCAGATGAAGTTACCTCAGCAAAAAATAATTCAATCAATAATTTCATCATCTAACCCTTTGCTCGTAAGTTCTCATACAGGTGTTGGGAAGACAGCTGCAGTTATGGCTGCATATCTAGCTATTAAAAAACCCGATGAAAAGATAATTGTTTTTGTAAGAACCAAAGCTCAAATCAACGTATTCCTCAGAGAATTATCTAATATACACAATCAGATAGTTCAACATTGGAACATTCTCGAAGACCATTTTGGGAATTTCCCGATATTCTTACCCTTTCTTGGGAAAAACGAATTGTGTTTGAAAGCTAAGAAAGAGTATCCTGGAGAGATGTATACACACATCTGTAACTTAACCAGATGCCCTTTAAAAGCTAAAACACAGAGAGCAACAAGAGAAGATTTACTAGATTCAGTAAGAGGACTATATCATTCCTTTTCACATATTATTTCTAGAGAAGACCTATATTCAAATCTGAATGCAAAAAACTATTGTCCATATTTCTATTCATATTATCTCATGCAAAAAGCAGATGTTATTATAACCTCATATCCTTTCCTTGAGAACCAAGCATTATTTGCAAGATTGTTCTATAGTATTGATACACCGATTTCAAAGACACTTGCTCTAGTTGATGAAGCTCACAATTTGTATAAACCCATCAATCAAGAAATCAATAAAAAAATTATTGAAAACGCTCTAGAAGAGTTATCGAACAGTATTTTCTCCGATTTGTTGGATTTAACCAATAATAACAAAGTAATTGAAATAGATTTTTCAGAGCTAGAAATAAAACGATTGGAAGAGGATTTATTCAGTTTACTTCAGTCACAAATGGCTTACAAACAACCCATGGCTTTCAATGCATATCTTGCTTATCATTTCTTGAAGTCAGCTCAAAACAAAAAGGTAATTTCGGATGGAAAGAAATTGTTAGTAGTTAATACTAGATCATCAGACATTTTAAGCAATTTCAGCAAAGCAAAACGATTGACACTTATGTCTGGGAGTTTAGAACCTGTCCGTTCATATCAAAGAATCTTCCAATTACCCCGTTCTAGAACATTGAGAGTTTTACCTCCTAAAGAAGAAATTGAGAGTAGATATTTTGTTGTTGTTAACCAGAAATTGAATGCTAAGTATGATAATAGAACACCTGAATATTATATCCTTGTAAGTAGCACGATTAGAAATCTTTTCGAAGAAATACCAGGACACACACTTGTTTTTGTTCCAAGCTATAGTTATATCGAAAAATTACTTGACACAAATGTGCTTCAACCAGATATTGTAGAATCACCTGGGCAAGATATTACAACTTTACAAGCAATCATTGCCAGCTCAGAAGAGAAAAAACTAATAATTTGCGTTACTGGAGGAAAAATAGCTGAAGGAATTGAATTTACGGTAGATGGCAAAAGTCTAATTAAAGGAATAATCATAACCGCACTACCATTCCCCCCTCCATCAGAAGAGAACAAAATCATTCATGAAGACTTATCAAAACGGTTCGATCCTAAACTTGCTCGAGATTTTTCATTAATAATACCAATGCTCCAACGCTTATCTCAAAGCTTTGGAAGAGCTATAAGAAATAAGGGTGATAAAGCAGTTCACATTCTTTTAGATCCAAGAGGTACAAAGTATACTCGTGAGTTCAATTTCGAACGGCATACATCTATTAAAACGTTGAAAGAGAAGATAAAGTTGTTTTTTAAAGAATTTAAGTGAACACTCATCACGATGAAGATTAAACATCTCTGAAATTTCTAGCGATTACCAATCCAAAAACTTCTGTTCCAGTATGACATGTGATTATATTTCCAAGAAGAAAATCCACCAATTTTGTTATTTTTGGGATCTTCATCTTAAGAAGCTTTTCTCTGAAATAATCATTTTTTTCTCTAGGTCTTAACTGTGCAAAACTTATGTGAATTTCATCATCCTTATTAAAGAATTCCTGAATCAATCGAATAATTTTGTTTATTGCTCGCTCAAATCCTATCTCTCTTCCCACAGATTTAAGTTTACCACCCACAAGTGATAATATAGGATAAGCATGGAGAAGATCTCCTAACAGATATGTTGCCCTTCCGATTCTACCACCTTCAAATAGTTTTTTTAAATCTGAAACTGTAAAAAAAACTTTGATGTCATGATCTCTGCTCTCATCTAATTTTTTAATAATCTCGTCTACTTCTAACCCTTGATCTACCAATTGTTTAGCAATCATAGCTAGATACCCAGCAGCAAGTGAAACACCTTTAGAATCATAAACTGTTATTCCAGAACAATTCGGGTTTTTTCTTTTAAACTGCTTGATCACACTTCTTATAGCATTTATAGTCCCAGAAAGTTTTTCACCTACATGTATCATTATAAGATGATCATAATCTTGGTGTTTCTCTATTGCTTCCCATATGCTACTGGGGCTAGGTAAACTTGTTTGAGACTTCTTTGAATTATCAATCATGTCATAGAATTCTGATTGAGGAATAGAGCCATCGTCTAGAATGTCTTCACCATCAATTACTACATAACATGGAATAACTTCTAAATCGTGTTTTTCGACTTGTTCTGGTGTAAGATTACCTGTAGAATCAGTAATAATTTTGATTTTCACATCATTCAAAAAGAATAACTTCATTAAAAAACTATTTTGTTTTTATGAGTAGAGAATAGTAAGCTAACACTTTTATTTCCAGTGACATAACTTTTTCCATGACTCGTAAGGTTATGATAATGGTTTTAGGCTGCTTTGTTGCAGCAGCAGGTTTGTTTTTTGTACTTTCAGCTACTGTTTTTCCAGCATTAGCAGAAGTTAGCGTCTTTCTATCACAAACTATCTCTGTAGCAGATTTAGGTGGAACTGGGATGAGTTTGATAACTTTTTGAATGCCAATTGATTTTTACTCCCCTATGTCCTCATTCCACAGTTCAGGATGAAGATTAATGAAATCTTTCATCAATTGCTTACATTCTACATTATTGTAGTTAATAATCTCAACTCCTTGTTGTCGGAGATAATCCTCTGGTCCTTTGAAAGTAGAGTTTTCACCAATTATGATTTTAGGAATCTTGTAGAGTAAAACTGCTCCACTACACATATTACAAGGAGAAAGAGTAGAATAAAGAATAGATTTCTTGTAATCAACTGATTTCAACCTTCCAGCATTTTCCAGACAATCCATCTCGGCATGAAGTATTGAACTTCTCTTTTGAACGCGTTTGTTATAACCCCTTCCTACAATCTGACTATCAATAACGAGAACTGAACCAATTGGAATTCCGCCTTCTTCCAAACCTTTTCTAGCTTCAAGTATAGCTTCTTGCATGAAATCATCAGCAGACATGCTTAGAACTATGTTATGATCAATATTTGACTTTATCGATAGAGAAATATAAGAATATTTTGTGTACTTTTTTTGCATATACAATTAACAAATACTAACTAACTTAAGAGCAAGAAAAATTTAATACAGATTGAATTAAAACTATAATATGAGAAAGAGCCTATCTATATCACTTAAAAGTTCTGTAGTGGTGATTGGGTGGGCTTTAACTCCTGTAATCGGAGAATATTTGATAGATTATAATAGACAGCTATCACCTTATCAATTAGCTTTTTTTAGATATTTCTTAGCAGCTATTGCTCTTTATTTCATTTTGATTTTCCAGCAGAAAGTAAAGAACAAAGAGATAATTTATTCTCTGAAGAATAAATGGCCAAAATACCTTTTAGTTTCTGTAATGTCAGCCTTTATGCCAGTTCTACTCTTTCTTGCAGTTGAGAATACTTCAGCTTCTTCAGCTTCATTTCTTCTCAATTCAAATATAGTTTTAATACCAGTTATTGCAATAATATTTCTTAAAGAAAAAATAAGGAGAAATTATGTCATCGGGATTGCTGTCTCAATTATAGGTTTGTTCTTAGTGATTTTTGACAATAATCTTTTAGCTTTAGCAGATCTTTCTTTTGATACAATTATGGGGAATCTGCTGGCATTTGGTTCTGGCTTCTTTTGGGCATTATATACTGTGTTCTTGAAGAAGTTTTTTGCAGATGAAAATCCAATATTAGTAACATTTATTTCCCTTCTTATTGGATCGTTCTATCTAGTATTTTTTGCCTTCGCGATACCACCTTATGTGAGCATGACACTTAATTTTCTTGGAATAACTCTTGTGTTAATAATTGCAGTGTTATCTACGTCACTCGCTTTTAGTTATTGGTTATCACTGTTGAAAATACTGCCAACAACTCAAACAGGAATCATTCAAAGCTTTGTTCCTATGACTTCTGTACTGTTATCCCTTATTTTTCTCAACGAATCAATAACTTACATTTTCGGTATCGGAGGAGTATTAATCATCATAGGGATTATCATAGTTGAATGGAAAATCAAGGAGCATTTTAAGGGAACTATTGATGATGAACAAGAAAAAGCATCTGAGAAAGAAGATTTAATAGAAAATGATTAGTTGTTAGAGAGAAACCTTTTTTTGTTTCTTTGTACTATTTTATTTCAGTGAGTTGTATGAAAAAACATGAAGAAAATATATGTTTACATAAAGATGACTTCTTAGTTGTGCAAACAAAAGAAATTGAGTTCAATAAGCCTATAGTCTTTGTGACGTTTCCTAGTCCAGGAATTGTTGGACCGATTATTGCGAGGCAAATGATTGAATCATTAGGATTGAAAGAAATAGGTTTCTTCAAATCTGACACTTTAAGCCCAGTAACAATATTTATGAATAATGTTCTCAAGCATCCTTATCTCTTGTACGCCAATGATGAAGGTACCTTACTTCTTATCACGCTTGATTATCCCGTCCCCCATGAAGCTTACTTAGTTGTAGCAGAAGGTATCAGTGATTTCATTGAAGAACATATAGATGCTCAGCAGATTGTCTGTCTGGATGGCATTCCAGTCAAGCTAAGACCTGAGAAACCTGTAGTTATAACTGCAGCTGAAAGAAGTGTAGCTGAAGAGCTGAAGAAATATTCGGTTGACCTATATGATCACGGTGTGGTGCTTGGTCTATCAGGAGCTTTCATGAGTGAAGCTTTACTAAGAGATATAATTGGTGTTACACTTATGACACCAGCTACTCAAGATTTTCCTGACCCAGAGGCAGCTGTAAATCTCATCAATGTAATTAATGACTATTATAAATACTCGATAGATACTGAACCTTTACTCAAAGAAGCTGCTAAGATTAAGGAACAGTTGGCTATGGTAGCAGAAAAACAGAAATCTATGCCTCAACAAGCTCCTCCTCTACCTAGAAAGAAGAGAGAAGGCTATGTCTAAAAAGGTTTGAAGCAAATCTTTATCTTTCCTTTTCTTTTCTTCTACTTATGAAAAAGAGAATTTTTGTGACACGCGAGATTCCTCAAGTAGGTATTGACATTCTTCAACAACATTATGAAGTAGAAATTTTTCCCGAAAAACGACCTATAACCAAAGATGAGCTGATCAAAGGTGCAATGGACTGTGATGGGCTTCTCCCTTTGCTCACAGATAAAGTTGATATTGAAGTAATGGATGAAACAGGAATAAAAGCCATAGCAAATTATGCTGTGGGAGTTGACAATATCGACGTAAAAGCAGCTACTCAGCGAAATATCCCAGTCACAAATACTCCTGGAGTTCTAACAGACGCAACAGCTGATCTGACTTGGGCACTGTTACTTAGTGTTTCTCGTCGTATTGTGGAAGCAGACAAATACCTTCGAGAAGGTAATTTTGTTGGTTGGGATTCTATGTTGTATCTTGGTGGTGATTTCGCAGGTAGAACAATAGGCATAATTGGTCTTGGAAGGATAGGTCAAGCTGTAGCACGAAGAGCAGCTGGGTTTGACATGAACATCATCTATCATAGCACTTCTTCGCATCCAAAACTCGAAAGTCAATTAGGAATGAAAAGGGTCTCTCTAGAAGAACTGTTGAAAGAATCAGATTACGTTACTATCCATACACCATACAGTAAGAAGACTCATCATCTTATAGGTAAGAAAGAATTTGAGATTATGAAACCCACAGCTTATCTCATTAATACAGCAAGAGGAAAAGTTGTCAATGAAGAAGAACTAGTAGTCGCTCTGGTCACAGGAAAGATTGACGGTGCAGGTCTAGACGTTTATTATAATGAACCTAAGGTCAACAAGGGGTTGATAGATCTTCCAAATGTTGTATTGCTTCCTCATATAGGCACAGCTAGCCTTTATACAAGATCTAAAATGGCTTTGATGGCTGCAGAAAACTTACATGCTGCTTTAAGTGGCGAGAGACCAGAAAACATAGTTAATCCAGAATTATATGATAAATAATCATTTGAATAATTCGTTTCGATGATACTCTTTTTCATTAATTTTCATTCTTGATAAAGGAAAGTAATAATGGTCTAATCTAGTATCGGGAAATAGACCTACATGCACAATCCCTAAGAATTTGTCAGCTACAGTGGCACAAAAAGGGTTCTTTGCTTGAGGATTTGTTCCCATTCCTATTTGTTTAATTTTTACGTCTTCAGTGCTAAGCATTCTCTGAAGATGCTCACCTTTTTTTCCCCCTCCGATACAATCAACTAGAGTATTATCTTTAAATGTTAGAGTAAGTAGTTGTGTTATTTCTTCTTGCCATCCAGGGAAGATGTTTAAGGTACCATTGATAGAACACTCAGTTTGTCCAAACTCCAATTCCAGTGTAATCTCGCCTGCAGGGAGATTAGAAAACATTCCAGGTGATGTACAAAAACCTGATTCCCATAACCAATCTACTGGTGTTAAAAATTCAAGCGAAAGATGGCTTCCTGCCACATCAAAGAGTTCAAGTTTTCTGGCTCCTTGAATTAAACTGAAAAGTTTTGTAGTAACTTTTTCAACTTCTAAAAGATCTACATCTAAAGGTCCACCTGTATAAAAAATATCAGGTGGGACAAGAGGAGCTGACACATGTCTAATTTTCTTCTCATCAAGAGGGATTCTCAAAGATGGAACATCAGTCAATGAGAATTCTGTCAATGTAATTACCAAATCAGATTCTTGTATTTTCTTATTCATAATTTCATCTTTTGGATCTATATAATGTTGATAAGTTGGTTTAATGAGATGTAATTCTATTTTTTCAGGTTTGATTTCTTTTATAATTTCATAAATTCTCTTAGCTAACAAGTTTCTTTCTACTATTGATTGAAGAACAGTTGTTGGTTTGTTCACAAAATCCTCTATGGTTGGATAATCACTGATAATTAGAATTCTTTCCTGCTCCCCAACTCTCCAAGCCTCATCTAACAATCTCTTAACTATAGGTTGGATAGATTCATTGAGGAAGCTCACAATAATATCTAATTGAACATGCTGATTTTTACTTAAAAACATTAGTCTAAAGGAAAAAGGGTTCAATGATTCAAATGATGATATCTTAACATCATTTTAGCAAAAAATTCCCAAGAGATACATTCACCAAAGTCGATGTAAGAAGACTTGTCTTGACACTCTTCTAATAGTTTGACAAAAACTGGTTCGATTATAAAAAAACGTTACTAAAAAATCACGATCTATTCGTCAAACTCCACTCCACAATTATTACAGAATTGTGTTTTGGTAAATAGTTTAGCTCCACAATTATAACAGAAGCTTACACCAGGTTCACTAAGAGCAGCTGTATCAGCTATAGTTTCTTGGGTTTGTGGTTGAGTATAATCAGTATTAGGTGCAAAAATTGGATCTTTAAAACCTGTTTGTACCTGTATCATTGATGTAGCTGATACTGGCATTTCTTTTATCAAAAGAGCATCTTTACTTAATCTAAAGAAACCTACAATAACACAAGTTAAACCTCCCAAAGCTGTTACTCCAGCTATGATTAGAGGTACTAAAGAAACAAAAGTTAGAGTAAATGAAAGAGGAACAAATGAAAGATTAAAAACCAGTTGACCAAAGAAAATCAATCTGCTCTCCTTCTTGGGAAATAATCCCAACTCATGTAAAATTTTGAAAGTTCTGCAAATGAAAAAATAACCAACTGTCATTATGACAGTAGAAGCTAGATACATGAAAAGGGTGATGAAAATTGTAATTTCAGGGTAAATAAAAAGCACTAACGAACCAATAATAGGAAGTATGATACCTATTATAAGGAAAATACTTGTACTCTTTGCAACTTGTCCTACTCTTGGATCAATATTGGCCAATGTAGCAAAGTTTGAGCTTAGTAGCAATATTGAAACCAAATATGCTATACCTAAGATGAATATGAAAAAACCTGTGAACATTATTATCGTCATCGATGGCAAATACTGAGACATAGTTGCATCAAGGTAATTTACTAAAGCATCAGGATCGTCTAATACACTTTGAGGAATCTTGAGAAGTTCTAATATCAAATTGTAAATCGACACTCCTACGATAATCGCACATAAAGCGAGAAATATTTGTATAAATGCAAGTCTCTTAGCGTTCTTACTAATCTTTACTTTAATTTGATTCATTGGTTGATAATTGTTCGAATAAATACTGTTCTCCTCCAAGTAATTCTCTGGTTATTTTTTCTATCTATTTTATTTAAATCTAGCTAATCAATGATTACAATAAACTTCTTTTTTCCTCTTTTCTTTTTTTCACTTCAAGTGAAACAGATTTATTAAAGCAAAGAAATAACTATTCTTATTCAGTATTGATATGGAGTTAAGTCAATGAATGAAAATCATGATTCTTCCAATGAGCCCCTTGAAAATAAGGTAAAAGATGATGAAACATTAGAATCAGAATCTGAAGACATTTATCACTCAATGTTTAAGAATTCAATTGATGCGATGTTCATAGCTGATACTGAAGGAAATATAATAGATGGAAATCAAGCTTTGTTAGATATGTCAGGATACAATAGGGAAGAACTACTCAATATTAATGCAATGGATTTATACAATAGTCCTGAAACAAGAAAGCAATTTCTTGAAGATATTATGAGAGCAAAATCAGTTAGAAATTATGAAATAAAGTACAAAAGAAAAGATGGAACTATTACATCAAATCTTCTAACAGCTACACAGAGAATTTCTAGGTCAGGCGAATTTTTAGGTTTTCAAGGAATCATTCGTGACGTCACACAACAGAAAATTATGGAAAAAGCCTTAAGGGAATCTCAGTTTCAGTATCAAATTCTTTTTGAAAATTCCGGATCATCGATGGTAATAGTAGAAGCGGATACGACTGTTGCTTTAATGAATTCTCAGTTTGAAGAGGTTTCTGGATACTCAAGGGAAGAGGTAGTTGGGCACAGTTTCTTGAAGTACCTACCTGAGAACGAACGAGACAGAATCATTCAATACCATCAAAAGAGAAGAATCGACCCCTCCTCAGTTCCCAATATTGTAGAAATAAAACTTAGTACAAAAACAGGAAAAGAAAGAAATTTTGTTTATACAGTAGCTCTGATTCCTGGATCAGATAGAAGTCTTGTAAGTCTCATGGATGTTACAACATTAAAAGAAACAGAAACTGCTCTTCAAGATAGTATTGAAAACTACAAAACCTTAGTAGGTATTTCTCCAGATGCTATTATAAAAACTGACCTAGATTTAAATGTACTTATGGCAAATCAGCAAACATATACCTTTTTAGGGTTTGAGAAAGAAGAGGAGTTAATTGGAAAAACCCTTCTTGATTTTATAGGTGAAGATATTACACAAAAAATTGTATCACTTGCTGAGGAAATAAACAGAGAAGGACTTTACTTAAATCTTGATTTTGATATGGTAGGTCCAGATGGAGAATTAATTAATTTGAGTGCAAGTATTTCTGTTGTTTATGAGAATGAACAACCTCAAGCATATATTGTTCAAGTCAGAAATGTCACTAGCTATAAAGAGCTAGAAAATCAACTGACTGAATACACACATAGATTGGAAGAAATGGTGGAAGACAAAGCAGCACAATTGATGGATCAGGAACGTGCGGTGATGCTTGGAAGATTAGCAGGGAGTATAGGTCACGACATTAATAATCCTCTTCAGTATGTACTAGGAAATGCAGAACTCCTAGGAGTATTATTACAAGAGGGTATTCCAGACACAAGTAAATTGATATCACTAAATGAAAGACTGATAGAAGGATGCTATAGAATAGGAGACGTCTCCAAAAGGCTTAGAAGAGTTTCGAGGAAAGGAGAGTTAACTGTTTTCAATATTTATGATGCACTTGAAACAGCAATTACCATGACTAGAGGTAAATGGAGATATAAATGTGAACAGCTTGATCTCAATTATACTGCTCAAAACCCTACAAGTATCAAGGGTGTAGAAAATGATATCTCACACGTTTTTATGAATCTTCTTGTAAACTCTTCTCAAGCAATTGATACTAAAGGAAAAATAAAGATAAGTGTCTCCACGGATGAAAATAAAGATAACGTGATATTTGAAGTAGAAGATGATGGAGCTGGAATGTCTTCTGACATTGTAGATAAAATTGGCAAGGAAAGCTTTACAACAAAACCCTTAGAAGAAGGTACAGGATTAGGATTACTATGGGTGTACGAAATTATGGAACAACACTTCAGCAAGATATCATTTGAATCAGATATAAACAAGGGAACAAAATTCAGACTTATTTTTCCTATAGAAAAGGAATAGTCATATCAAGTATTCTCTTCTCACTTTCTTTTCTCAAACTCTAGTACACCTATTTTTTCAAACATGAAACCTATAATTTTTGTTATTAATGACATAAAACAATTCTTGATGGCTTAATCTCTTATCTTTAAACCCCTTTTGCATTAAGGAGAAAACAGGTTAACTGTCAGACAAAGGAAAGAAAATGTCCACTTGCGTAAACTCTCCTTTAGTGCTCTTTAGATCAATATAACCGTTATGTTGTCTAGTTAAACCATACACTTGAGATAATCCTAACCCACTCCCTTCACCTTTAGGTTTTGTTGTATAAAATGGATCGAAGACTTTGTTTAAATCTTCTTTATCAATTCCTTCTCCATTATCAATTACGCATATTTTTACAAAATTAGAATCTTGCATTGGCATATTTATTGATTCAAAATCTTTAACTTCAGAAGAATGGACTATCTGAGTTAGAATTTGAATTTTACCACCTTGTTTAAGTGCATCTTTTGAGTTTACAATCAAGTTCAATAAAATTTGTTGCAACTGGATCTTGTTAATTTTGATTTTAAAATCTTCAATGTTTATATCTACTGATATATTGGCAGGAAGACTTGAACTAGCTAATCTTACAGTTTCCTCAACAATTGGTTTTAGATCTAGAACTTCATCATATGCTTTAGATTGACCAGAAAAATCTAGTATTTGGTCAATTAAGTCATTACCCTTTGCTGCTTGTTCAAGTATCATATTTCCAAGATTCCTAAGATTTTCATCTTTTGATTGAGTTTCAATTAATTCTGCTGCACCTGAAATTGCCCAAATAATATTTTTAAAATCATGTGAGATACCTCTTGCAAGTTTACCTATAGATGCTAACTTCTCTTGAGTTTGAACTTTGTCTCTTATCTTATTTTCAGAAGTTATATCGTGAATAACGAGAATAGAATCGCCTGATTGAGCCCCTTGGGTGATTTTCATTCCACCAATATGAAATACTCTTGCATCTGGACTATCAACATGAATCTTATAAAATGTTAAATTTGAAGAAGGTGGGTTCAGTATCTCTTCAATAGAATAATCAGATATATTCTGAACTTTGTTTGTCTGTTTGCCTTTCACTAGGTAGGGTAAGAACTCTGTAGCTGCAGAATTCTTGATAATAACTCTATATTCTTCATCTAGAAGTACGATACCTTCAGGAATATTTTCAATTAGAGAATGGAGTCTCTGCGAATGTTTGCTTTGTAGATTCTGAAAAAGAAGAGAGAGAGGATCTTTCAAACTAACATGAACAGTAGCTCTATAAAAGAAATATAGTGAAATAAAACGAGCAATATGACCAAAAATGTTGAAAGTACCTGTAACATCAAAATATAGTGAAAAGAAAAATTCACCCAATATAGAAAATGAAATTGCCGCACTAATAAAATAAAATATTGAAGAACTAAAATTAGATCGTTTAAAATATAGAACAACAATACTAGAAGCGTAAATCAAACAGATGATAAACTCACTAATTATTTTAAAAGTAGTTAGACCAGTTCCCTCAATATAACAATCTGGGAAGTGACCAGTGAAAGCCAATGTTAAAAGAACAGCTGTAACAACTCCAAGAACTATCCAAACTACACTGATATTCAATTTTCTACCTATAAATAAAACTGATAAAAACAAAGTCATTGCTTGGAAGGCTCTGCCTGCTATCCACAACTGCGTCGGTAAATTAGCATCATAACCAATGAAAATATTCATGCCTTTGTAGGAGAGAGTATGTAACAAATCGATAATACCCATAAAGAAAAATGAGAGACCAAGAAGGGTGAAAAACTGATTGTCAATAGCTTTCCTTGTGTTCCAAAAAACAAGAAAAATAGTTAAAGTCATCATAATACCTACTAGTTCTATAACACTATGAAAGAGTAAATAATTATCATAGAAACTAGTTAAGTAGATAATTATAATTAAAGAACATATGAAAATATATTCTCTATACCTACGAAAGTTTTTTTGGAATCTCTCGGTTATATTTGTTGTACCATCATTGTTCATAATTGCACACCCCATGCAATGAACAAATACTAAATTTTCCTCAATAATGTTTTACAAAGGTTCCCTAATAAAAACTTTTCTTCGTTTTTTTCTTTAGATTATTCTAATATCTAACAAAATGAAAGTGAAGCAGAAAATAAGTGGTTCTATCTCAAGTAATTACCACAGTATGGGCAGAACTCATTAGTTTCAATTACTTTTTCCCCGCATTGGGGACAAAATTCTTTACTTCCATCAACAGCTTGATCCTTATATTTCTCTGAAGGTATAGAAGTTGCTGTTGGAGTTGGATCATAGTAAGAAGCGTGCTGTGGTACAGGTTGAGCAGGACCATAGACAACTTGGGGAGGCGCTTGTCTGGGTGAAGGGTCTTTCTCTAGAATCAGAAGCATGTTATTGCTGAATCTCTTCAAGGCAAAGATGTGTACAATAATTGTTGCAATTAGTAGGAATCCTGCTATAGAAACGAAAATAGGTATACCTTCGAAGACGTTAAAATACCAGCTAAACAAGAGAATCCAAAAGGTCGACAAAGTAGCTATGATTAAGAAAAAGACTATACCTATTGCTATCGATGATCCAAAGAGAAACCGATCCTCTTTCTTAGGATATAAACCTGCTGAATTCAATTCTTTGAATATTCCTGTAATTCTACTGCAGGCAACAATATAGAGAATAATACCAACCACTCCAGCTGTTACTACCGAAACTATCATAGCAATTTTTAACATTTCTCCAGCTTTTTTTGCAGATTGAATGTATTGCCAATAATATTCCCCTAGCTCTTCTAAATTTTGACTGATTCTATATATTTGTAAGAGCCCAAATGCTCCAATTGCAACCATAATAAATCCTCCAATACTATTGAATACCATAAAAAACCCAATGAAGTCCAAATCTCCGTACCAAGTAAACATGAAAACCGTATATCCAATTATCATTGAAATTATGATACCGATAAGTGAGTATCCGACTTTATATAAGCTTCCGCTTATCTCTGTCTTTATCGAATTTATAGGTTTAATTGGTTTAGAATAATGCATAGCCACCATATAATCAACTATCCTTAAATTATAACTAATAATTCTAGCTATTTAAGGAATTCCTAGTTTGGAAATAAGAATTAATCAAGTTTGGTTCCACATTTTGTGCAGAAAGTAATTACATCATCAGTAGGATTACCACAATTTGGACAAAATGATGATTCCTCTCGGCTTTGATTTTTATGATACTTTATAGAAGGTGTTGATTGAGTCTGAGTAGGAGCAGGTGAATAATGAACTTGTTGTTGAGGATATGGTTGCATAACGGGTACATAAGAAGAAGGTTGTCTTTCGACAATAAGTAACGCATCATCACCTAAACGATAAAAACCAAAGATTTGAGCAATATATGTAGCTACCATTAGTGCAATCGAAATTCCTACAAAGATTACAATAGTTAGTGAAAAGCGATCATAAAACATAGCATAGATTAAGGAATTATACAACAAATCAAAGATGAAGAAAGTATATGCTATTATAAATATTATTTGCGTAATAATTGATGCTATGAAGGATTTATACACTAATCTACTCTCTTGCTTTGGAAATAGTTCATTTTTATTTAGTTCTTTAAAAGTTTCTGCAACTCTGTGATAAGCAATAATGTACAAAACAAGACTAATTATTCCTCCAGCGATTATACTTACAAGCAAAGCTATCTTTAGCATTTCACTTGCTTTCTTTGCAGTAGTAGTTTCTTGCATATAATAAAGCCCTAAATCATCTAACGATTTGCTCAATTTGTACTCACAAACCATTTTATAGATACTAAAACCAGCAAGAATTAATGTGACTATAAATATAAATGGTAAAATAATTATAGAATTGGAAGAAAATGTTGGATCGAATGGATTGACTAAGAAAAATGAAATAATTGTTAATATAAGTATAATAACTATACAGATAACCATAGCAATAAGAGAATGACCTATATTCCTAGCATATTTTCTTAATTCCTTCTTAATCTCTACTATGGGTTTAATAGGTTGAACATATGCATAATTCATAGATTATTACCTCTCTTCCTAAATATCTATGGTGTATTAAGAACCATATTATATAAAACTATTCAAAAAATATTAGTCTCATTTTCTATGTCTATTATTTAGTGGAAAATGAAAAGAGAAAAACCGGGTAAGACAACAATCTCACCATACAACCTCTGTTTTTTGTTTTCTTTCAAATTAAGTAGGAATATAGATCATTTTTGTGTTTGTTCAGTATTTACAGTGTCCTTTCTCACAAAGAACTTGACATAAACGAGTGTAAGAAGGATAAGAAACAGTAGTATTAAAGATGCGATCATAAACCAAAATGTGAATGATAAGACATGTTTTTCATCTATTAAGAGCTGATCATACCTTGCAGCAGAATAAGTAGCGTCATATATTTGAAAATAAAATATCATAAGGGTATAAATTATAGCAGGGATTGTGAGATATGCTTCACCTTCAGGATTTGATGAAGGAATTATTAAGACGATCACCAAGAAAATAAACAGCAATAATTTTGGTTTTGTGATTTGGAGTTTTTTAAAATATGATAGTATTACTATAATGCAAACTGAAAGAAGCATAATAAAATATGTTAAATATATTAGAACATTTACGTCTAAGTACTTCATATGATTTGAATTATAGGAACTCTCAGGCGTTAAGAAACTAGTTAGAGTGTTATCTCCTTCTGCACCTCTGTAGACCCAATAAAATGTAGGAGTTACTAATCCAAGTATAACTCCAACACTTGCAATCAGACATAAGATAGAGAGTATTAAATTCATTTTATTTTGATGTAAGTTTAATAGTTTTTTTTCACTAATAGGTGTTCTAGATTTATTTCTATAGTTTCCCCAATTCTGAATAACTAAAATGATAGAAGGGAGAAATGAGATTAAGAGCAGAAGAATACCAACTAGACACATGTAAAAACCAAGACCAAGCTTCACAGCATATTCATAATCAACTGATCTCATTTGTGAATATGCTGCACATGAAGCTGCAGTTGTAAGACAATGTCCAATATAACCTAGAAAAGGAAAATAGGTAAAGGAAAATATAGGAACAAAAAGAATGAAAATTAGAAGAATGAAGGAAATAGTTGAGTTTCCAAATAAGCTTAATCTTTTGATTTTCCTTCCTAAGAGAGCTAGAAATCCTGACAAAAATATCATTAGAACAATAATTAACAATAACAATAGTACAACATCGACAAATTTGTAATACACATCATTAGAACTAGTTAAACTAAATAAAAAAGAATGACCAGGATGCCCATCAAGGTTAGGATAAAACCAATAAGGAATAATTAGACCGACTATGAGTACAGCTGAACCAATTAAAATAAGAATATTATATAAAAGTGAAAGAGTACTTTTTTGATTTGTTATTTGTCTATCTAGCAAAGAACCAACCTCATATGTGATACACAAAAGAGAAAAACTCAAAATATATAAACATTACTTAAAATTTGATTGAGCAATTTGCATTATAATGAGAATTAAAAAACTGTTTATGTCAACAAGCTCTCCATACAATAACGAGCTCCTTTTAATAAGCTCACCTTAATGTAAGGTTATTTGAAAAGCTTGTATAATCAAGTCTTAGAAGCCCCATACAAAGAATAACATGTTTTGCTTTCTTTAGACATAAGCTAAAAACCGTATAGGATCTATCTAGATAATCAATTAAGCTATTTTGTATAACACTTGTTGCACTATAATGTAATATGTGTTATACAGTTGTTCTACTAACCTTATTGTATACTCCAGTCTGCTCGTATAAGGTTTTCAGTTAACCATAATAATTCACTCTTCAACAGACACAGCCCGTTTCCTTCCCTTCTACGTCACTTTTTCTTTTCCCCCTTTATATATTAAACGATTAAGCTAATGATCTAAATCTTATAGATCTGTTTTAACCCTGAATTTGCATTTTGCTCATTCAGGTATTTTACTTAACAAACTGCTTATTCATAGATCGTGAACATAGAGTTTAAGTAAATTTAAACTGATGCTGTTAGTTACATCAACTTTATAATTGTATTTCTATTCTTATAAATGAACATGTCAAATTCAGGGTTAGATTTGATAATTCTTTTATTATCCGAAATTTCAAATAATCATATTATTGGCAAACTTAAATTCCATAAACTATTATTTTTGCTAATAAACGAAGGGGGATCAGAAGATATTGAAGAAATAATCTCCTTCAAGCCATATAAGTTTGGTCCATGGTCTCCGGAACTAGACCCACTACTCCAATTAATGGAAGACGAAAAAATTATTGAAATAAAAAACATAAAAACTGATGCTGAATATTTGTATGAGGACCATGAAAATGACAATTTGAAAAAGTATGAACTTACAAAAATCGGAATTAAAATTGGTCATGAACTTAAGAAAATTCACGAAAATAGACTAAAAGGCATCAATTATATAATCACAAAATATTCGCACTTAAAGAATGAAACTCTACTAAGGTATGTTTATACCTCTTATCCTGGATTTAAAGAAAAATCTATTATTAAAGACAAAGTTTCCAAACTATCAATTGAAGAAGAATATAGACTTATTTTTCCAAATGATGAAATAGATGAGAACCTTTTCTCACTAGTAGGTATTATCAAACCAATGTCTTTAGAAGAGGAAAAACAAGTAATAGACAGATTAGTACTAGGAGGAAACTGAGTGCTTTTTATAGATGTGAATGTTATAAATGATGTTCTTGGTAAACGAAGAGGATGGGAACATAGTCTTAAAATTCTTAACAGTAGTAAAATGGGTGAATATGATTATGGAATTTCAGCTCTTACAGTATTTTTTTTGGAAGGATATCTACGAAATAACAAACCCATTTTCAGTCAAATCCAGATAAGACAAAAGATTGGAGAAATAATTGAATTTATTAAAATTTTAGCCTTAGATTCAGATATCTTATCAAATGCACTGTCGTCAGATTTCCATGATTTTGAGGACGCAATACAATATCATACTGCTAAAAAACATGATTGTTCAGCAATAATAACGAGAAATATTAAGGATTTTACCAAGGCAAAAGGTATTGAAATTTGGACACCAGAAGATTTTCATAGGTCGAGGATGTAGCATGAAGGAATCATTGTTGAAGCGCCATTTAATTGAATACTTAGATAAGAAGGGATACAAATATTTGACTGAAGTTCCTTTTTTAGAAAGAAGAATAGATATTGTGGGGGGTAAAAAAGAAAAGACTTACTCTTTTGAGCTCAAAGTTGCCAATTGGAAAAGAGCAATTCAACAAGCCTTATCAAATTTGCTTTGTGTAGATTATTCAAACATTGCCATGTTTAAAAGCAAAGTACATCTACTTAATCTTGAAATGTGCAAAGAATTGGGAATAGGAGTACTATCTATTGACGAAACAGGTAAAATTGAAAATATCTTAGACTCACAACAGTCAAGATTAATTAACCCATCACTATATAATAAAATATCAGAACAAATTGAGGGGTATAATGGTCTCCAAACTATATTATCGTTTCAATCTAGCAAATGAAAAAAAAATCTTCAGAACTACTAAATCAAAATATCATGGATTAGTAATAGGGGCACACATTGGTGCATACTCTTCTACTTGGATTTCAAGTTTTTTAAGAAAATTATCTAAACCATATTTTGTTGATCCAATGTCATACATGTTTGCATTAGACCCACCTCCAGTAAAAGATGTTTTTTGCATTGCAGATGACAAAGAATCATACCTTGCTCTTAGTAACACATACAACTCATCAATTCAAAAAACTGTCCAAAAAAGACCTCTAAATCCAATAGACTTCATGAAAGAAGGTAATCCAGACAAAGAACTTATAAGAGATTTTCTTCAAAATCGCTTTATATTTCAAGAAACTATTGATGGAATAAATCCAGCTCAAAAAAGGATTTCTGAATATTTCCAATTTGATTCTTTGAAAAATGAACTGAGAATAGATGAAGAAACTGAGGATTGTGAATTAGAATTTTTTTCAATCCCATATTTCTACTTTAGATCTCTAAATGATCCTTGGTATGAGTTAAATCAAATATTTTACAAAGAATCCAAAAGTATCAAGAAAAATAGACCTAAATATTCCTTTTTGAGTTTTGACAAAGATATTTTAATAGAAGAAGATAATGTTGAGACATTGTTTAAAAATTATAGTGATTCTGAAGGAATTGTTCTCTGGGTTCATGATTTCAAACCAAGAACTGATTCTGAGATTTACTTAAATTCTATGATTAACTTCATCAATCTATTTGCTGAAAAAGAAATTCCATGTATTAACCTTTATGGCGGATACTATTCATGTTTACTTACTAAAATAGGCTTAGATGGATATTGTAGAAGCATAGGATATGGCGATAAAAAGCAAATTTCACATGTTGCAGCAGGTGGAGGTTCTCCTGAAAGATTTTATGTAAAAGAGATTCATAGAAGTTTATCAAAAAACAAGGTCCGATCATTCTATAGTAAAAATAGGAATTTGATGTGTACTTGTTCGTCTTGTAAAGATGTAAGAGTAGCGAATAATTTAAAATCTGATACTATTACAAATGTAAGTAGATTTTTTGATTCAATAGATTACATTGAAGATTCAAGAGCGCATTTCTCAAATTCACATACTTCGGAAAGAAACGAAATACACCACGAAAACCTGAAAGATATTATTGTAAGATTAAGGAAGGAAGAAAACAATGCAAAAATGCTAAACGTTCCTTATTTTCTAGGTGAGGATATCAGTTTTTATGAACGATGGAGAAATAGTCTAGCACAATATGAATTGAAAAGTAAGGATACATGAGGGAAGTTTCCTTGAGTTCTTGCTCAGAAAGTAACTTAATAATGCACTATAGTTATAATATCTAATCTTTGCAAATCACTCAGAGATTAATAAAAATCTCTCTTTTTCATTTTTTCCTTGTTTCTCAGCAAATACATCACTCAGAACTAATTGATTATACTTATATTCAATTAACAAAATGACATACATTATTTAAAACAAAAATGATTCAAAGAATATCACGAATCTCTTACTTATTTCTTACTTTCTAGCTTATGTTTGAGATAATTGTTGGTTTTTTGTTCATTATATTCCTCTTTATTTGCAAGAAGTTGACTAACAAAGTCAAGATCGTTTTTATCCAATATACCTTCTTTTATGAGCTTAAAACCTACGTTTTTCATAATATCATGTTCATCTAACTGGAGGCATTGACAATGGATAATTGTCTGAATTTGTGATTTCAAAGAATCCTTCGATGAAATAGTAACCTGTAATCCAATCATCCCAGTAATTTCCTTGATTAGTACTAGTATCATACCAATAATTATCTGTTCCATCATCCTCAAAACCTTGAGAATCAGCACTAATATAACGAGTATTATCTATGAAAGAATTATGATGGATACTGTTTCCGTGGGAATACCATAAGAAGAGGCCATGTTCTCGATTATCATTTAGTATATTATATTGAACAGAACTATTCCATACATTATACATAAAAATACCATTATCTTGATTTCTTCTAATTTTACAATTCTTTATAGTAATAAAATCGCTTGATCTAACATAAATTCCATCAGAATTATCATAACCAAGCTCTCCTACATAGTAACCAATATTATCGTTGCAAGTAATATTATCTATAATTATATCTGTAGATCTATGTACTGAAATTCCTAAACGGTAATTTTCTGAGAAAGTGCTGTCTTCTATTGTACAAGTTTCACAATAGAGTAGTGAAATACCTAGATTTGTTTTTCTTATATCGAGATTCTTTAGAATGACATTTGTACAACCAACGAGTTTGAGCTGACCATATTCATCAGTGGATATCATCGTATTTTCAAGTTCTTTCAAATACTCAAGCTTCCTTTCATTTACTATATTGTCTTCAACATCATATGAAAGAGCAATGGAAAGAGATGATGCACCATATGAGAATCCAGTTTTTAGAAATGTATTATTAAACACATCAGTGTAGGATGATTCGTCTACTAAAATACCTGAGTCTTTGCTTCTGTTACAAACATTTCTTTCAACTAACGATCTAGGAGAATCAAGAAGATAAATACCTATAAGGTTGCTTTCACAGTAATTATTCCTTACAATAGAGTAATCTGATTCTTCAGTGACCTCAATTCCATTTGTTTTACTATAGTAAATTGAATTATCTTCAATAGTTACACCTTCAGTGTTGTAAACATATATCCCTTTTGCACAATTTCTTATTGTATTATTTTTTATAATAGCTATATCATCTGATACACTTCGTATGCTTATCCCTCTGAAACCTCCTATTTCATTAGCTGGTTCAATAATGCAATTTCTAATAATGAAATATTTCGTAACTTCCATAATGTGAATGCCATTTAATGCATCTCTTGGAGAAATTTCATGGTTTTCAATAATATATGGATCACTAGATGTTCCCGTTCCAGGAAGATTATATTTCCTAAAATCCTCATCTGATAATATCTCAATTCCCTGTGTTGTTGAATCTCTAAAGAGAACTACAGGGACGACAATAGCCGTAGTTATCAAACCAATTGAACCTATTATTATCAATAATATTTTAAAATTTTTTGAGATTGCCATCTAAATTTACTCCGTTTAATCTTTAGTTTACTCTCTATAGTTTTTAACGCTTTTCCATAAAATTCTAGTATTATGTTAGACAAACTCTCTTTTATTTCATCACATTAAGTGTCAGAATGTAGTTCAAGGATTCTAGCTATCGGATCCTTTTGTTTTTCGAGTACCCCTTGAAGTATCTGTCTCTGTTCAGGCGTTGGATCTATTGCAGTTAATGCTCTTTTCAGTCTAACCCATTTTCTTGTTTCAAAGAAGGATATAGGGGTTACAAATGCGTAAATAACTGCACAAATAGTTGTAAAAATCGCTTATATCTATTTCTTATTCCGAAACTTGTTTTTAAAAAATATCAAAACTACTGTTATAAATAACGTATAGATGCAAAAATGATAAAACGACTCTATAGAAGCAGAATTCGTTTCAGGAACAGTTTCAGAAATTATTGTAATCGTATAGTAGTTACTTGAATTATCATTTTTGTAGTAGTTCGCTTTCAATGAACGGTCTAAAGCTTCCACGTAGTAGTCTATTTCATCACCAGTATTAAATTTGCCAATGTGTGTTTGAAATGTATCAGGTTGAATAACATACATTCCATTATTGATCCATGTTCCGGAATTCACCCTATAGAAACAAGTCGCAAATTGAATACCAGATCTATCTACAATATCAGCACAGATAGAAATACATGTCTCATTGGTAGGATTAGAAGGAGTATGATTAACGTTCATAATCGAAGGAGGTCTTAAATCGTCCCCTATGCCAGTTCGCTGAGGATTTCCGCCCATACAAGGCCATGGTTCATTGGAGAGTTCAAGATTTTCTTTATAAAATGCGAACAAATTTCCATTCATATCTCCAATAAAGATATAACCTTCATCGATTACAGCAGAACACCAAGTTGCATCACTTTCTAGTGCCAAAGAATTAAGCACATCACCATTGTCTTTGTCTATAACATAGAATTTTTGCCCCTCAGCCCCAAAATATAAACGATTATCACTTCCTATTGCTGGAGTGCCATACAAATCGTGGAAGGGGGTTTTTCTCCATTTAATGGTTCCATCTGGATATATAGCAAAGAGTTCTGAAAGATCATTATGTTTTGTTCCGATATAGAGTATACCTGCACGATCAATTGCAGGACTAGCACGTACCATTCCATCAGTTAAGTATAACGACCATCTTAGTGTTCCATTAGGATTTACAGCATAAAGAGTGTGATTTTCAGAACCGTAATATATTGTTCCATCACGTCCAAAAGATATTTTATGTTTAGGATAGAAATCTGATGAAGTGAGGTTCCATTTTGAAGTACCATTTACGTAATAAGCGGATAATTCTCTTCCTGTAAAATATACTGTATCATTATAAACAGAAGGAGAACCAGGATGACCATCAGAATCGTTTTTCCATCTTACAGAACCATTATTCCAATGGAAAGAATAGTGGAAATTCAGTCCATGAGCGTAAACGTTTCCCATGTTATCTAGAGCAGGACAAGATGGGTCTCCTCCCCATAAATCATATTCTTCGATATTTGTAGCTAAAGGATAAGACCAATTCAAATTACCATCAGAATTCAATGCATATAAATTTCTATTAATTGGCCATTCACCATTTGTTATGTTGTAACCAGAAGCAACAAAAAAGATCAAACCTTGTGGATTAATTACAGGTCCTCCCATAACAATGTTTGGACCTACGTCAAAACGCCATCTTAGATTAAAAGCAGGACCAGCACCGAAGGAATAAAGGAAATAATGTTCTGACCAATCATTCCCCTCTGCAAACCATGCAAATTTGTGAGAGGAGCCAACATAGATATTTCCGTCCTTATCGATAGCGGGAGAAGAAAAATAAAACATCTGATTATCAGGGAGATCATAAATTTTCTTCCGAGAGAGAGACAAAAGTTCATAATCAGACTGCTCAGGAATATTGGTATAATCAATATCTGAATAGTTAGCACCTAGAGGAATTAATGCAAACGAACTACTAATCAAATTGATCAATAGCACACAATTAAAAAGTATAAACAAAAATGTTTGTCGTTTTTTCATCTCGTTCACAACTAAGAATTACAATCTCTATAACTAAGAAATTGTTTATATGTTTTTCGAAAAAAATCGCTCAATAGCAAGCTACAGTAAGAGTTGATTGGTTCAGAATTACATAAAATAATACAAAGAATATCAGAAATCTCTTACTCATTTCTTATTTTTTCAGCTTATTCTTCAAATAATTGTTGGTTTTTTGTTCAGTATATTCTTCTTTATTTGCAAGAGGTTGGCTAACAAAGTCAAGATCATCTTTATCCAATTTACCTTCATTTATGAGCTTAAAGCCTATTTTTTCTAGCATCTGAAGAATTTCTTTGCTTTTCTCTGTTTCATCTTTTAAGGGATAGCAATGAGGTCGAAGAATTGCTCCAGTAAACTCTATAGAATAATTCTCTGCAAGCTCCTTAAATACTCTTACAACGAGATCAAGATTGGCCAACTCCCACCATCCTCCAACTACAACTGCGAGTAATTTTGAGATATTCACATCTTCATGACATCTCGCTCTTGTTCTACCATTTCGAAATTCTAGTATAGGTTCTATAAGAGGTACTAATCTGTTGACAAAATTCGTCATTTCTCCTGGAAGGGGAGAATAAACTGGTGTTGCTAAAACTAAGATATCAGCAGACCTAAGCTTAGGGTAAAGGTCTTGCATATCATCTTGTATAAAACATTCCCCGATAGTTTCTCCCCAGCATTTAAAGCAACCAATACAAGGTAAAATTTTGAGTTTTCTTGTATAAATCAATTCAACAGATGCTCCAGCTTTCTTCATACCTTCCATAAAAGGGGTAAGTAAAAAAGTCGTATTGCTTTTCTCTATTTTTGGACTGCCATTAATTACAAGTACTTTAGTCAAATATTTCTCCTCTATCATATAACAGAAGGAAAATAGAATAAAAAAAATGTTCTTGAGATTTAAAAAAATAAGAAAAAAAGAAGAGTTAGATTTTTTTTATCTCAAAAAGAGATAAAGGATCTTACTTCATTTAAGACTAATATCTTGGCTTTCTTTGAGCTTGATAACAATCTCTACAATACACAGGACGCTCGCCGTCGGGCTTAAATGGAACTTGTGTTTCCTTGCCACATTTGGAGCATTTTACATCGTGCATCTCTCTAGGTCTGTCGTCGTATCTTCTATAACCCATTTTAATTTCACTTTTGCTTTTTTATATAATAATTTCTCCTAAAATTAGAATGTTCTACTCACTTTAGACCTGAGATTACTATTTCTCTTTTAGATATTTAATCATTATACGCTATAACAAAGATGTTTTGAGTTTATAAAAGTAGTGGATTAACATATATTTGCTGTTTCTTATTTAGTGAAACAAACTCTTTTGAATAAATCTTCAAAACTTGCAAATCTTATGAGATAGGTTATTAAGACAGAAATATTTACGATGAAGAAAAAGATTTGGCAGAGTATTTGAAAACCAAAGAAGTTTGAAAAATAAATGAATAGAGGAAATATCTGATTAATCAATTTAAAGGTAGGATGTTAATTTACATATACCTGCTGGAGGAATGGCAATATAATGAATCCCTGTTGATAGACTTACTTTTTCTTTTTTTATAATACTACCTGTGCAAGAAGTTATTATCATAGTTCTATCTTCTAAATCATGTTCGAGCTGTATTATTACTCTATTGTTAAAAGTTCCATTTACAAGTATCAGTTCAGGTGGTACCTTACTCTCAATACAGATACATGAATCAGAATACCATGCTGCTAGAACCTTATTATCATTTCTAGCACA
>DAOVER010000056.1 GCA_030668875.1 Candidatus Heimdallarchaeota archaeon
AAACCTGTATGTGAACAATACCTTGTGAAGTTAGATATTAGCAAAATTAAAAGTAAATTGAGCAAATAAGTATATCTACAGCTGTTTCTTAATCCATTCAAAAGGTAATTCCTGAACTTCATCGGGGGTTGATACGCAAACGTAAAGCTCGAGACACTTTTGGATTCTGTAAGTTGCAAGGAGAGCTCAATAGAGTCTATACTCGTCGCATGAGACTCATTCGCGAGCTTACCCTTCTCCTTCCACCCTTTCTTGCTGCAGTCATGGTGAAGAAACAGTGTAAGACCTTGAAGATTGAACAATTAACTGTTGACCCCTCAGGTACTAAAGGGGCTTTAGCTAAAGCTATTTACACTATGCCCGATAGTCTCTTCATCTATCAGAAAGCTGTCTGGTTAGCTTCTCAAGAGTTAGGTTATCAAGTATTATTAGAGTCTGTTCGTCCTTACCACACCAGTACTATTCATTATGGTTGTGGGGGGACACTCGTTCGCAACCAAGGTCAGTATGATCATGCTCCTTGCACCAAATGTGGGCGAAAAGTTAACACTCATACTAATGCTGCGCACAACATTGCTTCTCTCCCTGGTACACTTCTTCCTTCCTTCTGATTCTCTTCCCCTCAACGCACGTGAGGGGACCCACCTAAACGACGGTTAGACCGCCTCTGGCAAGTTTAACCAAGTTTCATAACGTGCGTTTGGTATGTTGCTATTGATTATACTTCAATTGATGTTGATTTAGTTCTTTGGTACCCTGAATTTGGTTCTTATATACAAGATCAAACACCGAATTTTGATTGGGAAGATATTCCTGGTACAACAGGCTATTTGCTCCAAGTTTCAAATTCTTCAGGATTTACTAATTTAATAGTTAATGAATCACTAATATTTCATGTATCAAATTATACCATTACAGAACCCTTAGTTTATGGCGAAGAGTATTTCTGGCAAGTTGCATATTATATCGATTTCAATACGATTAGTCATTTCTATGGCTACAGCTCATTCACAATTGGTGAAGAACCTGTTGTGCCAGAATTTGGTAATGTAGCTTATGTGATTCTTTCCCTAACAATGGTTTCAATTTCAATTGTTTTGATGGTGAAAAGACATCGTAAAATCTGATAATACCTAAATGAAATTTTTTCTTTTTTCCTTTTTCCCTTGTTTTACCAAAGGATAAAAATTACTCTATGGTTACTTTTTTAGGTTTTTCTCACTATTGTTGTAAAAGTTTATAAACACTTAAAGATTCGAAATATTAGTTTAAAATGACTACCTCTGAAACAGACTCTGAAGCAATAATTCAACAAAGAAAAAGATTTCAAGCCTTAGGAAGTGCAATTAATAAAGCCGATGGGATGTCAAGCTGGCTTAGGGTATTAATGGCTGTTACATTGATTTTTGGGATACCTACTGTAGCACTACTAGCTGATCCTGCTAAAGATTCAACTATCATAATGTTTGAAATTATAGCTTTTACTTTCAGAATTCTTATTATTGCAATGATTTTGTACCTAATTTCTAAGATTACTCGAGCAATTTATACTGCTAGTAATGATTTTGACAAAAAAATTGAGGAAATAGGTTTCAAAGTTGAAAACACTAACACATTAGAAGAGAAGAAATTGATGAACAACAAAATCATTTATACAATAATAAGTGTAATAGTCATTCTAGCTTCATTTATTGGAATATTCATGGTTGGTTCACGTTTTGAAGCAACATATATAATAGGACAGTTAATTGTTTACATCATTATTGTTGTGTGCTTAGGACTCACATTCAAGTTTTGGTATGGGAAAAATTCTGAAGAATCGTTAAGAATGGGTGGAAGAAAAATTATTAAAGTATTCATGCCCATCTTCTTCTTTCTAGCGGTTGAAATTGTAATTGATTTCTTTAGTATTCTTGGCGAACCCCGATTTAGAATTAATGCTTTACAACTATCTTGGGGTATAATATACCCATTTCTATTTCTGTTCCTCTTGATAGCCATCTTAGTCACAACTAAAAAAACACAAAGAGAAAAACTCTCTTTACAAGAAGCAAAAGTTGCAGATTTCAAAAGAAGGAAGGTACATATTCAAAATAAAAATAAAATCAAGCAAGCGTTCTTTAGTATAAAAGTATCTTGGAACAAATTAACTAAATCAACTGATCCTAGTGATACTGCCAGAAAAGAGAAGCTCGATAGGAAACCTAGTAAAGTGCTTGTTCATAGTATCTGGATTTCTTTGTTTGTTACAGTTATACCTTTTGCTCTTATAGCTCCTTGGAGTTTGTTCCCCCATGATGGTCTGTTAATTATTGCATCATTACTGATATCATATCAATATTCAATGATAAAATATGAGAGATATGAAATAGATGTGATTTCTGAACCTAAAAAGGATGAATCACTCGAACCTACCGAAATACGACAACCTGCAATGATAAATAATGCAGTAATAATGCTTCTACTACCAACTATTGTTTTCATAACCATACAGTATCTCATAAGTGGAGTAATAATTGGTGAAACTCTAACGAAAAGCACAGAGATGGTGATTATAGGATTCACATGGATAGTAGCTCTAATAGCACTACCAGTATCATATCAGCTTTTCTATAAAATTAAGCAAAATACAGATATCAATCGTTCTGAAGAAAATATTTCAATGTATAGAAGGGGTCTTGTTCAGATTTTAATTCTCGAAATTACTTTGATAGTATGCTCTCTGGCAGGACACTTCACTGCTTCAATCTTTGTGAGTTATGACTATATACAATGGTTTGCTATGGGACTTCAACTCACTTTTGTTGTTGCTTTGATTATTTTACCATTAATATTCTTGTATGTTGTTCCTAAATTATCAGACAAAGGATACAAAATTGCAGCGATTTCTGCAGTAGTTATTATCACAGTTATTAATGTGGCAATATTAACACTATTTTTTGCGAATATAATAATAGGGTATTTCTTATAATCCCCTTTTCTTATTTTTCACTTAATTTAATGAAATGACTTGCTTTTTTTTCCAGTTCACTTTTTTCAGAGTTAGCATAGTAGTAGAATAATCCATTCTTATTTGTTACACCTGCCACATTTCCTCTATTATCCATTGTAAGAATATGAATAACACCTTCCTCTTTGATTTTCTTCAAATCAAGAACACCATACTCTGCAGCTCTTTCAGGTGTCATGTTGTTTTCAACTCGGTCCACTACCATTCTTGCTGTTGATAGCCTTAGAGTTATCTCTCCCGTTCCAGTACATGCTGCTCCTGCTTTCTCTGAACAATAAACACCTGCACCAAAAATTGGTGAATCTCCAACTCGACCAGGAAATTTCATGGCTAATCCAGATGTCGAAACACCCGCTGCCAAATTCCCTTCTGAATCTAATGCAATTACATTTGTAGTGCCTTGTTTATCAAAACTCAACTTTTTATACCATTCCATGATAGGATAATTTTCCATCACTTCTTTCAGGTGGACATCAAAATTCATAAAAAGTTCCCGAACAAGCTTTTGAGCTTCAGCAGGCATTTCTAGACTTCTTCCTTCCATGATATTATGATAGTTCTTCATGCCAAGTTCATCGATAATTTCCTCTTCTATGAAACCCAAAGCTTTTGCGAAACGTTCAGCTCCTTCTCCAACTAAGAACGCATGAGGTGTTAAATCCATAACTTTGCGAGCTATTGAAATCGGATGCCGGTAGTTTTTTACTGCAGCTACAGCTCCAGCTTTCCTTGTTTTACCATCCATGATAGAAGCGTCTAACTCTACTATTCCCATCAAGTTTGGAAAACCATTAAAACCAACAGTAATATCATACTTGTTATTTTCTATTAACTTTATACTCTCTTCTACAGCGTCTAAAGCAGATCCACCTTTAGACAAAATCTGTAATCCAGTAGGCAAACCCACATTACTATTCCGCGTACCAACAATGGCATACTCTAGTTTCATTGAATGTAGAAAAGATTTCTAACATAAAAAAATACCTCATCATACATTCTAAGAAAAAATTAAATAGATGTCTCGAATTGAAATTTGGTTAGTAAGATGGAAAAGACCAAATTAATAGGGTATATCTCAGCTATTCTTGGAGGTTTGTCTTTTGGTACTATACCCATTTTTTCAGCAAATTTAAGAGATTTGGGAGCTTCTAGTTTGGAGCAATCGATCTTGAGGTTGTTTTTTGCATTCATAGCAGGACTAGTCATAATCTTACTATTCCTACCGATCAATACAAAGATGGTTAGACAAAGCGTAAAATTTTCAGGGCAAAGAGGATATATGCTACAAGGATTAATTCTAGCAATAATGATAATTCTATATCTCTCTTCAATAGCTGTAGGCACACCAGCTGGTGAAGCGGCGCTTTTAATTCAAGTGCATCCATTTGTTACATTATTACTAGGTTGGTTATTGTTTAAAGAAAAAATCACAAAATCTAAAATAATCGCTCTTAGTTTTGCATTAAGTGGTTTAATTATTCTTGTACATCCTTGGGATGTGCCATCATTCCTTTCTTCAATTATAGGTGATGCTCTTGTTTTGTTATTGGGAGTACTTTATGCAGGGTATATTATGATTAATAGATGGAATAATAAAAATGTAGAAGGCGTCTCATTTCTTATATCAGTATCATGGATTTTAATTTGGACTTTTTTGATGGGTTTGCCATTATTATCTATCATGAAACAGTTCAATTTACCTCCGGAAATAGTAAACTTTTCCTTCGAAAACATATTAACACCTCAGATCCTACTGATGGGGATTTTGTTAGCTGTTGTTGGTGGTTTATTCCCTTATGGTTTTATCATGTTGGCATCAAGGTATCTTGAAGCTTCAAGAGCTTCGATTTTACTACTATCTGAACCCATTGGAGCTATGATTCTAGGATCTATTTTTCTTGGAGAAACAATCACCCTCTGGTACATATTAGGAGGAGTTGCACTACTAACTGCAGTTGTTATAACCATTTTATCAAAAACAAAAAATGAGGTAATATCAGTAGAAAATGTGACAGATGAGCTTGTAGAAAAAAATACGAAAACATAATTTTAATAACTTAACTGAACAAGCATACACAGAATGTCTGAATTTATGGTGAAAACAGTAAACTTGTCAAAGGATTTCAAAATGACAAGAGCTGTTGATAGAGTGAATATTCGGGTTCCTAAAAAGTCTATCTATGCACTTCTGGGGCCAAATGGTGCTGGCAAAACAACATCAATAAGGATGATATTAGGTTTGCTAAAACCATCGGCAGGAGAAGTATATGTTAATGGATTTAATGTCTCTGCGAATCCAAAATCAATTAGAGGTCAGATTGGTCTATTACCACAGTTTTCAGCTGCATATTATGATTTGACACCTATTCAAAATATCAAATTCATACTGGAATTAAATGATTTAGCGTATGAGGATGTAAGTGTGAAAATAAGCGACTATTTTGAAAAATTAGACATAAAGCCAGGATTGCTTCAAAAACCATTTACAAAACTATCTGGGGGAGAGCAAAGAGCGATTTCTTTTATCATGGCAGCAATAACTGATAAAGAGTTTTTAATTCTAGATGAACCTACAAGTGGTCTTGATATTGCTCGAGCAAAATACATTCGCTCTATAATAAAAGATCTTGTTGAAAAAGAAGGAAAAACGATTTTATTATCTTCGCATATCGTTTCAGATCTTGAAGAACTAGCAGAATACTGTGGTATCCTAAAAGAAGGTAATTTGGTTTTCCAAGGGGACAAGGAAGAGATAGTTAATACTTATTCACCAGAATCCAAAGATTTTGAAGATGCAATAGTTAATGCCTTCCAAGCTCCTGTAACTAGCAAATCAATCTCTTCAGAGGTGTTAAAATGAAGGAGGACAAACTTAAATTATATCAGCTTAAAGCTCTTCTCAAAAAGGATATCTCATTATTATTTCGAAAGAAAATAGCAATCTTTATCTTTGGAGGACCTTTCATACTAATGTTTATACTCATTGGGCTACCTGCTTTATTTACTTCTCAAGATGCTCTTATTCTTCTAGTTCACACTGAAGATATTGGGTATTTAGATTCAAATATTGGTGATTCAATTGTTGGTAACATCTCTTCATATTTTGAATCAGATGAAACCATTGAAGTGCAGGTTACTGATAATCTCACCGAGGTTTTGTACACCCAAGAATTAGGTTATTATATCCCAAATAATTTCTCTGAACTTGTTTTTACGGGAATACCTGTCACATTCACTATAGATGCAACATTATCACCCTATCTTTCATCAACCTTTGAAGTTATACAAGCAATAGCTAATAATGTGATGGTTACATATCTTGCAAATAGAACAATACCTACACTTCAAAACTATGAACTTCCTCCAGTTTCTTTGCCAGAGGAACAGCTCCTTGGACCTAAAGCAGCTGCAATTGCAATGCCATTAAGCTACATGATATTTTTACTAATTGCTCTAAATTCTGGGTCATATACCCTTATAGGTTTTGCAAGAGAAAAACGTATGCGAACAATGGAGATTCTATTGTCATATACTCACAATCATAGTTTTCTCGTAATCTCCAAGGTTATAACTGGTTTAGTTGCATCTCTAGGATCAACCTTATCCTATGTTCTAGGTATACTAGTAGGAACCCAGTTGTCTGGAAATGATACAAGTGGTCTGTTACTTATATTTGGGTTAAACCTAGATAGTTTGGGTGCTGGAGATATAATAATTAGTTTAATTTTTGTAGTATTAGCTCTACTTATTTCCACACTCATAACAATGGCAGTCGATTGCAATCTAACTCGAGAAGCATCAGAAAGAATCAGTCCTCTAATATCAATAGGGTTAGCGATGTTCTTCTATTTCGTAGTTCTGATGAATCCTTTTGCAACTTCTTCAGCGCTCCTAGTTAATCCATTTTATTGGTGTTATAGATTGGCTCTTCTTCTGATTGCAAGAGTATTCAGCATGGAAATATTTCTCTACTTTTCATTGATAGTAGGGCTAATTGTTATCTTGATTTTCTTTGCTACTAGAGGTATTCAAAAGGAAAAGAGTTTATACCTTGAGTAAGAAATACTATTTCTCTCTTTTATTTTCAATTATTTTCTATACCAAATATGAATTTTTTCATTTTCTTAGCAGTTTCTCGACTGTGAGTTTCCTGAAAATTAATTAGATTCTCAAAAATAGCATTAGGGATTTTTTTAGAGATTTCAACACTTTGTTCATATGAATGTATTTTATCATTAGATGCTGCGAAAATATATACTGGAAATTGGAAATCTGAATAGTTAACATCAGATTGATAATCAATTATTTCTAAAACACACGCTTTCATTCTTTTAGGAATTCCTGTCTCTAGATTTCTTTTATTTAGATAATACGTTCCAGAATCATTTTTCATATCTGTTCTAAAATGTTTTAACATAAATTTTAGAAAAGGTAGCATGGGATAATATAACCATGCAGGAGCAAACTTAAACAAAACTTTCATCCAACCTGAAAAACTAAAAGTTTCTGCTGGGCTGATTAAAATCATCCCCTTTGGTGCAGTATAACCTGCTTTCATATACAAAGCTCCGATTTCTGCACCAAATGAATCACCAAAAATATAGAACCCATCCTTGTTCAAATTATAATGCTCAATTATTATATTAAGATCTTTAACAAAGGCATCAAAACTGTAATCAACCCCCTTGTTAAAATGTCTCGCAGTGTTTTTTTCTCTAGTTTCAATGTGGTAAATATTAGCTATTTTAGACAGTTCATGATCAGAGCTTAACCATCCTATAAAATGAGAACACAACCCAGGAATTACTATTACATTAATCTTGCTCCCCTTTTGTTCACTTGGGATTTTGAAAATTCTTAACAGGATTCCTTCTTCTACTTTAACATAATCAATTTCAAGCCATGGAAAAATTGAGTAATCTACTTCGTTGATATTGGCCAACTGCAAATTATCCATTTTTTCTTCAAGCATTATGATTTTACTAATGCTTACATTATTTATAAGACTTGCAGTTAAGTGGGTAACATACGAAGGGAGAACCACCCTCAATTAGAGGAAGCATTAGATAAGTAAGAAATCAATTACAGCTGTTATAATCTGTATTATAAGTATTAGACCAATTATGTAGAGATATTGTCTCCTGTAAGTTGGTAGTTCATTAATTGTTAAATCTGAAATTTCTTGAGGTTCTGATTTCTTTCTGAAACTAGTTGCAAACACTACTAATATCACTGTAAAACCAAAATAAACAGCAGTCAAGATATACTCTCCTGTTTCGATCTCTCGTCCTTGGACCCCTCGTAAAATGAATATCCATATATTAAAAACCACTGCAGAAATAAAGAAAGAGAAACCAATTGTTAAAGGATAAACATACATTTTTTTCTGTTCTTCCCAATATGAAACAACATCATTCTTGCAAGTAGGACATTTTAGTTGCTTTTGAACAGATTCCTTATTTGTAAGTTGCAGAAAAGAAACCTGTTTTTCACATATTTTACAATACTGTCTTCTTTGTAAAAACTTCATAGAGGCTGTTCATTATCTGGCAATTTAACCTTTTCGACGTCATTTTCTTCTTTTTCTCCTTTCTTCTTCTTCTCATTAATTGATAATATTAATGTAGGAATAACTGCTAGAAGTCTGACTGAAGCAATAATTAGAAAAGATATTTTCAGAGCAAAAGCTGTACCATTGCTGTTTAGAAAAATGTTATACAAAAACCCTCCAACAAATGCTGAATCAGCGATATTTAGAAAACCATTATGCATGAACACTCCAACAAATGCTGGATCAGTGAGAAAACTTTCATACAAGAACCCTCCTACAAATGCACCAAAGAAGGAAACAATTCCTGTCACCAAATTATACGCACCTGAATAAGCACCTTTAGTGTCCTCCTTGGACAAATGAAGAATTTCAGAACTAAGGGCAACAGTCAATAATCCATTCCCAAAACCTCCAAACAAATTTGCTATCAAAATAGTCTCCCAAGTAACAGTGTATGCGAAAACAATGGGGACAAGACAAAACGACATGAAACTAATAACTAATGTAAATCTTCTCCCGATTTTATCGGCAATCATTCCACTTATCCATTGTCCTAGTGTAATAAATACTGCAAATACTACAGACATTATTGCTAACTGTGTATTAGTTGGATTTACACTAGCAGTAATAATTGGTGCTAATGGCCAAAGAAAACTCATCGCGAACCACCAAATTAAGGTTGTGCCTGAGAATATCTTAAATTTCTTATCCCTCATTGGTTCCCAGAATGATGATTTTTTCACTTTTCCTTTTTTAGAATTTGTTTCAGATATCAACATGGATAGAATTGCAGCTACAGCAAAGAATAATGCACCGATTAGAATCATAACTCGATATTTTTTCAATAGATCAAAGGGCAAGAAATCTGTTAAAAACCCTAACAGTAATAAAATCATTGATGAGACAAATGAACCGATCATACTAATCTGGCTGATTATTTTTGTTCTCGTTTTTTCTGTTGAAACATCACCTAAGAGAGCATTCCATGTAGGAATAACCATACTCATGCCTAGTGAATATATTGCAATCACTATCATGTAAATAATTGGTGATGTCAATTGCGATATCACCACTGTTGTTATGGATGCAATTATGAATCCTATAATCAGAACAACTTTTCTACCAATTTTATCTGATAACTTTCCAAAAAACGTTTGTAGTAATGCTGAACCTAGTGTCTGTATTGCAGTAATGAAAGACATCATTAAAGCTGTTGCTCCAATACCAACAGCAAGAACAGTAGCATAGTTGAAATAAAAGTTCACTCCTCCACTATTTGCAATAGCCAAGGCTCTTATGATGATTTTTTGTTTCAATGTCGCTGGCTTTGAATTTTCAGGTTCTTCATTAGCTTGTTTCAAGAGCGTCATTGGTCATTCATTGTTTTCGTTTAAAAATATGCTTTATCTGGCTAAAGCTCAACTTTGCTATAAATTAACAGTATGTATAAAATCAACAGCATTTAACCAAATTAACAGTGCTTACAGAAACTTTAAAAATGTTCTTCCTTCATCGATGATTAAATAAGTCAGCTACTTGAGGTTATAAATTTATGAAATTTTCAAAAAAATGGCAAAATCTATTCTTAGCTGTAATTGTTATTGGTTTGTTCAGTGTCAACACCCTTCTAAGTGCTGAAAGCAACTTGAAATTTGACCCACCAGTTGCTGGTCAGTGGGTAATTAGTGATCAACAAACCATTGATAATGAGAACGTTATTATCAACGGTTCAATTTTTATTGAATCTACAGGTGAATTATCAATAATTGATTCAACTGTCACCTTTGCTGTTAACGAAACATTTATCCTAGATATAAGCGTTTTTGGTTCTCTAATTGTAGAGAACAGTACTCTAACAGTTTCAAATACTCTTTACAATTTTACGGTAACAGCAGTACAAGGTTCGGTATCCATCACCGACAGCGTGATTAATTATCTAATGTTTTCAAGTGACGAAACAGATATACAGATAGCGAATAGTGAATTTAATTTTTACAAACAATTTGATTTAAGCGATTCCCCATATGTTTCTATTGTCGGAACCGACTTCCTTTCTGGAGAAGCAATTTTCACTTCTGATGGAGCGGACAATATAGATCTTATCGGAAATACAATAGATGAAAAAGGATTTGAAATATTTAGCGCAGTTAATGCTACAGTAGAATACAACACTTTCTCCTTGCATACTGATTTTGCATTATATATCGATAATGGACAAAATGTGATCATCTCTCACAACACTTTCACAAATTCATTATCAGGATTAAAAGTTGAAGGAGTAGATGCATTAGTTTTCAATAATACTTTTGATGATTTGGAAACAGCAATAATGCTTTATGTTGCACATCATAGTATAATTACGGAAAATGTTTTTACTATTGTATCTGACATTTGTATTGACATAGATAATTCAGATTTATTGATTATTGAGAAAAATCAATTTAATAATAGTGCTCAAGCTATCTATGGATATAGATCTACAGTAACAATAGATGATAACATCTTCTTTAATCTCGAGTATGGTATCCAATTATTATTTGCTGATTACTCAATCATAAGTAGTAATAATCTGACTGATATTGCAGAAACTGGATTAAAGCTTTCTAATACACGCAATTCGGAAATTTCAGATAATTCTTTCATGAATATTACCTCTGCTGCAAGCATTGAAACCTGTAGAGCCGGTCTTATTGAAGGTAATGATTTCTATAAAGTTCAAGAAGGAATAAGTGTTATCTCTTCAAGAGAAATTGAAATACTAGCTAATATCGTTGAAGATACAATTACTGGTATTTACCTCGAACAAACAAAGGATACTGTTCTGACTGCTAATGGAGCAATCAACGCTGTATATGGAATATCATTATGGTCTATGAACAATGTGATTCTATCAAGCAATGGTGTTTTTGACTCTACCTACGGTATAAGTGTATGGTTCTCTGAAGGTGTTCAATTACTTGGTAACCAAGTCAATACATCCGACATTGGTATTGTAGCAAGAAACACAATCTCTCTTCTAATTAAGAATGGTGATTATAGTTCTCTTAACTATGGATTACAAATCCTAGCTTGTGAGAACGCAATAATATTCGGAAATACATTTGACCTAATTGTTTTAGATGCGATTTATCTAAAATCTAGTAATGGTTTCAAAGTTTATTATAATAACTTCTTTACCGTTGGAAATTATGGGACAATTGAAAGTTGTATTGGAAGGTTTGATTACGATTTAACAAATGTAACTGTTGTAGGTAACTATTATGATGGAATCACCGCTGATGAGGTATTGATTGATACAGTAATTATAGACTTATTATCATTTGATATTATTGATCATGCTCCATTGGACAGAGCCTATATTGTTAAACCAACGATAGAATTCGTTTCTAGAGATATTGAAGAACCTGATGACACAGTTGATGTTACTGTAAGTACACAAGTTTTCGTTCCTTCTGGAGTTGACGTTACAGTTTATCTAGATTACTCCCTCAATGAAGATTCTGATTGGACTTCTATTGATGTTACTGCATCAGAAGAACCTATCGGTTCGATTGGTGCTATTAATTTATATGAAGGAACTATCCCTGCACAGTTGTATGACTATCTTGTAACATACAGAATTCGAATTGAATATGTTGATGGACTTGATACTATTGAAATGCTATCTGAAAATAATACTTATACAGTATTAACCTCTCTCGAGACACCTATTATCATCTGTGAACCAGAAGTCTTTACTACAATATTAGATGATAATGACGTTGAAACAAATGTTCCAACACAAACCTTCTTTGATGAATACGAATATTTCATTCAAGTACGAATTCTCAATAGAACTGATTTCGAAATTATTGATGGTAGAAGACATGTCAATTTGACTTGGACAATATTCGATTCAACAGATAATTCAAGTGAGAGCTTTACAGCCTTTATGTTCTACAATTCATCCACTGATGTCTATTCCTACGAATTCAAAACAATTTTTGATATAGGTATTGAAATAGATTATTTCATACTAGCAGTAGACGTAAATGGAACAATTCATAGAACAGTAAGTAACTATACAATAACAATAGAGTCTATCACAGATGCAGGATTTGATGCAATAACTCTGTTGAGTATAGGTGGAACTCTTTTACTAATTCAGGCAATTGTTGTCATTAGACGAAGACGAAAACGAGAAGAATAACTTTCTTTCTCTATTTTTTCATTTTTTACTAATTTCTAGTTTTTCCTGTTTGCTCAAATGACAACATAAATAAGTAATCGAAAGTTTGTGATTTTGACATTTATGCATGGACTACCTAGAGGAAAACGAAAAGTCTTCAGAAAAGAAAATATTATCCAACAAATTATTCTAGGATTCCTTATTCTAGCAGGTGCTATTTTCGCATTTACTTACGATAATGCCTTTCTTAAGGTAGCTGCAGGGATAATTTTGGCAATTGTTTCTGTTGTGATTCTTTCCTATTATATGATTGAATTTTTCACAGGTAGAGGTTATGCTATTGCAAGTGCTATCAATGAAGCATTATATTTGGTCCTAGGTATTCCTATATTGGTTATAGCTGCAGGTTTTTTACCCATTAGTTTCTACGTAGCATTTTTTCCAGAAGATAGCACTGAAATTGTTAAAATATTAATTTTCATTACTATGGGGCTTCTCGAGTTTTTTGCAATTGCATATCTCATCAAACGTTATCTTAGAGAGAGAAAAATGAACTTAAGACAATATTTCAAATATATGTTTGACTTCGATGCTCGAGCTAAAGACCAAAAAAGATTCAAAGAAAGAGCAGACGAAATTGATCACTTCTACAATGATTTAAGTAAAGTAAGTGACAAACTTGCTAAGCAGAGGGAAGAGCGAGCGATGGGTTTCGCGGAATTTGATTTCAGGGAAAGAACTACTCAATTAGGTCTACGAAAAGTTAAAGAGATTAAGTGTTGGAATTGTCAAGCAATTAATGAAAAAGATTCCGTTTTTTGCACTACTTGTAGTGCTCCTCTGAGAAAAGAGCAACAATAAAACTTATTTGCCAATACATATTCTTTAAGAATACCCCTTAAACATTTACGAGGCTACTGAAGGTGAATTCTAAAGATCTCAATTCAAGCTTGCTCATTATCTTCGATTTTGATGGTGTTTTGGCTAATTCTAAGGGCGCTTATGCAGCTCAGATGAAGGAAACTATTGAAAGCATATCCAAGAAGACTTTTTCCAAGAAAATGTTCAGTGAGAGAGTTGGAAATACTGACCAAAAGGATGATTTCAGATTTTTCCTGGAAACTGAAGATAGAAAGGTAATAATGGAAGCTGTAAAGAAGTATGAAGAACTCACACCCAAATATGCTCACCTTCGATCTCTCTATCCAGGTATAAGAAGAATCATAGAATCTTTACATAATGCTCACTATACTGGAATTGTATCTAGAAAACCACAAGATAGAATGGAATATTGGTTGAATTTCTATGATATACAAGACCATTTTGATTACCCGATAGGTACTGTAGAAAATACAAAAAGTCATGCAATTAGACGAATAATGTCCCATTACGGTTTTTCTAATGATAGGACAATAATGATTGGTGATACGGAATTCGATATTCAGAGTGCAAAAGAAGCTGGTGTGATCTCGGTTGCTGCTACCTATGGTTCAAGTAATCTAGATGATTTATTAAAACTAAAACCAGATTTTGTTCTTAATGAACCTGATGAGATTGAAGTTATAGTTGACAAAGTAATGAAAAATTATTCCTAAAACGATTGCATATATTTTAAATATATTGAGAGTTTAACACAGCTATGAAAATTGGTTTTCTTCAGTTCAAACCCCTTTTTGGTCAAGTTGAGGACAATCTAGATAAATTATCTTCAATGATTGAAAAAGCTCCATATTTTGACTTACTGGTTTTACCCGAGCTAGCAAATTCTGGATATGTTTTTTCAAATAAGGATGAGTTAGGGAAAGCAAGTGAAACAATACCTAGTGGTTTATTCGTAGAAAAATTATCCGAGATTACAAATTCGAGAAATTCAGCTATTGTTTGTGGAATCTGTGAAAGAAAAGGAGTGAATTATTACAATTCTTCTGTTCTTATTGGTCCAAAGGGGTTTATTGGAAAATATCAAAAAATACACCTGTTCGATAGAGAAAAATTGTTCTTTCAACCTGGAAATGGACCTTTAAAATCCTTTGAAGTTAATGGAATGAAAATAGGTATGCTAGTTTGCTTTGATTGGATATTTCCAGAAGCGACTAGGGTGTTAGCTTTAGAAGGCATAGACATTTTAGCTCATTCTGCAAATTTAGTATTACCTTATAGTCAAACAGCTATGTTAGCACGATCAATAGAAAATAGTATCTTTACAGTAACTTCTAATCGAATAGGTACTGAAGAAAATGGTGGAATTGAGTTGACATTTACTGGACAGAGTCAAATCACATCTCCTAAGATGGAATTGTTAGCTAGTGCTGGAGTGGACACTGAAGAAATCAAAATTGTTGAAATTGACATAGAACTCGCTCGCAATAAATGGCTCAATGAAAGAAATAATGTCTTATTAGATAGAAGGAGTGCAATGTATACAAAACTTGCAGAGTAATACAAATTTAACTAGATGATTTGTTAAAAAAGAGTTTTAAATTGAGTGTTTTAAGGAATTATAACAAATGAATTCTAATCAACCAAAAAGAAAGAATGGTTATGTTCCTCACAAAGCTGCAGCTGAATTCAAACCAACATATGACTGGTCAAATGCTGAAGCTGAGAAGATGTTTTTAGAACGAGAATTTTCTTTTGAAGTTGATAAGGTATTTTTTGATGATTGTGTTCAAGAATTAAGAAAATTACCCCCTGAAAGTATTGATATGATTGTAGCTGATCCCCCTTTTGGACTTAATTTTGGGGAAATGGAAGTTCTTTACAATCGTAATAGCGATTTAGTTGCAAAAGGATATCAAGATGTTGAAATAAATGACTATTCTTCCTTTTGTAAAAACTGGATTAAGGAACTCCCCCGAGTTCTAAAGGAAGATGCCGGTGTATGGATATTTAGTGGTTGGACTAATTTAGTTAATATTCTTAATGCTCTTAAAGAAAGTAATCTAAAACTAATAAATGACATTGTTTGGAAATACCAATTTGGTGTTTTCACTAAAAGGAAGTTTGTTACTAGTCATTATCACATTCTTTTTGCAGTAAAAGATGAGAAGAAATACTTCTTTAACAAAGTAGAACACTATCCTTTAGATGTATGGGAAATAAACAGAGGTTATCAAAGAGGTAAAAAGAAAAATGCAACTAAACTTCCGATGCAAGTTGTTCAGCGTTGTATAGACTTTGGTAGTGAGCCCGGTGATTTAATACTTGATCCTTTCATGGGAAATGGAACAACAGCTGTAGCATCTCTTGGTTCTTATCGTCACTTCTTGGGATATGAAATTAACCATTCATTAAATGAAATTATTGCTCAAAACATCTTAGACATAACACTTGGCCAAGATTATAAGCAATACAGTAAACGACCAGATGAATTAGTAGAAAAAGCAAGAAAAAAATTTAAAAAATAACTGTTAAAAATTCATTTGTCTTTAGTTCTAATTAAGATACTCATCTCAAAAATGAAGAACACATATGTAGCTAAACCAATGCATCCAGCTCCAATAATCAGCTGGTATGGAATAAAAAACCATCCTAAAAATGAGAGAGCTAAAAATAATGATTCTATTATGATTATTACTTTACTATTCCAGTATTTTTTCAGAAAGAAGAGTTTACTTTTTTCTTCTAGATTTTGCTCTTTCAGGATACCTAAATAGATTTTTCGAAACTTTTGCAAAGGTAAAAGAGGAAGCCCCCAATCGAGTAAATCAAACAAAAGGTGCCAGATTCCTCCTAGACAGAAAGCAAGAAAATAATCAAAGAACTCTACAGTGGAATACCGGAGAATTAAGAAAATAATTGACAAGAAGGTCCAAAACAATAAGGAGTGGAAAATGTAAAAACGATGGTTTTTTTCTTTGAGAAATGATGAAAAGAAAGTATCCAGATCAATTAGTACACTACTTACTAAGAAAATGATACCTAGTACCCATGGAAATTCAGGAATACTAAGGTAAATTATTCCCAAGAGAAACATAGAACTATGGAAATGGGTTGTTGGACGCATCTTAGTTTCAATATAATTTGATAAAGATAATTCTTTCGTTATTATTCGAAAATTAATTTAGAAAGGTTTAAGAAATCCTTCAGTCCCACTTTTAATTAACTGTCCCTATAATATTTCACATATCTATGAATAGATTTGTTTGAATAAATAGAGTTGTAAGGGTGAAAACATTGAGGAAAAAATTACTGTTTATTGGATTTTTTATTTTACTGGTCTATTCTACTACAGCGTTTGCTCAAGCCGACACTGAAGTAATAATTTCTGATACCGACAATTTAACTGGTGGATATTTTATTCTTTATCGTCGAGAAATTTCATATTTTGATACAAATGTTACTGTTGTGCTAAACTCAAGTGAACCTATAGAATTTGGTGTTTGTGATGATGGAGATTTAGAAGACTGGAATGAAGGTGGAGATTATCCCATCTGGTACTATAATTCAGAAGATGTATTTACAAGAACTATGCACTTTATTTTGGACGATGGTGATTACAATTTTTGTTTATTGAATTGGGGAGTAAACACAGCTAACTATACCTTAACTGTAACAATTACGTATGACATCGCCAATACACCCACGTCAAGTATATTTAGTGGGAGCATTATTTGGTATATTATTATCATAGTAGTAATCATAGTTGCTCTAATGGGTATATTCCGATTCATGAGATCCAGAAGGAGAAAGACTCAACAACAATATTCTCAAGCGTCTCAATACGATTCTAGACAGATTTATACTCCATATCAAAGTTCAACCTACGAGCAACCTTCTTATGCATCTCAAACTCCCACACCCCTTAAACCATTGGAAACCAAGGTATGCCAGAATTGTGGAGCAGATATGGAAGGAGATGCCGTCTTTTGTACTAATTGTGGAAGTAAAATTTAGTCTCTTTTTTTCCTTTTCTTTTTGTCAAAGAAACTCTTTAGCTAAATTGTAATACACATTCAGCGAAAGCTCCACTGTTTTCAGGCTAATTCTCTCATCAACTCCATGAGCTAGACTAACAATTTCATTCATTGGTGTTTCTGGATTGAAAAGAGCAAATCCATATGTATCTACATTTTTTTCTCGTAAAAATCTTCCATCCGTTGCCCCACTTGCAATTAAGGGAACTAAGCTCGCATTTGGAAAATCTTTTCGAATAGCATTTTTCATTGCTGTAACAAAATCGGATTCCACTGGGCTAGCTGTACCTGTTGACGCTATACCTTCTTCTGCTTCAACCCTCTCGATAATTACTTCATCTGCGAGTTCTTTTAACGCTTTCTTAACATGAAAAACAACATAATTATAATCTTGACCTGGAAGTGTCCTAACATCTATTTCTAAGCTGGCTTCTGAAGCAATTATGTTGATTTTCTTTCCACCTTGTATAATGTTTGGTGATATGGTCATTCTGCTTAAGCTGTGTAAAACCTTTGGCATTTCAGGATCTTTTTTATTGAGGATTTTGAGAATAATTGGAAGTAGTTTTTTATTTGTGATTAGCGACCTTAGAATGAAATTCATCCCTAGACCCTTAACTAAATTTCTAATAAAAGTTGTATCAATAGGTATTTTGTTGTCGCAATAATCTGTAAGGTAAAGTGCTGCTTTGGACACCTTGTGTACAGCATTATCACTTGAATAAGGTGCGCTACCATGACCGGGAGTTCCTTGAAACTTCAGTTTTAAACTTGTTGCACCCTTTTCACCATTAATAATTACAAATTTATCTTTACTAATCTGAACACCACCAGCTTCAGTTACTGCAAACATCTTACGGTTATTGATGCTTAACTCATTGGAATGATTCTTGATCATCCAATCAGCTCCCCACGCCCCCCCTGTTTCTTCATCTGC
>DAOVER010000093.1 GCA_030668875.1 Candidatus Heimdallarchaeota archaeon
TGTCAGAAGCATTGGAGAACAATATTTCTTTAGCAATAGAACACATTAACAAGAAGGATTTCAAAAGCGCGAATATTATTTCCGTTACATTACTTAATCAACTACATATGATAGGTGATGGTGTTGACAATGAGGGACTACTGGAGAAAATGATAGAGCTATTGGTAAAATATAGAGATTATTTAAACAAAGGGAAAATATCAAAAGAGAAGGCAGAAGTGATAGAAACAATATTTAATTCATTAAACTACTTATCTGTGAACATCTTTAGAGAAAAAAAGACAATTCCTTTGAAGGGAAATCAAGAAATATACAGGTTCTATATAGTAGTAGTAAAAGAGAGATGGAAAGAGATACTTGAATACAAACTATGGGAGATAATAATTCAAACAATGATGTTTAGAGGAGGAAATGATCCCAAAAAAGCCTTCTATTTCACTGAAGAAACTGTAGGTGTACCAAAGAAATTGTTGAAGGAATATGTGAAACAATCACAAGTTGGATTGTTGGCTTATGGAACAGTGATGGGAAACTATCACATAAGAGAGATAGCAAATCATTTTGAGGAAGCGCTAAAAGCAGAACATGAAATAACAACAATAGAATAAGTTGTAGAAACAAATAAAAAATAAAAAACAGCAGAAGGGAAAAGAGCTAGGGAAAAAGGTTTTTATTTGGAAGAACTTTTGTGAAAATGGTTATAATTATGGGATTAACAAAAACTCCTTTATGGAAGGTATTTGAGGAAGCTGGAGCAAGAATGATAGATTTTGCAGGCTATTATCTGCCAGTTTCCTTTACTGGTATTGATGATGAAATCATGGCGACAAGAGAGAGAGTGACTCTGTGCCCTGTAACTGATATGGGTCGTTATTCCTTGAAAGGCAAATTTGCCACTAAACTTATGGAACTCCTTGTTCCCCGTGACATGTCAGCCATGGAAAATATGAAATGTGGTTATTCTTTTTATCTCAACGAACATGGTGGTTACCGTGATGACACTATTCTCGGTAAAAAGAGCGAAACCGACTACTTCAATGTTTGTAACGCTGGTAGTCAAACCACTAAAGTTTTAGCTTGGATCGGTCAGTTCGTTAAAATCTTTGAAGAGATGACTGGTGAACCTCTTGAATTCAAAGACTGGACTTTAGAAACTACCATGTTTGCTGTTCAAGGTCCTAAATACAAGACTGTTTTAGATAATCTTGGTGTACCAGATACCGGTGCTTGGCAGATGGTTGAAGCCGAAGTTGAAGGTTGTAAATGTCTATTTACTGGTACTGGTTATACTGGTGAGTCAGGCTTTGAGGTAGTTATTTTTGATTCTGATCTTGCCAATCCTGAAAAAGGCATCAAGGTTTGGAACGCTATTTTAGAAGCTGGTAAGGAAGTAGGTATTGCTCTCTGTGGTCTTGGTGCTCGAGATGCTCTAAGAATTGAAGCTGGTCTCCCCCTTTATGGTGAAGACATTCATGAAGAAGTTACCCCCGTTGAAACTGGTTATGACTTCAAAATGTTCTGTAATCACTTCAAAGAACCTTTCTACTTTGGTAAAGAAGCTCTCCAAAAAGCCAAAAATGAAGGTGTAAAAATCAAGCATGTTGGTATCAAACTTTTAGAAAAAGGTATTCCTCGAGCTGATTATGACATTCTCACTCCTGCTGGAGAGAAAATTGGTTATATGGTTAACGGTGTCCGTTCCCCTGTCATTGGCAATGTAGGCGTTGGTATGGCTTTTGTTGACATTAAATATGATGTACCAGAAACTGAAGTTTTAGTGCAAATTCGTAAGAAGCAAGTTAAAGCTAAAGTAGTTAAACTCCCATTCTACGATCCTAAGAAGTGGGGTCGAAGAAGAGAAACTTAATTTTTTCCCCCTTTTCCTTCTTTTTATTTTAAATTACTGTTTTTTTTAATTTTTCAACTTTTACTTATCAATTACATCTGCTATTCGTGATTTTAATTCTTCTATTTTATCTCTTGAAATATTTTTCAAAGTTAATTTAGGATACGCGTTTATTTGTTTTAATTCTTCATGGATTATATCCTTCAAACTAATATCATGCAACCTTATTTCTGTTAGCGAATTACATTTTGACAAATAAAAGAAGTTTTGAATCTATATTTTCTTTCCCAAAAGTGCAAGTTTCTTTAGTTTGGGGCATTTGAAATTTCTTTTAAATCCACTCTTATACCTTTACAATCAAAGTTTCCTCTTTTTGTAGAGAAGGAGGACTGGTATAACAATAACTGGTAGGACGACCAGACTCATAAATGCCCAGTAGGGACTTACAATGTTAATTCTTTCCAGATTTTCATCAAGGGGATATCTATCTTCTGCTTCTGCTCTTCCATCAATTGTGTAAGAACTATTACCAGCCCAGTCAGACCAGTAGTTGCCCTTTTTAGCTTTTTTATCATACCAGATGTTATCAAATCCATCATCATAGCCTTGAGAGCTTTCACCAGGATTATTGTTAATAAAGGAGTTATAAGCAACCAAGGTTAAATTTGTTCTTCCTTCTAAATACACTCCATATCCTTTATTTTCTTCAAGTCTGTTATAAGTTATCACACAATCTTTACTTCGTTCTAAATAAATACCATAGAAATTATTATTAACAGCAGTATTATTTGAAATAGTATTATGCCACGACCCTGCTGTAAAGAAAATACCATAATCATTTTTTTCACAAGTGTTATTTATGGTTTTAGCAAAAAAAGACTCAATATTATAAATTCCATATCTATTCTCATAACAAGTATTATTGATAAGAGTAACATGAGAACCATGAATACCTATCCCATACATTTCATTATCTGTGCAATAATTATCTGAGATAATTCCATAAACAAGGATGCACTCTAGTCCATACTTGTTGTTTATACATTTATTATTTGAAACTTTCTTTGTCTGTGTATTCCTGATTGCCAAACCTACAATTTCATTTTCTTCACATGTATTGTTCTCAACTGTTGCATAGGAAGACAGCAATATGTCAATACCATATTTATTATTTAAAATACAAGCGTTATCAGTGATTATAGGGTCAGCTGAAAACCAAACAATGATTCCATCACCATTATTATTTGTGCAAGTGTTGTTGGTGATAGTGGAAAAATGAGCAGCATTGATGTATATTCCATATATGCTTCCTGTGCAAATATTACTTTCTATTCGTGGTTTGCTGTAAGTGGTATTGTATACAAAAATCCCGTATCTCTCTCCTGTAACAAGACAATGTTGGATGACAAAATGCTGAGAGGTTTGTTGGACAGCAATCGCACTCTCTTGAGTAGTATTAATAAGATAATTTTCTATTCTGTAGGGATCTTCTTCCGTTCCTGTTCCTGGAAAACCATAGTCGGTGAAATTCTGGTCAGAGAGGATAATAATTGGTTCATGAACAGTGTAGGAACAATTAGTCTTTAAAGCAAAAACTGGAGGAGCATCTAATTCTAATTTTAATGAGACACTTGTAGGAGGAGAAAAAAGTAAGAATAATATGATCATCGTAATTACCAATTCTTTTTTTAAGAATGTTGATAGATTGTTCATACTTCTTTCACTTCATTTATTGAACCAAACAGTTATCCCATCTATTTATCTTTTTTTATATTTAGTGATTCCAAGTCTAAAAAGTCAAAAAAAGGGAAGGATTTTTATGGAAAAAACCATCCTCCACTTCCAGGATAATCTGTTGGATCTTTTGGGTCTGTTCCTGCACAAAACTCCTCATAGTCTGTATACCCATCATTGTCCGTATCTGTTTCCCGTGGGTCTGTTAACAAAATGATTACCTCTACCCTGTCGTTTAAGCCATCGCCATCCGTATCTGGATTAGTTGGGTCCGTATACCGTACTCCTATTCCTGCAATGGTGAAACCTGCTTTTTCCTCTCCGTCCGTTAATCCATCATTATCTGTATCTGCATCGTTGGGATCTGTATAACGTTTACCAGTTATTGTTGGAATGTAAAAACCATAAACTTCTTGTCCGTCTGTCAATCCATCATTATCAGTATCAGGATCTAAGTAATCAGTATTATACACACTAGATTCATCACCATTACCTATTCCGTCTCCATCTGTGTCAATTGACCCATCAGCAGGATCTAATGGATCATACCCATGTGCTACTTCCCATCCATCAGTTAATCCGTCATAATCTGTATCAGGTCGGAGAGGATTGGTGAAGTGTGTATTTACTTCGTCTCCATCATTAATGCCATCATCATCAGTATCGCTCTTAACAGGATTTGTTAACATTTGAAACTCTTCAAGATTAGTTAAGCCATCGTTATCGGGGTCATTAGCAGCGTCATTAATATTTGAATCGAGGTAAAAACCTCTCGTGAAGTGTGCAAATTCCCATCCATCTGGCATACCATCACCATCAGAATCAGGATCATTTATTCTTGTTAAATACACTTTTTCTTCTCCATCTGATAATCCATCTCCATCAGAATCTATAAGAGTATAGTCAAAGGAATATTCAATAGCATCATATGCGTTAACCATTCCAAAACCATGATATTTCTTTAAATAACCGTTCTCATCTCCATTTCCATTTACAATCCGTGCATCTCCAAAACAATCAGTTCTTGTAGAAGATTGTAAAATATATCTTACATCGCCTGGACTTAAATTTTGATTATTTTTTGCTGCATTTTCTAGTATCAGCGCACACACTCCTGCTACATGTGCAGCTGCAGCGGAAGTTCCACCAAATTCATTAGTATGACTATTTCCTAGCGCTGTTGTATAGATATCATCCGTTCCTCCAGGAGCAACAAGATCTAAATAGTCAAAAGGATCGGGTGACTCATCGTAGTGACTTTCTTTTCCTTCGTGAGAATCAAACCATCTAATATATTCGTCGTAATATTGCATCACAGAACCTACTCCAATAACACTTAGAAATGCTGCAGGCTTTGCAAGAAGATTGTATGCAGGACTTTCTGTATATGCATTTCCAGCTGCTGCAACTATAATGATCCCGCTTCTATATGCTTCTTCACAAGCTGCTCTTAAGAATTGATACTCATGATCTGGAAGTCCGTACGGTGATGTCCACCCAAAACTCATTGAAATGATATCCATTCCATTGTCAATAGCCCAATAAATCCCAGCAACAACATTATCATAATTAGGACTTATTCCATCATTGTTTCTCACAACATATAAATCAATCTTTGGAGCTACACCTATTGTTCCCCATTGATTATCTATTGCTGATAAAACTCCTGCACATGCAGTTCCATGTCCGTTTGTATCCTCAGGATAACCTCCATCAACATAATCTATTCCACCCTTATAGTTGCTTGAAAGGTCATCATGATCTGTATCTATTCCTGTATCCGTAAGACAAACCTTAATCCCATTTCCAGCTACATTACCAGTTTCAACATCTTTTGCATTTTCCCCATCCCCCCAAACTTTTTCAGCATCGATATCATCAACTCCCCAATCAAGCGTATCTTGGGGACAATAGAAAGATGAGTATTCACTACTTAATGAGTGCTCAAAAATGATGGTAGAATCTGTGAACCAAGAATGTTTAAGATATTCCCCCAGACTTTGGGGAATTATAGCATAAATACCGTTTAGATTTTCGTAATGATCTAATATCTGAATGTCTTTGATTTCTACCGTAACATCTGATTTAAAAAAGATTATAGCTTTATGATATTGTTCGTTTTTTTTACAAAAGTCTCTTGCAGAGATAGTTATAAGAGTGGATCCCTTAGAACTATCTTTAAAGATTTTTGTGTTTAAATATGTTCTGTAGTTTGCTGTTTAGCAGTAATAGTAGGTACAAAAGTACCAAAAGCTAATATTACCAAAACAGAAATTGTAACAATCTTCAAACAAAATTTTCTCTTTCCCATTTGAATCGATATAAATTATTTTCTAAGTACATAAACCGTTTGTCAAAATTTATTTAATATTTTAATAAACATTCTTTATATTCATGAAGACATTTTATTTAAAACGACTTTGCATTTTTATTTTAAACAAAAACATCCCACAAAACATCTATGATTCATCATCTTCCAACAATAGATTTCTTTCCTCATATCTTTAAATTTCCCAAGGAAAAAAGTTTTGATTATAAGTTGGTAGATTAAATACTCCTATGCTTTATTCCAATACTCTCCTTTCTCTATAGTTTCTTCTATACTGCCATCTCGAAAATCTTTGAATTCATGAAGATATAAAACGAAAATTCATGACCATAATACTATAGGGTTTTCTTTATAATCTTCTTTTTTTCTTTATTCTAAGCAATTAAAATACAGAATACCACTTAAATAAATGAAATTTCACACAGACAGAAAGCTTGATACTAAATTTAGTGGTGGAAGCTGGTAAAGAAGTAGGTATCGCTCTTTGTGGTCTCGGTGCTCGAGATGCTCTTAGAATCGAAGCTGGTCTACCTCTTTATGGCGAAGACATTCATGAAGATGTTAACCCTGTTGAAACTGGTTACGACTTCAAAATGTTCTGTAATCATTTCAAAGAACCTTTCTACTTTGGTAAAGAAGCTCTCCAAAAAGCTAAAAACGAAGGTGTAAAAATCAAACATGTTGGTATCAAATTGCTTGAAAAAGGTATTCCTCGAGCAGATTATGATATTCTCACTCCTGCTGGAGAAAAAATTGGTTACATGGTTAATGGTGTTCGTTCTCCTGTTATTGGTAATGTAGGTATTGGTATGGCTTATATTGACATTAAATATTCTGAACCTGAAACTGAAGTTTTAGTGCAAATTCGTAAGAATCAAGTTAAAGCTAAGGTTGTTAAACTACCCTTCTACGATCCTAAAAAATGGGGCTGGCGCAGAAAGGCTTAATTTTTTCACCCTTTTCCTTCTTTTGTTTTAAATTACTGTCTTCCTTTGATTGTTCAACTTTTACTTATCAGTTACACCTGCTATTCGTGATTTTAATTCTTCTATTTTTTCTCTTGAAATATTTATCGAAGTTAATTTTTGGACACGCGTTTATTTTTTTCCATTCTTTGTTGCTTATATCCTTCAAACTAATACCATGCAACCTTAGTTCTGATAGCGAATTACATTTAGATAAAAAAGTTTTGAATCCAAATATTCTTTTCCAAAAGCGCAAGTTTCTTTAGTTTGGAGCATTTTGAAATTTCTTTTAAATCCACTCTTACACTTTTACAATCAAAGTTTCCTCTTCTTGTAGAGAAGGAGGACTGGTATGACAATAACTGGTAGGACGACCAGACTCATCAATGCCCAATACGGACTCGTAGTATGAACTCGTTCCAATTGTTCTGTTAGAGGGTATTTATCCACTGCTTCTGCCTGACCTGCAATCTTGTATGATCCTTTTCCTTCATAATCTTTCCAGTAATTTCCCCT
>DAOVER010000068.1 GCA_030668875.1 Candidatus Heimdallarchaeota archaeon
TTTAGATCCACACAATACAACTTCTGCACCATATCCTTTGGTAGCATCAATTTTGATTTTAGGTGCATTTTCTGGCATGACCACTACAGCTTTTACTTTAGCTAAAGATGATGCTAAAGAGAGTGCTTGAGCAAAGTTTCCTGAAGAGTGTGTTGTAACTCCTTTAGCTTTTAGTTCAGGAGACATGTTAGTTAATGCATTGAGGGCTCCTCGAATTTTGAAAGAACCGGTTTTTTGGAAATTTTCAAGTTTGAAATAGCAATTACAGTTCAGCATTTCATTAATAGTTGAAGATTTCATGACTGGAGTTTGATTGATTCTATCTTTAATTCTATTATATGCTTCTTCTACCTTGTTTAACATACAAATCTAACTCTCTCTACTATAAATAACAAGTTTTCCAATTTATCTAAAGTTAATGTGTACTTTTTCCTGTGAACTTAAATGAATTCAATTTCAATGTTGGACATCTAGTTGTTAAGCTTGTATCGAGAGTATCTCCAATAAGAGGTACATTACTGAGGATGTCTGGTATTTTATCAGTAAATCTGAAGTTCCTTGCCGCAGAGACTACTTCACCATCTTCGATATAAAACAAACCATCTCTGGTAAGACCTGTAATTGCTCCTAATCTCCTATTTACGAAATTTGTATAATGTAATCGATTTATGAAAAAACCTTGCTTTGTCTCTTCATACATCTCAACAAGTGAAGAATCTCCTGTGTAAAGAGTAAGATTATTGGGCATTACCCACCCAAAAATATAGTCGGAAAAAGGTATAACCTGATGTCCTGTGTTTTGATCCTTATCATTAAGGTATCTGGCTGAAGTGAAGCTGTTATAGATAATTGATTTAGGTACGCCCTCTTCTACAATATATAGTGGTTTCTTTGCTACTCCTTCTCCATCAAATGGGGATGCTAGGATTGTTTCAGTATTTAGGGGATCATCTTGAAGAGTAATATTCTTATCGAATAATTGTGACCCTATTTGATCTGCTATAAAACTTTGAGATTCATGATACCCAGTTCCATTAAAACCAATAGCTAGAAACCGAACAAGTGTACTAACAGCTGCTGGAGATAAAATAACTTCATAATCACCGGGTTCATAATCCTTAGCGGAACATGTACTAACAGAGAGTTCTGTAGCTTTTCTTGCCATTTCTTCTGGTTTTAATTCTGAAGGATTTCTTACTACTTGTTTTTCTTTACCAAATCCCTTGTTCTCTTTTTCTGTTAACGAATTTACAGTCATTCCGTTGTATGTAAGCTGATGCGATAAATCAATACCATTTGAATTAAGTATGCGAAACCGAAGATCTGTCATATATACTGAGCCTGCTAAATTAGCATCCTTATCTACCTCTTCAGCTGCATTTACAGCTGTTTCAACCATATCTGCTCTCTGAAACTCATCCAATAGGTTTCCTGTGGCTATAACATTTGGCATCTGATCTTCTTTCACTTCTGGAAATCCTTGAAAGAAGGGAATTTCTGGAACAAATTCAAGCATATTAGTTAACTGATCTATTGTGTCATCAATTGATTTTTTTGTCAAAGCGGTTAAAGAATTAGATACAATACGTTTACCCTTTGAAGCGCGAAACATAAATTTGCAAGTATGATCTGATACATTCTGATGTATTGTTGAAGTAGCAAAACGTGTTAGGGAATGAAGCCTATCAATACAACTCATCTCATAAGAATCAAATGAACTAGCTTCAAGAGCTTTTGTTGCATAATTCATCAAGGTTTGAAAGCTTTCCGAAAACATGTAATCACTCATTTTTTTAGGCATCAAGAACTCTAGCCTTAGATAATCTTAACGAGAAAACTTTGAATTTAAACGTTTCTCTGAACATTTGCATCTACCTGTAATTCCATTTAGCAAAAATTCAAATAGATATTCAGTATGATACTCTTTATATGGTTCTAGGACGAATAGAGGTTCATTGTAGTGAACAAGATATTCAAACTATCATGATGGAAGTTAAATCTAAACTTAAGGAGTTAGGTTACAAAGTAAAGAAACCAAAAGAAGATTATTTACAGTATCAAACCTTACGTGTAATCAAAAATTCCTACCAGTGGTTGCTTGATTTCCATATTAAACTAGATAGAACAGGTAATTTAGTTAATATTGAAATAACTCGCATTGAATTCTTTTCAATTGATAAACTCATCTCTGATAGATTGAAAAAGGCAAATCGAGGTAACCAACAAAGATCGTTTTTTGGATCAATTTTCCGTTTCTGGTGGCTATTTTTTATAATTAGTATAGTAGGTTCCATACTTCTAAGCTTTCTACCTGATACTGAGAACTCTATATCTACCGTTGGTTATGTCTTACTTGGTATTCTTGGAGCTTTCATGATTTTTTATTTTACGAGTGGTATAATTCGCTCAGTTCAAAAGAAAAATGAAGTTGAAAAATCTGATGTGTTAACGGAACAGCTTAAAGCCATTCTACAATCTGTGAATGTTGGGCTTTCTGAAACAACAATCATCTGTTGGAACTGTTTTAAAGAAATAACTCCTGTAGGCAGCAGATGTCCTGAATGTAAAAAAGAACTTGTTAAAATTTAATTTTCCTTCTTTTCTTTTACTTCTGCAAGTTGGTCACCACAACTGTTTTATTTCATTCATTTTCAATAGGTGATAATGTCTGATGCTTCATATCCAGGGTTGTTTATTTGTTTCGAAGGTATTGATGGTTCAGGAAAAACAACTCAAGCACAATTAGTAGTTGAACGACTTTGCACTTTAGGATATGATGCAGTTTATACAACTGAGCCAACAAAATGGTCTGAACCAGGCAAAAAACTTCGAGAAAGCTTTTTTGCTCCAATTCGATTACCCGTTGATGATGAATTTAGACTCTTTTTGGAAGACAGAATACTTCATTTGAAGAGTGAAGTAATTCCCTTACTTAATGCTGGAAAAATTGTTGTAACTGACAGATATTACTTCTCTTCGGTTGCTTATCAAGGGGCAAGAGGACTTGATTGGCAGTATATCTTAGAGGAGAATGAGAAAATAGCAATTGTACCTCACTTAGCAATATTTTTGGATTTACCGGTTAGTGTAGCTATTGATAGGATTGCCTCTGAAAGAACTGAAGGAGTAAATACTTTTGAGAAAGAGGAAAGTCTCAGAAAAGTTAAGGATATCTATTTACTCCTTGCAGATAAGTTCCCCAAGCTAATAACAAAACTTGATGCTTCTAAAGAAATTTCTGAAATCCAACAAAATGTTCTTAGGTTAATTATACAGTTATGGCAAAATAGTAGTAAAGTAGATAACTAAGCCCAATATCGCAAGAATTTTTATTATTAATGCAATATCTAGTATCTTTACGCGAACATCAACAATGTGATTTTTTCGTCTTTTGGGTTCGAATCCTTTTAGAGACATGGATTCTGCTAAATCTATTCCCCTGTTTATTGCTCCTGACATTAAAGGTCGAAGAGTTTTTTTTATTATATAATATTGCCTCCTCAAATTCATTCTTCTTCCTATCAACCCTTTCAATTTTCTGACAGAATTTATGTCTGCTGCTTCTTTGCTTAATACAGGGACAAATTGATAAATTGAGATAATTAACCATACGAGTTTTGCGGGAAGATACATCTTTTCTAAAGCCACTGCTAGTTCATAAGGACTAACGGAATTGAAGAACCAAGTTATCAATAACAGTGAAACTACAAATCTTACCTCTATTTGGATAAATGTTGTAAATGGTGCACTAGTGATTTTACTGTAGAATGCAATGATTGTAGCAATTATAGAAAAAACTGTAACGAAAAATATAGCTTGACCTAGGAATTTTAGTTTTATCTCACCAGTAATGTAGATTGAAAATGCAAAGAGAAGCAACGTGATTAAAACATAAACATTGTTGGCGTAAAGCGATGAAATAAGCATTGCTAACACAATTATTACTCTTGTTCTAGGATCTAAGTGCCATTTATCTCCAAATTTAGGCAATGTCTTTTGCTCGCATTTTATCATAATTTGATCCAATTTTTCTTTGTTTTCAATGGTACTTAATGCTAAATTATCAAAATCCTCTATCTCTTTTATACAACCACTTTCCAAAAGGAATAATCTATCACAAAATTCTTTCAACCAAGTTGAATCATGTGAGATGATCACCACGGTTTTGTTTTCTTTCCTTAAATCACATATTTTGTTAACTAACCACTCTTTATTCTCGTTATCTAAACCATTTGTGATTTCATCTAAAATGATAATGTCTGGTTCATGATATATTGCTGCAATAAAAGCTAACCTTCTCTTTTCACCATGGGAGAGAGATTGTGGATTCTGATCCTTGTACCTCGCTAGACCACTTTCTTTGAGCAAGGTGTTAACGTCTGTCCCTTTAGATTCAACCTCTAAACTTTCCTTAACTAATTCAACCTCTTGGTAAACTTTGTCTTCAAAGAATTGAATTTCTGGGTTCTGAAAAACCATTGAAACATGCTTAGCTTTTTCTTCCCAAGACAAATCTTTGAAATTCTCCCCTTTAATCTCAATAGCCCCCCTATTAGGTTTTAATATACCACACAGGAGTTTTGCTACTGTTGTCTTTCCTGATCCGTTGTCACCTAGAATGCCAACAACCTCTCCTTCGTTGAATGAAAAAGAAATGTTGTTTATTCTGAAACCTTCTGGAAACTCGAATTCGAGGTTTTTTACAGATAATATGGTTTTTTGAGTTAAAGTTTGACCATCTGTTGATTTGCCTCTTAATTCTTCATTCTCTTGAATGCTTGCAATTTCTCTTAGATCTGTACTATCTTCTTTTATTGTAATTTCCCTTACAATCTTACCCTCATTAATTTCAATTACTCTTGTAGCAACACCCAAATAATGTGAAATATCATGAGTCGAAACAATTATGGTTTTTCCTTCTCTATTCATTTTAGCTAAGAGAGAACAAATTACTTTCTTGTTGTTAGTATCAAGATTTGCTAAAGGCTCATCAGCTATAAATATTTCCGGATCAGAAGTCAAACCACAAGCAATCGCTACTTTTTGCTTCTGTCCTTCTGATAATTTTTGTGGGTTACTTGCAAGCAAATTGTTTAAGTGTAATTTAGACGAAATTGCTTGAACCTTTTCATTAATAACCTCACTTTTTATAGCTCTATATTCCAATGGAAATGCTAATTCAGTTAGAACGAAAGGTGTAACCAGGGTATTTTCAACGCGTTGGGGAACATATCCAATTCTTTTAGATAGATATAAAATAGAAGATTCTTGGACCTTCTGTTTTCCAATAAATACATCTCCCTTTGTTTTTCCAGCATAAAAAAATGGTATGAGACCAACTAGTGAATAACATAGAGAACTCTTTCCTGATCCACTTGAACCTGTGAGGATTATGAATTCACCCTGTGAAATTGAGAGATTAATGTCTGAGAGGGTCCATTTGTCGCGAAAATGATATTGAAAAGAAAAATTCTCGAAAGAGATTATTGGTTCTTTCAATTTAGATCACCAAAGTTGATTTATTTCTGTTTTATTTCCTTAAGCAACATTTTTAGAAGCATTTGTACAATCTCATCTTTCTTCTTTGGAAACTCCTTTGGCTTGTTAAAATTTATCCCCGCAGCAGTTTGATGACCACCACCAGATCCTTCAAAATTTGCAGAAATCACATTTGCTAGAGTCCCAAGAGAAATTTTGTTTCTTTCTGCAAAAGTTTTGGTACATCTCATGCTGATACGATATTCCTTATCAGAGGGCACTGCTAATACGACTGCGAAGCTTGCCCCTAATCCAATTAGCGCTCTTGCTACTGACGATTCATAAGAGCTCACATGAGTAAGTGCATAAATGTCAGTTCCTTCTTTATGAATTAATGTTCTTGTTACTCCTTTTAATCTGGCAATTTTCTCTGAATTGCTTGGCTCTTTTTGCAAAATAGAAAGAGCTTCATCATAATTGCCTCCACTACGTATTAAAAACTGAACAGTATTGAAAGTTGAAGCTGTTCTATAGATAAATCTTCGAGTATCAAAAAGAATACCCGCAAGCAAAAATGTAGCGATATTTGGTTCTAATACTATCTCCAATTTTTCATATATTTTTCCTATCATTTCAGCTGTTGATGTCTCTGTATCAATTATTGAGTGAGTTATCTCTTCTGCTTGTTTTATCCTTTCATGATGATCTATAACGATGATAGGTTTCTTTTGAGAAATGAAATTATTTAATGAAATATTGCCGAGTTGCTGAATATTATTAGCATCACAGATGAAAATGATGTCCAGATCATTAGGTACCGTATCACTTTGAAACACTTCATTTCCGGTCAAAAGCAGTTTTTTTGATATTAAATTTATTGACTGTGCAAATAATGTAAATCTCACCTTTGGAAAATATTGCTTCAGTATATATTTTAATCCAACTGCGCTTGAAATAGCGTCAGGATCTGCATTTTGATGAGCAAAGATTCCCACATGAGAAATTTTTTTCTTTTGATAGATTTCTATAATATCTAGGAATTTTTCCGACAGAGTAACTCCTCCTTTAATACATCTTGTGCATATTCATAAGCCTCTTGTTGAAGTTCATCTAATTGCAAAGAAGATAAGCCGCCTGATATATCACAGTCGAGGATTAGGGTGAGAACACTGTCGGGAGACTGTGATAAACTTATTATAATCCCAAAGTCAGTTAAGAGTTTCCAAGACTTATGGTTTTGAAGGAATAAGTGTATCTTTGTTTCAACAATTGAAGCTATCTCTTCAAGCTCATCATCAGATAAAGGTTTAAGCCCAATATCGGTTATATCTGAAACCATAAACTTTCAACTCTTTTTGTATTTGAAAAATTTTGCCGGGATTATTGACTCCCAGAAAGCTTTACTTGTAATTCTTTGAAAGAAGTGACTAATTTGTTCTGTCTTTTAGTCAATGAAGCAATTCTTACTTCAACCTTTTCATGTTCTTCTTCTACATATTTATTCACATCTTCAAGGTTTGTTTGAAATAATAATCTGCCTGCAGAACGATAAATAACTGCGGAATTATCCAGATTTTTTGTTTCCTTTTTGGCTATTTCTAAATCTCTTTTTTCCATCTCTAATTGTTGGACTTGCCTACCAATTACATCTAATTGCTGAGCTAGTTGTTGGTACTGTTGAAGATCTTCTTGTTGTTCTGGGGTCATTTGTGGTTGTGCCATTTTAAATCCTCTAATAATCTCTAAACAATGCTGATGAAGAGGAAAAATAAAGGTTTTGATAAACGGGAAAGGAGTGAACCTACATTCAGTAGAAGGTTTAAGATAATAAAGAAAAAGAGGGAAAAAGAGAAATTATGTCTTAGATACAGCGGTAAACTGCGGTTGGTCCAATTTCTTTGTATTCTTTCTTGGTAACCCACAGTTTTGCGAATGTCTTAAGAGAACTTAAGATACTTCCACCAATCCAAACAGAATATCTTCTTTCAGGGGGGGCAATAATTTTTACTTCCATTGTTTCAGGTACTAATTCAGTAAGCTCCTTGTGGAGACGTTCTTTTAGACCTGGGTACATAGTTGATCCGCCTGATAATACGATGTTGGCATATAAATCTCTGCGAAGATCGACATCACAGTTTTGAATAGATCTGTAAATTAGCTCATCTAATGCGTTTTCTTCAGAACCAATAGCTCCAGGATTGAAGAACAATTCAGGGGCCATAAATCTCTCTGCACCAATGGTTAATGTTTCACCATCAGGTAGAGTGTATGTCTTTTCCATTCCAGAAACTTTCTCAGCTAGCTTCAATTCTTTTTCAGGATCTAAAGCTACATAGCAGAGTCGTTCCTTGATGTCACGGACAATTTCTCGTTCAGCACTGCTTGAGAGTGAATATCCACGTTGTCGGAGTAATCTTCTCAAATAATCAGTTACATCACGACCGCCGATATCAGAACGATGAATAGCATGAGCAATTGCGAACCCTTCATAGACAGGAACAATGTGTGTAACTCCATCACCAGAATCTACAACTATACCAGTTGTACGGCCTGATGCATATAGAGATAGAATAGCCTGCATTGAGATGTACATTGCAGGTACATTGAATGTGTCAAACATCAATTCTGCCATTTTCTCTTTGTTTTGATTTTTATTCAAAGGAGGTTCAGTTAACAGAATAGGATGTTCATTGGGGTTAACTCTTAAGTCATTATAGAAAGTATAATGCCAAATGCGTTCCATAGCATCCCAGTCTTGAACTTGTCCATGCTCAACAGGATAAACAAGTTTCAAAACACCTCGTAGGTTAATAGCTTCTTCGCCTATATAATATTCGCGAACGTAATGTTCTACATCGGTCATGATTATCTGATATTTAGGATAACCAATGATCGTTGGAAAAACGCTTCTAGGTTGATCTTCTCCAGCAAAACCGTTTTTGGTAAAGCCCGTACCATTATCGATAACAAGCGGTTTGTTTTGTATCATCTCTTCCAATTTTAAGTCACCAGATTAATTTTGTTTTTGTTATATAGTTTCACTACTCGTGTTTTTTTTCTTAAATGTTTTGATTGTATTAGGCTAAATCTAGAATAAATTATCAACATCCTTATATGCCTTTCACCTTTTTTCATCTTTTATTCCATTCCTTCTCCTGCAAATGCATTTATCCATCTTGTGAATATGTTATATTTTGACATTTTCTTTATTTCTTCTCTTCTTTTCGCATCCAATGTTTGCCCTGTCTTCATTGAGTTTATTTCTTCCCAGTTATTGCTTAATCCTTCTAGTAGTGCTTTTATATCTGAATTTAGCGCTATTTGTTCCATTGGGTTATCTGTCATTATTGCACTTGGTATTAGTATTCTTGTATCAAATATTCTTGCTATGTCTGCTTCTTCAAATGTGAATGTTGTTAGTTTTGAGAATGAAATTTCTACACTTGCCGTTGACTCTATTTGTGGTATTTTTATTGCATAGCTTATTATGCTCCTACTTGTGCTCCTCTTAATATATTCAATCTTACTTAGTCTTTTTAGTTGTTCCACTAAATCTTCTGAAAAGCCACTATTCCTCCCTATTCCTGTACTCGTTTTTATCATATCTTCTACTATTTCTCCTATTGTTAGTTTTGATTTATATATAAAATCAAATGCCATTTTATCACTTCAATTTTTGTAGTACAAAATACTCTCATTTGACTAAATAAATTGTTTGTAATTGAGATGGACACATATTGTCAGTTGTATTCCTATCTAACAGAGAAAATTCTTTCAGAAGACAAGACATCTACAATGATTTGGAGGAAGAATGAAGTTAAAGAACAAAAATAATTTGCTGAAATATCTTAGGAAAAAGAGAGATGGAAACAGTAATATATTGTGGAGCTAGTTAACAATATTCTATATGTTAGTTGACGAAACAATACAAATAAGAGTAAAGTTAGCCTAGCTCCACTTAAGTTTCTTGTTCCTTCTATAAAAAGATTTTAGAACTTCAACAAAATTTTGATTATTAGTTTAATTTTTTTAAAATAATTTGTATGGCATTTTGTATATGATTAGTTTAAATAGTCTTTTCTATCTTAATTAATGTCACATTATGTGAACAAATTAGAAGTTGACGAAACAATGAAAATGAATAAAACAAGAACTTTGTTCTTATTGAGTATGTTGTTTGCAAGTCTGTTTTTAGCAATCAGCTTACAAACAATTGATGTTACAGCATCAGATCCTCCTGGGACTGTTACTATTAACTCTCCCTCTGGAACTAATGTGGTTGAATACTTCAATTATCTTACTATAGATTTTGAAGTTGAGAGAAATATCCCTTGGCTTTATACTGGTTCAGCCATCTACATAAGTGGAGTACTAGTAACAAACACTGGTAGCGATGATTATACTGGTTATTTCTATCCTGAAGCTTACGCAGGTTATCATTCAGTACATATCGAAGCCCATTTTATTGATCGATTTTTACAAACAAAAAATGTTGATGCTTATGCTTACTTTACAGTAACTACAACCGGAAACATGACAAACATAGAAGATTTGCGAATTGATGAATTACAAGACTATGAAGCTGGAAAAGGTTATCTTGATGGTTCAGGAATTACTATTTGCATAATTGATGATCTCCTAGGGGCAGATGACAATTATGATGGTTTTCACAAATCTATGATCCGTTCAGGAAAAAATGATATTTATGGAGATCCTGAAAGAAAATACATTGACATAAAATATTACAAAGATACTAACTTAGATGGAGATTTCGAAGAAGATTGGGATGTAGATACAGATACAAAACAAGAGAAATGGCAAGAAATATTCGATGAAGGAGAAGCAAATTATAATGAATTAACTGACGTTCATGGCACATATTGCTTCGCAGGACTAAGACAAATTGCTCCAGGGGCAGATTTCATATTTATTGAAACAAATGGGAACATTCTTGATATTAGAAACTCCATTGATTGGTTACATGAAAATGAAAATTATAATACATTGGGAATTGATATTATAAGTATGTCTATGCCAGGTACCAAACAAAATGCTGATGAAATTGCAGATATGTATGATGACGGGGTAATATTTGTCAATGCCGCTGGAAATTCATATAAAGAGTTGACAGGATTTGAGGAGGACGAAACAGCCTATCCTGCTAGTTTAAACACAACAATTGGAGTTACAGGTGTCACTAATAGTTATTACTATAATTCATCCGTTCGATGGGAAAAAGAAGATGCTTCTGACTGGGGATATGGTATAGATATTGCTTGTATTTCAAATAGAACGATTCTTGACTGGGAACCAGTTGTTGGTATAGATAATTTTGGTGGAACTAGTAATGCAGCGCCAATAGTTGCAGGAATTATTGCCCTAGTTGAACAGTATCAAGATAACTATAAATCTGGGACAGATCTAACAGTATCATTAGTTCAGACCTTATTTAAAGAAACTGGTGATGCCCCTGGTAGCGCTCCTAATGATCAAGGAACAGCAATCGGCGGATATTATGAAAGTGTTAGTGCAAATCATTCTCTCTTCCCATATGAGCGCTCAACTACATTATATGAAACATATACATATGGTTGGGGAATCATTGATGGATATGAGTTTTGGAAATATTTCAAACTAAATTACTAGCTATTTGCTTCTTTTACTTTTTTTCTTTACACTTCTAAATAATTCAAACACTCTTCTTTTTCCATAGATATAAAACTACACCTATGAAAATTAATCCAAAACTACTTATTCCATAATTTATTGCTTCAAAAGGATAGAATTCCTCTCTATTATTATACTCAAAAAAATAGGTTATGTTATTTTCAGTTACGGTAATAATTAATTGTTCTGTTATAACTGGAACTGGTACAGTGCTACAATTGGTAAAATCAAACCATAGAGAATATTCGCCAACAGGTAAGGTCTCTTCGTTGTAATCTTTTACAATGATTAAAAATGGATAGGTTTTATTATAAATACCTGGAGGTTTCACTGATATCCCCGAAACCCACTCTATCACGAAACCATGATAAACAACAATATTCTTGTTTTCCAGATTTGTTCTCAAGTAAGGGAAAGGATATGGACCACACACATAATCAACTGGGACATCATGACCCGTTGGATTTTCTACTTGATAGACTAGATCAATTTGAAAATATGTTTCATTGGTGTCATCACTCTCTCTCGCAAGAGGAGGATAAGTAGCATCAATAATACTCACAATTAGAGATTCCTCCAGACTCTCCATTTCAGCTGGAACAACAATCAGAGTGATTAGCGAGATTATTATCACAACTGAAATCGAAATTTGCTTGATTTTGTTGTTCATTTGTAAATTCGTACTCCAATATTTACTATATGAAATTCATTTAAATATACAACGGTTCATGAAATCTACTAGCTTATCGTAATGGTTAGTTATTTGGAACTATTGTTCTTTTTATCCCCTTTTCCTTCTTTTCTCTCAGATTAGGTATGGCTTTCAATTTATGGGATAGTTCTGAAGAGGTTAGAGATTCTTCTTGGAGTTCTTTTGAGAATAGAGTTGAGTTGATCCTTAAGGAAAGAACAACTATCCATTTAGAACAATTACTCAAATAACTTCTTTAGTATTATGCACTTAATTACACCTATGAGTGAGGAACAGAATTCTAAGCAAAAATCTTTGAAAGTCTACAAAAAGAAGTAATGTCTCAAGAATATAAGGTTACAAGAGTAATTATCAAGCTTTTGTTTTAAATCTATAGCAGAAATTTTCCTAGTTATAGAGAGATTGATTATTCAACAACTGTACTCGATGAAAGAGGTAATGATTAAATCCTAGAAAGATTTGATAACATCATTAAGCAGTAGTTAATCACGTGAAAATTAGAACATAGCAAATAACTTCTCTGAATTTTGATAAGAATACCCTTTTATTGTATTATTATACAGTAAATCATAATCAATTTGTAATTTTGATATTTTCTCCATTCCCCGAGTTTCTTCCAAACCAAGTTTCTTTTCACCACTTACAAATAATGTCAGTTTATCCTCTTCTATTTTAGTAGTTTTTTTCTTCAAAATATTTCCCTTCATCTTTTTCTTAGATTAATTTTCGTTGTGGATTTCTCTTAAGAAGTTCTTCTCTCCTTTCTTTTCTTTCTCTTTTCTCCTCTCTGAAAAACTTATCAAGCATCTTTTCTTGTTCTGCTGAATAGAACTCCCCCTTAGAATATACTATCGTGGGTTTGTTTTTCGATTTAACTTCTGACATGCTTTGGATTTTTACATTTGGGTCAGTGCATAAAACGTATTTTTTCTTCTCTCCCATCCCCCTTAAATCGATATTTTTCAAGAGATTTCTTTCTAATGAAATTGCTGAAATCTTATTTTCTTTAGAAAGCGAATCAAGTTTTACTTCCCTAAGCTTATTGTCACCCAAGTCCAACTCTCGAAGATTCCTGCTTTTTTCAAGAAATTTGAAATCTATCTTCTCAATCTCATTACTGAATAAACGAATTTCTTCTATGTTCTTCCACTCTGTTTCCTTTCTGAACCTTATTTCACTAATGAGATTATAATCTATGTTTATGCTTTTTATTTTAGTATTTTTGTAAAGGGGTTTGAGATCTATACTTTCTAAGAAATTGTTCTGGAGGTTTATTACCCTTAGCTCTTTACAGTATTTTAGAGGACTAAGGTTTATCGACAAGAGTTGATTATTGCTCAAATCTAGACTTCTAAGTTTTTTGCAATTGACAAGAGGTAGTAAATCAATACTAGTTAGATTATTAGTACTAATATCTATTTTCTTAATATCTTTACACTCCTCTAACGATTCTAGATTAATTTCATTTATGGATAAACAAGCAAGCTCAAGTTCTTCAATATCTGATTCGACATCAAAGTTATCTTCCTGTCCTTCTCTTTGAAGTCCCAACTTAATCTTCATACTTATCCCTGTCAACCACTTTGCAACAAGTTTTGTTTCAATTTATATTATGTTAATACAAATAAAAATTCTGTGAACGCAACTTTTTCGTATCGGTTAGAAGTATTTTCTCTTCTAAAGAATTTGCTCTTAAACTGTGAGAATTGTTCTTTATAATGATTAAAACGAGTTCCTTTTTTTTGTGAAATGCTCTTTTGTGGCTCTGAAAGATTTGTTTTAGTATCAGTTATGCATTTCGATAATTAAAATGATAACAATCTAATTATTAAAATAACGGTATAACCTTAATAAGTGCATATTGTGACGTACGTTTAATCTACTGAAAGGCTTTACACCTTCGGTAGAATATTTAACGCACGTTATGAAACTTGGTTAAACTTGCCAGAGGCGGTCTAACCGTCGTTTAAGTGGGTCCCCTCACGTGCGTTGAGGGGAAGAATCATGAGGATCATGATTGGGGAAGGAATGAAGGGAGTGCGCATTTACTCCGACA
>DAOVER010000048.1 GCA_030668875.1 Candidatus Heimdallarchaeota archaeon
AGAGGTTAATCGCTTAATCGTTTCTTCAAGTTGTGTAACATCAACAGAACCAAAACTTGCTCTAACATAGTTTGTTTGGCTAGGACCAAATTCAGTTCCAGGAACTAAGATAACTCTAGATTCATCAAAAGCTTTTGTTGCGAAACTTTCACCATCTGGGTATTTTGTTTGAGATATATCAGGATAACAATAGAAAGAACCAACTGGTTTCTGGCAATTAATACCTTTTATAGAATTTAATCCATCAACTATGATATCTCTTCTCTTCTGAAAGATTCCTTTAATTTTTTTCTTAAATTCCGTAGCTGCAGGAGTGTGCATGAAATTGGCTAAAGCAACTTGTGTTGGTGTTGTTGCATTTGCTACAACAAAGCCGTGATAACCTAGTATTGGCTTCATCAGCTCAGGTGTTGTTACCCCATATCCCATCCTCCAGCCAGGTATTGCAAATGTTTTAGAAAAAGAATTAATTGTAATCGTTCTCTCATAAGCCCCATCAATAGACCCTATATGAACATGTTTGGAATCATCAAATGTATAATATTCATATACTTCATCACTAAGAATAAGTAAATCATTATCCACTGCAATATCAACCATAGCTTTTAACTCTTCTCTATCCATAACTGCTCCTGTTGGGTTGGAAGGAAAGTTGAGCATTAAGGCCTTAGTTTTATCGTTAATTAATTCCTTTGTCTTTTCAATGTCAATTTCAAAAGTATCAGTAGAGGGCATCCAGACAGTTCTACCTCCTGCTAGATTAACTTGTCTAGGATAAGTTAGAAAACAAGGATCTTGAACCAAAACCTCATCTCCTTTTGAAAGATAAGTTTGGAGAGCTATATAGATTAGTTGAACACCGCCACAAGTTACAATTGTACCATCAGTAGAACTGTAATCAACACCGTAGTCTAATTTATATTTCTTGGTGATTGCTTCTCTTAACCCTAGATGCCCAGGTGTTTGTCCATAATTATTGAAGTTATCGTCAACAGCTTGTTTGAGTGCTTCTTTTAATTCATCTGGAGTATGGATATCTGGAGCACCTATCCCTAGAGAGATAACATTTTCTATTCCTTGGGATTTAGCAAATAGCTCCCTTATCCCACTTGGCTTTATTTTTTTCAATTTATCAGAGGTAAAATTCATCTATATTCAATTACTGATTAGATGTATCAGAATTAAATCTTTGTGTAAAAACATGAAGAAACTTGGTAGAAATGTCATATCAAATGCATTATTCTTTCTACTGGAGATTCAAGTCCTTGCAAAATTTGTTTTGTTTTTTGTCGAATCGAATTCTTCTCAGCTGAATTTCTAATTAAAATCTTGGCTCTTTCAATTGCGTTCTCCACTGTGTATTCATTGTATAAAGGTATACCAATAGAAGCAATATATTCCAACACAGCCAAAGGTTGAGGGTAGTATGAAATGGAAGGTGTCCCAACTGCTGCGGCTTCCCTTGACATTGTAGCTCCCCCAGTAATGCAGAGATCAGAATAATAATAGAGAGAGAGAGTATCCACAGCTTTAGGTGGAATAATAAGCTTATCACCAAATTTCTTCTTCAAAGCTTCTTTTTGTGTTTCATACCTAGGAAACATCACAACTTTTCCTTCATATTCTTTGAGTATGTCTTCTAAGATCACATCAAGATAGGTGAGTCCATCAATTCCTAGTTCTAGCATGTAAGCTGCATTGCTTTCTTCAGGTCTAGCTATTATAAAGCGATCATCAGTAGTAAGAGAGAGATGACCTAAAACTTCAGGTTTTGGCTTGAAATCTAGAAGCCATGCTACTTCATCAATCCCATTATAAGGTTGTAATTGTTCTTCAAGTGCTCCTAAAGACAACCATTTTTCTTTAGGTATACATGAACTATAAACTATATATTTTGAAAGAGGAAGTGTTAGTTTTCCTACAGCTTTAGCATGTGGTGAATCGTTAATCGTAATTGTCGGAATCCCAAGTCCGAAGGCAACTCGTGTTGATTCAGGACTTGAAAATGAAATATGATAATCGGGTTTTTCATCAAGATTGTTAATATACTTCGCAAGTAGTTCTATTCGCTTATTTCCAGCCATTAATTTTCCAAAGAGCGTCCCTCCTCCATGTCGACCTAGAACTTCTACATTTCTTTGTAATAGATCAAACAAACTTACTACATAATCATAATCTCTACATGTGAATATCACCTCATGACCTTCTTTTTCAAGTTCATGAGCGATCGCATTAAATAGCAATGGTTCCTTAGCTGTTACAGTATCAAACCAGATTATCATTAATGGAGAATTATATTCATTACAAAAAAATCTTGTGATGAGAATGCATCTTGTTTTTCAATGGAAGGTTACATGTATTCCAGTTCTAATCACACTTACTGAAACCACATTGCCTGCAAGTATAGCACCCCTCTGCAAATTCTAACATTCCACCACAATCAGGACAAGCTATTATTCCATTATGCTTAACAACGTGATTACTGTTAATGTAATTAGCTAAAACTTGAGATATACCATCAGCGCAAGATAAGACTGTTTTACCTTGATAGAAGTTAGGACTGGGGCACCTTATACCAGCGAGATGATCAACTACAGATTCAACTTTTACCCCAGATCTGAGGGATAGGGATATCAACCTACCTACTGCTTCACTCTGGCTAGCTATACAACCACCACTCTTACCAACTTGAACGAAAACCTCGCACACTCCTTTTTCATCTTTGTTAACCGTAACATAGAGATTACCACAACCTGATCTTATCTTGTGGGTTTGTCCAACTGTTACTTCAGGTCTTTCTCGAGGTTCAAGTTTTTCTATGTGTCTAAGCTGTTCATCAATTTTTGTTTTTGATTCATCTTTCTTTGTTGATAATACTTGATATTTTCTCGAACCATCTCTGTAAACTGTTATTCCTTTACAACCCTTCTTATAGGCAAGAAGATAGGATTCAGCTATGTCTTCTTTGGTTGCAGTCGAAGTGAAATTGATAGTTTTTGAGACAGCATTATCAACATAGTTCTGAAAGACAGCTTGCATTTCGATATGATCATTTGGAGTAATATCATGAGTGGTTACAAACAGCTGTCGTATTTTCTTTGGTATTTCCTCTAATTCTTGAATTGTATTTGTACTAGCAACTTTTTCTAGAAGTTCTTCAGAATAGATATCCTTTGCTTTTAATCGCTCTTCAAAAAGTGGATTAGCTTCAAACAATTTCCTCCCATCTAGAACATTGCGAGTAAAAGCTATTGCGTAAAAAGGTTCGATTCCACTTGAACATCCTGCAATTAATGATATTGTTCCTGTGGGAGCGATGGTTGTAGTTGTAGCATTTCTCATATATTCATATTTATCCTTGAAAATACTCTTATCAAAATTAGGGAAATTACCCCTTTCTTTGCCTAATCTGGATGATTCATCACGAGATTTTTCTTGAAGGAAGGACATAATTTTATTAGCTAATTCAAGAGCTTTTTTAGAATTGTAGGAAATACCAAGAGAAACCAAAACATCTGCAAAACCCATAATGCCAAGACCTATCTTGCGATTGGCTTTAGTCATTTGTTCAATTTCAGGAAGAACGTATTGATTCCTATCAATGACATTATCAAGAAAACGAACAGCTAAACGAATAGATTCCTCTAAAAGAGACCAATCGATATCAGAATCTTTGACGTGCTTAAGAAGATTGATAGAACCTAAATTGCAGGATTCATATGAGAGCAAAGGCTGTTCACCACAATTTCTCGTTTTAAGATAAACCACCTTTTTATTTGTATCATCCTCAGATAGAAATCCTCCTATGAAGAAAGTATGATAGTCATCTACAGTACCATTATATACATCATTAGTTCCGATATACGTCACACTTACTATTTTGTGGTTATACATTACAGATCCTTCTTTCAGTTCCTTGTAAGTTGAAAAACCATGTTTGGTTCCCAATCTGAAATGAATTTCCTCATCTTTGCATTTATTTTCCCACTCTTTTTTCAAGGGATCTCTTTCTAGCTGTCTCTTTAACTCTTTATACTTCTGTATCTGTAATTCCTTATTCTTTTGAGCTCTATCTTGATATGTTTTGTTGATACCTTCATTTCGACTGATTCGAATTGTGGAATCAGTATTAAACGCTTCCATACAGCAGCTTTTACTACAATATCCTATCTCTCTACGAGAGAAACTAGTGTTAAAAGAAGACCCACAATTAGAGCAGATTTTCTTTACTTTAACTAAATTTCCATCAAGATAACATTCTAAATCTGTTTTTCTTCTGCTCTCTTCTAGTTTTCTTTCAGCCCTATTTCTAAATCCTTTTGCAGCGCTTTTCTTGTATTTTTTACTTTTCCATAAATCTTTAGAAATTTTTGATAATTTTTGTTTTAATTCAGGATTATTTTCATGATGGTTTCTAATACTCTGACCAATTTTTCTTTTTGTTGAATCGTCTAATTTCACGCCAAATCTTGGATTCTTTTCACCAACAACATCATAGAAAGGATTCTTCTTTTGATATTCTTTCCACTTCTTTTTATCTTTCTTAATTTTGTAAAGAGGATTCTTCTCTCCCTTCATTCTATTTGAATGATACTCGTTATGTTCTGAGATGCCCATAATCTCTAGATTCTCAGGTTTATTGTTTTCAGAGTTAAAATCTCGGTGGTGTACTACACAATCTTTAGGAATAGAATTAGAATTATTGTGATAAAAACTTGCAATATGTGTATGTTCATTTTTCTCGTGTCTCCCTTTATTATACAGTCTCCAGTATTTGTTGAATTCCGTCTTAGAGAATTTTCCTTTTTGTGATGATAGGCGTTTTGTTAAAATGTGTAAACTATCATCTCTCTTGAGTTGATCAGTTCGTCTAATTGATCCATCACGAAGATAGAATTTATGATCAGCTGTTGCATTAATTTCATCACCTGAATCCAGTAGGATTTTATATACATCAACTTTTTCTCGTGTAAGCCTCGGATTTCTCATATATCTTACAGTAATTTTTCCTTCAGTATTTTCCGTGAACACAGGAACATCTTTACCTTCATCGGCTAATTGTTGTATTGGAACTGAACCTCTCCCATCTGCAGTGTATACTAGCGTATCACCAGTTACACATGGGTTAGTGCTCTCTATTTCACCTACCTCAGGTGTTGGATTATCTCTGTTTATTCTGTCGATGAAAACCATCCCTGGTTCGCCATTTTTCCAAGCCATCTCTACTATTTTATCAAAAACTCCTTTTGCATTAAGTTTGCCAACAATTTGTTTATTTCTAGGGTTGATTAAATCATAATCACTATTCTCATCTACTGCTTTCATGAAAACATCTGTAACTGCAATAGAGATGTTGAAATTAGTTAATTTAGTTTGATCTTCTTTGCAGGAAATAAATTCGAGAATATCAGGATGATCAACTCTGAGAATGCCCATGTTAGCTCCACGACGACGGTTATGAACTAATACACCATTTGCCACAAATTTATTTGAACCTGATACTTCGATATCCATAGTATAGCTATCCTCTTTTTCAATAGAACGAACTTGGGAATAATAGTATCTCGGATTCGAAATTTCCTTGAAATGTGTATCTTCTTTCAAAAAAGGAAATTTCTCAAATAATTGAAGAAGTCTCTTTCGTGTAAGCCCTCTATAAGAACTGGGAGATTTTGAGATATAGTGATAAATTGCTCTATAAAACAATCTATCAGCTCCTCGTTTTGTTCTTCCTTTATTGGTTCCTGCACCCACGTAATTATATTGTTGCCTTAATTTAGAACCTTGATTTGGAATATAATCCACATATTCGAAAGCTTTTTGCGGAAACCTCTCAACTAGGAGATTATTCTTTCTACTCACTGCGAAACCTATTTCATCCTTGAAAATTTTCAAGCTTCTTTCAGGAATAACTGAGAGACAATAAATTGGTTTATCACCAAAGCTTCCTAAACGGTTTTTATTTAACGAAATTGAGGAAACAACTCCTAGACCTAACAATAATTGCTGAAGTTTTTTAACCAAAGTTTCTGAAATTGAGTAATAACGTGGATAACCATCAGTATGTACATCCCCATCGCCAGAAAACAAACCTTTAATGAAACTTTTAGCAACAGATATAGAGGATTGAAATATGATTTGTGGAACAAAAGCATCAGCTGAAGAGGTTTTCTTCCAGTTCATTTTCTCAAAGTATTTACATAAATCTTTAGAATAAAAAAATAAATCAGAATAAGTGTTCTTATCATCAACCATACCCACAGGAAGATCAAATGTTTTTAACATAAGATCTTTAATCCTTTGAATTAAGTCAGGATCCTTATTATCAATACTGAAAACTATTCTTCCTTGCGTACTGATACAGCCATCTGCCATGTATAAACCTAAAATCTCTCCAAGTTCAGGTGTCATTTTTTCTGGAATAACAATCGGATTAGCATTATGATGCTGTTTTTTGATGGAAGGCAGAAAGACATCGCTCCCACAGTGCCCGTCTAATGAAATAACTAACCAATCACCCACCTTTAGATTTTCTGCTTCCTTCCAAACAAAATCACCTTCCTCATTTATGGATGCAATAAGATGGTTGTAAGTTGGCTTTATTTCTATACCTAAATCTGTAGTTATTTTTATTACTTCAGCAATGCTATTGTCCATAGAAATATATGCATGATTAAAATCTTCACCATCATACACAAGAGATTTAGTAGGATTATCACTTAAAGGTGGACAGTTGAGGAGTTCTCCAATTGGTATGGATCCCGTATCTGTACGAATCAAACTATCTGTAGCAACACACCCCCCTTGTTTTATTGTATTTGTTGCTGCATTGAAAACTTCCATAAAAGAAATTGGTCCCGATGCAACACCTCCAGTTGTCTTAACCACATCATTTTTTGGTCTAATCTTACTGAAGGAGAAACCTGTATTATGAACTGTAACAAATTGTGTGTTCCCTCCTAAGTAATTTTGATAAACAGGAACAGTGAAATCATAAAAAATCTTTTTCTCTTTGAATTTGTTGATTGAATTTATTTTTATCAATCTATTGCTTACTAATTTTGTTCTTCTTGGTGTTTTTTTTGTTAGTAATTGTTGTGTGAAACCTGTTCTGAATTCAATACTCCACCAAGATCCTTTGATATCACGATCTCTTTCATCTTTTCGGTATCGAACTGAACAGTTGATTCCTATTAATGACAAATGTCGTACAATGAGATCTTTCAGTTCTTCTGAACCTGTAGCTATACCAGATTTATCTTTACCAATCCATCCATCTGAATCAATTAATCCAGATATGAATGCTTTTGGATTAGGACACATAAAAGAGGACTTTGGAGTTTGTTTTCTATTGATTTCATTCCCATTTATTTTAACAAATCGTTTGATTAAACTAGCCATTCTCAAATTAATGTACTTATTGTCATCTCTTAGATTATATTTAGAATGAATTGACAGTGTTTTGCAATTATTTCTAGGATCTTTATACACACTTCCTGAAGAATCAGCAATTCTTTCTAAAATCTCGCTAATTCGATTAAGGAATCTATCTTCAGAACTACAAAAACGTATTCTGACACCATTTTTTGTACTGTCTATGCTTCCATCTCCCAAAAAGAATCCATATAACCACCAGAAATCAGGCTCTTCATTTAAGAAGATGTTGTCATGAAAAGATGGTTTTACTAACCAATCTGTTTCAGTTATTTCATCAGCTCTTTTTGTTTTATATATACCTCCACTTCTTCCATCGGGAAGAGGTTCATAAACGTAGAACGGATGCCAATTAGTAACTTCAATAAACCCTTCAGTACCAAACTCTATTCTATAATATTCATTCCTCTGAAATTTCCATAGTTGGGATACTTTAGCTCTTGTAAAACTCTCTGTGGTTTCATCAAAAGAAAAAACACTAAATGGTTTAGCAGAATGGCCTTTTTCATCAGCAGGTATTTGACTAAAACCTGGAATTTCTTCAATTGGTACAAAACCATATTCTAGTGTAGGTATAATGGTTCCAGCTGCACAACATCCTCCTCCTCCTTGGTGAATTAAAGCAGCATTTTTCACTCCATCAAATATCGAGGTCATGTCATCTTCAACAGGTAAAACAAAACAATTGTGTACTGCTACACAATTTGCTACATAAGTATGTTCTTCTTCAACTTCGAAATTATAAACCTCACTTTCCTCATTGATAATCGAAATTTTCCTGATAGGTAAAAACAAAGTATCGTTAATAATTTTGTATTTCAATCTCTGCATTGAAGCTTGTGTCATTCCAGTAATTTTCTGGGAATAAATATTTTTCATTAAATCTCCTGCTTCTGATGCTGAAAGTGTACACGAATAAGGTTGTTCAGTTCCTATTTCAGGGAAGGAGGGTGTGCTGAAACTGGAAACAATTCCTATTCGATTTAAAATCACCCAAGCAGCATAAACAAGATCGTAATTACACATCACTAATCTTGCATTGTGGATATGTCTATTCAGATATAAAGTACTATCTCCTCTAAAACAACCTGTGACATAGCCTTCCTGTTTTTCTGGAGGTAAAGTGAGCATCCAAGTAGGTAGTTTTTTCTTATTAAATCCACGACCAACAATATTATTGATAAATTCTGCAAATACCTTAGAGTGGAATCTTATATTGATCCAATGTCCATTAGAATTTTCCTCTATTCTTGATTCTAATCCAAATAACTTCTTAGCTAAACAAAGTACATCTTCTGCATATCCAATTTCCTTATCAGAAAAAGTAAATCTAACCATATTCATGTCAGAATCCCCTTCACTAGCATAATATCCAATAAATCGAAGAAAATCAGCTGAAATAGGGATAGTGTTCTTTATTTGTTTAACTTTATCATTTACACTACCATGTCTTAAATGAGAGTCAATTGTAGCTTGTTTTATGAGATCATCCTCAACAAAATATCTATCATCTTTTAAGTAATCACAAATTTCAATAGTATCAATATCTTTGATCTCTTTGGGATAAGATACCGCTACTAAATCTTGTTCTTCTAAATCTTTAACCAAAACCCAATCCACATCACTATTTTTATAAGCTAAGATTGGGTGGTCTTCTGTTACTGAGAGCGTGCTAGTTGGAAGTTTCCAAATATCAATGATGTAATGCTTCTTGCTTCTTCTAACCATTGTGTTAGTAACTTTGCTGAAATTTCCATCAGCTGTGAGAACAAGCTCTCCGACTTCTATGTCTTTTATTCTCTTGAACCCATTAAACGTATTAATTTTCTGGTTTTCCGTAAAACACGCCGATAACATTCCTAGCTTTGTACCTGCATTCATTAATGTTGGAGAATTTGGAAGGAACTTTAGTGAGGCCATCAATTCAAAGAATTTCTCTTTTTCTTCTTCAGTTTCTCCTATGAAATCCGCTACACGTTTAAACAATCCTTCTGGTGTTTCCAAAGGTTTCTTGTTTTCATCGCGTAACAGATAGCGTTTCTCTAGAACAGTTAGAGCATTCTTTGTTAATTCTATTGTAGTCATTTTATCCCCTTAATATGTTAGTAAACTAATTGATTTTTAAACCCCGGAATTTATAACATCAAATCACTTGTTTTCTTGAAGAGATGTTGGTAATTTTGTTGTTACAGATGTTTATAATAGGAAATATAATACACTATTTAAGCGTTTATAACACCAGCTAAAGTTGATTTAAGCCTCTAAAGCGAGTAATCTCTACAGATGAAAAAACTATAGAATAGAAGTTATTTTTAAATGATATAAAAGAAAAGTTGAAAATAGATTGCCTTACACAAAAATGAGCTTACTGTTTCCGATAAATTTTAATTAGTGCACATTATTGTAAGTTCATACAATGAAATTCATGAAGAATAAACGAGCAATCTCTCCTGTTGTTGCAATTATGTTGATGTTTGTTCTAACAATGGCTGCAATAGGTATATCATTGGTTTATATGGTACCTAGTATCAATGGATTCAAAGATAAAACTTACAACAATAGCAACAATTTGTATTTTGTATCTCTGGATGACACGATACAAGACCTCGTCAATAGCCCCCCACCAGGAGATAGACAGTTTTACTTCAATCAGGATATAGGAGAACTGTTTTTCGATTCTAGCTGGTTAGTCCTATTTCTACTCAAAGATGTAACAGGTGCACAAAATGCACTCCTTTTTCAGGAAAATATAACCAGAATTGTGCAAAGAAGTACAGCTGTAACGGATTATGATATAGGAGAACATAGATACATTGTTGGTCCTCAAAGCCAAGATTATATGTTTTTAAACGGTTCTAGTACCCTTTACAATGAAATTGCTTTAATTAATGCTACAAGATCGGTGTACGATTCAAATTATTTAGATTTAGCACTTTACTACAGATATGTTTTATCAACACACTATACAACAGAAGGGGTAACAGAAATCTATAATCTGGATATAATTAATCTTAAACTGTCTCTCAATGAATCTTCAAGAGATAGATCTAATGCTCAATTCATAACAATGCAATTAAACTACTTAGGAACTGAAAAACAAGAGCTTGAGGAAGTAAGCTTCATGAATGATATTTATAGTGAGGTTCGTATATTGCATGGTGCTGGGTTCTTCCAATACGAATATCCGTTATACTATCCAGCTAACCCAGCTTTTATAAGTCATCTAATTAGGATAAATATAATAAACATGCTAGTATCTGTTACATTAACATAGGAGAGTAAAATGCCAAGCGAATATATTATGTATCTATCAATACTTCTTGTGGGAACCCTCGCTATCGGAGGGATTTCTGTTACGATGATGTCGATAAATAGTGCTATGGAAGACAGATCTATAGAAACGGGCATGGAAAATATTCTCCAGAATATTTCCGAGACGATACATGAGCTCAAGGAAAGTGAGCTAAAGAAAATAGCTCAAGGGGCTACAGTTATTCATACGGAGCTAGTTCTGGATATTCCAAAACAGATACAAGAAGAAGAATATAAGATTGAAGTGATTTTCAATAATCTAACTTACTCTCTAAAAGCAAGCTTGATCGACAATCCAGATGTTTCTGTAACAGTTTCATTACTTATATCTCCTGGAAGTATTTCAATTACAGGGATAATAGAGAGTACAGGACAGAACCCAAGAGTAACTTTCACTTACGATGGTGTAACCAGTAACATAATTCTAGAAGACTGACAAAACACCTCGTGCTTTTTCTTGAATTATTGTTCCATTGCTTATAATTTTAATTAGATTTATAGCTAATATGAAAAATACATTTAAAAAGAGTAAATCATAATAATATTTTATGCAAGAAGATACAGGCGAAGCTTTTACTGATACAGCTGCTGTTCCGATTCTTGAAGAAACATACCCCGTCAGTCCTCCATTTTCCTATGTATTAATCCAAACTGACCCAGTTTCTAAAAGAACACAATATATGGTTGTTGAGATTCCACTCGACAGCAAAGAACAAGCTATCTATAAGAAAATCATGGATATCATGATTGACGAACTTGATGTTGATCTTTCCGTTCTAAAATCCACAGAAAAAGCTGAAGAGTTTCTTAAAAAGAAAATAGTTGACATTATCAAAAGATATCGAATTTCTCTAAATGAATCACAATTTGAGAAAATTATGTATTATCTAGCTCGCGATCTTATAGGTTATGGTAAAATCCAACCTTTTATGTTAGATCCAAATATAGAAGATATTTCATGTGATGGTATAGGTATACCAATCTATGTATGGCATAGGAAGTACGAATCAATTTCAACCAATGTTTCTTTTGACAGCGCAACAGTTCTGGATAGTTTCATCATAAAATTGGCTCAAAGAGCAAACAGACATATTAGTATTGCTAATCCACTGTTGGATGCTTCTTTACCAGATGGTAGTAGAATCCAGCTAACTTATGGAAAAGAAGTAACTCAAAGAGGGTCTACATTCACAGCAAGAAAATTCAAAGCAGATCCATTTACAATTACAGATCTTATTTTATACAATACAATAGATCTAGATATAGCTGCATATTATTGGTTCACAATGGAACATAATGTTAGTACTCTTATTGCAGGGGGTACTGCAGCAGGAAAAACCACTCTACTCAACACTATATCTATGATGATTAAACCAGACTTGAAGGTTGTAACCATTGAAGATACTGCAGAATTGAATCTTGCACACGAGAACTGGATACCAAGTGTTGTTCGTTCAGGTTTTGGTGAAACAACTGAAACTGGGTACAGACGAGGTCAGATATCTATGTATGAGCTACTTCGTGCTGCAATGAGACAGAGGCCCGATTATATTATTGTAGGAGAAATCCGTGGTGACGAAGCTTACGCAATGTTCCAAGCAATGAGTACAGGTCACAGAGGTTTAGGAACTATTCACGGTGACTCTGTTGAAGGTGTCATTCACAGGTTAGAAAGCAAACCAATGAACATTCCACGTTCAATGATGAAGTCTCTTGATTTAATCCATGTTATTCGTAAAGTCCGCTTACAATCTAAATTCGCTCGTAGAACCCAATCCGTAACAGAATTGATTGGCCTTGACCCTGTAACAGAAGAAATATTGACAAATAAATTATACCAATGGAATCCAAAAGATGATACTTTCATCTACTTCGGGAGAAGTTATGTTCTTGAGAAAATAATGGAAAATACAGGATTGGAAGAACAAGAAATCTTCGACGAATTAGAAAGAAGAAAAACCATTCTCCGATGGATGGTTAAGAAACGTATAAGATACTTTGAGGATGTAGCATCTGTTATTCAAGAGTATAATTCTGATCCAGATAGAGCTTTGGAAAAAGCTCGAAAAGGACTAAAAGCTTAAACTCCTTTTTCTTCTTTTATATTTTATTTTTAATTTTGTATTTCATTCAAATAATTGGGTTTAAATATTTAGAAAACAAAGTTTCAATGTATAAAACATAGGTGCAATAACTTGAATCCAGATGATGATAATAATAAAAAGAAAAAGAAAAAACCTGAAGATGATATAGAAGACGATTTCACATTTCCGTTTGATTTGTCTAACATAAGTGGAGATTTTAGTGATATCAATGAAATAATGGAAAAATTCCTACCATATTTCAAAGGATCATCCTTTGGAAAAATCATGGATGAATTGATGAAAAATCTCATGAAAAATATAGAAGAAGGAATGGATTCAGGTAGTCTTGAAGATATGATGAATAATCCCTATGTCTTTGGTTTCAACATTGGGGTTGGACCTGATGGAAAGCCTACCTTTGGTCAATTTGGCAATATCAAACCTAAAGCATATGGTGACATCGAAACTACAGATGTTAGGGAACCGTTAATTGACGTCTTCAAAGAAGGAGATAAAGTAAGAGTGATTGCTGAAGTTCCAGGTATCAATAAAGGAGATATTAAGTTGAGTGGATCTGAAAGAGCTTTAACCATAAAAGCTCATTCTCAGTACCGTAAATACGAGAAATCTGTGAGTTTGCCTGTTGCTGTGAACATTGATACTGCTAAGGCTAAGTACAAAAACGGTGTTTTAGAAGTCATCATTGAAGTCAAAGAAGATGATGATAAGAAGAAAGATTATAGTATTGAGGTAGAGTGAATAGGATTAAATCCTCTTTACACTTCTAACCATAAAAGAATGTTATTTGATAATACAGCAGATAATACTTGCCCAACCTGTAGATCTGCTTCATATCTTCCATCTAAAAGGTTACTCACGGAAGTTGTAGGTTCTATAGTAATTGTTGCATCGTTGATAATGGTTCTATAACCATTGCTAAGCTTATAGATATAGATATAATTTTCAGTCCCTATTGTTTCTGATATTTCTAGATAATATGTTGCACCAAAAACGAATGTTGCATCAAAGTAATAATCTGGACTATCAATATGAATAGATATTTCCATAGAACAAGTAATATAAGTTGGATTAGCAGATGTGCTGGAGTTTGATATACTAAATGTTGAGTTATCGAATGTTAACGTTGAGGGTAAATTGTGGCTATCTAGGAAAGATTCTACCACAGTAATTCCTTCAGTTATTAATACAATAATGCTATCTTTTGTATAACTTCTTGAATATTGAGAGATTGCAACATCAACAAGTTGTTCTAATGACGAAACAGAATTTTCTACGTAGAAATTAATTTGTCCTTGATTAGGTGTTGGATTGATATACGGACTTTGAGTAATTCGATATACTGTTGTTGATAAGAGTACTAAATAAATTAAGATAACAATTGATAGGAGAAGAAAAACTTGTCCTTTTCTTTTTCTCACTTTGAATATATTATTACCCATTTTAGACACCTATCAACCAATATTGAATATGAATTTGGTGAGGAGCATAATCACCATTTCTAGATAATAAAAGATAATCTATTCCCATAGTTTCCTCCGTATAGGTATAACCTTTATTTATCCAACTACTTTCTATAACCTCCTCCGTTACAAGATTTTCACAATAAAGTGTGAATCTACCATTGTCAGGCAGAGTTACCAAAATAGCTTGTTCAATTATAGTTTTTATTGAAGCGATATCTTCAGCTGTTCCAGAATTAAGTGCTATCAAAAATTCATTCAATTGCCCATTAGTATCTAAAGTTGTCATAGCTTCATACAACTCGACGTTGTAACTAGGAACAATTGGAGGTTGTGTCGCAATTCGCACTTCATACAAAGCAGTAACCATGATAATCATTACAGAAACTGCAATGAATGCTTCAATAATAAACAACTGACCTTTTTTGTTCATTATTTTTCTTCTCATATTCATCACCAATACCAAACTCGACACTTAACTAGTAGACCTCGCATATTCATTGTATATGTTTCAGAGATGTAAGTCTGTTGATTGAGATCGGAATATGGTCCGTAAATTCCTCCATCAGACTGTCTTAAAAACATAGGAACGCCAAGATATCCTGCCCTATATTCTATATTTTCTCGTTCATGTACAACAACTACTGACAAACCATTAGCAGGCATAGCTACTTGCTCACCAAAATAAATTTCTCCTTCAACGCTACCAATTTGTTGAAGATCATGAATAAAGTAGGAAACACTAGGATCTTCAAATGGAAAAACAACTATAGCTTTGGCGACATCACTCAAAGGAGCTCTAGTAACACTTACATCAACTGCACTATAATCTACATCAGTATTCTCTCTTACAAAGGGAGTATAGTCCATCGTTATTTCCGAATACTCTAATCCTCCTCCTTTGTATAATCTCATAACAGTATAATCTTGATAAACTTCTCCAACCTCAGCAAAAACCACGATTGTATAATAGTCACTCATTGTTGTCGAAAATGAAGAGTGATAGCTGATGGAACCAGAGATATTTTGTGTTGTTGTAGAGTTTATTGCAACTGAACCATCGGCATCGATAACAAATGCCCAGATTTTTGCGTCGTCTATACTAGTCTGGAATTCCTTAACGGAGCCATAAAGATTTATGTTGCCTAAGGAAGCTGTATATGCATCAATTGATACACGAATTGGTGAGCTAATTTCAATGGCAAAATCGTTAAGTAGTCCATAGGACGTTTTAACATTAATATAATTTAAACTCCAATAGCTAGTTATGCCAGAAACTAATCTGTTGACTTTTGTGAAATCAAGTGAATGTTGATTATTCATTAAGCCTAAGCGGAAATCAGTCATTGAGGCTGTTCCAATCTGACCCCAATTGGAGGGAGATCCCTCTGTAAGAAAGACATTGTGATATAACCTGCTCAAATCCTGTTCCTTTGAATAAGTTTCCATTTGAATAAGTGAAGGAATCAGTAGATTTGTTAGTACTAATACAACTTGACTAAATGCTATAATAAAAATTAGCATAGCTAAAGCAAAATCAACTCCTCTAACTTGAGCAAGTTTACTCTTTCTGATTCGCTTCAGACTACGCTTCAGACTAGATTTTGTCAATTTTTATTCTCCTTTTTCTTCTGATTCATCACCCAATATACGTTCTTCTAGTAGTGATTTTATCTCGGCAAGAGTGGCTTCTAGTTCCACTAGTTCCATACCTTTTTCTAGAAGATTATTGGCTCTTTCTTGCATATTTTCAGCGTTTTTAATCTTTTCAGAAACAAGATTTTCAACTTGTTCCTTGAGACCCGCTAAATCTGTTTTTGTGCTCATCATTGATTCTATTCGCTCAATTTTGTCCTCCAAAGGACCCAGATCAACAGAAACTGAACCAACAGATCCTTTAGAAGAAGTACCGTCAGAGCTTGGTCTACCAGTTTTATCTAGGGTACCCATCATTCTTACAATATTAAAACTGATTTGATTAACAACTCGTTTAACTTCCCCTATTTCATCTTTTAGAGATTTGACATCATCTTCTAATTTAGGCATATGGTTTCACCTTTTATTATACATTTATAGCGATTAACGGATTGTCTGGTTGAATAAGTATTTTAAAAGCAAACCAACCAATAAACATCATTACAACAGAGTGCATTAATCCGGCTTTTATGGACATTTTTGACATCTTTCCTGCTACGAGACCTGAGAAAAAGCCTTGGACAGCAAGCATGTGTAGAAATAATATCTCCAACGTGTCTAAATCTATCTCCATTAAAAACATACCAGCTGTTTGATCTGCTGAGATATTTGCTGAACCAAATGGAATAAAGAATGTTATGAACAAGATTACAACAACCATGATGAATATTACATAGGAAGCATAGACTATCCAAACATAAGGCTTCATTGCCCCCTCTCTTTCTTTCTTAAGATTAAGAAGGGTTTGAATATGATGCTCAGTTGCTTCAAAAATCTCTTCGAGATTTCCTCCTGACCTTTCCGCTTCAAGAATAAGTATAGTTGCCCTTTGAGCCAAAGGAGTATCAACTGCAGACTGAAAATCTTCCATTGCTTTGTTGAATGGTATTCCCCAAGTGATTTTACTTGACATTTTTCTTAGTTCAGGAGTTAATGGTCCATAATGCCTTTTAGCAGATTCTTGTATTGCTCTTGGTAAACTCATACCTGTTCGTTGTGCATTACTAATCTCTCGAAGGAGATAAGGTAAATTTTCATCTATTCTTGATTGTCTTCTTTCTTCTCTTAAAACTATTAGAAATGTGGGAATGCCTATAACAACGATTATTGCCAGGATAACAAAATCATTGATATCTAGAATTGTTATGAAGTCTCCACCGCTACTTGTTGCAATAACATCTACCAATCCGAGAGTTACTAAAATTACTCCGGAAATGATAGCTATCGCCCAGTAAATCACATCTTGAGTAATTTGAAACTGTTTTGTTTCTACTTCTACTTCTTCGCCTACTGACATCTCATTCACCTACATTTCTGGTTGTTGTGCGTCTATTAGCACAATAATTGCCAATTCTGAAATTGGAATAATTATATAAACTAAAACTGCCATCATTATTGTGGAATTCTCAGCTCCAGCTCCTCCAAGCATTGACATCATAGCTAAAATAACTATAAAAAATATTGGAGACACTACACCTAGAACCATAAACAATTCAGCCATGATTCCTAGGGTTTCAATGAAATTCTTTTCTCTTTGGACTTTATCCTCCAATAGTGTTTCAGTGGATACTTCAAGAAATCTTTGAAGTTCTCCTCCTGAAGTAAAGGTTCCAATTATTCCTTCAAGAAAACTTGAATATTTGGGAGATGGAGATCTAAGAGAGGCTTGACTTAATGCAAGAACAATATCATAACCAAAAACTTGAATATCTCTGGAAATTTTCTTTGCATCCTTAACAATAGCTTCGCCTATTTTTTCCTTCGTTAAAGAAAGAAAGATCCTATCTGGTGTAACTCCAGCTGATGCCATTGCAGTCATATAACTTGATGCGGTTGGTAAGGCTGCTTCTAACTTGGTTTTTCTTACACCTACTAGATAACTAGGATAAACCCAACTATACACAAACATACTCGTTAGAACTAAAATAGGTAATATTATTACTAGTATTATTGAGAAATTCTCAACTACGATATAAATAGCAATAAGAGATATCAATGATACAACAGCCAAAATTATTGCCCAAAAGATTCTTACGCTCAGGTACATTCTTACACTTTTATCTATCCCGGCTTTTCTTAAAGTCAGTTTGAGACCTTCAAATTCAGCTAAATAAGGTTCAACTAATCTACCAATATACGAATAAGCAATTGATTCAATAATTCTTGAACTCATAATATTATCACCTAATGTGAATCTTAAGACTATGTCCTACAAACTATATTGTAGAATGAGTATTTAACGTTTGCTCGTAAGCACTTTTGTGAACTAATATAAGAAAGTTCTTTTAATAGCACATCTAGTTAATAGCATGTTTTTCTAAGGATACTGATTCTCGTTAGAAAAGGAATAAAATACAAGCATTCTTTAAGTAATAATGTTCCAAATATATACAGATTTTGAGCAAATTTAGAAAATCCTCTTGAAGCTATCACCAAGTATAAAAATGAGATGCAGTTAGTCTTCTTGTATGAGTCTTTATATTATACAATCCTCAGGAGAGTTAACTGAATGCTATAACAAGGAAGTAGCAATAAAATCCGAAAACGTTTTGTTAGTAATCTCTCACATGCAAAAGAAAATTTACACATGGATAGGGGGACAAGCATCACCACATTCAAAATTTGCTTGTGCAAGGGAAACTGCAAGAATTCGAATGGAACTTGGTTACAAAATTGTTAACTTAGAAGAATCATATACAACCGATGAATTTACTAAAGCAGTAGATGAGGCTTGCAACGTTAATTCTAAGGATATGCCTTCACCAAAACCAAAACCTTTGGCAGTCAAACCTCTAGAAATCAAAAAACCTGCCCCAAAACCAACATTGAAATCCGCAGCTAAACCAAAGCCAAAGCCAAAGCCAAAACAAAAAACTGGAACTAAAAAAGAAGTAATCACTACAACTGAACGCAGATATAGCTCTACTATTGATACAAAAGTCATAGATGTAGAACATGTCATAAAGCAACTGAAAATACTTCCACCTATGAGTAACAGCATAAGAGACTATATTATCATAGATGATTCTCTTTACATTGCTCCTGAAAATCTTGAGAAACCTGGAACTGAATCTAAAGTTTCATTACAAGATGGATCATTTGTTGCAGATAATTATGTTCCAAGATTATTTTTAGAAAATGGTAAAATAATTGCAATTGAATTGTGGAGATCTGTTTAATATCCCATCTTTTCCATAACTTTTTTGGCAATGATAGTATAGATATCGTCAACTCCTTCGCCAAATTTGGCTGAAGATTCAAGAACCATGTAACCCTTTTCTTCCCATTTTTCAATGGCTTCTTTAATCTCTACAGAACGTTCTTCTTCTAAATCAGTTTTGTTGCCAACAATAATAATGGGGATTTCCGGACATTTTTCTTCAACTTCATTAATCCAGTTACTTATATGGTCAAATGATTCCTTTCTTGTTATATCATAAACGATAACAGCACCATGAGCACCTGTGTAATAACGTTTTCTTAAAGTGGCTAATTTATCTTGACCAACTGTATCAAAAAGAACTATTCTAAGTATGGTATCCTCATCATATTGAATGTTCTTACTATAGAAATCAACTCCAAGCGTTGGAAGATAAGATGAAGAGAAGCGGTTCTGGGTATAACGTACTGCTAAGCTAGTTTTCCCTACTGCATAATCCCCAGCATTAATGATTTTGATGATGTAAGTAACGTTAGGTGATAAGCTCATTATAATAAAGAACTTTGAGGTGTATTTGAGTATTTTCTTAGTCTCAAAGAATTAAGAAAAAACAAAAAACTCCATCAAAGAGTTTGCTTAAGATTTTTAAATGGTTTTTCGAGATAATGTCAGAGATAATGAAACCTTCAAATGAAAGTTATTCCCACTTAACTGTAATAATCCCTACCTTAAACGAAGAGAAGACTATCTCGCTATTACTAGAAAAGATAGAGGAAATCACCCCCCATGCAAATGTAATAGTAGCTGATGATGGTTCAGAAGATAAAACAAAGAAATTAGTAGAGGGTTTTGAGGGAAACATAAGTGTAAAGTTTCTTGATAGAAAATCTGCGCTAATTCATGGATTAACGATAAGTGTCTTAGATGCAATAATGGATTGTAAAACTAATTACTTTCTTGTAATGGATGGAGATTTACAACATCCTGCAGAATCACTACCACGATTTTACAAAAAACTAGAAGAAGGGTTTAATCTAGTTGCAGGAAATAGAGTGGAAGTGATTGGAAAATGGCCAATTCATCGAAAACTTATGTCTTATGTTGCTAGAGGGTTAGGCAGTTTTTCTTTAATGATCAGAAGGAGAAATAGAGTAAAAGATATAATGTCAGGCCTATTTGCTTCAGAAACTAATATCTGGAAACAAACTATCTCCAGCCATAGAAAAGATTTCATTTTGGAAGGATACAAGGTTCTATTCGACTTTTTGAAAATACACAAAACCAAACTAGAGGTAAGTCATGTTAATTACGTGTTTGGAACAAGAAATTTTGGTGAATCAAAAATTAACAAAAAGGTCATCTGGAAATTTTTCAAGTCGTTATTCTGAAATATGCTCATGGTTTTTTATGGCATTTATAATATGTTTTTGTCTTTTTGTCTTATTAGGGTGTAAATCTAGTAGCATTTTAGTGATAGTACGGGTGTTTTTATAGTGAACTCTGGGTTAACTATGGATGGCAAAGGTATTGCGTGCAGAGCGTATAGAAGTGGAGTATCATCCAGCACTGAGTAGAATTTGTCATCAAGCAAAAAATCTCTATAA